>NZ_JBIVNO010000008.1:80604-135142 GCF_044753645.1 Streptomyces sp. NPDC093261
CGCCGGGGGGGGGGGGGGGGGGGGGCGGGGGGGGGGGGGGGGGGGGGCGCGGCCCCGCCCCGGGGGGGGGGGGGGGGCCCGGGGGGGGGGGGGGGCCCGGGGGGGGGGCCCCCCGGCCCCCCCCCACGGCCTGGGAGGAGCCCGGGTCCGGTGCCGGTGGCACCAGCCCTCAGCCTCCCGAGGTGAAGCGTTCCCAGACGCGGTGGGCGCCCAGCAGGCCGGTGAGCTGCTGCAGGGTGGCGGTGCCCCTGTCGCCGATCACCACTCCGGGCGCGTCCGTGGGTACGCCGGCCGCGTTCAGAGCGGCCTCGCCGCCCGCCCAGGCCCCGATGGCCTTGCCGTGGCGGAAGGCTTCGGACAGCAACAGGCTCACCCGCGGATCGGATGTCGCCTGCCGGGGAGCGGCGGGGGCGCCCTTGGCGTCCCGGGCGCCGTAGGCGTCGCCGCCCACGCCGGGTGTTCCGGCCACGAGGAGGGCGTCGAACTCGACGGAGCGCGCGGTGACGTAGGTACGCTGCACCGTCAGCGCGCCGTCGCCCGCCCCGACCTTGCCGCCGGTGGGCGCCACCACCAGTGGCACCATGCCCGCTTGAAGCACCGCGTCGCGCACGGCTCGGACACCGTCGAGGTCGCCGTCCGAGCCGGTCACGATGCCGATGACGCGTCCGCTCGTGGGCCATGTGTGGCCGACCTGGGAGAGTGCCGGGCTGGGCTCGACCTCGGCCAGGGGCATGGTGGGCTTGGGCTCCGGCAGCCCGAGGCCGACGGCGACCTGCGCGCACAGTTCGGGATCGATATTGGCCAGGACCTGCAAGGCCCGTTCCTTGACGGCCTGTTCGTAGCACTTGCCCAACTCGAAGGTGTAGGCGCCGATGATGTGCTCGCGTTCCACCGGGCTCATGCTCAGCCAGAAACGGCGGGGCTGGCTGAAGTGGTCCGCGAACGACTCCGGGGCCTGACGGACCTTGGTGGCTTCCGGAACGCGCACCGGCGCCTCGACATACGCACCGTTGTCCGCTCCCGCGACGAACGGGCAGCCGCCGTCGAGTGAGTTGGGCCGGTACGGCGCGACGCCCCGGTGCACGGCCGTCTGGTGCATGCCGTCGCGCAGCATGTCGTTCACGGGGGCGTGCGGGCGGTTGATCGGCAGCTGCGGGAAATTGGGGCCGCCGAGGCGCGTGATCTGGGTGTCCAGATAGGAGAAGAGCCGCCCCGCGAGCAGCGGGTCGTCGGTGATGTCGATGCCGGGGACGAGGTGGCCCACGTGGAAGGCGACCTGCTCGGTCTCGGCGAAGAAGTTCGACGGATTGCGGTTCAGGGTCAGCAGCCCGATGGGCTGCACGGGGGCGAGTTCCTCCGGGACGATGTTCGTCGGGTCCAGCAGGTCGATGCCCTCGAAGGTCTGGTCCGAGGTGTCGGGGAAGGTCTGGATGCCGAACTCCCACTGCGGATGGGCACCCGCCTCGATGGCGTCGGCGAGATCCCGGCGGTGGAAGTCGGGGTCGACGCCGTTGATGATCTGCGCCTCCTCCCACACCAGGGAGTGGACGCCGAGCTTCGGCTTCCAGTGGAACTTCACCAGTGTCGTCCCGCCCTTCGAGTCCACCAGGCGGAAGGTGTGAACGCCGAACCCCTCCATCATGCGGAACGAGCGCGGGATGCCGCGGTCGGACATGTTCCAGAGCGTGTGGTGGGTGGCCTCGGTGTGCAGGGTGACGAAGTCCCAGAATGTGTCGTGCGCGCTCTGCGCCTGGGGGATCTCCCGGTCGGGATGCGGCTTGCCGGCGTGGATGACGTCCGGGAACTTGATCGCGTCCTGGATGAAGAACACCGGGATGTTGTTGCCGACCAGATCGAAGACGCCCTCGCTGGTGTAGAACTTGGTGGCGAATCCCCGGGTGTCGCGGACGGTGTCGGACGATCCACGAGATCCCAGCACCGTGGAGAACCGGACGAACACCGGGGTCTCGATGTCTTTGGCGAGGAAGGCGGCCTTGGTCACGGAGGCCGCCGTGCCGTAGCTCTGGAAGACACCGTGCGCGGCCGCGCCACGGGCGTGCACCACCCGCTCCGGGATGCGCTCGTGGTCGAAGTGCATGACCTTCTCACGCAGGTGGTGGTCCTGGAGCAGTACGGGGCCACGGGGCCCGGCCTTCAGCGAGTGGTCGGTGTCATACAGCCGGGCGCCCTGCGCGGTCGTCAGATAGCTGCCTCCCTGGGCCATCACCGCCTGGTCGGCACCCGTGGGCTGACCCGTCGGTGACATGGTGTCGGGACCGCTCTGGTCCGGCTTCGGCGGAAGCGGGTCCCTGGGCTCGGTCGGCTCCTCGAGCGGCGGTGACTCAGGTCCGGGCTTCCCCGGAATGCCCTCCTCCGGACCTGCGCCGTCGCTGCCGTGCATGCTGCCCGCGAGCTTCCGCGCCGCACGCTTGGCGGGATTGGCCTCGGCCATACGGTTCCTCCTGAACATAACAAACGGGGTAAATGGGCGAATTCCGCGGTAAATCTCTCACGCCGCATGGCCGCGCGCAGCGGCGCGCCCCCAGAGACGAGCCGGTGCGTTTCGCCGTCGGCACGCCGGGCAACTCGTAGGACTCGACTGTCCGGGGAGTCGGCACGCCCGCGTCGGACAGTGCGCACGGTGTCGCTTTCCTTCCCGGGAGGCCCGATGAGCAGGCGGAAGAAGGGCGCAGCACGCGCCGAGACATCTCCGGTGGAGTTGTGCGATCTGTGCGCCGCGACCTTGCCGGCCGGCGACGCGGTGCGCGGCTATGTTCCGGACTCCTCCTCCGCGCAGTCGGGTGACGACTGGTTCGACGGTCTGCGCCTCGTCACCGCGTGCGGCGACGCTCATTTCCAGGCCGTCCGTGAGACGTACCGGCGTCGCCCCTTCGTGACGGAGGAGCTCTGGGCGGCCAAGATCACCCGGGCCCTCACCAACGGCCCGCCGGTGCTGTCCCTGGTACAGCTCGCATCCCGCACCGGCTTGCAGGAGCCACAGATCCGGCGGGCCGTCGCGTGGCACAACGAACGGCTGCGGCGGCAACGGCAGCGGCCAGTCGATCCCTGACCCGCCTTCCGGTCAGCGCCCAAGGGCCCTGGACAGCTGTGCCTTGTTCATCGAGGACCGTCCCTCGATGCCCTTGCGCTTGGCCTCTTCGTACAGTTCCTCGCGGGTGGGTCCCGACCGCGAACCGGCACCCGAGGAGCCGCTCCTGCTCGAGGAGGACCGGGACGACTTCGCCTGGCCCGCCTGGGCTCGCTGCTTGTTCACCGTTCGCGCCGCCATCTCCTTGGCCCGCCCGGTCGAGGCCCCGCGTTCCTGGGCGCTCTCCTTGATGTGCTCGTACTGCCGTTCCCGCTTGGAACCTGACTTCGCCGCCATGAGGGACCAACTCCTTAGGTTCGTGCGGCGCCGCCACCATCCCGCCGCGACGCCGCTTCCTGGGTTTCCCGCCTCACGGCACCGAAACGGCGGCACGCACGCCATTCGGGTGATGTCGTCGGCCAACTTCTCCCCCGCCCGTCACGAGGAAGGGAACAGGTCCCCGACCGCCGCGTGGACCTTCCGACGCAGAAGGCCGCGGGAGATCCTCGGCAGTGGCCGGTCCCCGCCACGCCGTGTTCCCTCGGCCGCCGCCCAGTCCGGCGGTGTCTCGCCGTCCACGACGAACTCCAGTACGGTCGGCCCCGCCGTCGCCAGGGCCTCCTCCCAGACCGCGCCCACCGCGGCCGGGCGCTCGCAGCGGACTCCCGTCAGGCCCAGCAGCCGCGCGTACTCCGCGTACGAGACATCGGGAACCTCCTGCGACGCGGGCAGAAGCGGGTCGCCGGCCTCGGTGCGGCGTTGCCAGGTGAGCCGGCTGAGGTCGTGATTGTTGAGGACGCAGAACACCAGTGGCGGCACCCCTTTCAGCCGGGCCCCATGGCGCCGCACGGTGATCAGCTCGTTCAGGCCGCTCGCCTGCAACGCGCCGTCACCGACCAGGGCGATCACCGGGCGGCCGGGGAACGCCAGCCGGGCGGCGACCGCGCCGGGCACGGACGCCCCGGGCATGGCCGGGTGCCCCGACACCACGGCGCTCATTCCGCTGCGGAGTTCCAGGTGCCGCGTCCACCAGTCCAGCGCGGTGCCGGAGTCCGCGACGACCACGGCCCGGTCGGGGAGACGCGCCGACAACTCGGCCACCACGGAGCGCGGATTGACCGTAGTGCCGAAGAACCGCTTCGCTCTCGCCCTTCCCTCCGTCCGCCACTCGCGCACCGCGCGTTCGACGTCCCCGCGCCATCCGCGGTCGCTCTTGCGCCGCAGCAGCGGCAGAAGCGCCTCGAGCGCCGTGACGACATGGCCCGTCACCCGCACCGGACCGTCGGGGCGCAGGCCGGCTCCGGCGTCCGTGTCGACGGTGACGACGCGCGACGAGGCCGGGTGCCGCACCCGGTCGAGATCGGTGTCCCCCGCTCCCACGAGCAGCAGCGTGTCGCATTCCCGCAGCAGGGCCGCGGCCAGCTCGCTGCCGAACGGGCCGACGACGCCCGTGGAACAGGGCAGGTCATCGGGCAGCGCATCACGGGCGAGAGGGGTCTTGGCCAACCCCGCACCGAGAAGTTCCGCGATGCCCGCCACCTGTTCGGAGGCTGCCACACCGTCGCGTCCCACCACGACGGCGACCCGGCGGCCCTCGTTCAGCACCTGGGCCGCCCGCGATACGGCCCGCTCCTCGGGCCGCCGCACCGGGGGCCGGAAGCCCACGCGCGCGGACCTCGGGCCGTCCTCACCGGCCAGGCCGCGCGCCTCCGCCTCGAGGAGACGGCGGGACATGACGAGTGTGCCGACACCCCGGTCACTCAGCGCGGCACGGAACGCCCGGTCCAGCGCGTCACCGACCACCTCGGCGTCGGTCACCAGCTCGCAGAACTGGGACACTTCCGCGCAGAGGCGGGTCGTGCGGACCGTGCGCCGCCCGCGCTCCACCCCCGGTACCGGGTCCTCCTGGCCCACGATGGCCACCACCGGCTCGTGGTCCAGCGCCGCGTCGTACAGGCCGCCCAGCAGACGCAGCGCGCCCGCACCCGACGGGACGAGACAACATCCGGCCGTGCCGGTCAGCTTCGCATGGGCACCGGCCATCAGAGCGGCCGACTCCTCGTGCCGCACCTGGACAAACTCCGGGCGGCCCTTGCCACCGCCGAGCGCGGTGACCAGCGCGTCGACCTCACGGCCGGGAAACCCGAACACCCTGTCCACGCCCCAGGTCCGCAGACGCGTCGCGACAAAGTCCGAGACAGTGGGCACGTGGGACCTCCCGCACCGGCCGGCGGCCGCTCCGCACCCGAGTAGCCAACACCACCACCGCCAAACAACGACCCCGCCGGCGAAACCGCGTTCCCGGCGGTTTCCCGCGCGCGACCCCGGGGGACTCGTGCCAGGCTCGAGGCGAAGGCGCACCATGGCGCACGGCGAGCGGCGAGGACGACCGGCAGGAGGGCGGACGCACCGTGGCGGTGTCTGACGAGGACGGCTCATCCCGGGCCGCTGCGCGCGGGCAACGAGTGGTGACGGCGCTCGACAAACGGCTGCCGGTCAGCTCCGCCTGCAAGGAGTTCCTGCGCAAGGCGTTCCCCGACCACTGGTCGTTCCTGCTGGGCGAGATCGCTCTGTACAGCCTGCTGATCCTCGTCCTGACGGGCGTGTTCCTGACCTTCTTCTTCCATCCGGACATGACGGAGCGGCCCTACACCGGCTCCTACGGGCCGCTGCGCGGCGTGATCACCACCGAGGCGTACGCGTCGGTCGTCAACCTCGGCTTCGACGTCCGCGGCGGCCTGCTCATGCGGCAGATCCACCACTGGGCCGCGCTGGTGTTCGTCGCGGCGATCGGTGTGCATCTGCTGCGGATCTTCCTCACCGGCGCCTTCCGGCGGCCCAGGGAAGTGAACTGGACGATCGGCGTCACGCTCTTCCTGCTGTCCCTGCTGGAAGGCTTCTGCGGTTACTCGCTGCCCGACGACCTGCTGTCCGGCACGGGCCTGCGCACGGCCCAGGGCATCATGCTCTCGATCCCCGTGGTCGGCACATACGCCTCCTTCTTCGTCTTCGGCGGCCAGTTCCCGGGGCAGCAGATCATTCCGCGCATGTACGCGGCGCACATCCTGCTGCTGCCCGGTCTGCTCCTCGCGCTGGTCACGGTGCACCTGGCGTTCGTGGTCTACCACAAGCACACCCAGTGGGCCGAGCCCGGCCGCACCAACCGGAACGTGATCGGCAAGCCGATGGTCCCCCAGTACACGGCGAAGTCCACCGGCCTGTTCTTCGTGGTCGCCGGCGTTCTCGCCCTGATGGGCGCGGTGATGCAGATCAACCCGATATGGGCCTTCGGCCCCTACCGTGCGGACCAGGTCACCCTGGACGCCCAGCCGGACTGGTACGTCGGCTTTCTTGAGGGCGCACTGCGCCTGATGCCCGCCGCGGAGACGAACTTCGCGGGGCACACCCTCGTGTGGGACGTCTTCCTGCCGGGTGCCGTCCTGCCCACGACAGTGTTCCTCGTGCTGTACGTCTATCCGTTCTTCGAACGGTGGATCACCGGCCCCCGGCCCGAGCAGCATCTGTGCGACCGGCCCCGCAACCAGCCCACCCGCACCGCCCTCGGTGCCGCCGCGGTCTCCGCCTATGCCGTTCTGCTGCTGGCGGGCGGACAGGACGTCATCGCCTACGTGTTCAAGGTTGCGTTGGAAGGGCTGACGTACACCCTGCGTGCCGCCCTGTTCGTCGTGCCCTTCCTGACCTATCACGCCACCAGGCGGGCCTGCCTGGGCCTGCAGGCGGCCGACCGCCGCCGTCTGCTGGAGGGTCAGACCGCCGAGGAGGTCCGGCGCACGGCCCGCGGCGGGTACCAGGAGGCGCGCATGCTGCTGCCCGCGGCCGAGGCGTACCGCATCCTCGTACGCGACGAGCCCCGGCCGCTCGCCCACGGGACGGAGGTCTGGCGCTGGTTCCGCAGGCACCGGATCCGCAACGCGCTGAGCCGGTGGTACTACGGCCGACGGGTCGAGATGCCCGCCACCGAATGGCAGCGCCGCCGCATCGACCTGGTGCGGGCCGGTCCGGGCGAGGCGGGCAGCGGCGACGAAAGCTGAGCAAGGCGAGCAAGGAGATCTGAGGATGACGCAGGTCAGCGCCGGGAAAGCAGGGGGGCCGGCCGGGGACGCGGTGCGCGGCAACCTGCTGTTCGGCCCGCAACCGGATGTGGCGGCGGCATCCGGGTACACCGACACCCCGCCGCGCATGGGCTTCTTCACGGACACCTCCGTCTGCATCGGCTGCAAGGCGTGCGAGGTGGCGTGCAAGGAGTGGAACGCCGTGCCGGAAGACGGCCTCGAGCTGACCGGCATGTCCTACGACAACACGCAAGGGCTCAGCGCGGACACCTGGCGGCATGTGGCGTTCATCGAGCAGCGCAAGCAGCTCGGCGGGCAGGAACCCGGCGTCGGCCACCAGGACGTCGACGTCTTCGACGCGGCCCGGCGGCTCGGCACCTCCCCTTCCTCCCCGGGCCCCGGAGCCACCGCCCCCGCGCCGGACGCGGCGCCCGCCGGCGCACCGAGCGGGGAGATCTCGCCGGTGTCGCCGGACGGACGCACCGAACTGCGCTGGCTCATGTCCTCGGACGTCTGCAAGCACTGCACGCACGCGGCCTGCCTGGACGTGTGCCCCACCGGCTCACTGTTCCGCACCGAGTTCGGCACGGTGGTCGTCCAGGAGGACATCTGCAACGGCTGCGGATACTGCGTGCCCGCCTGCCCCTACGGTGTCATCGATCAGCGCCCCGGCGACGGGCGGGCGTGGAAGTGCACCCTGTGCTATGACCGGCTCGGCGTCGGGATGGAGCCGGCCTGCGCCAAGTCCTGCCCCACCGACTCCATCCAGTTCGGCCCGCTGGAGGAGTTGCGCGAGCGTGCCGCCGTCCGCGTGGCGCAGCTCCATGCGGCCGGCGTGACCGACGCCCGCCTGTACGGGGAGAGCCCCGACGACGGTGTCGGCGGCGACGGGGCGTTCTTCCTGCTGCTGGACGAGCCGGAGGTGTACGGACTGCCGCCCGACCCGGTCGTCACCACCCGGGACCTGCCCGCCATGTGGCGGCACGCGGCGGCGGCCGCCGTGTCGCTCGCCGCGCTGGCCGTCGCCGGCTTCGTCAGGAGGCCACGATGAGCGGATCGGATGTCACCCGGGGCGGGATGGAGGGGGCCCGGCCCGGACGGGACGCCCTCACCGGCGCGTCCACCGGTCGCCGCCGGCGCCGCCGCGGACGCGGCGAGCAAGCCATGGTGCCCGAGGCGCAGTTCTCCTCCTACTACGGCAAACCGATCCTGAACCGGCCGACCTGGTCGGCGCTCGACATCGCGGGTTATCTGTACCTGGGCGGTCTAGCCGGCGCGTCGTCGCTGCTCGCCGCCGGGGCGCACGCCACCGGCCGTCCGGCACTGGCCCGGACGGCGAAGCTGGGCGCGGCGGGGGCGATCTCCTTGTCCCTGGCGGCGCTCGTGCACGACCTGGGCCGGCCCGCCCGCTTCGTCAACATGCTGCGCGTCCTCAAGCCCACGTCGCCCATGAGCGTGGGCTCGTGGCTCCTGGCCGGATACGCGCCGCTCACCATGGCCGCCGCGGCCACCGATGTCGCGCGCCGCTACCGCCTCGTCGGCGCCGCCGCCACGGCGGGAGCCGCGGTCCTCGGCCCCGCGGTCGCCACCTACACCGCCGTTCTGGTCGCCGACACCGCGGTTCCCTCCTGGCACGAGGGCTACCGCGAGTTGCCGTTCGTCTTCGCGGGATCCGGTGCGAGCGCCGCCGCCGGACTGGCCCTGGCCTGCGCACCGGCCGGGCAGACGCAGCCCGCGCGCCGCATGGCCGTGCTGGGAGCCGGCCTGGAGCTGTGCGCCTTCCGGGTGATGAAGCACCGGATGGGTCTGGCGGCCGAACCGTACGAGCAGGGCAGGCCCCGTGCGCTGCTGCGCTCGGCGGAGGCTCTCACGGCGGGCGGCGCCGCGCTGGCGGTCCTGGCGGGGCGACAAGCGGGCCTACGACAAGGACGGCTGCTCGCGGCGGCGGCCGGGGCGGCCCTGATGGCCGGCTCGGCCGCCCTGCGGTTCGGGGTGTTCCATGCCGGGGTGGCCTCGGCCGAGGACCCCAAGTACACCGTCGTACCCCAGCGGGAGCGGCTGAACGGGCGCTCCCGCTGACGGCCGGCCCGAGGCGGGCTCACCCGAGGGCCAGGCGACGCGCGAGATCGGCGAGCCCGGTGGCCTCCCGGTCGGCGGGACGCAGCGCTGCCGGGTAGGGAACGGGTGTCCGCCGCAGCCAGGCGGTGGACAGACCCGCCCGTCCGGCGCCGTCGACGTCCCAGGGGTGCACCGAGACCAGCATGGCCTGTGCGGCCGGTGCGCCCACCGTGCGCAGCGCGTAGGCATAGGCGGCCGGGGCGGGCTTCCAGCTGCCCGCGCCCTCGACGTCGAGGTGCGTCTCGAAGCAGTCCCCGAGTCCGGCCCCCTCCAAAACCGCCCGGGTGATGTCGGCCGAGCCGTTCGTCAGGGTCACCAGGCGATGTCCGGCCGCGTGCAGGGCTCGTACACCGTCGGGCACGTCCGGGTGCACGGGCAGCCCGGGCAGGGCGGACAGGCCAGGGCCACCCGGACATTACGGGCGGGACGTGCGCTCCGCGAGGGGACACACCGCAGGCCGGAGTCCCCGGCGGTCCGGTTTCACACCTGGCCGCCGGGGGCACCGGTTTGGCCGGACGGGCGACGGGTACCCAGCAGCGACCGGGCAGGGAGAGTGGCACGGAGGCGTGGCATGACGTGGCGTTCGGGGATGCCGCGTTCGCCCCGCTGCGGGAGAATCCGGCACAAGGACGAATCGGAGCACCCGCTCTGCCACAGAAGAGGAACCGTGTGAGCGGGGTCCACACCGGCTGAACACGACGGCCGGCGAACGGTCGGACGCCGCCGAGCAGTACCGAACGGGCATCACCGAAAGGGCCGACGACATGGGCGTGCGCACATGGATCGACTCCTGGCCGGTCTACCGCCAGTTGACGGGGAAGGATCCCCTGGGCCGCGGGGCCGCGGCCAAGAGCGGCACCAGCGCACGGCTCGCTCCCCGGGTCGCCACCGCGGACCGGGTGGTCAAGTCGGTCTGCCCCTACTGCGCCGTCGGCTGCGGTCAGAGCGTCTATGTCGAGGACGAGCGGGTGACCCAGATCGAGGGCGACCCCGACTCGCCCATCTCCCGCGGCCGGCTGTGTCCCAAGGGTGCCGCGAGCCTTCAGCTGACCACGGGTGAGGCCCGCCGGCACTGCGTCCTCTACCGGCGTCCGCACGGCACCGAGTGGGAGCGCCTCGACCTCGACACGGCGATGGACATGATCGCCGACCGGGTGATCGCGGCCCGCCGCGAGGGCTGGCAGTGGGAGGTGGACGAGACCCGCACCCGGCGGACGCTCGGCTTCGCCAGCCTCGGCGGTGCGACGCTGGACAACGAAGAGAACTATCTGATCAAGAAGCTCTTCACCGCCCTGGGAGCGATTCAGATCGAGAACCAGGCGCGTGTTTGACACTCCTCCACCGTTCCCAGTCTGGGAACCTCGTTCGGACGCGGCGGCGCGACCAACTTCCAGCAGGACCTGCAGAACGCGGACTGCATCGTCATCCAGGGCTCGAACATGGCGGAGTGCCATCCGGTCGGGTTCCAGTGGGTGATGGAGGCCAAGGCCCGCGGCGCGAAGGTGATCCACGTCGATCCGCGGTTCACCCGCACCAGCGCGCTTGCCGACCTTCACGTGCCGTTGCGCGCGGGCTCGGACATCGCCTTCCTCGGCGGAGTCGTCAACTACGTGCTGCAGAACGACAAGTACTTCCGCGACTACGTCGTGGCCTACACCAACGGGCCGGTCATCCTGCGGGAGGACTTCCGTGACGCCGAGGACCTCGCCGGCGTCTTCTCCGGGCTGGACGTCGACAGCCGCAGCTACGACAACAGCGGCTGGCAGTACGAGGGCACGGAGGTGCAGGCGGCCTCCGGCGAACGCGACCAGGAGTACGAGCAGCGCACCGAGGGCGGCAGCTCGGTGGCCGAGGCGGCCCGTGGCGAGGCGCACGGCGCGGGCGGCGCCGTCATCGGCGAGGGCGAGCCCGAACGCGACGAGACGCTGGCCCATCCGCGCTGCGTCTTCCAGGTCCTCAAGCGGCACTACGCCCGCTACACGCCCGACATGGTGGAGAAGATCTGCGGCGTACCGCAGGACCTCTTCCGCCAGGTGTGCGAACTGGTCACGGAGAACTCCGGGCGCGAGCGGACCACCGCCTTCGCCTACGCGGTCGGCTGGACCCAGCACACGGTGGGCGTGCAGTACATTCGCGCGGCAGCGATCCTGCAGAGCCTGCTCGGCAACATCGGCCGGCCGGGCGGCGGCATCCTGGCCCTGCGCGGGCATGCCTCCATCCAGGGCTCGACCGACATTCCCACCCTGTTCAACCTGCTGCCCGGTTACATCCCGATGCCGCACGCGCACAAGAACGAGGACCTGGAAGCCTTTGTGAACGCCGAGGCGGCCCACAAGGGCTACTGGGGCAACATGCGCGCGTACCTCGTGAGCCTTCTCAAGGCCTACTGGGGTGACGCCGCCACCCCCGACAACGACTTCTGCTTCGACTATCTGCCGCGGCTGACGGGCTCGCACTCCACCTACGAGACGGTGATGGCCCAGCTCGAGGGCACGTGCAAGGGCTATTTCCTGATGGGTGAGAACCCCGCGGTCGGCTCGGCCGACGCCAAGATGCAGCGCCTCGGCATGGCCAACCTCGACTGGCTCGTCGTACGGGACTTCTCCCTGATCGAGTCGGCCACCTGGTGGAAGGACGGGCCGGAGATCGAGACAGGCGAGTTGCGCACCGAGGACATCCGCACCGAGGTGTTCTTCCTGCCGGCCGCCGCGCACACCGAGAAGGACGGCAGCTTCACCAACACCCAGCGGCTGCTGCAATGGCACCACACGGCCGTCGAGCCGCCGGGCGAGGCCCGCAGCGACCTGTGGTTCACCTTCCACCTCGGCCGGATCATCCGCCGAAAGCTCGCCGGGTCGACCGACGAGATGGACCGTCCGCTGCTCGATCTGACGTGGGACTACCCCACGAAGGGTGAGCACGCCGAGCCGGACGCGGAGGCAGTCCTCGCCGAGATCAACGGCCACGACGCCGAGGGGAACCCACTGGCGTCCTACGAGCAGCTCGCGTCCGACGGCTCCACGGCCTGCGGCTGCTGGATCTACTGCGGGGTCTACGCGGACGGCGTCAACCAGGCGGCCCGGCGCAGGCCGGGCGGGCAGCAGAACTGGGTGGCCAACGAGTGGGGCTGGGCCTGGCCGGCCAACCGCCGCATCCTGTACAACCGTGCTTCGGCCGACCCCGACGGCAAGCCCTGGAGCGAGCGCAAGGCGCTGGTGTGGTGGGACGAGGACCAGGCCGAGTGGGTCGGCCACGACATCGCCGACTTCGCCCACGACAAGTCCCCGTCCCACCGGCCGTCGCCGGACGCGACCGGGGCGGAGGCACTCTCGGGCACCGACCCGTTCATCATGCAGGCCGACGGCAAGGCCTGGCTCTATGTGCCCTCCGGGCTGACCGACGGCCCGTTGCCGACGCACTACGAGCCGCAGGACTCGCCGTTCCCGAACCTGCTGTACGACCAGCAGCGCAATCCGGTGCGGCAGTTGCTGCCCCCGCATCCCGACAACCGCTACCAGCCCAGCGGCGGCGACCCGGGAACGGAGGTGTTCCCGTACGTGGCCACCACCTACCGGCTCACCGAGCACCACACCGCGGGCGGAATGTCCCGCTGGCAGCCCTATCTGGCGGAGCTGCAACCGGAGTTCTTCTGCGAGGTGTCCCCCGAACTCGCGGCCGAGCGCGGCCTCGAGCACACCGGCTGGGCGACGATCGTCAGCGCGCGGAACGTGATCGAGGCGCGTGTGCTCGTCACCGACCGGGTGCCGTCCCTGACCGTGCACGGGCGCACCCTGCACCAGGTCGGACTGCCCTACCACTGGGGTCCGAACGGCTACAGCCGCGGCGACGCGGCCAACGAGCTGGTGCACATGGCCCTCGATCCCAACACCCACATCCAGGAGACCAAGGCCTTCGCCGTCGACATCCGGCCGGGACGCCGGCCGCGGGGCCCGGCTGCCCTGGAGCTGGTGCGGGTCTACCAGGCGCGGGCCGGTATCGACGACCGCACCGGCAGGGAGCCGTGATCCGGGAACGGCCGGGCCGGGAACCTCACTTCAGCACGACCGAGTGCGGCCCGCGCCGGACGAGCTCCCCGACCACCGGCGCCCCGGGCACCTCGCCCGCCACGAGCAGTCCGCCCGAGGTCTGGGCGTCGGCCAGGAGCAGCCGGGTGTCGGCGTCCGTGTCCCCGAAGTCCGTGAAGGGGGCGACCCACTCCAGATTGCGGCGGGTACCGCCGCTGACGTAGCCGTCGCGTACGGCCTCCCATGCCCCGTCGAGGTACGGCACGGCGGATGTGTCGATCACGGCTGTCACGCCGGACGCCCGCGCCAGCTTGTGCAGATGGCCGAGGAGGCCGAAGCCGGTCACGTCCGTGGCGCAGCGGGCACCCGCGTCCAGGGCCGCGGCGGCCGCGTCCCGGTTGAGGGTCGCCATGGTGGCGATCGCCTGCTCGAACCGCTGACCGGTGGCCTTGTGCCGGTTGTTGAGGACACCGAGGCCGAGGGGCTTGGTCAACGACAGCGGCAGGCCCGGCCGGCCGGCGTCGTTGCGCAACAGCCGCGACGGATCGGCCAGTCCGGTGACGGCCATCCCGTACTTGGGTTCGGGATCGTCCACGCTGTGGCCGCCGCCCACATGGCAGCCGGCCTCGGCCGCGACGTCCAGTCCGCCGCGCAGCACCTCGCGCGCCAGGTCGAAGGGCAGCACCTCACGCGGCCACGCGAGGAGGTTGACGGCGACCAGTGGACGGCCGCCCATGGCGTACACGTCGGACAGGGCGTTGGCCGCGGCGATGCGCCCCCAGTCGTACGGGTCGTCGACGACGGGGGTGAAGAAGTCGGCGGTGGCCACCACTGCGGACGCGGCGGCGGTGCCGTCGGCGGCGGGCAGTGTGACGACGGCGGCGTCGTCGCCGGTGGCCGGCCCGACGAGGAGCGAGCCGTCGCCCACGACGGGCGGCGCCGTCAGCGCGCCGACGATGTCCTCCAGCTCGCCGGGCGGGATCTTGCAGGCGCACCCTCCGCCGTGCGCGAACTGGGTGAGCCGAACGGGTGTCTCACGCGTCAGGGTCATACGGGGCGTCCTTCGTCCGATGGTGGGTCGCGGCCACACGTCTGTGCACCGGGCTTGGGGTACCGCCGTACGGCCTTGTCGAACCTGCCGCCGTCGATTCCGGCGGGGCGGAAGGGAATCGAGGCCGCCTGCACCAAGGGTGTGGCCGGTGCGGGCGGCAGCGAGACCTTCCAGTAGCCTGGCGGGCGGTGGAGGCGTGTGGGTGCCTGGTGGCCCTCCCGGTCTTCAAAACCGAGGTGTCCGAGGATCTCGGGCAGGCGGGTTCGATTCCCGTCCGCCTCCGCCAAGGTATCCGCCACCGCCCGTCCAGGGGCGGAGCCACTCGCACGCCGGGCCCGACACGGGCCGATCACGGTCGCCTCACAGCTTGGTGCCGGGCATCAGGAAGCGTGCGCACAGGGACTGCACGTCGTTCCCGTCCGCGTCGCAGCGGTGCACGCTCCGAGAGCCCCTGGCGTAGACCCCGCCGCATTCCCCGTCACAGCGGAGCCGCCCTATGCGGGCGCCGGCCTCGACGTCAGGGGGCGACGACAGAATGGGGGTCCAGGTTCCCTCAACGCTCAACTTTTTTCGTGGACTGTGCAACCATACGGTTCCTTCACATGTCCTTCATGTGTAAACCACAGCCCTGGGGGGACCTATGCGCACCCGCACTCACATCAGACTCGCCACCGCCGCCGCCATCGGGGCGCTCGCCCTCACCGCGTGCAGCTCCGGCAGCTCCGTGGTCGACAAGCCCAACGCCAGTGCCCCCGCCAAGGCCGACACCGGCAAGAACACCGCGAAGAAGGCTGCCAAGAAGAGCGCCGCGCCCAAGGTGGCCAAGGTCGGCGACACCATCACCGCGAAGGGCATGGATGACGGCAGCCAGCTCGACGTCACCCTGGTCAAGGTCGCCGACCCGGCGAAGTCCAGCGACGAGTTCACGACCCCGGAGGCCGGGAAGCGGTTCGTCGGCGTGCAGTTCAGGCTCGTCAACACCGGAACCAAGGCCTACAGCGACAGCCCCTCCAACGGCGTCCAGATCGCCGACAGCGAGGGCCAGCAGTTCGAGACCACGTTCGCCGACATCACGGCCGGCCCGTCCATGTCGTCCGACGTGAGGCTGAAGCCCGGCGCGAAGGCGCTCGGCTGGATCGTCTTCGAGGTGCCGAAGAACTCGAAGGCGGCGACCGTCCAGTTCACGATGGACTCCGGATTCTCCGACCAGAGCGCGGAGTGGAAGCTGTCCTGACCTGACGCCGGCCCGGCCGCGGTGGGGCGCGGCCGGGCTTGGTGCTCACCCGGCGTCTCGGCGGCTCCCCGCCCTCACTCGCACGCGACGCCGTCGCCGTCCCGGTCGAGATGGGAGTCGTACCCAGGCTGGCCCCGGTACAGGGGCGCTGCCCCGGCCGCGCGGGCCGCGCTGCAGTTGGCGTAGTAGACGCTTCCGCCTCCTCCGCTGCCGCTGTCGTCGCCGCCGGATCCCCCACCCGCGGCCAGGGCCTTCGCGGTGACGGTGACTCGGACCTTCACCGTCTTGGTGGCGGTGACGGTCGGAGCCGCCTGTGGCGTTGCGGTCGCTGTCGCGGTGACGGTGACGGTGACGGTCGGCCGGATGTTGTCCGCTGCGGCCTTCGTCTTGGTGGTGGTGTCGGTGCCCTGACCGCTGCCGCCCGCGCCGACACCGATGAAGAACGCGAGCGCCAGTGCGGGGAGCACGTAGCGCTTCCGCGCCCACTTCGGCGCGGGTCTGACCGGCTGTGATGGCAGGGTGTACGGGTTTGTCATGTGGCCCCACACTGTGTCGGAGCGATGACGGTAGCGCCTCGTGGGGGTACCCGACCGGACTGGGACAGCGGTGACCTATTCGTCATCGTGCACGCTTTCGTGGACGCTCTCCGCGCAGCGGCGGCGCTGGGCGTCCACCCGTTGTGTGTAGCCCTTGGCGTCCAGGAACTCCAGCAGCGGCACGGCCACTCTGCGCGTGGTGTCCAGGGCTCGGCGGGCCTCGCTGAGGGTGAACGGCTGGGGCAGCCGGCGCAGGATGTCGGCTGCCCGGGCGTCCGCGCCGGGGAGCAGCACGATGCCGTCCGTGACCGCCAGCAGCGCCCCCGCGGAGACCGCGGCGGCCACCGCCTTGCGGGTGAGCCCCAGTTCGCTCAGACGGTCCGCCTCCGGAGCGCGGAACGGTGCCGCCTGAAGTTCACGCCGTACGGCGTCGACGGCCGCCGCGACGGGCGGTGGAAGCGTGGGCCGGTCACGGCCGGGCCCGTACAACCGGCCCTGGCGCCGACTCAGTTGCGTGGCGCCCGGCGTCCCGGCCAGGGCATCCACCAGCGATCTGTCGGGCAGGCCGAGGAGGCGACGGGCCGCCTCGGCCGGCAGGCCCGGCTCCAGAGGGTGCCGGCGTGCGTAGCGTTCCACTTCGGTGGCCAGCCGCTCGCGCAACCCCGCCCAATGGGTTGCGTCCACCAGCCAGTCCTCGACGACGGGCGCCGTGGGCGGCGGCACGCCCATCGCCAGCAGCTCGGAGCGGCGCACGAGTCGGCGCCGCCGTAGCTCCGCGACCCCGTCCGGCCGGCCGGTCATGGCGGCCAGCTCCGCGGCCCTGGCCCGGCCCGCTCCCCGCCGGGCCAGCCGGGGCGGGCGCACGTCCAGCACGGTCACACCGCAGGGTGGGCGCCGGCCGCCCGGTTCGCGCAGCACCGCGCGGTCGCCGACGCGCAGGGGCAGTCCGTGCCGCAGGGTCAGCCTCGCGGTGTCCTCGCCCAAGGGTCGTACGGTCACGGGGACGGCGGCCGTGCCGATGTGCAGGGTGACCTCACGGGGCAGTTCACCGGCCGGTTCTCCGGTGATGCGGACGTCGATCACGTCGGCGAGCAGCCAGCGGTCGGGGGCCAGCAGCACCTGCCCCCGCCGCAGGGCGCCGGCCGCTGCGCCGTGCACATTGACGGCCACGCGCGCCACCCCCGTGACCGCGGACCGTTCCTCGTGCAGGCACTGGAGCCCGCGCACCCGCAGCACCGCCGAGTTGTCCCCCGTCACCAGGCGGTCCCCGACCCGCAGGGTGCCCGCGCCGAGCGTGCCGGTCACCACGGTGCCGTGGCCACGTACCGTGAAGGCGCGATCAAGCCACAGCCGTGTGTCCGCGTCCGCGGGCGGGTCCGGCAATCCACCGGCCAGCCGGGTCAACTCCGTGCGCAGCTCGTTCAGTCCGGTGCCGGTCACGGCGCTCACGGCGACGGACGACACGCTGCCGAGCGAGGTGGCGGCCATGCGCTCGACGGCGTCGGCCCGTACGGGTTCGGGGTCCGCCAGGTCGCTGCGGGTCACCGCGAGCACGGCGTGGCGCACCCCGAGCGCGTCGAGGATCGCCAGGTGCTCCTGCGACTGCGGCTGCCAGCCCTGGTCGGCGGCCACCACGAACAGGACGGCGGGCACGGGGCCGACCCCGGCGAGCATGGTCGCGACGAACTTCTCATGGCCCGGCACGTCGACGAAGGCGAGGTGCTCCCCGTCCGGGACGAGCCGGGTCCATACAAAGCCGAGATCGAGGGTGAGGCCCCTGCGGCGTTCCTCTTCGTAGCGGTCGGGTTCCATTCCGGTCAGCGCCCGTACGAGAGCGGACTTGCCGTGGTCGACGTGCCCGGCGGTGGCCAGCACCCGCATGACGCTACCCCCTCGCGGCCGACCGCACGGCGTCGGCGAGCCGCTTGTCGTCCTCTCGCGGCACCGCCCTGAGGTCGAGGAGGCAGCGCCCCGCTTCCAGGCGCCCCACCACGGGGACGGGGCCGGTGCGCAGTACGGCCGCGAAGGGCTCCGGCAGGGACAGCGCGGCGCTGGGCAGAGCGACACCGGGCGCGCCTCCGCCCCCGACGGTCGCGGCGCTCTCCACGGCCCGTACGTCGATGCCGTCGGCGCTCAGCTCGTCGGCGAGCCGGGTGGCGCGTTCCATGAGATGTGCCGGCTCGGCGGCCAGAGCCGCGGCGGTCGGGGTCGGCGGCCCGGTGAGCGTCGCCTCCAGGGCGGCCAGTGTCAGCTTGTCCACCCGCAGGGCACGGGCGAGGGGATGGCGGGACAGGGTGCGGACCAACTCCGCTTCGCCGAGGAGCAGTCCGCACTGCGGTCCGCCGAGCAGTTTGTCGCCGCTCGCGGTGACGAGTGAGGCACCGGCGCGCAGTTGGGTCTCGGCATCGGGTTCCTCGGGCAGCAGGGGATGCGGTGCCAGCAGGCCTGAGCCGATGTCGACGACCACGGGGACGCCCAGCGTGGCCAGTTCACCGGTCTCGGCGGCGCGGGTGAAGCCGGTGATGCGGAAGTTCGAGGGGTGCACCTTCAGTATGAAGCCGGTCTCCGGTCCGATCGCGGCGGCGTAGTCGGCGACGCCGGTGCGGTTGGTGGTGCCGACCTCGCGCAGCCGGGCCCCGGTGGAGACGAGGAGGTCCGGGAGCCGGAAACCGTCCCCGATCTCCACCATCTCCCCCCGGCTGATGACGATGTCCTTGCCTGCGGCCAGCGCGGTGGCGGCGAGGGCCAGCGCGGCGGCACCGTTGTTGACGACGTGTACCGCGGCGGCGGAGGGAACCTGTTCGCTCAGGGCGCGCAGCGCCGTGCGTCCACGGCGGGCGCGTACGCCGGTGTGCAGGTCGAGTTCGACGTCCGTCGGTCCGGCGGCCTCCTGCACCGCCTCCCGGGCGGCCGCCGACAGGGGCGCACGCCCGAGGTTGGTGTGCAGCACGACGCCGGTGGCGTTGATCACGGACCGGAGCCCGCCGGCCGTCGAGGGCAGCAGGGCGACCGCCGTGTCCCCCACCTGCGCCGGCGCGATGCTGCCTTCCCGGGCCTGCTCCTGCGCCCGCCGGACCGCCTCCTTCACCACGGGCGCTCCCAGCCGGCGCGCGGCCTGGGACAGACGCGGATCCCGCAGTACGACGTCGGTGCGCGGAATGTGCCGTCGCGCATCGGTGGTGTCGCGGCGCGACGACGGCCCTTCGGCGTCGAGCGCGGTCGTCCCGGTACGCTCGCCGGTCCCGTCCGCTGCGCTCTGGCGCTCCATGCAGCCCCTCCCTCTCCGGCCCGCTCCGGCTGTCCGGGAAACCCATCGTCTCCCAGTGCCCACGGCCGGCCGTTCGACACGCCGGGACGGGTGCGGGCGCGGTACCGGGTGGTGGCCGCGATACGGGGATCAGGGATCTGTGCGGGAGGCGATTCTGTTGCGCTCCAGGGCCCGCCTGAATTCGTCCAGCTCCGGCTGCGGGAGGTCACCGCCCTGGGCGAACTTCAGGACGTGTTCGGCGATGAGACTCAGCTTGGTGTTGGTGTGCTGCGACACGTCGCGCAGTATCCCCCAGGCCTCGTCCCGCGGGACCCGTCCCAGGACGACCACAGCGCCGATCGCCTGGTCGACTTGGGCGCGCGAGGACACGGCACGCCTCAGCTGCCGGTTCTCCGCCCGCAGCCGATCGCACTCCCGGACGAGTTCGGTGGCGCCTGCTGTCACAGTTCCACCTTCCCCCAGGAGACCTCCGAGCACGACTCAAGCGCGGGGAACGCCTTGTTCACGGTGGCGGTTGCGGTGCCCCGGGTCCACCGTGGTGGTGACGCGCACAACGCAGGGCCTGCGCGGCGTCGAACCGAACCCGAACCGTACGGGGGGCCCGACCGGGGCGAGCCCGCCCAGGTCCTCGTCCTCGTAGCGGGCCGCAGCGGCGGTGATCGGGTGCAGGTCCCTCGCCCCGTACCACTCGTAGCGGCCGGCGCCCGCGCTGCCGCAGGTGCGGGCGCCCAGCAGCAGCCACGCCGGCAGGGCCGTCCACGCGGCCCAGACGGGACGGGCGGCGAGCGGCCCGGGCACGGCCCTGAGCAGCCATCCCACGGGACCTCGGCGGCCCAGGGTGAAGCGCAGACGCAGCGGGGCGGCGGTGACCGTCCAGTCCTTGCCGGCGGTATCCACCCGGACCGGTGCCACCCGCACCTCGTCGAAGGCGTAGAGGCCGGCGATGAACTGCGCCGTCCGCACGGTGGGGGCCAGCAGGAGGCGGTGGCCGTCCCGCCGCTCCAGCATCACGTCACTGAACGCGCCGAACGGCGAGCGCGCCCAGCGCCCCACCACCACACGAGTGCCGGACGACGTACCGATCCCGGCGATCCAGCCGTCGAAGCGCAACCGGTCCCGGCGCTGCGTCACCACCCCTCCGGCCCGCCCGGCGTCGCCGGGTCAGCTGCCGCCCCGCGATCGGGTGAGGGCGTCCTTCACCCGGTCGACCATGGAGACGAAGGGCCCGGTCAGCCACTGGGCGGTGGTTGATCCCGCCGCGGTGGGGTGCGGATGGGTGGGTGCCATCTTCTCCGCCGCCTCGAGCAGGGTGCCCATGCCCTTGAGCTTGTCCTCGTCACAGCCCTGGCGCACCGCGGGGAACTCCTCCTGCTCCTCGTGCTCCGCGTGGTCGATCACGGCACGCTCGAAGGCGGCGATCCTCGTGTCGAACTCGGGGCTGCCGACGTCCATCTTCTCCAGCTGGGCGAGCACCTTGTTGGCTTCCTCCTCCTCGTGGTTGCGAGCCTCGGCCTCGGCCGCACCGGCGGTCTTCTCCGCCACCGGCCGCAGGATCATCTCCTCCGCGGTCTCATGGACGGCCAGCAAAGCCCTCAGCTCGTCGAAGATCTCTTTCTTCTCATCGCCCTGCGCGCCCTTGACCTCGGCGAACAGGTCTCGGATCCGGGCATGCTGCTCCAGCAGGATGCGGACCACGTCACCCTCCGGAAGCCGCGCCGCCTCCGCGCGTTCCATCGTCGCGTTGCTCACGGCAACGCCTCCTCTCCATGTCGGCCGTCGGCTTCTTCCCGGCGGGTAACCCTGGCAGGGTCGGGCAAACGGGGCGAAGACGACGTGCTGCGCCTCCCTGTGCCGCCCTGCACCAAGGTGCTCACCCGCCGCTACTCCGTCGGCGGGCAGGGCGCGGGAAGCGGCTCCCTCGGCCTGGTGCTCGCCCTCGACACTGCCCCGACGACCGTCTTCCTCCTGGCCGGAGAAGTCCTCGCGGACCTGCTCTCACGGAGCCGGATCGTCCTCGGCGACCTGCCGGCAGCCGCCGCGGCGGACGCACTGGTCGCGAGCAGTGCGTCCCCCGACGTGTATCGCGTCAACCGGCGGCGGCTCGATGATTACTAACATCTGCTTGAACAGTCCAGGCTGATAAACCTACTGTTATTACCTATGGAGGCAGACGAAGAGACAGGGCCCGATCGCATCGCCGCAGAGCCGGACACCGCCCGCCTCGCGACCGGCCTGCGACTGGCCGTGGGCCGGGTCACCCGGCGGCTGCGCCAGGCGCACGCCGTCGGCGATGTGACGCTCTCCGGCGTGTCGGTGCTCGCCAGGCTCGAGGCCGAAGGCCCCGGCTACCCGGGGTCCCTCGCGGACCTGGAGCGCGTGCGGCCGCAGGCGATGGCCGGCACGCTGGCCGGGCTGGAACAGCGCGGACTGGTCCGCCGTACACCCGACGCGGCCGACGGACGGCGGGCCGTCGTGACGATCACCGAGGAGGGGCGGGCGATGCTGGCGGAGCGGCGCTCCGAGTCCGTTCACCGCCTCTCGGCGGTCCTCGAGGAGTTCACGGCCCAGGAGCGGCAGACGCTCGCGTCGGCCCTGCCCCTCCTCGACCGGCTGGCGGCACGGCTGTGAGCGCGGGCAGCCCCGGCGGCGAGCGGTCCGGGAACCGTGCGAGCGGCGGCGGGACGGCCGCCGTCCGTCTCACGCGCTCCGCGCGCCGGCGGGACCAGCCTCCGGGCCCCGGCTACAAGTGGGTCGCCCTGTCCAACACCACACTCGGTGTGCTGATCGCGACGATGGACGCCTCCATCGTGATCATCTCGCTGCCCGCGATCTTCCGCGGGATCGGTCTCGACCCGCTCGCGCCCGGCAACATCGGCTATCTGCTCTGGATGATCCTGGGCTATCTGCTGGTGTCGGCCGTGCTCGTCGTGGTTCTCGGCCGCCTCGGCGACATGTACGGCCGGGTCAGGATCTACAACCTCGGCTTCCTCATCTTCGCCTGCGCGTCCGTCGCCTTGTCCCTGGACCCGTTCCGGGCGGGCGCGGGAGCCCTGTGGCTGATCCTGTGGCGCATCGTGCAGGCGTTCGGAGGCTCGATGCTGACCGCCAACTCGGCGGCCATCCTCACCGACGCCTTCCCCGCCCGGCAACGCGGCATGGCCCTCGGCATCAACCAGATCACCGCGCTCGCCGGGCAGTTCCTCGGCCTCCTGGCCGGCGGACTGCTCGCCGCCGTCGACTGGCGGGCCGTGTTCTGGGTGAGCGTGCCGGTCAGCATCACCGGGACGATCTGGTCGTATCTGAGCCTGCGCGAGACCGCGACGGGGCGCCGCGGCCGCATCGACTGGATCGGCAACATCACCTTCGCGGCGGGCGCGGGGATCCTGCTCGCCGGCATCACCTACGGCATCCAGCCCTACGGTTCCAGCGCCACCGGCTGGGGCAACCCCTGGGTGCTCGGCGGGCTGATCGGCGGTGGGGCCCTGCTGCTGCTCTTCTGCTATACGGAGACGCGCGTCGCCGAACCCATGTTCCGGCTGGCCCTGTTCAAAGTGCGAGCGTTCGCCGCGGGCAATCTGGCCGCTCTGCTGACCGCGATCGCGCGCGGCGGGCTGCAGTTCATGCTGATCATCTGGTTGCAGGGCATATGGCTGCCCCTGCACGGCTACGCCTTCGAGGACACCCCGCTGTGGGCGGGCATCTTCATGCTGCCGCTGACGCTGGGCTTCCTGATCGCCGGTCCCCTCTCCGGCTATCTGTCGGACCGGTTCGGCGCCCGTGTGTTCTCGACCGCGGGTCTGGTCGTCGTGGCGGGCTCCTTCCTCGGACTGCTCACCCTGCCGGTCGATTTCGACTACGACGTGTTCGCGACGCTGCTGCTGCTCAACGGCCTGGGCCAGGGCATGTTCTCCTCGCCGAACACCTCGTCGATCATGGGCAGCGTGCCGCCGGAGTACCGGGGCGTCGCCTCGGGCATGCGCTCGACCTTCCAGAACTCGGGCACCGCCCTGTCCATCGGCGTGTTCTTCTCGCTGATGGTCTCCGGGCTGGCCTCGTCGCTGCCCACGACCCTGCGGGCCGGACTCACGACGCACGGCGTCCCGGTCGGCGCCGCCGCGCACGCCGCGTCACTGCCGCCGGTCAGTACGCTGTTCGCCACCTTCCTCGGCAACAACCCCGTCGAGCACCTGCTCGCCTCCGGCGGGACGCTCGCCCACCTCTCGGCCGCCCAGCGTGCCGCCCTGACCGGTCACAGCTTCTTCCCGCGACTGGTCGCCGGGCCGTTCCACCAGGGGCTGACCATCGTCTTCGCCGTGGCCGCGGGCATGGCCCTGGTGTCCGCGCTGGCCTCGGCGCTGCGCGGCGGGCACGCTCCCACGCGGGATCGCGCACCACAGGACGGGCCGCCCGCCGGCGCCCTCGCCAAGGAGGCGGCACCGGGACGGCACAACGCGCCCTCCTCGTGACGTCCCGCCCCGGGCCCGGTCCCACCGCGGATCGTGTCACGCTACGACGCTGAGCGCGGGGCCGATCCGGCCGTCGGTCACCGCTGCGGTGGCCGACGGCGTCCGCGGGTCGGCTACGCTTCCGGACGCCGGCGTGACGCCCGTGACCTCGGCTCACCTCCCCGGGGGTCCTTCGTGAGCTCTTCGAAGTCGAGGAGAATCCGGTCGCCGTACAGCGCCTCCAGCCAGTTCGTCTGGTAGATGGTGTCCAGGTAGCGCTCTCCGAGGTCCGGGGCGATGCCCACCGCTGTCAGGCCGCGCGTGTCATGGCGGGACAGCCAGTCCATCGCGCCGCTGACCACGGTCCCGGTGGAACCGCCGAACAGGAACCCACGGCGGGCCAGACGGTGGCAGGCACGGATGGTGTCCGCCTCCTCGACCCGGATCACCTCGTCCACATAGGACTCGTCGAGCAGCGGCGGGCGCATGCTCATGCCCAGGCCGGGGATCATCCGGCGCCCGGGCTTGCCGCCGAAGGCCACCGAACCGACGCTGTCCACGGCGACGATCCGCACGGGCCTGTGCCACTCGCGGAAGTAGCGCGCACAGCCCATCAGGGTTCCGGTGGTGCCGGCCCCGATGAACAGCACGTCCAGCCGCGGGAACTCCTCGGCGATCTCCGGCGCCGTGGTGCGGTAGTGCGCCCGCCAGTTGCCCGGGTTGGTGTACTGACCCAGCCACACATAGCGGTCGTCGGACGCGCACAGCTCCCGTACGTAGTCGATCCGCGCACCGAGGAAGCCGCCGTTGGCATCCAGGTCGGCGACGATGTGCACCTGGCTGCCCAGCGCCTCCATCAGGAGTCGGGTCGAGAGGTTGCAGCGGGAGTCCGTGACGCACAGGAACCGGTAGCCCTTGCTGGCGGCGATCATGCTGAGCGCCACGCCCAGGTTTCCGGACGAGGACTCGACAAGGATCGAGTCCGGCTTCAGGACTCCCTCCCGTTCGGCGGTCTCCACCATCTCGATCGCAGCCTTCAGCTTGATCGATCCCGCGAAGTTGAAGCCCTCGCACTTCAGGTAGAGAGAACGGCCGAAGATCGGCTGGAGGTCGACGTACAGCTGGCTTTCGTTGAAGGCGTGAGGAGCGGTTATGACGGGCACGGTGGCCTCCTGGTGCCAGGGCTGAGGGAAGGCTTGATCAGCCGTACCGGCGCAGTTCGTGGAAGAAGTCGTCGATGAGATGAAGGTGTCCGGCCCGTGCGGCTTCGTCGTAGACGTACTTGCCGACGGCGAGGTCGAGGACGCCGAGTCCGAAGGGCGAGAAGATCACCGGCCGGTCTGCCGGCGGGGTCACCCGTCCGGTCATGACGTCGTTGAGAGTGCCGTCCAGGAAGTCGCGGTTGCCGGTGGCCTGCTCCACGAGGTGAGGGGATGTGTCGGCTTTCAGGCAGTGCTCGACGTCGTCGACGTAGTTCGCCGAGGCGAGCAGCACCTGGGGAGCGAGGTCCCGCAGGGAGACATGCAGGACCAGCGGGTTGTGGCTGAACCATGCCGGGTCGGTGACATGGGGCGCACCGGCGACGGTGGCGAAGACCACGAGGTCGCTGGAGCGGATCAGCTCCTCGGCACGGTCGTGGACGGTGACCCGGGCGCTGGACGAGGACTGCCGCAGATAGCCGCAGAAGCCGGCGGTGCTGTCGGCGGACAGGTCGTGCACCCCGATCGTGTCGAACGACCAGCCGGTGCCGATCAGGAACGAGTGGATGTAGCGGGCGATCAGCCCCGCACCGAAGAATCCGACGCGGGTGGGGCGGGTCCGGGTGCGGCTGAGCCAGTCCGCCGCCAGCGCGGCCGACGCCGCGGTCCTGGTGGCGCTGATGATGGAGCTTTCCAGGCAGGCCAGCGGGTAGCCGGTCTCCGGGTCGTTCAGGATCAGGACCGCGGAGGCCCTGGGAAGCCCGGCGGACACATTGCCCGGGAAGCTGGAGATCCATTTCAGGCCGTCGACCCGTACGGACCCGCCGATGGAGGCCGGCAGCGCGATGATGCGGGCCGTCGGCCGGTCGGGGAAGCGCAGGAAGTACGACGGCGGGTTGACCGATTCCCCCGCACCGTGCAAACGGTAGGTGGTCTCGACCAGCTCCACGATCTGTCTCTCGCGTCCGGCGAGTGCTTGCTGCACCTGCGCACCGGAGATCACCGCGAAGGTCGGCACGGGAGCCCGGGACGGCGGGGCGGACGGGGTGGCGGGGGACGGCAGAGTCGTCATCGCGGACTCACCTCCGGGGTCGGGCGGCTGTCGGAGAGGCGCTGCGGTTCGGCCATGGCGACCAGCACCTGACGGTCTCCGGCGAAGGCCTCGCGACTGTGTGCGGTGCGGATGTTGTCGACGAGCATCACGTCCCCGGGCTGCCAGGGCTCGCGCCGGGTGTGGTCCTCGTAGGTGGTGTTGAGCAGCTGGACGACGTCCTCGCCGATGGGGCTGCCGTCGCCGTAGCGGGTGTTGAACGGCAGTCCGTCCTCGCCGTATTCGTCGACCAGGTACTCGCGCACGTCCGGGGCCAGCGTCCACTCGTTGAGGAAGGCGATCTGGTTGAACCAGCAGCGCCGGCCGGTCAGGGGGTGCCGCACCACGGCGCTGCGGCGCTGGCGTGTCCGCAGCGACCCGTCGGGCTGCCAGGCGAAGTCGATGGCGTGGTCGCGGCAGTACTGCTCGACGGCGGCGCGGTCGTCGGTGCCGAACGACTCCTCCAGGGACGCCCCGATCTCGTCGTTGTAGCTGCGGGTGAGCAGCCAGCCCTCGCGTTCGAAGCGTTCGCTCAGCGTGGCGGGCAGCGCCTGGAGCACACGCTCCGCGTCGGCGACGGCGGTCGCGCCGCCCTGGCTGGGCGCGCGCAGACACGCGAACAGCATCAAGCCGGGGACCTCCAGCGTGTAGCTGAGCTCATGGTGCATGCACATCGGCTGGTTGTCCGGCCAGGCCGAGGAGGAGTACAGCCCCGCGCCGTGGCTCTCCCGCGGGGCGAAGGCCTCCCGCTCTGTCATCAGGCCGTCGGCGAGTCCCGTGAAGACGGCGCCGACCTGGTCCGGCTCTCGTACGCCCAGGCCGCGGACGAGGAGCGCCCCGTGCTCGGTGACCTGCGCTCGCAACGCGTCCCGGTGCTCGGCCGCCCAGCCGGCCGCGTCGCCGGATGCCTCGACGTGCAGGACCGGGGGCTTGTCCGGCAGCAGCTCCACCTCGAGCAGTGATGCCGGGGATGAGGACGACATCTCGGTTTCCTTTCGATTGCGGCTCGGGAGACTCGGAGGCTCAGGAGGAGGTCAGCAGGTCGGCTGCGCCGAGGACGGCCCGTGCTGCCTCGGTCGGCCGGGTGCGGGGGAAGTAGTGGCCGCCCTCGGCGAGTTCGTGCAGGTCCACGTGCTCGGCCAGGCGCTGCCAGTCGCGGTGCCGGTCGGGGCCACCGCGCGTGTGCGGGTCGTCGGCGGCGAGGACGACGGTGACCGGCGCGGCCAGCTTCACCGTCGGCGGGCTGTCCAGGGCGTCGGCGAAGTAGCGGTGCGCGGACACGCAGTCGTGCCGGTAGGCGGCACCGACGTGTTCGGCGTGCTGCGGGTTGAGTTCGCCCAGTTCGGTGTAGCCGCTGTCCGCGGTCAGCTGCGCGGCGATCTCGGCGTTGCTCCGCTGGGTCAGCTCGGCGATGGCCGAACGACGGTCGGCGGCGGTGCCCAGCAGCTGGGCGCCGACGAACACCCGCGTGACGTCCACCCCGGCCTCGCGCAGCCTCCTCGCCGTCTCCAGCGCCGGGGCGGCACCCGAGGAGTGCCCCCAGAGCATGACCCTGGTGAGACCGCGCGCGGCGATCTCGGCGCTGACCTGCTCCACCACCCGGGTGATCGGCGCGAACGGCTCGTTCTTGACGGCGAGGTCGTGACCGGGCAGGTCCACGGCGTAGACCGCCGTCCCGCTGCCCGCCAGGGCACCGGCCATCGGCTGGAAGTTGACCGCGTTGCCGCCCGCGTAGGGGAAGCACACCAGGGCGCAGTCCTGCCCGCTCTCGGGTGCGGACAGCGGTTGGAGCAGTTCGGGACGCCGCTGGGTCGCGCCGTCGAGGAGCGCGGCGAGGTCGGCGAGCACCGGGTGGCGGGTGATGTCCTTGAGGGACACCGCCCGGCCCAGGGCGATGGTGAGTTTCACTGCCGACAGCGAGGTGCCGCCGGAATCGAAGAAATGATCCTGCCGGCCGATGTGGTCCTGGGGGACGCCCAGCAGCTCGGCCCAGGCGGCCGCCAGCCTCCGCTCGGAGGAGGTGCGCGGTGCCTGGAACTGCTTCCCCGAGGCGCCGGTCTCCGCGGCCGAGGCGGTCTGCTGGGCCAGCGTGGTCAGGGCCTTCCTGTCGATCTTGCCGTTGGCGGTCAGCGGCAGGCTCTGCTGCCAGTGGAAGGCCGAGGGGACCATATAGGCGGGCAGGACGGCGTTCAGGGCCTGGCGCAGCGCGTCCGCGGGCTGGCAGCGGCCGGTGTAGAACGCGATCAGATGGGCGCTGCGGCCCGCCAGCTCGGCCACGACGACCGCACCGTCTCGTACGCCGGGCACCCTGAGCAGGTTGTTCTCGATCTCGCCGATCTCGATGCGGAAGCCACGGATCTTTACCTGGTTGTCGCGGCGCCCCAGGAACTCCAGCTTGCCGCCGGGGTGCCAGCGTCCCCAGTCGCCTCCCAGGTACAGCCGCTCCCCCGGCCGGTACGGATCGTCGAGGTACGCCTCACGGGTCCGCTCGGGGTCGTTGACGTACCCGCGGCCCACACACACCCCGGAGAACGCGATCACGCCAGGGGCGCCCAACGGCACCAGGGACAGGTGCTCGTCGACGACGAGGACCCGCACGTTGTTGACGGCGCGCCCCAGCAGGACCCGGTCCGGCACCCGGTCCATGACCTCGTGGTTGGTGTCGTCGGAGGTCTCGGTCAGCCCATAGGCGTTGACCAGCTTGATTCCCGGCTGGATGGTGAACCAGCGCTGGACCAGCTCCCGCTTGAGCGCCTCGCCGGTCACGGACACACACCTCAGGTCCGGCAGTGCGCGGGGGTGCTGTTCCAGGTAGGAGACCACCACCTCCAGATAGGAGGGCACGACCTGCACGACCCCGACGCGGCCACGGGCCAGCGTGTCGACGAACTGTTCGACGTCCACGATCACGTCCTGCCGGACCAGCAGGGTCCGCCCGCCGACCAGCAGCGCGGCGAGCAGCTGCCACAGCGAGATGTCGAAGCACTGCGGGGCCGTCTGCGCCACCACGTCCCCCTCGCCGATGCCCAGGTCGTCGATCTTGGCGAAGAGGTGGTTGAGCATGCCCGCGTGCTCGCACATGGCGCCCTTCGGCTCGCCGGTGGAGCCGGAGGTGAAGTAGATATAGGCCAGCTGGTCGGGGGTGACCTTGACCGCGACATCGGTATCGGCCTGCTGTTCCGCGTACGCCGTCTCGACCGTCAGCCTCTCGATGTCGGGCAGCAGCGCCAGGGCGTTGTCGAGGGTGTGGGTGCTGCCGGACTCGGTCAGCACCAGCCGGCAGCCGGACCGCGAGAGCGTCGCCTCGATACGGCCGGCCGGGAAGTGCGGCTCGATGGGCAGATACACGCCTCCGGCCTTGAACACCGCCAGAACGGCGGCCAGCCAGTCCAGGTTGCGCTCGGTGACCACGCCGACGATGTCCTCGCGGCCGAGCCCTCGGACCAGCAGCGCCCGGGCCAGCCGGTTCGCGCGGGCGTTGAGCTCCCCGTAGGTCCAGGTACGGTCGCCGTGCACGGCGGCCACGGCCTCGGGATGGGCCCGTGCCCGCTGCTCGAACAGCTCGTGCACCCGGTACTCCGGCAGCGTGCGCGCGGGCCCGGCCAGCCCTTCGAGCTGCTGTCGCACTTCCTCCGCCGACAGCAGACTCTGCCGTGCGTGCTCGGCGTCCGGATCGGCGGTCAGCAGGCGCAGCGCCGTGAGGTGGTAGCCGCCGATGCGGGCCGCGCACTCGGCGTCCAGCGCCTGAGTACGATGGCGCAGCCGCAGCAGCGTTTGCTCGCCCCGGTCGTCCCAGTCCACCGCCAGCACCGTGTCCTCGGCGAGTGCGCCTCCGGCGCCGTCGGGATCGAGGACGACCTCGTACGGCGGCCCGGCCATGCCCAGTTCCCGGCGCAGTTCCCGCACCGGGAACTCCCGGTGCGCGAGCAGCTCCGCCGCCTCGCGATGGGTGCTCGTCACCAGGTCACGCCAGGTGGCGGGAGCAACGGTCAGCCTGCAGGGCAGCGGATCGCCGTCCGGCCCGGCGGCAAAGCCGGTGACCACGTCCTGCTCACCCGACAGCGCGGCCAGCACCTTGGCGTACGCGGCCAGCACCACCGCGCTGACCGGCACCCCCAGCTCTCCCGCCCGCGCGCGCACCGCCTGGGCCGTCTCGTCCGGCACCACCACCTCGTGCACGGCGACACCCACGGCCGGCTCCGGCGCCCACCGCGGAATCGCGGTGCTGCCGCCGGCGGCCAGGACACGGCTCCAGTACTCCCGGTCCGCGTTCAGGTGCGCTTCCATCGCAGGCCTTCCTCAACTCACCGTCGGCGCGGCACCGGGTGCCGGGGACGTCGCTGTCGTCGCGGCCGGACCGACGCCGAAGGGCCGGCCGGGAGCGTCCGGGTTCTCCGCCGCGGGGTTTCCGCCCCACCGTGCGTACGGGGGGACTTCCTCGCCCTTCATGAGGAAGGAATCCGGTGCCAGCTCGGCGTGGTCGCCCACCATCACGCCGTAGTGGACATGTGCGGCGACCCCGAGGGTGCAGCCGGCACCGAGCGTGGTGCGGTCGGACTTGAAGGTGCCGTCCTCCTGGGAGTGGCACTGGATCTTGGTTCCGATGTTGAGGGTGCAGTCGTCACCGATCGTGGTGAGCGTCCGCTCCGTCACATAGCAGCCGTCGTCGAAGACCCTGCGGCCGATGCGCACGCCCATCATCCGCCAGATCAGATTCTTGAAGGGGGTGCCGTTGAAGACCATCACATGGCGGTCCGGCACCTTCCACATACGCTCGTGCCACCAGAAGTACGGGTCGTAGATGGAGCACAGCCGGGGGCTCAGCGGACGGAATCGGGCGATACAGCGCTCGACCAGGGCGAAGTACGCGGCGGTGAAGGCGAGGGTGAACGCCAGATAGCAGGCGATGATGACGTACCAGAGCGCTCCGTACAGATTGAGGGTGGCGAGACCGGCCGCCGTAAGGACAAAGGCGTGCAGCCATCGGACGCAGAGAAAGAAAGCCATGGAGCGCAGGTTGTAACGATTCTTCCGGGTGAGGTGCCGACGCAGTTCGTCGCCCGTCCTGAGGTGGTCGAACCGGGAGTCGCGCTCGACTGTGCGGGGAATGTCGAAGCTCGGCGAGCCGAGCAGCCCGGTGTTCTCGCGCGCCTCGCCGTCGAGGGGAATGTTCACCTTGGTGGCCAGCAGGCAGTTCTCGCCCGTCCTGGCTCCCGCGGGATAGGCGATGTTGTTGCCGAGGAAGTTGTGCGGCCCGATCGTCGCCCGGGTCACCCGGAAGGACGTGCTGGAGAAGTCCGCGTTGATGATGGAGAGGCCGTCGGCCACCATCGTGCCCCTGCCGATGGAGACCAGATACGGGGTCTCGTGCACCACTTCGGTGCCGAAGTTGGAGCCGGTCTGCTCCACCTGCGTCAGGTCGTATCCGAGAGCCCTCAGGTAGTGCACGATGTACGAGCTGTCGCCGAAGAGCCAGGTGAAGAACCTGATGTTCGTCATGAGAGCGATGCCCCGTTGCGCCGCGTAGCGGATGCCGCACAGCGGATAGACCCTGTCGGGCTTGATCGCCAGGTTCAGCAGGCGGGGAAGGGTGAAGACCGCGACGAGACCGCCGACGACGAGGCCGAAGAACAGCACGAGGGAGATGTACAGCGAGTCGGTCAGGAGTTCCGAGAAGGAGTCGACGTCGTCCGGGTTCAGGCGGTCGTCGAGCGCGGGAACCCAGCTGAGCACCATGTACATACCGCCGACACCCAGCGGAATGTACACCAGGAAGAGCTGGAGCAGGGTGGCGGCGCCGAACCAGGCCCGGCGCAGCGTGCCGCACTTGGCCGGCTCGACCCGCACGAAGTCGATGTCCGTGGGTTGCGCCGGGGATCCGTACCGGCGCTCGCCGTCCGGGATGGACTGGCCCCGGTACAGGGAGGACGCGTGGCCGAGCTGGGCCCTGTCGCCCATCGAGGTGTCGATGTCGAGCACGGTCTTCTCACCGACGAGCACATCGCGGCCGAGGGTGACCCGCCCGGTCTGGATACGCCCCGCATGCGCTCGGTAGCACAGGAAGAACGCGTCCTTGCGGATGACGGTGCCCTCGCCGACCGTGAGCAGGTCGGTGCAGACCGGCACGGAGCGGGAGAGGATCGTGACTCCCTTGCCGATCCGGGCGCCGAGGGCCCGCAGGTACAGCACGAACAGCGGGTTGCCGGCGAGAAAGATCATCGGATTGGCATGGAGCAGCGCCTTGATGATCCAGAACCGCAGATAGGTCAGACTCCAGATGGGGAACTCACCCGGCTTCCAGCGGCCGACGAGAATCCACTTGGCCAGGATCGGGAACACGCACACGACGAGGAATCCGCTCCCGCCGAACAGGAGGGAGCGGAGATAGATGTTGAAGGGCCCCGCTCCGTTGGATACCCAGTCGTAGCCTCGGGCGGCGACGAGTCCGGTGACGAAGGAGTACGCCAGGAAAGCCAGCAACTGGAGCGTCCCGCACAGCACATAGGCCGACGTGCTCGCCCGTGTCACCGGAGCCTCCGCGGCGGTCACCGCCGATTGCGCCGAGCGGGCCGTCAGCGTGTGTCCGTCGACAGGAGTGGAGGTGGCGTCCGCGAGTGCCGCTGCCAGGTTCCGGATCGTGGGGTTGCGATAGATGTCCTTCATGGACACCGAGGGCAGATCCGACCGCTTCCTGACGCGCGCGCAGAATTGCGCCATGACCATCGAGTTCGCACCGAGATCTTCGAAGAAGTGGCTGTCGGCCGAAACGCGTTCGACACACACGACATCGGCCAGTACTTCGGCGAGCTTCCTCTCGGTCTCCATGGTCGACGGGCCTGCGCTGCTTCGCCTGGCGGTCGGAGGTTCGTCCGGGCCGGGTATCAACACCTCGGCAGACTTCTCTCCCATGCTCACTCCTTGCGGATATATCGCTGATCATCGCGTCGCGATGATCAGGCCCATGTCCTGGCGCCCGGCGGGGGCCGAACCCGGTGAATCCCTGGAGTCACCGGTCGTGGCGCTCCTTTTGGCTGATCTCGAAACCGTGCGCTTCAGTTTCAGTCGGTCACGATCAGGAGGCCACTTGGAATCGATCTCGACAACTCGACACTATCGCTCAACGAGCCGGTATTCCTGGGCTCACCCCGCGCCGGACATGGACGAGATGCACTCGGATGGACGCTGACCCCCACACCGAACAGCCATTTCGGCACGTCGGCGACCGTCTGGGGAGATGCGTCTGACGGGAACGCGACAACACAAGACGACCCCGCCCTTCTCTCAGCTCCCTCTCAGCTTCCCCCCTTCCAACTTCCCAACGGCGGTTATGGATGCATAAGGTGAACGTCCGACAAGCCAGAGTGACTGGTCCGAACGGGTGAATTCAGCCCCCCGTTCGATTGCGCCGCGCGGCACGAATTGCATCCCACTCGGCGAATTCATCGCCTCCGAAAGGTTTCAGCGCAGATGTCGAACGTGCGCTCGCAGAGCGCGCACAGGGTGTGAGACCCTCACCGACACCGGACGGCAGGCTCCGGCACAGCCACCGGACCACCTCCCGGGACGCCGACCCCGAAAAGGGCTTGCGCTCCCGTGCCGGGCGAACAGAATCAACGCGTGCAGATCCTGTCGTATCCCGAAGAGGCCACCCCGATCGAACTGCGCACGCAGGTGCGCGACCTCCAGGAGCAGGCCTGGCCGTCCCCCGCGGGCCGGGTCGCCCCTGTCGGGGCCCCAACCCACGATCCGCTGCTGCGCCCCCGGTCGATGCTGCTCGTGGACGAGGGGGCGGTGCTCGCCGCTCTGGACGTCCTGTCCAAGGAGATCTCCCATGCGGGCGCGCGCTACGCGGTGGGCGGATTGAGCACGGTGGTGACACGGCAGGACCGACGCGGTCTCGGACACGGCCGACGCCTGGTCGCCGCGGCGCGGGAGACGATGATCGCCCGGCAGCTGGATCTCGGGCTGTTCACCTGCGACCGCCCCCTCCAGGCGCTCTACGAGCGTGCGGGCTGGCAGACGCTGCCCGGCACGGTGCTGATCGGCGGGATACCGAGCGACCCGTTTCCCAGTGACCGGCCCGGCTTCGACAAGGTCACCCTGGGCGACTTCTTCTCGGCCAGGGCCCGGCAGGACCGGATGGCGTTCCACGACAGCCGCGTCGAGCTGTATCCGGGGGAGATCGACAAGCTCTGGTGACCGAGCTCTGGTGACCGACACGGGGCGCGTACGAGTGGTGCTTTCCCCCCTCGTGGCCGTAGCGTCATCACACCAGCGCCTGCACGGAGGGCCAGGAGCGAACATGCGGATCCACACGGTGAAGACGGCGGTCGCCTTGGGTGCCGTCGCCCTGCTCTCAGCGGCCGTGGGCACGGCCTCCGCCGCCCCACCGGCCGAGGACGCCGCCCAGCGGCAGCCCGTTCGCCCCGTGCTCGTCGACTGCGTATGGCACGCGCAGGTACGACCCGCCGACTTCATGATCGCCTGCGGGGACGGCAACAGCCGCCTGTCCTCGCTCCACTGGTCACACTGGGACCCGGGCTCGGCGACGGCCAGCGGCATCAACGTGGTCAACGACTGCAAGCCGTACTGCGCGGCGGGCAGGTTCCACTCGTACCCGGTCGTCGTGCGGCTCGGCGACGCGCAGCCCTGGAAGAAGGATCCGCAGCTGCGGCACTACACGCAGATGACCCTCGTCTACACCGATTCGAGGCCCGACGGATTCCGTCGCGTGGTCACCTATCCGCTGTGGGATTGACGCCGGCCGGGCGCACGGAGGAACCGCACGCCGCTACGGCACGCGCGCGGTCCACTCCGGGGCGGAGAATTTCACGGCGGCCAGTTCCTCGGCCCGCTCCAGCTCCTGCGGGGTGATGTGGCCCCTGGTGAGGCCGTAACGGGCCCCGAACGAGCGGATCATGCGCTCGATGACGGTCTCCCGGGAGAGCCCTGTCTGCCGCCTCAGCGGGTCGACTCGCTTCCTGGCGCTGCGGGTGCCCTTGTCGGACAGCTTCTCCCGGCCGATGCGCAGCACCTGGACCATCTTGTCGGCGTCGATGTCGTAGGACATGGTGACGTGGTGCAGGACCGCGCCCGGGCCGCCGTCGGGACCGACCATACGCTTCTGCGCGGCTCCGGCGATCTTGCCGGCGTCGGTGGCGATGTCGTTGAGGGGCTGATACCAGGCCTTGATTCCCATGTCGTCCAGAGCGCCCAGCACCCAGTCGTCGAGGTAGGCGTAGGAATCGGCGAAGGACAGGCCGGACACGAGGGAGACCGGCACGGACAGCGAGTAGGTGATGGTGTTCCCGGGCTCCACGAACATGGCGCCTCCCCCCGAGATGCGTCGTACGACGCTCATCCCGTGCCGGTACGCGGCCTCGGCGTCCACCTCGTTGCCCAGGGACTGGAAGCTGCCGATGACGACGGCCGGGCCGCCCCACTCCCACACTCGCAGAGTCGGCGGCCGGCGCCCGGCGGCGACCTCTGCCGTGAGCACCTCGTCCAGCGCCATGTGCAGGGCGGGCGGCTGGGGCTCCTCGTGGATGAGCTGCCAGTCGTAGTCGGTCCAGTCGGTGGCCTGGGCGAGCGCGCGGCGGACGGCGGTCGCGACGCCCTCGGGGGTCAGGCCGTACATGACGGTTCCCTCGGGCAGGCCCGCCCGGATGCGCTCGGCGAGTTCGGGGGCCTCCGTGGTGGCGGGGACGCCCTCGAGAGCCCGGTCGATGGCGACAAGGGCCTCGTCGGGTTCCAGGAAGAAGTCTCCCGCGACGCGCACATTGCGCAGGACACCGTCGTGGTCGTCGAGATCGACCACCACCAGCTTGCCCCCGGGGACCTTGTACTCGCCGTGCATGCCGACCGCCTTGATCGTTCCTGTACGCCGTCACGGTAACGCCGGTCGCATGGCTCCTGTTCCGGGCGCCCGTGCAGCCGGTCCTCGGGGCGAGGCCGTAGGGCCGTAGGGGCCGTAGGACCGTAGGGCCGTAGGGCCGTAGGGAGGAGAGGAGTCGGATGTGTGCGAAGTGGGAGACGTGCGCGCGTGCTGGTGGGGAAGCCGGTGAGAATATCGGAACAAGTGCGGTCGCCCTCGGTCCCTGCACGGGCAGGGCGGGTCTGGTCGGCCGCGGCGCGGAGGGGAGGAGGCCGGATGATGGACCTCGACGGCACCGACACCGTTGACGAGCCGTCTCGGCGACCCGGTCAGGAGTCGCTGAAGCCGGCGCTCGATGCCCTGGGCGCGGGCGCCTACGTCCTGGACGAGCAGGGACACGTCATCGCCGTCAGTTCCCGTGCCGAGCAGCTGCTCCTTCGGTCCGCCGAGGAACTCCTCGGACAGGACGCCCACGACCTGCTGCACCGCAACCACCATGGGGAGCCGGTGCCCACGACGCAGTGTGTGCTGAGACGGGCCTTCCTGGGCAAGCAGACGGCCCAGGGCCAGGACGTCTGGTTCGCCCGCGGCGACGGTTTCCTGCTGCCGGTGTCCTGGCTCGTCACCCCGTACGACATCGGTGAGCAGGAGGAGAGCACGCTGGTGCTCTTCCATCCGGCCCACGACGTCGACACCCCGCGTGGCCGACCGGAGTCGACCGCGGCGCCGCTCTCCGAACTGGAACGTCTGGCCCTGCTGGCCGAGACGACCACCCAGCTGACCTCGACGCTCGACGTGGACGAAGCGCTGAGGCGGCTGGTGGCCCTGGTGGTGCCACGGCTGGCGGACTGGGCCGTCATCGACCAGATCACCGAGCGCGACGAGGTGTGGCGAACGGCCGTGGTTCATGCCGAGGACTCACTCCTGGTACACCGGGAGGATCTGCAGGGACCCATGCCGCCCGTGCCCGAGGACTCCCCGATGCCGCTGTCCCGCGCCCTGCGCGGCGTCGCGTCGACCCTGACGGGCCCCGAGACCTACCGGGGCGCGCCGGATTCGGGCATCGCCGTCGCACAGCGCGGGCTGTTCGAGGCGACCGGCATGCATTCCGCCGCCATCGCCCCGATCCGCGGTCTGCGTGAGGTGCTGGGCGCCCTGACCCTGGGGCGCTCGGAGCGGCCCGAGGCGTTCACCCTCGCAGACCTCGCGCTGCTCGAGGACATCACCCGCCGGGCCGGGCTGGCCCTGGACAACGCGCGCCTGTACCAACGGCAGCGCAAGGTCGCCGAGACCATGCAGCGTCATCTGCTGCCCCAGTTGCCGCGGCTGTCCGGGCTGGAGATGACCGCGCGCTATCTGCCCGCTCCCGACGCCTCACAGGTGGGCGGGGACTGGTACGACGCCTTCACCCTCGCCGACGGCGACACGGCGCTCGCCATCGGGGACGTCGCCGGACACGACCTGGACGCGGCGGCCGGCATGGCGCAGGTGCGCAACATGCTGCGTGCCTACGCATGGTCCCAGAAGGAACCGCCGAGCCGCATACTCGAGTGGCTCGACGAGGCGATGACGCGCCTCACCGACGTCCCCATGGCCACCACGGTCTTCGCCCGGACGACGGTCGGCAGCGACGGACGATGGACCCTGTCGTGGACCAACGCCGGCCATCCCCCGCCGCTGCTGGTGACACGTGAGGGCCTGACCGAGTACCTCACCGAGGGGCACGGCCCTCTGCTCGGCATCAGGCCCCGGCGGCGCCGTTGTGACGCGACCGTGGTGCTGCCGCCCGAGTCGACGCTGCTGCTGTACACGGACGGTCTCATCGAATCGCCGGGTCACTCGATCGACGAGGGACTCGACCGGCTGCGCCGGCATGCCGCCGCCCTGGCCCGCCGCTCGCTGGAGTCGTTCGCCGACCAACTGGTCGAACGCACGCGTCCCGCCGACAACGACGACGACATCGCCGTTCTGGCCCTGCGCACGCCCGCGGTGCCATGACAGGCCCATCTCACGCCCGCGGTACCGTGCCGGCCCGCGGTGCCATGACAGGCCATCTCACGCCCGCGGTACCGGTACCGTGCCCGCCCGCGGTGCCGTGACGGCCCCGTCTCAAGCCCTTGGGACTGCCGGACCCGGAGACACGGCATCCGGGCCCGGCAGTCCCGGCAGGCCGAGGCGACGGTCAGTTCTCCGAGGGAATCCGGGCCGCGATCTCCCGGGCCAGCCGTTCCGCCTCCGCGGACAGCGGGCCGCCCTCCTCGGCCACCGTCGCCAGGAGTCTCAGCAGATCATCCGCCTCCTCGCGGCTCATCAGTGCCAGCCGCTCCATCGTCCGCTCGGCGGGGGCGGACTCGAGGTCGTCGAGGCTGAGGGGGTCGTTGTCGTCCATGTCCTGGGCAACGTACCCGGCCGTCGGCTGGTCACGCGCGGCACGCCTGCCGAGTGAGGGGGACAGCGACGTCCCCCTCCTCGCCGTGAACCTACGAGGCCGGGCCTGACGGAGCTCAGCCGGCCGGGTGAGAGAGCGCAGTGCGGTGACGGCGCGCCGCACGGTCTCCGCGTGGCCGAACAGGCCGGGGAGCCCACCGGTGTGGAGCAGCACGGTGCGTCGGCGCCTTCCGCGAGGGCGGCACCGACGGTCCACTCCAGTTTGCGGACCTTGTTGCCGCCGCCCCCGAGGCCGATGAGATCGTCCCTCTTCACCCACAGGTCGTCCTCGCCGAGGGCCGGCGCCGCCGCCAGGCGGGGCATCGGCTCCAGCGGGGTGGGCCACGTCGACAGGGTGATCCTGTCACTCATGCGATCTCCGGCGGACGGTCGGAGGAGGACCACCCGGAGGGTCCGGGTGATTGGCATCATCCACCGCGGCCGAGGGGCGGGGCGGGAGCGGGGCGGCGGCGCACGGGGCCCGCCGATTCGTTACGGCACAGCAGGTACCGCGGGCGGGATTTCTTTGTGATCCTCAAAGTCCGGCGGGGCCAGGCGAGTTGTCCTCCCGCCGCTCCGGCCGCCCGGCCGGAGGCCCTGTCCCCCTCCACGAAAGGACCGGCCGTGGCGAAGAAGGCACGGCGTCTCGGTGCGAGACGCGCGCTGGCGTTCAGCGCGGCAGTGATCAGCGGAGCCGCGACCCTGGCGGGCACGGGCACCGGCCCGGCGAGCGCGTCCCCCGCCGGCACGCGTGGCGGTGACTACGTCGCCCTCGGCGACTCCTACGCATCGGCTCCGGCGGTCCCCGGCCAGGTGGATGCCAACTGCAAGCGGTCCGACCACAACTACCCCTCCCTCGTGGCCGTGTCCGAGCGGGCTCGGCTGACGGACGTGACCTGTTCCGGGGCCACCACCGCCGAGATGACGGCTCCTCAGGGCACGGCCCCGGCGCAGTTCGCCGCGCTCAGCCGCAGGACGGACCTGGTGACCGTGAGCATCGGCGGCAACGACGTCGGCTTCACCACCGTGCTCGGTACGTGCGCCCGCCTCACCTCGTCCGATCCCGCCGGTGCCCCGTGCCGTGCCTACTTCACCAGCGGCGGGAGTGACCGGCTCACGGAGACGGTCGAGCACACGGCCCCGAAGATCGCCCGGGTCCTCCGCGGCGTCCGGCAGCGGTCCCCGCACGCACGGATCCTGGTGGTGGGCTACCCGGACCTGTTCCCGGAGAACGGAGTCGGCTGCACGAGCAGCTCGGTCCCGTTCGCCGCGGGGGACTTCCCCTATCTGCGGGACAAGGAGAAGGAACTCGACGGGATGCTGGCGCGCGAGGCGTACCGGCATGGCGCGCGCTACGTCGACACGTACACGCCGACCATCGGGCACGACCTGTGCCGCCCGACCGGGCAGCGCTGGATCGAGACCCTCGCCCCGGCCACGCCCGCCGCGCCCCTGCACCCCAACGCCGAGGGAGAGCAGGCGATGGCGGCGGCCGTCGAGCACGCCCTCGTCTGTCACGGGTGGCGGCACCGGTGACCGTCTCTCCCGGGCCGCGGCCCGGGTTGACACAGCCGCCGGCCGGCCCACGGAGGCCGTGAGCCGGCGCCCGGCACTCATCGCGGCCCGTCCCGCACCGCTCGCGAGCGGGCCCGCTCATGGGCCTCAGGTCCGTCAGGTCGCGGCTGCGGGGCGGGCGCCGCCGGAGTCACCCAGCAGAGCACCTGTGAGCCCCACCGGGTTGCCCGAGGGGATGACTCCGGACTCCACCACCGTCCGGGCCCATGGAGCGAGCAGCTCTGCCAGCCGTGCGGTGGCATCGTGGCCCAGAGCCCGCCACGGCCCTTCGGCGGCCGCGTCGGTCGCGTCCTCGATCGCGCGGCGCTCGGCCGCTCCCCGGGTGGTCAGCCGCCCGCTGCCGTCGATCCATCCACGATCCCGCAACGCGGCCTCGGTGGCGTGCCAGGTCGCGTCGTCCCACTTCCGGCCCTCACGCAGCAGCGCACCGTCCGACTCCCCCGCGGCGGCTTTGAGCACCAGCGCCTCCACCGGTCCTACGCCCCGGCTCACCAGAACGGCGACATGCCCGTCGCCGCGGTGCTCACGGAGTGTGGTCGCGCCCTGCCACAGCCGCAGATGCGGCTCGGCCGGGCGCTCGAGGGCCTGGTTGGCGGCGCCCAGCACCCGCCCCGCGGTGTCGGCCGCCTCGGCCGCGGCCCACGCCAGGTCCGCCGCCTCGGCCATCCGGGCACTGCGCAGGGCGTCCTCCCCGTACAGCCGCCGCATGGCGAGAGCGACCCCGCGCCCTCGCGCGGCGAGGACGTCCGCCACCGTCGCGTACCCCCATGCGTCCGGCAGCGCCCGCCTCACCCGGCTGGGGTGGAACACATAGAAGCTGCTGGTCACCACCGCCGGCTCGACCGGTCCCAGGGGCGCGGCGCGCAGGGCGAAGTACCCCATCCAGAAGCCGCGCATACCGATCTCGTCGGCCGCGCGTCGTACCTCCGGCGTGAAGTACACGAGGCTGTGCACCGGCTCGGCCAGCTCCCACATCAACCGGGATACGCCCTCACTCACTGTGCTGCCCTGCCCGGGACGGTCCCGCACCCCACTGCGTCATGACGGCTGTCATAGCACAGCTCCATGACGACTGTCATGGGAACGGGATGGCCGGACGCCCGGGTTTGAAGAGCGGGTTCAGGGCCACTCGGTGTAGTGCCCCCGTAGTCAAGGTGACGTGGAGTGAGCAAAGGTGGCTGGAGAGCAGAAGGCCAAGGGAAAGATGGAACAGGCCAAGGGCAAGGCCAAGGAGACGATCGGCCGCGCGGTCGGCAACGAGAGGTTGACGGCCGAGGGCCGGGCGGAGAAGGCCAAGGGCGACGCTCGCCAGGCGAAGGAGAAGACCAAGGACGCCTTCAAGCGTTGACGCGTCTGACGCCCGAACCGGGGTCCCCGTGCATGGAACGGGGACCCTTCCGCGTACCGGGAAGCCGCCTCCGCAGTCCGATCGCCCGGACGCGGACGGCGCCGCGGCGCCGCCGAAGGCGCTGTCGTCGGTCCGTCAGGGGCTATGGTGCTCGTGCGTGGACCGGCACGAGGGCTGAAGAGGTGAAGCGTGGACGTGTCACTCGGGGAACTCACGGCCACGCCGCCGCGCGGTGGGGCCCGGCTGGAGACCCATTCCCTGCCGGAACGCCCCGGTGTACGGGTCACGGGGGAAGTAACCCTCGAGACCCGGCGCGTCTGGCGGGCGGCGCTCGGCCGGCTGATGCGGCACGGGGAACCAGCGCTTCACGTGGAGCTGTCGGACCTTGCGTTCATCGACGTGGCAGGGGTCACGGACCTGGTGACGGCCGCGCGGTCGCTGTCCGATGGACAGCACATCGTGCTTCACCGGCCGCCGCCGCAGATGACGCGCGTACTCGACATCTTCTGGCCGGGACTGGGCGGGATCGAGGTGACACCGTGACCGATGTGGTCACCACACGGGAGGCGTTCGTCCACCCGGCTCTGTTCTATCGCGGTCCTCAGCAGTATGTGGCCGGGACGGTCCCCTTCGTTCTCGCCGGTCTCGCCGCGGGCGAGCCCGTCGCCGTGGCCGCGCCTCCGGACCGCCTCGCACTGATCCGGGACAGCCTGGGCGGGCGGGCCGACGAGGTGTCCTTCGTGGACATGACCCAGGCAGGCCGCAACCCGGGATGGATCATCCCGGGAGTGCTGCGCAGGTTCGCCGACACCCATGGCGAGGGGCGGGTGCGGATCATCGGTGAACCCATCTGGCCCGGCCGCAGCACCGTGGAGTATCCGGCGTGCGTGCAGCACGAGGCGCTCATCAACGCCGCGTTCGCCGGGCGCGAAGTGACGATCCTGTGCCCGTACGACGCCGCCGGACTCGACGGCAGTGTGCTCGACGACGCCTGGGCCACCCATCCGGTGGTGATCGACGAGTACGGGGAGACACCGTCCGCGGTCTACAGCCCCGAGGCGGTCGTCGCCCGCTACAACGAGCTTCTGCCGGTGCCTCCGGACGCCGTGACGTTCGCCTTCCAGGGCAGCGGGCAGCTGTCCCGGGCGCGTGAGTTCGCCGTCCGGCACGGCGCGCGCATGGGCCTGCCCGGTCCGCAACTGGAGGATCTGGCGCTCGCGGTGGCCGAGTTGACCACCAACAGCGTTCTGCACGGTGCCGGGGGCGGAACGCTGCGGATCTGGACGGAGGACGGGCAGGTCGTCTGCGAGGTGCACGACGCGGGGCGGCTGATCGACCCCCTGGCCGGCCGGCGCCCCCAGGCGCCCAGCCGGCCCGGCGGCCGGGGGCTGCTGCTGGTCAATCATGTCGCCGATCTCGTCCGTGTCCACACAGGCGATCCCGGCACCACCATCCGCTTCTACCTCGGCCGCTGACCTCTCTTCAGACGGATTCCCGCCGCGATGCCTCCATGGCGGCGTGAACAGGCGCGGCGGCGGCGACTCTACGGAAGCCTCCGGGCCGTGACATGCCCGGCACCGCCGGGGCTCTTTCGCGCCCATGCGGCGGGCCGCGTCCCGCTTGCCCACGCGATCCGATGGCGCGCCGGCCGGCCGTCCGGAAGGGGGGTCCCCGCCCGGAGGAAGCGAACGCTCCAGGGGTCGGTCGCCGCTCCCGTGACGGAACGTGACGCAACCATTCACTCGTTCGATTCGTATAAGTGGGTGGAGCCATGGCGGCCCGGCAGCCGACGGTCACGTCGGAGCGTCACCGTCCGCCTGCCGAGGAAGCACCCGAACAAGGAGAGACGATGCGACCGTTCGCGCTGGACTACGCTCGCCCGGCCGAGGAGTGGGAGGTCAGCATTCCGTACAGCTACGACTCCGCCCTGCAGTTGAACGTCCTCCCCGACGGACGGATAGCCGTCCATGACTACGCGGTGTTGCGGGAATGGGGAGCCACGACCTCCACGGCGGGCTCGAAGACGCACTTCGACGACTGAACGCGGAGCGCCGACGATGACCGTGCTGATCCTCACCTGTGAACAGGATGTGACCGCGGACATGGTGGTGGCCGAGTTGCACGCGGCGGGTGTGCCCGTGGTCCGGCTCGACCCCGCGGACCTCCCGGGCGCCGTCGCCCTCTCGGGGGAGTATGTGCACGGCGCCTTCCAGGGGCATCTCTCCGCCGGCGGCCGTCTGGTGAGCACGAGCGGGCTGCGGTCCATCTGGGTGCGCCGGCCCGGGGTTCCGGCCACACGGGTGGCCGAGCCGTCGGCCTGGCTGACCGAGGAGGCCTCACAGGCGCTGTACGGGATGCTGGACGGCACCGGCGCCCGCTGGATGAACCGCCCCGACGCTGCCCGCCGGGCCCGTCTCAAGCCGTGGCAGCTCCATCTCGCCCAGCGCAGCGGACTACCCGTGCCGGCCACCCTGATCACGACCTTTCCGCAGGCCGCCCGCGACTTCGCCGAGCGCTTCCCCGACCTGGTGGTCAAACCCGTCTCCGGAACGCACCCGCAGGACCCTCCCCGGGCGGTGCCCACCAGCCGAATCGCGCCGGACACCGACTTCGCCGCCGTGGCCTTCGGCCCCACGCTGCTCCAGCGGCGGATCGCCAAGCGCGCCGACATCCGCCTCACCGCCATCGGCGAGCACCTGCTGGCGGCGCGCAAACCGGCCGTCCCGGACGCCGATGAGGTGGACGTCCGATTCGCTCCCTCCACCGGTCCCTGGCAGCCCGTCGACGTCCCGCCGCGCATCGCCCCGGCCGTGCACGCCTATCTGCGCCGGGCCGAACTGGCCTACGGTGCCTTCGACTTCGCGGAGGACGCCGACGGGATCTGGTGGTTCCTGGAGTGCAACCAGTCGGGCCAGTTCGGGTTCGTCGAGCTGGACACCGGCCAGCCCATCGCCCGCACCCTCGCGCACTGGCTGGCGGGGCAGGAACCGGAGGCGGAGGCGCCGCCCTCCCCCGGCCCACCGCACTGACCGGCCACCGCGCCGGAGGTAGGCGGATCCGCCTCTTGTGGGTGCGACGGCACGATGGAACGCTTCCCCTCCGCCGGTGCGACGCCGGTCGACGGACCGACCGGGCGACGAGGAGGGGGAAGCGGGCGGATGGAGTTGGAGCTTCGGCATCTGCGCGTGCTGTGCGCGATCGCCGACGCGGGCGGCGTGGGCCGGGCCGCGTCGGAGCTGGGGTACTCGCAGCCGGCCCTGAGCACCCAGCTCCAGCGCATTGAACGCTTCTTCGGCAAGCCGCTGTTCGAGCGCGGGGTATCGGGTGCGACGTTGACGCCGTACGGGCTCGAGGTCGTGGCCGAGGCACGGGATCTCCTGGCCCGCGCGGAGGCGATCGGGCACCGCCGGGCGGCAAGCGACACGAGCGCGCGTCCGGTGCTGCGGCTGGCGGCGACCAACTCACCGGTCCTGCCCGGCATGGTCACCCGCGTCCGCGACCGGCTGCCGGGGTTGTCGCTCACGGTGAGCAGCGTGTACGCCTCCTCGGAGATCGTCGAGCTCCTGGAGCGGGGCGAGGTGGACGCGGCCGTCGCCGCGGACTACCCCGGCAGCGAACTGCGCCACTCCGCGGCGCTCGAGCATCGCGGCATCGTCACCGAGCCGTCCTTCGTGGCCCTCTCGGCCCGTCATCGGCTCAGGCACCGTTCCCAGGTCGCGCTCGCCGACCTGGCCGAGGACGCGTGGTTCGTGACCCCCGATGACGGGGCCGGCTGGCCGGGCGTCTTCTACGCGGCCTGCGAGGCGGCCGGCTTCTCACCGATGACGGTCCATCAGTACCTGGGCGACCGCCAGCAGTTGCTGAGCATGATCGCCGACGGCCTCGGGGTGTCCCTGGTGCAGGCGACTCTCCGGCCGATCCCGGATGTGCTCGTCAGACCGCTGAGCGGGACTCCGTTGTGGTGCCGCTATGTGCTGGTCTGGCGGCGTGACGCGGTGCCCGGCGAGATGGCGGAGACGCTGTTCTCCTCCGCGACGGCCGCCTACCGCGATCTCGTCGCGCAGTCTCCGCACTTGAGGGCCTGGGCCACGAGGACATGGAGCGTGGCGGGGCGGTAGGGGCGGGACTCGACGGAAGCTGCCGTGCGCGCCGCGCGTGTTATGGGACCACAGTGCAATGTGCTATGTCACACCCCATTGTTGCCGCATCAGGGCACTGAGATGGTGCCTCTCACGCCTCATCACCGCTTCCGAGGCGCATCTATCCGTGAAGGAGTCCGGATGCGCTACTTCGCCCTGCCCGGACGCGTGGCCGGCGCCCTCGCCGCCGGGGTCACGCTCGTCGGCCTGCTGGCACCGCCCGCACTCGCCATGCCCGGCACCGGCGCCCCCGTCCAGGTCCACGCCTCCCCTCCCCGTGCCGCCGTCGGCACCCCCGCCGCCGTACCCCACTTGGCGCCGCCCGCTCCCACCGGCTCGACCCTGGTGACCCCGGGGCACGCCGTGCAGGGCCGGCCGATGGCTCCCGCCCAGCTCCCGCCGCTGCGGCCCGCCGTGTCCCCGCACGACCCCGGCTCCCCGGCCGGCCCGGTCACGGCCTCGAAGGCCGGCTGCTCTCCGGCCGATTTCGGCGGCAGGACCGGCTCCGCACTCGTCGCGTTCGTCAGAGCCTCGACCGTCGAGTGCGTCAACAGCCTGTTCACCGTGACAGGTGCCGACGCGGGCCGGGTCTTCAAGGAGCCCCAGATGGTCACCGTCGCCAAGGCCTTCACCAGCGCGGCGCGGAGATACGACGGCGACAACGCGACCGGCATCTGGCAGTTGGTGCTGTTCCTGCGGGCCGGCTACTACGTGCAGTTCAACGACCCCTCGGACACCGGCCCCTACGACGCACAGCTCACCGCGGCCGCGGCCCGGGGCCTGGACGCCTTCTTCGCCCGGCGGCACGCGCGGGACGTCAGCTCCGCGAACGGTGACGTCCTGGGCGATGTCATCATCCTCACGGACAGCGCGGATCTGCAGGGCCGTTACCTCAACGCCTACCGCCGGGTGCTCGGCGGATACGACGGAACCTACGACGCCGTCGCGAGCATGGTGGCCGCCGTCAACGACGTCTACACCCCCCTGTGGCGCGGAAACTGGAACCCCGCCTATGTGGACGCCGTCACCGCCGACCCGCGCATCATCGGCACCCTCCACACCTTCGCGCTCCACCACCTGGACCTGCTGGGGACCGACCGCGCCTACCTGGACTCCAACGCCGGGATGAGCCTCGCCCGCCATGTCGAGCACCCCGCGCTCACGGCCCTGGTCCGGCCGCCCGCCAAGAACCTGCTGGACTCCTCGCGGATCACCGGCCCGACCGCGCAGTTGTGGGTGGCGGTCGCGACCCAGCTGGACGCCTATGACAAGGCCGACTGCTCCTACTACGACGTCTGCGACCTGCCGGTCCGGTTGAGCAGTGCGGCACTGCCGGTCACCCGCGCCTGCGACGCCGCGCACACCATCCGGGCCCAGTCGCCGACCGCCGCCGACCTCGACGCGGCCTGTGCGAGCGTGCTCGGCCAGGACCCGTATGTGCACGCTCTCGTCAAGGACGAGGGACCCATACCCGGTCAGTACGAGTCGACCGTCCAGCTCGTGGTGTTCGCCAGCCGGACCGACTACCAGACCTACGCCGGGGCGATCTTCGGCGTCGGCACCGACAACGGCGGCATCACGCTTGTCGGGGACCCGGCCGACCCGCGCAACCAGCCGCTTTCGGTCATGTACCAGAAGGCGTACGACGACGGCTTCTCGGCCCGGATCTGGAACCTCAACCACGAGTACACGCACTACCTCGACGCGCGCTATGACATGAAGGGCGATTTCGGGCAGCAGACGGCGGTCCCGGACATCTGGTGGATCGAGGGGCTGGCCGAGTACGTCTCCTACAGCTACCGGGGCGTCACCGACGACGAGGCGATCACCGAGGCAGGCAAGCACACCTACACACTGAGCACGCTGTTCCAGAGCACCTACGCCAACAGCGATGTGACGCGCACCTACCCCTGGGGCTACCTGGCGGTCCGCTACATGGTCGAGAAGCACCCGGACGACATCCAGCGCATGCTCGCCCGCTTCCGGGTCGGCGACTACCTGGGCGGCTACGCCGTCTACGCCACCGACATCGGTACCCGCTACGACGCCGACTTCGACGCCTGGCTCACCGCGTGCGCCGCGGGCGCCTGCGCCGGGCCGGGAGCGGGCGGCCCCCGCCCCGGCGGCCTGACGCGATAGCACGGCCGACAGACCGGCCGGCCACGGCCACGGCAGCGGGGGCCCCGCCACGTGCCCAGGCAGGAGTCCTCGCCCCCGCGCCCGTCGGCCGGCCTCGTCGATACCGCCGGCGGTTCACGGACGACATGCCCGCCTCGTCGTAGCGCTTCCCCGCGACCTGGGGAAGTTCGGCGTCGATGCGCGCGAGGTCGTCCTTCGTCAGTTCGACGTCCGCCGCGGCCGCGTTCTGCTCGAGTCAGGTGCGGCGCTTGGTGCCCGGGATCGGGACCAGGTCCTCGCCCTGGGCCGGCACCCAGGCGATCACGAGCTGCGCCGGGGTGACGTCCTTCTCCGCCGCGATCTCCTTGACCTTCTCGGCGAGCCTCAGGTTCGCCTTGAGGTTGTCCCCCGTGAAGCGCGGGCGGGTGCGCCGGAAGTCCCCCTCGTCGAGGTCCTCGGGACAGGAGAACCGGCCGGCGAGGAAGCCGCGGCCCAGCGGGGAGCGGATGCGCTCGCGGGCTGCCGGCGCGTGCCCGGCCCGGTCAGGGGCGCTTGCGGCCGACACCCGCGTACACCCAGTACTCCGACGGGTTGTCCGGGACCGGCTCGCCCGGGTCGGGACGCCACAGGGGCACATGGACCAGGCCGGGCTCGACCAGGCCGAAGCCGTCGAACAGGGAGAGGATCTCGGTGCGGGGCCGCGCGGTGACCGGCGAGGTGGCCCAGGACCGGTACAGCTGCCCCACGGCGGCGGCGGTGTCCGGGCGGTCCTGGTTGGTCGCGTGGGTCAGCGCCAGCCAGCCGTCCTCGGGAAGGGCGTCCCGGAAGGCGGCCACGATGCCGGCCGGGTCCTCCTCGGGCGTGATGAAGTGCAGGATGGTGACCATCAGTACGGCGACGGGCCGGTCGAAGTCGATGAGCCCCCGCACCTGCGGGGAGGACAGGATGTCGGCCGGACGCCGGATGTCGCCGTCGACGATGACCGCGTCCGGGTTGCCGGCGAGCAGGGAGGCGCTGTGCGCAACGGCGACCGGGTCGTTGTCCACGTAGACCACACGCGCCCCCGGGCTGGCGGTCTGCGCCACCTCATGGACATTGCCCTGGGTGGGGATGCCCGAGCCGAGGTCTATGAACTGCCGCACTCCGGCGCCGACCAGAAAGCGCACCGCCCTCTGGAGGAAGGCACGATTGGCCCGCGCCAGGGTGCGCACCTGGGGGTCGATGGCGGTGAAGGCCGCGAGGGCCTCCCGGTCGATGGCGAAGTTGTGCTCCCCTCCCAGCATGGCGTCGTACATCCGGGCGACGCTTGCCTTGCCGGGCTCGACGCCCTGGGGGAGCAACTCATCACCCTGCACAGCGACTCTCCCCTCGCCTAACGATCTTGATGTTCCATCATATAGTTGCCATCTGACCCGCGGTGAGGAGATGCCGCAGCCGCGTGGTCGCGACCGGCCCCACCCGGAAAGGCACGACCCTGCGGAACCAAGCGCGCAGCCATCCCGACGCAGCACCGGCCGCCGCACGCTCGGGCCGTCGGCCGGCCTTCTCCCCCGCGGCCGATGTCATCGGGTCGGAGCTCGACCTCGACCTGACGGGCCGTCATATCGTGCGGGCGCTGACACCCGGTTTCTGCGACGCGGCGTCGGTGTATCTGCTGGAGCGCTGGCTCGTCGAGGAGAACGCCTACGCGGCCGGGGATCCGCCCCATGTCGCGGCCCGCCGGCTGGCGCTGCGCGTGGGTGCGGAGGCCTCCGCGAAGTGGGAGGGCATACTGCCCGTCGGCGAGGTGATCGTCTTCCCGCGGGAGACGCCGTACGCGCGCTCCCTGGCCACCATGCGTCCGCAGCTGCTGGACGCGGTCGACGCCCACACCTCCGAACGGCTGCGCGCCTCGAGCGGCGACGACGCCGCCATCGGCCGTCTGCTCCGGACGGTCTCCTTCCTGGTGGTGCCCCTGCATCTGCGGGGCGCCGCCGTCGGTTTCGTCGTCTGCGGTCGCGGCCCGGACCGGGCCCGCTTCCTGCCGGAGGACGCCGCGGCCGTGGAGGCGCTGACCGCGCGGGCCTGTGTGGCCCTGGACAACGCGCGCCGGTACGAACGCGAGCGCCGCACCGCGCTGGCCATCCGGCAGAGCCTGCTGCCCGCCACCGCCCACACGTTCGACGGCTGCCGTATCACCCACGGCTCCGTGCCCGCCGGCCACGACACCATCATCGGCGGCGACTGGTTCGATGTGCCGCCGCGGCCGGGCGGCCGCATCGGTCTGGTGGTCGGCGACGCCATGGGACACGGCCCGGAGTCGGCCGTCGCGATGATTCAACTGCGCACGGCCGCCCGCACTCTGGCGGGCATCGACATCACCCCGGCCGAGCTGATGCGCCGGCTCGACACGCTTGCCTGTGACACCCCGGGTGCCTCCTTCGCGACGTGCGTGTACGCGGAGTGGGACGCGCAACGCCACACCTGCACCCTCGTCGGGGCCGGTCACCCGCCCCCGCTGATCCGGGGCCCGGACGGACGGGCCGCACCCGTCACGCTCACCAGCGCGGGGCTGCCGCTGGGACTCGGCACCGGCACCTACGAACCCACCGTGCTCGAGGTCCCCGAACCGGCGTTGCTGCTCCTCTACAGCGACGGCATGGTCGAGTCACGTCAATCCGACATCGACCAGGGCATCACCCGCCTGGCAGGTCTCTTCGCCCAAGCCGTTGACGCGTCCGCGGACATCACCGCCCCCGACACCCTGCACGCGGGATGCGAGCGGCTGCTGCACGACACCTCGGTCACCGGCGGCACGGACGACCGGACCGTGCTGCTGGCCGCGCTGATGCCCTCGTCGGAGTGAGGGCGGCGCCCGCGAGGGAGTGAGGGCCGAGGCCCGTTCCGGCCCTCCGGCCCGGCTCGGGCTCAAGGGCCCGCGAAGCAACGCACAGCCTGAACCCTCAAGCTCAGCTCGAGGAAAAGACATGACTCCAGTGGGCCAAGAGGCTCCACTCATCCGTACCATCACTACGCCGGGGTGTGCGCGTAGTTACCGTCGCCGTCACACGGACGCCAGCCCGAGAACATGTGCTTGTGGCCTGCTGCGCCGCACCAGGAGCACCGAGAAAGGTCGACCCATGTCCGAGACCACCACCGCCGCCACCGATCTGACATCGCAGTACGCCGCCCAGGTGACCGACGACCTCGAACGCAATGTGAAGGAGCAGGAGCGCGTCAGCGCGGAGATCGCCGCGCTGCAGCAGCAACTGGCCGCCCTCCAGCACGACCACGTCGTGCTGGTGAACATGCAGCAGGCACTCGGTCTGACGCCGCCTCCCGCCGCACCCGCGGCCCCGTCCGACCGCGCCACGGTGCCGGCTCCCCGCGGGAAGCCCGCCGCCACGACCGGTACGGACAAGCAGACGAAGCCGAAGAAGAGCGCCCCTGTACGTGGCCGTACCACGGCGGGGAAGTCCGCCGCCAAGAAGCCTGCCAGGAAGCCCGCCGCCCAGCCCACCACCCAGGGGAAGCCGGCCGAGCCCACGCTGGTGGAACTGGTCCGTCGTCATCTCACCTCGCAGAGCGAGCCCCGCTCCGCCGCGGAGATCGCCACGGCCCTCGGCCAGGTCCATCCCGAGCGCGGCGTCAAGACCACCGTGATCCGCACGACGCTCGAGGGACTCGTGGCCAGGAACCAGGCGCAGCGCGCCAAGCAGGGGACCTCGGTCTTCTACACCGCCCCGGACTCGGCCGGGCGGAAGGCCGGGGCGAAGCCCGAGGAGAAGGCCGAGGAGAAGGCCGCGCCGACCGAGGGCGCCGCCGGCGCGGAGCGGAGCGAGTAGGCCGCCTCGGCCGGGGCGGTGCTCAGGAGGTGGTGTTCCGGGTGGGCAGTCGGGCGTGGCCTCCGGCCAGAGTGACGTCGAGACCGGATTCGGTGATGTCGAGCGCCGTGGCTTTGAGGCCCAGGGGATAGGCGGCTCCGGTGCGGTCGGACAGCGTGCCGCGGATGCGGTCGACGAGCGCGGCGGGGGCGGGGCCGCCCAGGACCTCCGCGCTGTCCACGGCGAGCGTCAGGCGTCCGTCCTTCAGCCCGGGCCGCAGGGTCACCTGGGCCAGGCCGCCCTGGCCGAGATCGAGGGTGAGGGTCCCGTCCTCGGGGTCGGGGCGGACGCCGGTGACCGGGAGCCTGCCGCCGGAGGCGGCGGCCAGGGCCTGAAGGGAGGCCGCGGGCACCGCGACCTCGGCGTGGGTGCGGGCGACGGTGCCGGAGTGCCGACCGTTCAGACGGATGTCGTCGAGGCGGGCCCGTACGGCCACATCGGGGATGCGGCCGAGCCGGGCGTGGTCGCTGCGGATGGTCACGGCGTCAAGGTGCCGCTCCCAGAGGTCGAGCAGGGCCGGTCCGCCGTCGATACGGATGTCACTGCCCCTGCCCAGGACCCTTCCGGCCACGGTGGCCAGGCGGTCGTGGAGCAGGGTGCGGGCGGTGAGTTCGGCGCCGGTGACGGTGAGCAGCAGCGCGAGGGCGACAGTGGTGACGGCGCGGTGTCGGCGCGGGAGTGAGCGCAGCGCCGTCGCCCGGGTCAGTGAGCGGCTCATCGTCAGTGGTCCCCCGAGGCAGCGGTGGAGGCCGCGTCCCGGGAGCCGGCCGGCGCCGGGCGCGGGAGACAGGCAGGTGAGGGGCGCTCGGGGTCGAAGTGGGGCAGGAGCCGGTCGAGCCGTCGGGGAAGCCACCAGTTGGCCCGGCCGAGCAGGTACATGGTGGAGGGCACCAGGACGAGCCGCACGAGCGTGGCGTCGATGACGACGCTGGTGCCGAGGCCCAGGGCCAGCATCTTGATCACCACGTTGGCGGAGAGCAGAAAGGCGAGGAAGACGCTGGTCATGATGAGGGCGGCACAGGTGATGACGCGGGCGGTGCCGGCCAGTCCGGTGGCGACGCTGCGATGGTTGTCGCCGGTGTGCAGCCAGGCCTCCCGGATGCGGGACAGCAGGAAGACCTCGTAGTCCATGGACAGTCCGAAGACGATCGCGAACATCATCATCGGGACGTAGGACTCGACCGGCACCGGCTCCGGGACGCCGAGGAGTGAGGCGCCCCAGCCCCATTGGAAGACGGCCACGACGATCCCGTAGGCGGCACCGATGGACAGCAGGTTGAGCAGGGCCGCCTTGAGCGCGACGACCGGGCTGCGGAAGACGGTGAGCAGCAACAGGAAGGCCGCCGCGACGACGACCGCGATGATGACCGGCAGCCGGTCCTCCACCACGTCCCGGAAGGTGAGTTGGGCCGCGGTCGTGCCGGTGACATGGCCCTGTGCGCCGGAGTGGGCGAGCGCGCCGGGCAGGACGTCGTCCTCCAGCCGGTGCAACAGATCGGAGGTGCCCTGGTCCTGGGGACCGGTGGCGGGGGTGACGGTGGCGACCAGCAGGGTCCGGTCGTCGGTGGCGACGGGAGTGGACACCTGGGCGACGCCGGGAGTCCGGGCCAGTGCGTCGTGGAGGGTGGTGGACAGTGCGCGTATCGCGTCGGGGCTGCCGGTGCGGTGGCGGTCGAGGGCGGCGACGACGGTGAACTGGCCGTTGGTGCCGGGGCCGAAGCCGTCGGAGATCAGGTCGTAGGCGCGGCGGTCGGTGTAGCCGGCCGGATCGGCGCCGTCGTCGATATGGCCCAGGCGCATGGATGCGGCGGGGACGGCGAGCACGGCCAGGACCAGGACGCCGACGACGAGGAACGGCCAGGGGTGGCGGCCTACGAGGGCGGCCCAGCGATGCCAGGTGTCGGCGGTCCCGTTCGGCTCGTCGACCGGCGGGCGCACCCGCCAGCGGTCGATACGGCGGCCCGCGATGCCCAGCAGGGCCGGGGCGAGGCTCAGTGCGGCGACGGCGGCCAGGACGACGGTCAGGGCGGCCGCGATGCCGAGGGTGCCGATGAAGCCCACGCCCGACGCGTACAGGCCGCCGAGCGCCAGCGCCACCGTCGCCGCGGCGACGATCACCGCACGGCCGCTGGTCGCCACGGCCTGTCCCGCGGCCTCGGCCGGGTCGTCGACGTCGTGCAGCAGCCGGCGGTGGCGGGTAACGAGGAACAGGGCGTAGTCGATGCCCACGCCCAGGCCCATCATCGTGGCGAGCGTCGGCGCGGCGGTGCCGAACGTCCAGGCGGCGGCGAGCAGCCCGAGGAGGCACACGCCGCCCAGCAGCCCGATCACTGCGGTGAGCAGCGGGAATCCGGCCGCGGCCACACTGCCGAACCCGGCCAGCAGGACGACCACGGCAGTGGCGAGACCGATCGCCTCCGACACCCGGTCCGCGGCCTTGGGACGCGCCAGCCGGCCCAGCGGGCCACCGTACTCGGTCTCGACGCCATCCGCGCGCAGCGGGTGCACGGCGTCGTCGACCCCGCGGAGGTACGACGTCTCGAAGCGGACCGGGTTCCGGTCGAAGTGGACGGTGACGATACCGGTGGAGCCGTCGGCGGAGACCGCGCCGGGTGTCCCGAGCGGATCGGCCACGGCTGTCACCTCGGGCAGCTTCCGCAGAGCGGAGACGGACTGTTGGACGGCCGTGCGGTGAGCGGCGAGCGATCCACCGCGGGTGTGCAGCACGATGGGTGAGGCGGTGCCGCGCACGGCGGCCGAGCCGTGCGCGTCCAGCAGGTCGGCGCCGGTCTGCACGGACGTGCCGGGCAGGGAGAAGTCGTCGTCGTACGACCCGCCCCAGGCCCGGTCGGCGCCGAGCGCGGCCAGGGTGACCAGCAGCCAGGTGCCGAGAACCCCCCACGGCCTTCGCGCACACCAGCGGCCGAGCCGGTGCAGCCGCCCGACGGGCGGGCGGGTGCCCGGGGTCTCGGCGGGCGGGCGGGTGCCCGGGGTCTCGGCGGGCGGGCGGGTGCCCGGGGTCTCGGCGGGCGGGCGGGTGCCCGGGGTCTCGGCGGGCGGGCGGGTG
>NZ_JBIVNO010000008.1:135241-311170 GCF_044753645.1 Streptomyces sp. NPDC093261
GCGGCGGGTGCGGACGAGGAACAGCGTCACGGCCAGGAGCAGTGCGCCGGCCGTGACGATGCCCAGTCCGAGGAGCGCGCGCGTTCCGGAGCCGGTGCCTGACGCGGCCGCGTCCGCGAGTGCAGCGGTCGGAGCCGAAGCGGTCGGGCGTGGTCCGGCCCAGAGGTGCGGGAATGTCATGCTCAGCCCTCCCTCCCGGGTGCGGCGCCGGATACGGGCACGGGCCGCGCCGGTGCGCCGGTCCCGGCGGATATGCGGTCGTCACCCGTCGGACATGGTGTCCGGCGGGGCGGGAAGGCGGCGGTGCCGCTGGTGTTCACGTGGTCCTCCGGTCGTTCGATCCCGGCCCCAGCGTGGCGGAGGCATACGAGCGGGAGGTTCGGCGATTGTTCGGGCGGTGTAAGGATCGGCTCCGGTGAGGCTTCGGGCCGGTGGCGCTGGTTAGCATCGAGCGTCCCGCGGCCCCGGGGCGGCCTCCGGGTCCGGGGTGCGAGGAGAGATCGGCCCCGGGTCCGGGGTGCGAGGAGAGATCGACCCCCGTGTCCCGGGTGCGAGGAGAGAGGAACATGCCGCAGAACAGGGGCCTCGTCCTGGTCGTCGAGGACGAGCCGCACATCGCCGACCTCCAGCGGCGCTATCTGGCCCGGGAGGGCTTCGGCGTGCATGTCGAGGCCGACGGCGACGGGGCGCTCACCGCCGTACGCCGGATGCGTCCGGTGGCGATCGTGCTGGACATCGCCCTGCCCGGCATGGACGGCATGGAGGTCTGCAGGCGGCTGCGCGAGGACGGCGACTGGACCCCCGTGGTGTTCGTGACCGCCCGGGACGAGGTCACCGACCGCATCCTCGGGCTGGAACTGGGCGCCGACGACTACCTCACAAAACCGTTCTCCCCGCATGAACTCGTCGCCCGGGTCAAGAGCCTGCTGCGGCGTGCCGCGGGCCCGCAGCGCGACGCCGTGCGCCGGGTGGGCCGTCTCTCGCTGGACACCGGCCGCCGCACCCTGCACGTGGAGGACCGCCCGGTGGAGCTGACGACCACCGAGTTCAATCTGCTCGCCGTCCTGATGCGCCACCCCGGGCAGGTGTTCTCCCGTGACCAGTTGCTCGCGCAGGTATGGGGATACGCCGGCTACCGGGACACCCGTGTGGTCGACGTCTACGTCTCCCAGCTCCGCGCCAAGCTCGGCGACGCCAGCCCGATCCGCACCGTCCGCGGGGTGGGGTACGGCGTCGCGGACACCGGCCGGTGACCCCGGCACGCCGCCGCGCCGCCCTGGCCGGGAGCGTCGTTCTGCTGACCACCGCCGTGGCGGCTCTCGCCGTGCTGGTGACCGCTCTCTTCGCCTGGCGGACGATTCGTACCACCGCCGAGTCCCAGGAACGCGACCAGCTCTCCCGCCAGGCGGAGGTCATGGCCCGCACCCCCGCGCTGGCCTCCCTGATGCTGGACCGGCAGCAGCTCATCGCGGGCTCGAACGGCACCGAACTCGCCCTTGTCGCCACGACCGGCGCCGTGCAGGGCCGGGCGGCGCCCGTGGTCGGCGCCGCCCGGCGCACGGCGCTGCTCGCGGGACGGGACGTCTCCGCTACCGGGTTCCTCGACGGGCGGGAGGTGCTGGTGGAGGGAGTGCCCACGCGCACGGGCGGTGGACTGGTGCTGACCCGGCCGATGAGTTCCGTGGACGACGCCGCCGACCGGATGCGCGGTGCCCTGGTGCTGCCGCTGGGCCTTGGGCTCTCCGGTGCAGCCCTGGCGGGGGCCCTGCTGGCCCGGCGCCTGGCCCGGCCGCTCGTGTCGGCCGCCCGAACCGCCCATCGGCTGTCCGAGGGCGAGCGTGGACTGCAGGTGCCGGCGGAAGGCCCCGCCGAGGTGGCCGAACTGGCCACCGCCCTGAACTCCCTGGACGCGGCGCTCGCCCGCAGCGAGCAACGGCAGCGGGACTTCCTGATGTCCGTCTCGCACGAGATCCGCACCCCGCTGACCACGGTACGGGGCTATGCCGAGGCCTTGGCCGACGAGGTGATCAGCGGTGACGAGGTACCCGAGGCGGGCCGGATCCTGCGGGGCGAGATCGAGCGGCTGGAGCGGTTCGTGGGCGATCTGCTCGCCCTGGCCCGGCTGGAGGCGGACGACTTCCGGCTGGACACCGGCGAGGTCGATCTGGACGCCCTCGTGGCACAGGCCGCGACCGTCTGGTCGGCCCGCTGCACCGGACACGGCGTCGCCTTCCGCGCCGAACGTCCCGGGCACCCGGTGCGGGTCACCACGGACGGCTTCCGGGTACGTCAGCTCCTCGACGGCCTCCTGGGGAACGCGCTACGGGTCACCCCGGCCGGCCGGCCCCTGGTGCTGGCCCTGTGTCCGGACGGCACCGGGGCGCGGATGGAGGTCCGCGACGGCGGTCCCGGCCTCACCGACGAGGATGTGGCGGTCGCCTTCGAACGCGGCGCCCTCACGGCGCGCTACCGGGGCGTCCGCGCGGTCGGCAGCGGTCTGGGCCTGGCCCTCGCGCACCGCCTGGCCACGCTCCTCGGCGGCACCATCGGCGCCCGGGGCCGTGGCCCCGAAGGCGGCGCCTGCTTCACCGTGGAACTGCCGGCCCACCCGGCCACGGCCCGGGGTGAATCCGGCTCCGGCGCTCCCCGCGCGCCCCGAACACCGCACTGATGCCGCCTTCGGCTGCGCCTTCCCGCGCCTGACGTCGACCGCCGCGCTCAACCACCGCCCGCGCAAGGCGGGTTGAGTGGTGCCTCGCGGCGCGCGCCGTGCCCCGGCTCAGTCGGCCGGTGGTTGCATGGGCACGAGATCACTCCGAATTCCGCGGGACCGCTGTCAGTACTGGGCGAGGATCCACTCGACGGTGCGCGCCGCCTGGTCGAGGGGAAGGCGGCTGTGCCGCACACGGGCCAGCAGCAGCGCCCCCTCCAGGTGCGCGAGCACGGCACCGGCCGCCGCCTCAGCCGCTGCGGGCGTACGCCCCTCGGCGGCCAGCAGGGCGGCGAGGGCCTGCTGCCACCGCTCGTACGCCTCCGCGCAGACGCGCCGCAGCTCCTCGTGGCCCGCCGCGGTTTCCAGGGCGACCGCGGCCAGCGGACACCCCTTCGCGTAGCCGGAGAGCTCCATCCGGTCGGCCAGGGCGGTAAGCGTCGCCCGCACGGCGGCCAGGGCGTCGGGGTGCTCCTTGCCCGCCGAGGTGATCAGCTCGCCGATCTCCTGGCCCGCCTCGGCCAGGGCCGCCGCGACCAGTTGGTCCTTGCCGGCCGGAAAGTGGAAGTACAGCGAGCCACGCGGAGCGCCGCTCTCGGCCAGCACCTGATTGAGTCCCGTACCGAAGTAGCCCCGCGCCTCGATCGGGACGCGCGTGGCCGCGACCAGCCGGGCCCGGGTTCCCTCCCCTTTGGCTCCCATGGCTCCCATAACAGGCCGATCTCCATATTTCCGCCCCGGCGATTCTTCTGATCGGCCCGGCGAGGCACCTCACCCGTCCCGGTGCATCGCCCGCGCGTCGTTGCTCCCGCGTGCCGTCCGTGCGCGACCGTGGGCGGATGCGCCGCACGCTCCTCTCCTTGGCCGTCGCGCTGCTCGCCGCCGGGTGCGTGACCGTTCGGCCCGATTCCGGGGGCCGGCAGGCCGCGCTCGCCGATGCCCATGCGCCCGCGCCGCACGCCCCGCGTGCCTCGGCGCCACGGCCTCCCCGCGGCATGGCGGGGCTCGTACGCACCGGTTCCGTGTCGCGTCAGTGGCCGGGCCACCCCGCGCCCGCCGGGCTCCACTCCTCCTCCCAGGCACGCCGTCCCGTCCCCGCAGTGCGCCCGGCCGTGGCCACTCCTCACCGTCCCGGCGCGCCCGAGGGGCGGCGGCCGTCGGACGGGCGGGCCGGACGGCGTCCCGCCGCGCCGGCGGCGCGGCCGGTGTCCCGGAGCGCGCCGGGGCACGGCGGGTCCGCCCGGCCCGCCGCCCACGGGCTCACCGTCCCCGCCCAGCAGGACCCCGACACGTTCGCCGTCTGCGGCCTGGTCCAGGACATGGGCCTGGACCAGGCTGTGACCGCCGTCTGCTGAGACCCGTTCGGCCGCCTGCCGGCGACCGCCGAGGCGTCCGGCCGCCACCACGTTCCGCATGGGCTGCCCACCCGCCGTGTTCCGGGTTGGGCAGGGCACACGGCTGAGAGGCAGCATGGAAGTACGGGAGGTCGGTCCTGGGCATGGAGCGACGCCGGGCCGTGACCCCCGGGCACGCCGGCAGGCGGAGGGAGATGTGGGATGACAGCCGAATCCTTCCAGGCCGGCGACGACCGAACGGACCCCGACCAGCCCCGGGCCGTCAGCCTGCTGGATGTCCTCAGCGTCGCCGCGGTGGTGCTGGACACCAGCGGGCGGATCGTGTTCTGGAGCCCCCAGGCCGAAGATCTGTTCGGCTACTCGGCACGGGAGGCCCTCGGCGAGTTCGCGGGGCGGCTGCTGGTCCGCCCCGAGCACCTGCAGACCGTTCTCGGTCTGTTCACCGAGGTGATGGAGACGGGCCGCAGCTGGTCCGGCGCCTTCCCCATCCTGCACAGGGACGGCAGCACCCGCCTGATGGAGTTCCGCAACATGCGGCTCCTCAACGATGTCGGCGACGTCTACGCGCTGGGCATAGCGGCCGACCACGGCACGCTGCAGCGCGTCGAGACCGATCTGGCCCTGTGCGAACAGCTGATCGACCAGTCCCCCATCGGGCTGGCCCTGATGGACCCCGACCTGCGCTACCTCCTGGTCAACCGGGCGCTGGAGCGCATCGACGGCATACCCGCCGCGGAGCACATCGGCCGCCATCTGCGGGAGACCGCGCTGCCGTTCCCCGACATCGACACCATCGAGTCCGCCCTGCACCAGGTGCTGACCACCGGGGCCCCGATCCTCGACCAGTACGCCGTCGGCCGCACCCCGGCCGATCCCGACAACGACCACGCCTGGTCCCTGTCCTTCTACCGGCTGGAGGACACCGGCGGCCGGACCCTCGGCGCGGCCACCTCGGTCGTCGACGTCACCGAGCGGCACCGCGCGGCCACCGCGGCCGACCGTGCCCGGCGTCGTCTGGCCCTCATCGCGGACGCCTCCGCCCGCGTCGGCACCACCCTGGAGGTGGAGCAGACCGCCCGCGAACTGGCCGAGGTCGCGACCCCGGATCTCGCCGACGTGGTCGCCGTGGACGTCCTGGACTCCGCCCTGGCCTGCCGCCGTGCGGGGCGGTCGGAAGGCGGCCCCGAACTCTTCCGCGCCCTGGCTCTCAAGGCGTCCCATCCCACCGTGGCCCTCCATGCGGCCGACCCGCCCGGTGATCTCGCCGCCTACGACGGGGACCGGCTGGTCACCCTGTGCGTGCACACCGGCCGGCCGGTCCTGGTGCGTCACGTCGCCGCCCAGGATCTGCGCCGCATCGCCCGCGATCCCGAGGCCACCTCGCTCCTCGCCCGCGCGGGCGTGCACTCCTATCTGGCGGTGCCCCTGATCGCCCGCGGCGAGGTGCTCGGGGCCCTCGACCTCAAACGCACCCGCAATCCGCTCCCCTTCGACCAGGACGACGTCGTCCTCGCCTCCGAGCTGGCCGGTCGCGCCGCCGTGGCCATGGACAACGCCCGCTGGTACCAGAGCGTCCGCAACACCGCCCTCACCCTCCAGCGCAGCCTGCTGCCCGAGCACCCGCCCTACCACCCCGGCCTGGAACTCGCCTACCGCTACCAGCCCGCCCAGGCCACCAGCGAAGTGGGCGGGGACTGGTACGACGTCATCCCCCTGCAGGACGACAAGACCGCGCTCGTCGTCGGCGACGTCATGGGAAACGGCATCGACGCCGCCGCGACCATGGGCCGGCTGCGCACCGCCACCTGCGCCTACGCGGACCTCGACCTGGCCCCCGGCACCGTTCTCCAGCATCTCGACAAGATCACCTGCGATCTGGAGCACTACATCGTCACCTGTGTCTACGCGGTGTACGACCCCCACACCAAGCAGTGCCATCTGGCCAACGCGGGCCATATGCCGCCCGCGCTGGCCCGCCCGGGCCGGGAACCCGCGCTGCTGGAGCTGCCCTCCGGCGCACCGCTCGGCGTGGGCGGCGTGCCGTTCGACACCACGACCGTCGAGCTGCTCCCGGGCGACCTGCTGATCCTGTACACGGACGGTCTCGTGGAGACCCGCCACCACGCCATCGACGACCGGCTCAAGGCGCTTCTGGCCCTCCTCGACAGGCCGGACCGGCCCCTGGAGGAGACCTGCGACCTCCTGCTGCACGGGCTGCGCCACCCCGACGACCACGACGACGTCGCCCTGCTCGCGGTCCGCACCGGGTAGGACCGTTCTCGTACGTCAGCGGCAAAGGGCGGCGAGATCGGTACCGGGCAGATGGATCCAGCCCTCCCGAAGGGCCGCCTCGCGTTCCTCCGTGGAACGCGGCCACCGGGTGTCTCCTCTGCCGACGGCGCGCGCGACAAGGGCGCAGACGAAGGCGTCGAGATGGTCGTGGCTGTCGGCACAGAGCGCGCGAACCGGCTCGGGCAGGGGCGCTCCCAGGCCCGACTCGAGCGAGCGGACGATGTGCTCGCGGGCGGAACGCGCCTCGGGTGCGCCGCTCTTGTAGCTCCGGGCCGGGCGGATCCCCCACCGCCGAAGCGCCGCGGCGGGATAGACCTCGGCGACCGGTCCCGAGCCGTCCCGGGGGATGGCGGCGCCGTCGGCCGCGAGGCGGGCCAGCAGATGGGCCGCCCGGAGCGCCACGACGCCGAGAAGATCGGTGGACACCGGCAGCGGAGGCCGCATCGCGGTCGCCTTCCAGCTCAGGTCGTCCGTCAGCCGGAACCGCAGCGCGTCCAGACCCGGTCTGCCGTCCGTCCGCACCGCGAACCACGTCGGCGCGGGCAGCCGCTCGCCGCGGTGATGGGCCACCACGGTGGCCACGAACTGCGACGGCCGGCCCAGCGGGCAGTCCAGGCCCGTCTTGTCCGCCGTCCGGACCAGCTCCAGCAGGTCCTCGTCGCCGTGCGGCACGACGAACTCCGCCGCCGGGCCGCCCTCGTCCTGCCAGACCACCCTGCACACCGCGGTCCGCCGTGCCCTGGCGGCCAGGTCGATGCCGACCGTCACCACACGCCCTCGCGTCATGCGCACATCCTTCTGCACCGGCACTTGTCGGGCACCCGGGCGAGCCGAGCCGGACGGGGACCGTTCACATCGGCTGCACTTCGGGGGCGAGCGGGAGTTCGGCCCAGATGGTCTTGCCGGAGCGGTGGTGGCGGCTGCCCCAGCGCCGGGAGAGCTGGGCGACGATGAGCAGACCCCGGCCGCCCTCGTCGGACAGGCGGGCGCGCCGCAGATGGGGCGCCGTGCTGCTGGCGTCGCCGACCTCGCAGATCAGGGCCGTGTCACGGATGAGCCGTAGATGCACCGGTGGGGAGCCGTAGCGGATCGCGTTGGTGACCAGCTCGCTGACCACGAGTTCGGCGACGAAGGCCGCGTGCTCGAGCTGCCAGGTGGCCAGGCGCTCGCAGGCGAGTTCGCGGGCCAGTGCGACGACGGAGGGCTCGGACGGCAGTTCCCAGGTGGCCACGCGGTCGGCGCTCAGGGCCCTGGTCCGGGTCAGCAGGAGCACGACGTCGTCGGTGCGGGCCTCGGGCAGCAGGCTGCCCAGCGCCCGGTCGCAGATCTCCTCCAGCGGCCGACCGGGGTCCGTGAGGGCCGCGCACAGCAGATCACAGGCCTCGTCCACGTCGCGTGCCGGGGACTCGATCAGCCCGTCGGTGTAGAAGCCGAGGACGCTGCCTTCCGGGACGGCGAACTCCGCGGCCTCGAACGGCAGGCCGCCGAGGCCCAGCAGCGGCCCGGCCGGCAGGTCCAGGAAGCGGACATCGCCGTCCGGGGTCGCGAGGACGGGCAGCGGATGGCCGGCTCTGGCCATGGAACAGCGCCGGGAGACGGGGTCGTACACCGCGTACAGGCAGGAGGCGCCGACCTCGCCCGAGCTCGGGACGGCCCGGTCGGCCGAGTCGGCGGCCTCGTTGCGGTCCATGAGCAGCACGAGGTCGTCGAGGTGGGTGAGCAGTTCGTCGGGAGCCAGGTCCACATCGGCCAGTGTGCGGACCGCCGTGCACAGCCGGCCCATGGTCGCCGAGGCCGTGATGCCGTGGCCGACCACGTCCCCCACCACGAGGGCCACCCTGGCGCCGGACAGGGGGATGACATCGAACCAGTCGCCGCCGATGCCCGCTCCGGCGTGGGCGGGCAGATACCGGGAGGCGGTCTCGACGGCGGGGTGGTGCAGCGCGGGGTGCGGAAGGATTGTCTGTTGCAGGGCGAGCGCGGTGGCGCGTTCCTGGCTGTAGCGGCGGGCGTTGTCGACGTGGACGGCCGCACGGGCGCTCAGCTCTTCGGCGAGCCGCAGATCGTCCTCCTCGAAGGGTGCGGGGGTGCGGTGGCGGAAGAACAGCGCCAGCCCGAGCGTGATCCCGCGGGCCCGCAACGGTACGGCCATGAAGGAGTGGATCCCGTACTCGCGGATCTTGCGGGCGCGCGCGGGTGAGCTCTCCGCCCACCATTGCGTGATGTCCTCGGCGCGGTGCAGGGCGCCCCGGCCCGTGGCGAGTGCGCGTCCGGGCGGGGAGTCCTCGGGATAGGTGTAGGTGCCTCCGATCGGGACCACCGACTCCGGGCAGCGCGGGAGGACCGAGCGCTGGGCGGTTCTGCGGAAGACCAGGAGGCTGTGCGGTCCGGTGACCGTCTCCTCGCCTTTGAGGACGCTGTCGAGCAGATCCACGAGCACGAAGTCGGCGAAGTGGTCCGTGCCGACCGCCGCCAACTCGTCGGCGGTGCGGCTGAGGTCGAGGGTGGTGCCGATCCGCAGCGCCGCCTCGTTGAGTACGGCCAGTCGCTTACGGCCGCGGTACTGCTCGGTGGTGTCCACGGCCGCCGCGGACATGCCGCAGACCTGGCCGCCCGGCCCGCGCACGGGATACAGCGACAGCAGCCAGACCCGCGAACCGGTGGTGTCGGAGCCGGGCGAGTGCGCCTCGCATGTCACTGTCTTCCCTGTGCGCAGGACCTCCGTCATGGCCTCGCCGATGCCCTGCAGCCCCAGCAGTGTGTTGCCGCACCGGGACTCCCCGATGGGCCAGCCGAGCAGTTCGTGGTCCTGCCTGCCCGACTCCTGCCGCATGGCGGTGTTGATCTCCAGCCGCACTCCCCTGCGGTCGTACAGGGCCATGGGCAGTGGCAGCTGGTCCAGCGCCCACTGCTTGAGCAGCGCGGTGTCCGGTTCGCCGGCGCTCCCGGGTGGGAATCCGGACGGCTCGACACCCTCGGCGGTGAGGAACCAGTACGTCTTCCCGGCCGCGTCCCGCAGCGGGTGGGCGCGGAGCGTCCACGCCAGCGGGTGGCCGTCCCGGTGCCGGAGAGTGAGGCGCGCGTTCCAGGACTCCCGCCGGGCGTGGCTGCGCCGGACGGCCGCCGGCGGGGGCTCGGCGAGCAGCTCCGCCGCGGCTCGGCCGACCAGTTCCTCCGGCTCGTAGCCGAGGAGCCGGCAGATACCCGGGCTCAGCGCGGTCACGATGCCCCGCGGATCGACCATGACCCCAGCGGCCGGAGTGGGCTCCCGCCCCGTGGAACGGTGCCTGTCCGGTATCGCGGAGCCCATCTCCATGTCGTCGCCCTCGTTCTGTCGTCCGGGCGCCACCGGCAGTCGTCGATGAGCCCATACGCAGCACTGCGTCCAGGCTGCTCCCGTGGTGGGCCTTTCTCAAGCGCTGATCACGCCGGGGCGGGGCGCGGGGCCGCGCGGCCCGGCGTGCTGGGGGCTGTGAGGGCATGGCGTCCGTCTCCCGGGCCCGTGACACGGCCGCTCACCTCGTCGAGCAGCGCCTGGGGTGCGGGGTGGGCCTGGAGGCCGGGGAGAAGCAGCAGCCAGAGGTCGGTCAGGCGGTCCTCGATCAGGACCCGGTCGTCGAGGGCGTCGGAGAGGGTGTGCAGTCCGAAGAAGGCGGCGACCAGGGTGGGGGCGTCGCGGCTGGGCTCCACGCGCCGGGCGAGATCCCCTTCCGTTCGAGCCTGCGCCAGCATGCGCTCGACCGTGGCGATCCAGTCCACGAAGGGCGGGGGCATCTCGACGGCGATGGATCTGCGCTCGGCCCAGAGCCGGGCGCCCGCGCGGACGAGGACATCGTCACGGAAGGCGCGGGCGACCGCGAAGCTCAGGCGTACCAGCTTCCGGAGGGTGGGTTCGGGGGCGGCCTCATGGTGGGCCACCAGGGCCGGCCAGGTGGCGAAATGTGCTTCCACCACGGCCAGGGCGAGCTGTTCCTTGTTGGTGTAGTGGAAATAGATCGCCCCGCTGGTGCGGCCGGACCGTTCGCTGATGTCATTGATACTGGTCGCCGCGTATCCCCGTTCGAAGAACAGGTGAGCCGCCGCCTGCAAGACGGCTCGGCGGGTTTCTTCTGCCCGATCCTGCACGTGTGTTCCCTGTCTGTCGGTGGAGCGCGAGAGGAATGTAGCCCTCCCGTCGCCCGGATACGAGGTCGCGCATGCGGAACCCACAATTGTCTTATTAGCTGTATTACATGGACTCTCGGCGGCCGATAGGGGGCGCGTGGACATCGGTGGACGGGTGCACCCGGGGTGCCTCGGGGGCCTGTTGCCCCTCGTTGAGTTGGTCCAGAACCGTGGAACGGGAATTCGTGCACCGGATCTCGGTGGCCGAGGTCCTGCTCACGGATGTCCGACGCTGTGGACCTCTCGGCTTCTGCGCGGCGGCCGCCTGGACGCGCTCGCATCCCACATTCCCCCGTGGGCGCGACGAGCGGTACAGCCCCTGGATGGTCGTGGAGACGCTGCGCCAACTCGGCATCTACATTCCGCTGCGCCACTTCGATGTGCCGCCCACGGCCCGCTTCCTGATCCACGACGTGGCCTACGAACTCGACCCGGCGGCGGAGCCCCGGGCGCCCCACGGCGCCAGCGAGATCACCTGCCTGGCATCCGTCGGTGATGTGCGGACCGACCGCAGCGGGACGACGGTGACCGGCCTGAGGATGCGGGTCGCCTTCCTCGCCGGGGACCGGGCGTTCGCGCAGGCGGCGGGCGGCGCACGGTTCCTCGACGCCGCACGGTACGCGGCCCTGAGGTCCGGCGCCGCAGGGTCCGGCGTCCCCGGAGCCGAGCCTGCGGACCGGCGGCCCCGGCCCGAACCGGCCCTGCTGGGGCTCGAGTCGGCGTCGGACGTCGTGCTCTCCCTGGAGGGCGACGACATCCTGCTGGATCCCGCCGACCCGCGCCACCCCTTCCTCTTCGACCACGGCACGGACCATGTGCCCGGGATGGCCCTGCTGGAGGCGGCACGGCAGGCTGTCGCACTGCGCAGCGGGGGCCGGCTGGTGCGGCCGGTCTCCTGCCGTATGACGGCGCTGCGGTTCACCGAACACCGGCCGCCGGCCGTCATTCACTGCTCCGAGTACGGCCGTTCGGTTCTCTTCCATTGCCGTCAGGGCGGCGAGCAGACCGTCACGGGAATGCTGCGCTATTGCTGAGATGTCACCCACACGTGCGTATTGCGTCGGCAAATCTCCCCAACGTGTCAAACAGAGCGTAGCGTTCATTATGTTTCTGGTTCCGGAAGCGCCCGGGACCACGGCGGTGTGCGGTGTTCGACCACCGCATGAGGTGAACGGGCCACCGTCGCACTGCACTTCACTCTTCTCCGCAGTGAATCGACACCACAGGCGCACCGGAACCCCCACTGGCGGATCGCGCCGCCCTTCGGCAGTTCCGTCCTGCACCAGAACGGCAAGCACGCACATGACAACCCATCGCATCTTCGACTGGACGCCCCAGGCCGTCGTCTTCGACTGCGACGGCACCCTGGTGGACTCCGAACGCCACTGGCAACAGGCCCGCGACCTCGTGCTGCGCGAGAACGGCGCCAAGCCGGACCCCGAGTTCACGGAACGCAGCAAGGGCCTGCACTACACCGAGTGCGGCACCCTCATGGCACGCCTCATCGGTAAACCGGACGACAGCGAGGAGATGACCCGGCAACTCCTGGCCGCCTTCCGGGCACTTGTGGCGCAGTGCCCCGCGGCCGTGCGCGGAGCACCGGCCCTGGTGACGAGCCTGAGCCGGTTCGCTCCCCTGGCCGTCGCCAGCAACTGCCCCGCCGACGTCGTGGAGTTCTGCCTCCAGTCCGTGGGCCTGAGACAGCACTTCCGGCACATCGTCGTGCCGGGGCCGGGAGTTGTGCCCAAGCCGTCTCCCGACACCTATGTCGAGGCCGTACGGCGCCTGGGTGCGGAGTGCGGCGGCGCCCTGGCCGTCGAGGACTCGCTCAACGGCCTGAAGGCGGCCGCCGGTGCGGGTCTGCGGGTGATCGGGGTCGGCCGGGACCCCCGCCCCGAGGCCCTCGCCCTGGCCGATCTGTGGGTGGACACACTGGAGGACCCGAGGCTGGTGGCCTGGGCGAAGAGCCGGCCCACGGCCCGTCTGGAGGAGACCGGCACCCCGGGGGCCGCCCCGGGGCGGCCCAGGATTCCCCGGCAGGGCGGCCGGGCCTCGTCCGAGACCAGGACCACCCTCTGAGGGCGCCGGGCCCCGCCACCGGCCCTCCGGGGCGACCGATGCGGGCGGCGCTCCGGCGCCCGGCCCGGCAGGAACGGCCGCCGCGCTGGGCTGCCGCGCGCGGACCGGTGTGCGCTATCGGCGGTGTGCGGCCCTGACCGGCGGGCGGTCCGGCTCAGTTTGGTGCCGGGCCGGACGCGCCGGCGGTCAGCGGCTCGTGCACCGGCAGGTGGTAGACGCGAAAGGCCCGCCCGATGACCGGCTGGGCCACGTTCCGGACCTTGACGCCACCGCTGGTCATGCCGTGTTCCGTACCGGCATGGGCATGCCCGTGCACCGCGAGGTCCGCGCCGGCCGTGTCGATCGCCTCGGCCAGCAGATAGCTGCCCAGGAAGGGGTAGATCTCCAGCGGCTCCCCGGCCAGCGTCTCCGGCACGGGGGAATAGTGGGTGAGGGCGATGCGTACATCACAGCCCTGCTCGTCCAGCTCCTCCAGGGCCAGCCGCAGGGCGTCGGCACACCGCCGTGAGCAGCGTACGAACTCCTTCATCAGGGGCTCACCGAACTCGCCCGCGCTACGGCCGACGAAACCGCCCCCGAACCCCTTGGTCCCGGCCACGCCGACCCGGGTGTCCCCGACGCTCAGAACGGTTCCGCTCCCTTCGAGGACCCGGGCGCCCGAGTCCTCCAGGATGGCCGTGACCTCGCCCGGCCGCTCGTCGTGGTGATCATGGTTGCCCAGCACCGCCACGACCGGGACCGCCAGACCCCGGACCTCCCCTGCCACCACCCGGGCCTCCTCCGCGGTGCCGTGGCGGGTGAGGTCCCCGGCCAGCAGCAGCACGTCGGCGCGCCCGGCGAGGGACTCGAAGGCCGGACGGAGCGCGCCCCTGGTCTCCGGCGCCATATGGATGTCTCCGACCGCCGCCACCCGGATCATGCGAGCTCCTCCGCCTGGCCCGGCGCGGAACTCTCCGCCACCACGAGGTCGCAGTGGACCGGGATTCCCACCAGTTCCTCCCGCACCATGACCAGGATCTCCTCGCGGCACTGCGCGGAGGCGACCGTGCCGGTCACCTGTACCGCCTCACCGCGCACTTCGGCCCGTACGCCCAGCTCACCGGGGTGACCGGCGGCGAGACGCTCGAGAAGATGAGCGAGGCGGTACTCCGTGCCGGTCGCCGGAGCACCGGAGTGCGCCCGCCCTGCGTCGTGGTTGCTCATGGCGCCTCCTTCTGCGGGGCGATGACGTTCAGGCGTTCGAGGAGAAAGAAGAAGGCGGCGGGCATGGGCTCGTCCCCGCAGTGCCGCCGCACCTGCTGCCAGTCGACCTTCTCGCGCAGCGCGCGGGCGACGGGAAGGACCGCACCGAAGTCGCAGTGGTGCTCGGAGAAGGCTGCGATCAGGCTCCACAGCAGATCCGTGGCCGACAGCACGGGCATCCGCACCGAGGCGACGGGGAGTTCCCGCGCCCGGCCGAGCATGTCCGTGGAGACCGGGCGGTGCGCCAGCTCGAAGATGACGTCGATGTCCTGGTTGAAGCACTTGGCCTTCAGCAGCCAGTCCTCCGGCGGCCTGTACACAGCCAGTCCGGCGCCGCGCAGCGTGGCCGCCACCGCCTCGGCGTCCTCCGGTCGCACACAGAAGTCCGCGTCGTGCTGAAGGTGCTCGCTGCCCCCGTGGGCGTAGACGGCCACGCTCCCGGCCAGCGCGAACATGTGCCCCTCCCGTTTCAGCAGGGCACCCACGCGCTTGGTCGCCTCCAGGATCGCCTGGCTGTGATCGGGGGGCAGGCTCTGCTCCGGGTTCTGCGGGTGACTCCCCGGCTGCCGCTCGGCCGGTCTCCCCGCCAGACGGAGTTCGGGCTTCCCGGACGGCCGGGCCGGCGTCACCTCGTCCCCGTTCTGCGTCATGGCCACTCCATGTGCCGCACCGGACAGCCCCCTGACCTGGGCTGTCCGGTCCCGGACGATTTCGGTCCCCCCTGAGTACCCGATACGTCCTCTTCGACACGACACATTCCGACCGGGGCACACGCCGGCGACCGGTGCTCGACCGGTGCGGTCAGACGGTGGCGAAAGAACCGGTCAGGCCAGACGGTGGCAAAGGAACCGATGACGCCGAGCGGTGGCGAAAGAACCGGTCGGGTCAGACGGTGGCGAAAGGCCCGATGACGCCGAGCGGTGGCGAAAGAACCGGTGACGCCCGGCGGTGGCGAAAGAACCGCTGGTGTCGCACGGCGGCGGAGGACTCGTCCGTCTCACCCGCCTGGGGACCGCCCCTGCCGGGCGCCCCGGCGCAGAGGAGTCGGGGCCCGAAGGTGACCGGCAGGTCAGCGAACGGAGGCGTGCCCGGTGGCGGGGGCGGTGAACTGCGCGAGCTGGTCCATGATCCAGGTGTCGTACGTCGTCATCCCGCGCGCGACCGAGTGGTCGTACATGTCCAGCTGGTCCGCGATCCAGGGGTCGACGCGGCCGTTCACCGTGACCGTCACATGCTCGGCGGCGTCAGTGTGGCCGTCCTGGACGACGGCGACCCGGGCGGGGATGTGCCCGGCCGCCTGGGGCGCGGCCGCTGCGGCGGGACCGCCGGCGGCGAAGAGAACGCCGCCGACGAACGCGGCGGAGGCCGCCACGATGGAGACGCGCCGCACGAGCTTGTTCATGGTCTTCCTCCTTGCACCAACCGGTGTTTCACGACTGCGAACTCCGGTGCGTTCGCCGTTGTTCCGGCGTGGTTCACGCTACGCCGCCAAGATTAGTTGAACAATGAACTATTCGAGTGAGGCGCATCACCCGTCCGGCGTCACCGGGCAGCGATCCCCCGCCGCCGAGCGTGCGGCACGGGCGCCTGTCAGGCTGGGAGACATACCGGTCGTCCGGCATGCGTCGGCCGACGCGGCAACGGGCGGACGGCACGGGCCACCGGGCGAATGGAGGGTTGCGATGACCACTCCAGAGAAGGCGCCGGGCAACGGTGATGTACAGGCGACACCGCGGGCGAGGGTCCTCCTGGACACCGATGGTGTGATCATCGAGTGGAGCGAGGAGGCCGAGGCCCTGCTGGGTTACGGCCCCGAGGAGATGGTGGGCCAACCGCTGTGGGGGCTCCTCGCGCGTCCCGGCCCGGCCGCCGAACCGAACGCGCCGGCGGACGTCGACGGCCCGGTGCTTCTGCGTGACCGCTTGGGCCGCACGGTCGCGACCGAGTGGCGGATGTACCCGCGCCTGACCGCGGAGGGGCCGGCGACCTGGGCCGTCTTCCTCTCGCGGGCGGAGGGGACAAGCTGTGGCGACTTCGACCGGGCAGTGCTCGACGCGTTGATGACCGAGTCGCCGGTCGGACTGCACCTTCTCGACACCGACTTGAGGGTGGTGCGCTTCAACACCGCGTCACCCGGCATGCGCGGCGTCCGCGCAGAGGAGGTCATCGGGCTGCCCGGCACCGCCGTCGCGCCCGGAGTGGTGACCGACACCGTCGAGTACGTCCTGAGGCGGGTGCTGCACACCGGACAGCCGGCCATCGACTTCGTCCAGCCTGGATATCCCCCGGGCGACCGCTCCCGCGAGCACATGTTCTCCCTGTCGGCCTTCCGGCTGCATGACCGCGCCGGAAAGGCCCTCGGACTGGCCACGCTGATCATCGACGTCACGGAACGCCACCGGTCCCGAGCGCGCCTCGAACTGCTGAACGACGCCAGCATGCGCATCGGCACCACGCTGGACATCTGCCGTACCGCGGACGAGCTGGCCCAGGTCACCGTCGGCCGGGTGGCCGACGGCGTCGCCGTGGACGTGCTCGACTGCGTCTTCCGGGGCGAGGCGCCCGAACCGGGCCCCATCGCAGGGGAGATCACCTTCCGGCGCGCGGGGTTCCGGTCGTCCGAGGCGGCCGCCCTCCAGCCCGCCTACGAGGTCGGCGAGACAGCCTCGTACGGCTTCCCCACACCGCTCACGCAGACCCTGGCCGATCTTCGCCCCCGCCTGATACCGCGGATCGACGAAGACGGCGAGTGGCTCGCGCATGATCCGGTCAGGCGGGACCGCATCCGCGCCGGCCGCGTGCGCTCGCTGATCGTGGTACCGCTCGCCGCGCGCGGGGTCGTGCTGGGCGTGGCGAGCCTCTACCGGTCCGAGACCTCCGACCCCTTCGACCAGGATGACCTGACCGTCGCCGCCGAACTCGCCGCGCAGACGGCCCTGTGCGTGGACAATGCCCGCCGCTACACGCGCGAGCGCAACGCGGCCCTCACCCTCCAGAACAGCCTGCTCCCCAGGCAACTGCCCGCCCAGAGCGCCGTCGACGTGGCGTTCAGCTATCTGCCGGGACACGCCGGCGGAACCTGGTACGACGTCATCCCGCTGTCCGGTGCGCGGGTGGCGCTGGTGGTCGGGGCCGTGGCGGGGGAGGGCCTGCGCGCCGTCGCCACCATGGGCCGGCTGCGCGCCGCGACCCAGAGTCTGGCGGCCCTGGACCTGACACCCGATGAGATACTGGCCCACCTCGACGATCTGATGCTCCGTCTGGCCGAGGAGGGCCGGCCCGAGGCCGCCAACGATCCCGGCGACGAGCGGTACGACACCGCCGGCTGCGCCTGCGTGATCTACGACCCCGCCAGCCGCCGGGTCGACGTGGCCTGCGCCGGGCATCCGCCTCCGGTTCTCGTCCATCCCGACGGACATGTGCCACCGGTCGACGCGCCCCCCGGGCCCCCGCTCGGCACCGGCAGCCCCGCGTTCGACACCTGGGAGTCGCAGCTCCCCGAAGGGACGTTGATCGCGCTCTACAGCAATGGGCTCGTCGGCGGGCCGTCGGCCGACGGAGTCACGCGGTTGAAGGGTCTCCTCGGCCAGTCGCACGCGAGCGTGCAGGAGGCATGTGACGCGGTGATCTACTCGGAGCTGGCCGGCCGGCCCGGCGAGGACGTCGTGCTGGTCCTCGCGCGCACCCGTGTCCTCAGCGAGGACCGGATCGCCTCCTGGACCTTCCCCAGCGATCCCGCGATCGTGGCGACCGCCCGCACCCTGGTCGACCGCCAGCTCGCCTCCTGGGGGCTGGGCTCCCTCTCGTTCACGACCGAACTGGTGATCAGTGAGCTGGTCACCAACGCCATCCGGTACGCGCGGGGCACCATCCAGGTACGGCTGATCCGGGACCGCACGCTGATCTGCGAGGTCACCGACGGCAGCAGCGCCGCCCCGCATCTGCGACATTCGCGCGCCACCGACGAGGGCGGTCGTGGACTCCTGCTCGTCGCCCAGCTCGCGCACCGCTGGGGCACCCGCCGTACCGACCGGGGCAAGACCATCTGGGCCGAGCAGACGCTGGAATCCGAACCGGACGACCGGCCGCCCACCGCCTCGGCCCCCTGACCCCGGGTGCGCCTACGCCTCGTCCCGGGAGCCCGGCGCCTGGGACGTGTCCTCATCACCGAACTCCTCGTCGTCGAACGCCAGGTCGCCGAGGGCCCCGGCGGGGACTGCACCGTGCCCGCCGGCGGACGGCAGTGCCTGCTCGGCCCAGATCACCTTGCCCTGCGGCGTGTACCGGGTGCCCCAGCGCTCGGTCATCTGCGAGACCAGGAACAGGCCCCGGCCTCCCTCGTCGGTGGTCGCGGCATACCGCAGATGCGGTGAGGTGCTGCTGCCGTCGGCCACCTCGCAGATCAGCGTGCGGTCGTAGATCAGTCGTACGTGGATCGGCTCGGAGCCGTGACGGATCGCGTTGGTGATCAACTCGCTCAGGACGAGTTCCATGATGAAGGCGAGCTCCGACAGGCCCCACTCGTCGAGCTTGCGGGACACGGCCTCGCGCATCCGCGCGACGGCGGCCGGGTCGAGCGGCACGTCCCAGTCGGCGACCCGGTCGGGCGGCAGCGGCTGGGTGCGGGCGATGAGCAGCGCCACGTCGTCCTTGGGCCGATCGGGCAGCAGTTCGTCCAGGACGGCCTGGCAGCTTTCCTCCGGCGGCCGGCCGGGGTGGCCGGCCAGTGCCTCGCGCAGCAGTTCCATGCCCACGTCCAGGTCCCGGGTGCGGTCCTCGATGAGACCGTCGGTGTAGAGGACGAGCTGGGTGCCCTCCGCCACATCCAGCTCGGCCGTCTGGAACGGCATGCCACCGAGGCCGAGCGGCGGGCCGGCCGGCAGTTCGGCGAAGGTGACGCTGCCGTCGGGGTGGACCAGCGCGGGCGCCAGATGGCCCGCGCGCGCCATCACACAGCGGCGCGTCACGGGATCGTAGATCGCGTACAGGCAGGTGGCGCCCACCACGCCCGCGGCGCTCTCCGTGCCCGCCTCGTCCTGGTCGATGCGCCCGACCAGATCGTCGAGGTGACTGAGCAGTTCGTCGGGCGGCAGGTCGAGGGTGGAGAAGTTGTGCACCGCGGTGCGCAGCCGGCCCATCGTGGCGGCCGCATGCAGGCCATGGCCGACCACATCGCCCACGGCCAGTGCCACCCGGCTGCCCGACAGGGGGATCACGTCGAACCAGTCGCCGCTCACCCCGGACTGGGCGGGAAGGTAGCGGTAACCGACGTCGAGGGCGGTCTGCTCGGGCAGGGCCCGTGGCAGCAGGCTGCGCTGGAGCGTGACCGCGAGGGCGTGCTCGCGGGTGTAGCGGCGGGCGTTGTCGATGGTGACCGCGGCACGGGCCACCAGCTCCTCCGCCAGCGACAGCTCCTCGTCGTCGAACGCGTCGTGCTGCTTGGAACGCCAGAAGTTGGCCATGCCGAGCACGACGCCGCGGGCGGCGATCGGGGCGGCGATGAGGGAGTGTATGCCGTAGTCCAGGATGTCCTTGGTCCGTTTGGGGTCCTGCGCATGCCAGCCGCGGGCGGTGGCCAGATCCGTCACCAGCACCGAGCGGCCGGTGCCATAGCCCCGTGCCTGGGGTGTGGAGGGCAGGAAGTCGATCAGCCGGCCCTTCTCGTACAGCGGATGGTCGTCGCGTATGCCGGCCACGGCGACCCGCCGCATGTCCGTCGCCGTGCCGGCCGGCTCCTCGCCGTGCAGGACGGCGTCGGCGAGATCCACGGTGACGAAGTCGGCGAAGCGGGGAACGGCGACCCGGGCCAGCTCGTCGGCGGTGCGGACCACGTCCAGGGTGGTGCCGACACGCAGCCCGGCGTCGTACAGCAGCTTCAGCCGCTCACGTGCTACCTCCGCCCTGCCGGACAGCGCCTGGAGCTCGGTCGTGTCGCGCAGCGTGACCACGGTCCCCTTGGGGCCTCCGCCCCGGTCCGTGGGCCGCTGGTTGACCGCCAGGAGCCGCTCGCCGGCGAAGTGGACCTCATCGGTGGCCTCCCGGCCGGAGGCGAGCAGCGCCACCGTCTCCTGGTCGAGGCCCGACAGGTCCGACACATACCGTCCCTCGGCGTCCGGGGGCAGCTCCAGCAGCCGCCGGGCCTCATCGTTCGCCAGCAGCAGCCGTCCGTCGTCACCGAGGATGAGGACTCCCTCGCGTACGGAGTGCAGCACCGCGTCATGGTGTTCGTACATCCGGGTCATCTCGTCCGGGGCCAGACGGTGGGTCTGGCGTTGCAGCCGTCTGCCCATCAGTGCCGTCCCGCCGGTGGCCAGCGCGAGTGCCCCGGCCCCGGCACCGAAGATGATCGGCAGCTGGCGGTCCACCTCGCTGACCACGTTCTTGACCTTCAGGCCCGCGGAGACCAGGGCCACCACCCTTCCGGCGGGGTTCTCCACGGGAACGATGGCCTGGACCTCGTGCCCGAGTGGGCCGTGCACGCTCTCGGTGTAGACCTTGCCCGCCAGCGAGGGCCCGATCGTGCCCACGAACCGCTTGCCGATCTTGCTCGGCAGGGGGTGGGTATAGCGGATGCCCTTCGTGTCCATGACCACGATGAAGTCGACGCCGGCGTCCTTGCGCGCGGCCTCGGTCAGCGGCTGGAGCACCTTGGACGGATCGGGTGTCTGCAGCGCGGCGAGCAGGCCCGGGGAATGGGCGAACGCCTCGGCCACGGCCACCGAACGGCGCTTGGCCTCGGCGCTGGTGTCCCGCTCCGACTGCAGCACAAGGGCGAACACGGCGCAGGCCACGAGCAGCACGACCAGCGCCACCTGCAGAACGAAGACCTGCCCGGCGACGCTTCGCGGGCTCTTGCCTATCAGTGACCGCGGCGACACGCGTCGAAACCGGGCGAAACGGTCCGCCATGGACCCTTTGTAGCACTGGTGATCCCGGGTGGCCATGGCCGCGACCGCCGGAGAGGCCCTCCGTGCGCGGCTCGGCCCGGGGCTCGCCGCGTCACGGTCCCCGGGCGCGCCTCCCGGCGGTCGGCCCGTCCGTCTCGCAGCGTGGGGGGAAGACGGCCGCGACCGCGTACCTGCGAGAGGCGGGACGGCGAGGGAGGCGATTCCCGCCATCGCGCGTGTCGTCGTGGGGGTCGGCGGATCGTCCTCCTCCTTCGAGGCACCGCGCTGGGCCGTTCGGTACGCGGCGCTGATCGGCGGCTCGGTGGTCCTGGTCCAGGTCTCGGACAGGGCGGAGGCCCTGATGGCGGGCACCGCGGCTTCGCCCGCGCCCTGCCGGGCCCCGTCGGCCACCAGGTCGCCCGGCACGCGCCGTGTCCCGTTGTCATCGTCCGTCCCCGGAGTCGTGGCGCGGGCGGTCAGGGCGCGGCCTCGTCCAGGAGACGAGGGCCGTCGTTGTGCACATCGTTGACCGCCGTAGAGACAGGGCGGGCATCGAGGTGGCCGTCCGCGGGCGGGACGAGCAGGGCGCGCAGGCCGTCGGGGTCCTGGTGGTGGGGGTCGAGCCAGGCGTCGTAGTGGTCCGGGGCGATGGCCAGTGGCATGCGGGGGTGGATCCGGCCGGCCGCGTCGGTGGCCTCGGTGGTGATGATGGTGCAGGTCGTCAGCCATGCGGCGGGGTCGTCGTCGTGCTCGACGGCCGGGTCGCGCCAGTAGGCGTAGAGCCCGGCGAGCGCCATGACCCGGTCGTCCTCGGGGTGGACGAAGTACGGCTGCTTGCGGGTCCTGCCCGTGTCCATGGCCCGTGTCTCCTGCCACTCGTAGAACCCGTCGGCCGGAAGCAGGCAGCGGTGTCTGACGAAGGCACGGCGGAAGGCGGGTTTCTCGTGCACGGTCTCCATCCGTGCGTTGATCATCCGGGCGCCGGTCCTCAGATCCTTGGCCCAGGGCGGCACCAGTCCCCAGCGCAGCGGGCGCAGTTGCCGCCGCACCGGCGCCGCGTCGTCCGCGGTGCGCGGGGCCCGCTCCAGAACGGCCCAGACCTCGTCGGTCGGGGCGATGTTCCAGCTCGGTGCCACGGCCTCCTCGGGGCGCCAGTCGGTGACGTGGAAGAGCCGGGCCAGTTCCTGGGGACCGCGGCTGGAGACATAACGGCCGCACATACCGCCACTGTGCCACGCGGTGCCGTCGGGGGACGCCGGTCACGTGGGCGCCGCGTCTCCCGCGGGCGTGGCCCACGGTGCCGCGAGGCGACGCCGCTGCCGCGCGGGCGCCGTGTGCCACGCGGGGCCGGCCGGCCGGCGGCGAGAGCGCGCGTGCGGGCCGCGGTGGCGGTCAGTACGGTGGCGTCCTGATGCGCGGCACGCCCGGCTCGGACCGCGGCCGGGCGGGGAGGGACGCACGTCATCGACCTCGGGAGGCGCCATGGCCGGCAACGGGACGGCGACACTGCCGCGCAAGACCTATGAGAAGGAACTGCTGCGGCTCCAGACGGAGCTGGTGAAGCTCCAGGAGTGGGTGCGGGCCGCGGGCGCCCGGCTGGTCGTGGTCTTCGAGGGACGTGACGCGGCCGGCAAGGGCGGCACCATCAAACGGGTCACCGAACACCTCAACCCCCGGGTGGCGCGGATCGCGGCTCTGCCCAAGCCGACCGAGCGCGAGCGCACCCAGTGGTACTTCCAGCGGTATGTCGGGCATCTGCCGGCAGCCGGGGAGATCGTGCTGTTCGACCGCAGCTGGTACAACCGGGCCGGCGTCGAGCACGTCATGGGGTTCTGCACGAAGGAGGAGCACCAGCTCTTCCTTCGCCAGTGCCCGATCTTCGAGCGGATGCTGGTGGAGGACGGGATCCTGTTGCGCAAGTACTGGTTCTCGGTGAGCGACACGGTCCAGCAGGAGCGCTTCCGCCGCCGGCTGGAGGATCCCGTACGGCGCTGGAAGCTCTCACCGATGGACCTGGAGTCGATCACCCACTGGGAGGCGTACTCGCGGGCCAAGGACGAGATGATGGTGCACACGGACATCTCCGAGGCCCCGTGGTACGTCGTCGAGAGCGACGACAAGCGCCGGGCCCGGCTCAATATGATCGCCCATCTGCTGGCCTCCGTGCCGTACCACGAGGTCTCGCCGCAGGTGCTCGAACTGCCGGAGCGGCCGGCGTCGACCGGCTACGAGCGTCCGCCGCGCGATCTCCAGACCTATGTGCCCGACCACGCGGCGACTCTGTGACGGACGGCTTCGGCCCGGCCCGGGTTCCTCGCACCTCGCCCGGGGCCAACCGGGTCCCTCACTCCAGGCGGCGTCGGTCCTCCTCGTCCCACGCGCGGGTGTCGCGCGGCTCGGTGTACGGCTCCTGGTCGGGCGGAAGGCCGCCGGCGATCGCCCGCTGCCGCGCCGTCTCGGCGTCGAACTCCAGGCCCAGCAGGATCGCCAGATTGCCGATCCACAGCCAGACCAGGAAGACGATGACGCCGGCCATGGTGCCGTAGGCCTTGTTGTAGGCGGCGAAGTTGGTGACGTAGACCGCGAACCCACCGGACGCGGCCAGCCAGATCACGAGCGCCAGAACACTGCCCGGGCTGACCCAGCGGAAGCCGGGGATCCTGGCGTTCGGCGCGGCCCAGTACAGGATCGCGATCATGATCGTCACCAGTACGGCGAGAACGGGCCACTTGGCGATGGACCACACCGTGAGCGCCGTGTGCCCGATGCCCAGCGCCCTGCCGGCCTGGCGGGCCAGACCGCCGGTGAAGACCACGATCAGCGCGCTGATCACGGCCAGCACCAGGAGCACCACGGTGACGGCGACGCGGATGGGGAGCACCTTCCACAACGGCCGGCCCTCGGGTATGTCATAGACGGCGTTGGCGGCGCGGATGAACGCGGCGATATAGCCGGACGCCGACCACACCGCGAGGGCGAGGCCGACGATCGCCATCACGGACCCGGTGGCGCTGTGGCCCTGGAGGTGGTGCACGGCCCGCGTGATGATGTCCCGGGCCGAGCCGGGGGCGAACTGCCTGAGGTTGCTCAGCACCGTGTCGGTCGTGGATCTGCCCGCGGTGCCCAGCAGGGACACGAGGACCAGCAGGGCCGGGAAGAGCGACAGCACTCCGTAATAGGTGAGGGCCGCGGCCCGGTCGGTCAGCTCGTCGTTGCGGAACTCGCGCAGCGTGCCCTTGAGCACCGCCCGCCACGACCGTCCGGACAGCTCGGTGGGCGTGTCCGGCGCCCTGCGTTCGACCTCCGGGGCGGGGCCGGGCCGCGCGGCCGTGGACTCCGGGCCCGGCTCCCTCGCCCGGTCCGTCCCGGCCGGTTCGCGGTCGTGAGCCGCCTCGTGTTCCTGGTATCCCCGCTTCGGCTGCCGTGTCATGCCCCGACGGGTATCCCCGCCCTGACGTTCTCATGCGGCGCCGCAGGGCCCTGCTCGTGCGCGGGCTCGCCGAACCGGCCCGGAGGCCGGGTCAACCAGCCCAGAGGCCGGGCCCGGCGCACCGGGGCATGCTGGAGAGGTGATCGTCCTCGCAGCGCTGTTCGCGGTCACCGGAGCAGCCAGCAACGCGATGGGCACCGCCTTTCAGCGCAAGGCGGCGTCCACGGTCTCCCGTGGCGGCGGCCTGCGGCTGATGCTCGAGCTCGCCCACCGGCCCGCCTGGCTGCTCGGCATCGGCGGAGTCGTCGGCGCAGCGCTGTTCCAGGCGCTCGCCCTGGTGAACGGCCCGATGGCGCTGGTACAGCCGCTGTTCGTGCTGGAACTGCCGTTCGCCCTGCTGATCGCCGCCCGCCTCATGCGCCGGCGCCTGCCGAACCCGGGCTGGTGGGCGATCGCCTGCGTGGTGACCGGCCTCGCGCTGGTGCTCGGCGCCGCCGCCCCCTCCGGCGTCCAGGACCAGGCACCCATGGTCCGCTGGTTCCCGGCCCTGGCGGTCTGCCTGGGCAGCATGGCGGCGGCGGTCGCCCTGGCCCGCCCCGGGCGCCCGCCGCTGTTCCGTGCCGCCGTACTGGCCGCGGCCTCGGCCATCGGCAACGCCCTGACCGCCGCGTTGCTCAAGTCGGCGACCGGAACGTTCGACACGGCCGGTCTGCCCGCGTTCCTCGCCGCCTGGCAGACCTACGGCTTCGCGGTGACCGGTGTCTGCGCCATCCTGCTGCTGGAGAACGCGCTCCAGGCGGGCTGGCTCGCGGCCTCCCAGCCGGCCCTGACCATCGGGGACGCCACGGTGAGCCTGCTGCTCGGCATCACGCTCTTCGACGAGCGGATCCGCACCGGCTGGTGGGTTCTGCCGGAGGCCCTGGGGGTCGGGCTCATCGTGTGGGGTGTGGTGCGGTTGAGCCATGTGGTGCCGAGCATCCGGGGAGGGTCGCAGGACGCCGGTGACAGGCTGAGCCATACGCCGCCCGTGACGTCGTAGGGGCGCCGGACGGGGCGCGACGGGCGCCCGAGACGGGCAGGAACGAGTCGGCCGGCGTGAAACTCCGTCCCCATGTCTTGGCGGATCCGGCCCCTGAGGGCATCCCGGCCGGTACGGCCTCGCGCGAGCACACGGTCACCCTGCGTGAATCACCCGGATGCCGTACATCACCGAGCCTCCGTCGCCCGGGCGACGGACGCTGATCGGGGTACTCGACAGCCTTCCCGGACACCAGCGATCCGGCGCCGGCAGCAGCAGGGGTCCGACGCACGGTCGCCGCAGAGCGAGGAGATGTGCATGGTCACCGCTTCGGCACGGAACTGGGAACACGCCGTCGTCACCGGCGGGGCGGGATTCGTCGGTTCGCACCTGTGCGCCGCGCTGCTGGACTCGGGCGCGGCCGTGACATGTGTGGACGACTTCAGCACCGGGCGAAGGGAGAACGTGTCCCCTTTGCTCGACCGCCCGGGCTTCACCCTGGTGCAGGCAAATGTGGCGGAGGGGCTGGCCATCGATCGGCCACCCGACCTCGTCCTGCACTTCGCCTCCCCGGCGTCCCCCGCCGACTATCTGCGGCTGCCTCTGCACACCATGGAGACCGGGAGCCTCGGGACGCGCCACGCGCTGGAACTCGCCCGGCGCAGCGGAGCCCGTTTCCTCCTCGCCTCGACGTCCGAGGTCTACGGCGACCCCCAGCAGAATCCCCAGGACGAGCGCTATTGGGGCCATGTGAACCCGGTCGGCCCGCGGAGCGTCTACGACGAGGCCAAGCGGTTCGGTGAGGCCCTGACCACCGCCCACGCCGAGGCCAAGGGCACCGATACCGGCATCGTGCGGCTGTTCAACACCTACGGCCCGCGGATGCGCGGCCACGACGGCCGGGCCGTCCCGACCTTCGTGCGGCAGGCCCTCGACGGCGATCCCCTCACCGTCACCGGCGACGGACGGCAGACCCGGTCGCTGTGCTACGTCGACGACACCGTGCGCGGCATCCTCGCGGCGGCGGCGCACGGCATGCGCGGCCCGGTCAACATCGGCAACCCCACCGAGATCACCATGCTCGACCTCGCCCGCCTCGTCATCGAGCTGACCGGCTCGCGGTCGGAGATCCGCTTCGTCGAACGGCCGACGGACGACCCGGCCGTCCGCTGCCCGGACATCACGCTGGCCCGCGACAAGCTCGGCTGGGAACCCGAGGTACCGGCCGAGGAGGGCCTGCGTCGCACGATCGGCTGGTTCCGTGCCGGCGCCGGTCGCTGACCCGGGCGAGCGTCCGCCCGCGGGCTCTCCATGGGACTCCCCCGGCTCAGCCCGGGGCTCCGCACCGCCGCCGCGACGCGCCGACACCCGCGACATCCGATTCCCGCACCGGCTCACCGTATCGCCGAAAGACCTGGGATTCCCCTATGCGCATCCTCGGAGTCAACGCCCTCTTCCACGACCCCGCCGCCGCCCTGGTGATCGACGGCCGGACCGTCGCCGCCGCCGAGGAGGAGCGGTTCTCGCGGCGCAAGCACGGAAAGCGGCCGGTGCCCTTCTCCGCCTGGGAGCTCCCGGAGCGGGCCGCCGCGTGGTGCCTGCGACGGGCCGGACTGCGCCCCCAGGACCTCGACGCCGTGGCCTACTCCTACGACCCGCGCCTGGCCCGGAGCGCCGAGGCGATGGGACTCGACGACCCCTGGGACCCTCTCCGGCAGACCTACGCCCGCGAGGCGCCCCGCTTCCTCGCGGCGGCGCTTACGGGCCTCGATCCCGCCGTCGTCCGCTTCGTACCGCACCACATGGCCCATGCCGCGTCCGGTGCGTTCGCCGCGCCGGGCGCCGAGGACTCCTCCGTGCTGGTCCTGGACGGCCGCGGGGAGCGCGCGTCCCATCTCGCCGCCCGCCGCGTCGGTGACCGGCTCGAGCCCCTGTACGCGCAGGAGCTGCCCCATTCGCTGGGGCTGGTCTACGAGGAGCTCACCGACCACCTGGGGTTCCTGCGCTCCTCCGACGAGTTCAAGGTGATGGCCCTCGCCTCGCATGGCAGGCGGCGCCTGCTGCCGGAGCTGCGCCGTCATGTGTACCCCACGGGCGACGGAGGGTTCCGGGCCACCGCGGTGCCCTGGCACGAACTGTGCCCGCCGCGCGGCCCCGAGGAGCCGTGGACCCAGGACCACGCGGATGTGGCCGCCGGCGCCCAGGCGGTGCTGGAGGAGACGCTGCTGGACCTGGTGCGCTGGCTGCACGGGAAGACCCACCACAGTGTGCTCACGCTCGCCGGGGGCGTGGCCCTGAACTGCGTCGCCAACTCGAGGATCGCCCGTGAGGGGCCCTTCAGCCGGGTGTGGGTGCAGCCGGCCGCCGGTGACGCCGGGACCGCCCTGGGCGGCGCGCTGCTGCTGGCGGCCGGCCAGGGCGACGCACCGGAGCCCATGACAGGCGCCGATCTGGGCCGGGACTGGTCGGACGCGGAGCTGGGGGCATGGCTGAAGACGGCCGCCGTACCGTTCGAACGCCCGCCGGACATCGCCGCCACCGTGGCCCGGGCCCTCGCGGACAACGGGATCGTCGCCTGGTTCCAGGGCCGGTCCGAGTACGGTCCCCGGGCGCTCGGACACCGCTCGCTGCTGGCCCACCCGGGCCACGCGGGCAATCTCGAACGGCTCAACGACGTCAAGGGCCGGGAGCAGTTCCGGCCGGTCGCGCCCATGGTGAGGGCCGCCCGCGCCGCCGAGATCTTCGACGGACCGCTGCCCAGCCCCTACATGCTGTTCGTCCACGACGTGGCCGAGGCATGGCGGGACCGCATCCCGGCCGTGGTGCACGTCGACGGGACGGCCCGCATCCAGACCGTGGACCCGGCCGCAGAGCCCCTGCTGGCCCGGATGCTCGCCGAGTTCGAGCGGCTGACGGGGCTGCCGGTGGTGGTCAACACGAGCCTGAACACGGCGGGTCGCCCCATGGTGGACGATCCACGCGACGCGCTGGAGTGCTTCGGCTCCTCCCCCGTCGACCTCCTCGCCATCGGCCCCTACGCGGTCCGGCGGGGCGACCTTTTCCGCGGCAACGGCGAGGGGGACGTGTGATGAGCGAGCCTGCGAGCGGGGCGGTGCGCCCCGACCACACCGACGACACGTACGCGGTGGTGATACCGACGCTCGGCCGGCCGAGCCTGGGCGCCTGTCTGCGGGCGCTGGCGGAGTCCGGGGGCCCGAAGCCGCTGCGGGTGGTCCTCGTCGACGACCGCCCCGAGACCGGCGGCGCACCGCTCACCGTCGACGTGCCCGCGCCTCTGCGCGGGGTCACCACCGTCGTGCGGGGGCGTGCCCGGGGACCGGCGGCGGCCCGCAACGACGGGTGGCGGGCCGCCGGTGACGTGCCCTGGATCGTCTTCCTCGACGACGACGTGGTTCCCGGCCCCACCTGGGCCGACGACCTCGCCCTGGATCTGGCCGAGGCGACGGTGGACACGGCCGCGATCACCGCGCGTATCGACGTGCCGCTTCCACCGGACCGGCGGCCGACCGACTGGGAGCGCAACACCGCCGGGCTCGCGGACGCCCGCTGGATCACCGCCGACATGGCCTACCGGCGCGGGGCGCTGGAGGCCGTGGGCGGCTTCGACGAGCGGTTCCGGCGCGCCTTCCGGGAGGACGCGGACCTGGCCCTGCGGGTCATCGGCGCCGGCTGGACGGTGAGCGCGGGGGCGCGCGGCACGACGCATCCTGTGCGCCCCGCCGACCGCTGGGTCTCGGTACGCCTCCAGGCGGGCAACGCGGACGACGTGCTCATGACGCGGCTGCACGGCGCCCGCTGGTGGAGGCGGGCCGGCGCACCGCGCGGGCGTCTGCCCGGGCACCTCGCCGTGACCGCGGCGGCCGCCGCGACGCTCTGCTGCGCCGTCCTCGGCCGGCCGCGGGCCGCCACGATGTGTGCGGCGGCATGGCTGGCCGGCACCGCCGAGTTCGCCCTGTCGCGGATCGCTGCTGGACCGCGCACTCGCAACGAGGTCACCACCATGACGCTGACCAGCGTGGCGATCCCGCCGGCCGCCGTCTGGCACTGGCTGCGCGGGCACATCGTGCACCGGCACACCTCCCCGCTCGCCGTCTACGAGGCGGGTGCGCCGCCGCGGGATCCGCGCCGACCGGCCCGGGAGCGGGTGCGCCCATGACCGGACCCTGGTTCCCGGCCCGGCACTCGACGGCGCTCCCGCGTCCGGCTTCCGTGCCCTGGCTGTACGGCGGGCCGCGGCCCGCTCCCGCCCCTGCGGGCGACCGCCCGGCGGCGGTGCTCTTCGACCGCGACGGCACGCTCGTCCGTGATGTGCCCTACAACGGCGACCCGGCGCGGGTCGAGCCCATGCCCAGGGCGCGGCAGGCCGTGGACGCCGTACGGGCGCGCGGCATCCCGGTCGGGGTCGTGAGCAACCAGTCGGGCGTGGCCCGGGGGCTGCTCACCCGCCACGAGGTGGAGGCGGTGCGCCTGCGGGTGGAGCACCTGCTCGGCCCCTTCGACGTCTGGGCCGTCTGCCCGCACGGGCCCGACGACGGCTGCGCCTGCCGCAAGCCCGCTCCCGGCCTGGTGACGGCCGCGTGTGCACGCCTCGGTGTCGCGGTGGAGGACACCGTCGTCATCGGGGACATCGGCGCCGATATGGCGGCCGCACGCTCGGCGGGCGCCCGTGGGGTGCTGGTCCCGACCCCCGTGACCCTCCCCGGGGAGGTCGAGGCCGCCGACGAGACGGCCGGCGATCTGCTCGCGGCGGTGCGGCTCGTCCTGGCTTCGGGTCCGGGACCCGTTCGGGGGGCGGCGCTCAGGGCGGGTGCCTCGCCGGGCGGGGCCACGGGCCTGAGCACGACCACAGGCCTGAGCGGAGCCATGGGCCCGAGCGAAACCACAGGCCCGAACGGGACCACAGGCCCGAACGGGACCACAGGACCGACGGGGACCACAGGACCGACGGGGACCACAGGACCGAGCACGACCCCAGGCCCGAGCGGAACTGCGGGTTTCGGCGGGACCGGAGGCCGCGGCGAGGCCGGAGGCAGCGGCGCCGCCGGGAGCGGCCTCGACCGCTTCCGCCCGGCCGGAGGGGAGACACGATGACGCGCCGCCGTGTGCTCCCCCGCACCCTGGTGGTCCGCCTGGACAGCGCCGGGGACGTGCTGCTGGCCGGGCCCGCGGTACGCGCCGTCGCGGCCGGTTCCGCCTACACCGCGCTGCTGTGCGGGCCGCGCGGAGCCCAGGCGGGGACGCTGCTCCCGGGCGTGGACGAGGTGCTGGTCTACGACGCCCCGTGGGTGGGCCTCGAACCACCGCCGGTTACCCCCGCGGCGACACGCCGGGTTCTCCAGACACTGACGGCCGGCCGCTTCGACCGGGCGCTGGTGCTGGTCTCCTACCACCAGAGCCCGCTGCCGATCGCGCTGCTGCTCAAGCTGGCCGGAGTCGGCTGGACAGGTGCCGACAGCGAGGACTACCCGGGCGCCCTGCTGGATCTGCGGCACCGCCGGCCGGCGCACCGGCACGAGGCGCTGGCCGCGCTGGACCTGGCCCAGGACGCCGGGTTCGCGCTGCCGCCGGGCGACGACGGGGCGCTGCGCGTGAAGACTCCGCCGGACACCAGGCATCTGACGGGTTCCGGGCCCTATGTGGTGATGCACCCCGGGGCCGCGGTACCGGCCCGGGCGTGGAGCGCCGAGCGCGCGGCCCGGGTCACGGCCGCCCTCGCCGCCGAGGGCCACCGGGTCGTGGTCACGGGCGGCCCCGGGGAGCGGGACCTGACCGCCAAGGTGGCGGGAGACCACGGCCTGGACCTCGGTGGCGCCACCGACCTGCGGCACCTCGCGGGAGTCCTGGCCGGGGCACGGGTCGTGGTGGTCGGCAACACCGGCCCCGCGCATCTGGCCGCCGCGGTCGGGACACCGGTGGTCTCGGCGTTCGCACCGGTCGTACCCGCCGAGCGGTGGGGCCCGTACGGAGTGCCGTATGTGCTGCTCGGGGACCAGACGGCGGAGTGCGCGGGCACCAGGGCACGTCGGTGTCCCGTGCCGGGTCACCCCTGTCTCGACGGGGTGAGCGACGCCGAGGTGCTGGCCGCCGTGGCCGCGCTGGGGGAGGACCAGCCGAGCGGAACAGCCCCCGGGGACCGGACACCGAGGAAGAAGAACGGGGCGAATCCCGACACGGAGACGCCGCGGGAGCCGGGGGACGTGCCCGGCCCCGGCGGCGGCTCCGAAACGGAACGAGGAGCGACCGTATGAACATCCTGCTGTGGCATGTGCACGGTTCCTGGACGACGGCGTTCGTCCAGGGCCCCCACACCTACCTCGTTCCCGTGACACCAGGCCGCGATCCGGACGGGCGCGGGCGGGCCCGCACGTTCTCCTGGCCCGCCTCGGCGCGGGAGGTGACGCCGGAGGAACTGCGGGACACGGAGGTGGATCTGGTCCTGCTGCAACGGCCGCACGAGCAGGAACTCGCCGAGCGCTGGCTCGGCGGCCGCCGTCCGGGCCGTGACGTACCCGCCGTCTACCTCGAGCACAACGCCCCGGGGGGAGACGTCCCCGACACCAGGCACCCCTTCGCGGACCGGTCGGACCTGACCCTTGTTCACGTCACCCATTTCAACCGGCTGTTCTGGGACTCCGGTGGCACGCGCACCGAGGTGATCGAACACGGCATCGTCGACCCGGGCCACCAGTACACCGGCCGGCTGGCCCGCGGGGCCGTCGTCGTCAACGAGCCGGTGCGACGCGGCCGTCACACCGGCACGGACCTGCTGCCCGCGCTGGCCGAGGCGGCCGCGCTGGACGTCTTCGGCATGGGCACCGAAGGCCTGGCCACCTTTCTCGGCCTGCCCGAGGAGCGGTGCCGAAGTGCCGACCTGCCCCAGGCGGAGCTGCACCGGGCCATGGCGGAGCGCCGGTTCTATCTCCACCCGGTGCGCTGGACGTCCCTCGGTCTGTCGCTCCTGGAGGCCATGCAGCTCGGCATGCCCGTGGTGGCGCTCGCCACCACGGAGGTGGTCGAGGCGGTCCCACACGGTGCCGGCACGCTGTCCACCCGCCCCGACGTCCTGGCCCGCGCCGCCCGGCACTATCTGCACGAACCGGAAGCCGCGGCGGCCGACGGCGCCCGCGCGCGCCAGGCGGCCCTGGGACGGTACGGGCTCAAGCGTTTCCTCGCCGACTGGGAGCGCGTGATGGCGGAGGTCCGCTCATGACCTCCTCCATCCGCTCCCTCGGCACCGGCGCCTTCGCCCCGGAGGGTCCCGGCTGCCTTTCCGTCGCACTCGTCTCGGAACACGCCAGTCCGCTCGCCATGCTGGGCGGGGTGGACGCCGGCGGGCAGAACGTCCACGTCGCCCATCTCGCCGGCGCCCTCGCCGAGCGGGGCCACCGGGTGACCGTCTACACCCGCCGCGACGACCCGGATCTGCCGGACCGGGTGGCGTTGTGCGAGGGGGTCGAGGTGCACCATGTCCCGGCGGGTCCGCCCGAGCCGCTGCCGAAGGACGAACTCCTTCCCCACATGGAGGAGTTCGGGCACCACCTCGCCAGGACGTGGCGGGTGCGGCCCCCCGACGTGGTGCATTCCCACTTCTGGATGTCCGGGCTCGCCTCCCTGCGGGCCGTGCGCGGACTGGGACTTCCCCTGCTGCACACCTACCACGCGCTCGGAACCGTGAAGCGACGCCATCAGCAGCTCGCGGACACCAGTCCCCCGCAGCGCATCGCCCACGAGACGACGGTGGGCCTGGGCTGCGACCGTGTCATCGCCACCTGCCGGGACGAGGTCGTCGAACTGGGCCGCATGGGCATCCCCAGCGGCAAGGTCGACGTGGTGCCGTGCGGGGTCGACACCACACGGTTCACCCCGCGCGGTCCGGCCCTTGCGCCCGGGACCGCCCGGCATCGGCTACTCCAGCTGGGCCGCCTCGTTCCCCGCAAGGGCACGGCGGTCTCCATCGCCGCTCTGGCCCTGCTCCCCGACACCGAGCTCCTCGTCGTCGGCGGGCCTCCGGCGGACCGGCTCGACGAGGATCCGGAGGTAGGCCGGCTGCGTCATATCGCCGCGGAGGCCCAGGTCGCCGGCCGGGTCCGCTTCATCGGCGGGGTGCCGAGCCACGAGGTGCCCGCACTGCTGCGCGGCGCCGATGTGGTGGTGTGCCCCGGGGACTACGAACCGTTCGGCATCGTGCCGCTGGAGGCGATGGCGTGCGGCAGGCCGGTCGTGGCCAGCGCGGTGGGCGGCCAGCTGGACACGGTCGCGGACCCGAGCACCGGGCGGCTGGTGCCGCCCCGCGACCCGGACGCCCTCGCCCGGGCCGTCGGCGAGCTGCTCGCCGACCCCGACGCACGGAAGGCGTGCGGCGCGGCGGGGCGCCGTCGCGTGCTCCGCAGGTACGGCTGGGGGCGGGTCGCCGCGGCCACCGAGACGGCGTACTGCGCCGTCCTGGACGCCCAGCGCGCCATCACGGGGGTGATCTGAGGCGGCCGCCGCCCGGCCCGCGACAGCGTTCCCGACCGACCGCGGAGCACCGACGTCCGAAGGAGGTGCGGGTCCGGCCGCCGTCGTCCGCGACGCGGTACGCCCGATCGACATGACGCCATCAACGCAATCCTCTGCACTCGATGCCGCACAGCTGCACTGCCGGTCACTGGAGCGGGCGCTCGTGCGCTTGCGCCGCGACGGCCTGCACCGGATCGCGGACTGGGGCCTCCGGCTCGCGGCCGTGCTCCCCGCCGGCGGTCGGCTGCTTGCCGCCGGAAACGGGGGCAGCGCCGCGCAGGCCCAGCACCTGACCGCCGAGCTCGTGGGGCGCTATCACAGGGAGCGGCCGGCCTTCTCGGCGATCTCGCTGCACGCGGAGACCTCCAGCGTGACCGCCATCGGCAACGACTACGGCTTCGACCACGTCTACGCACGCCAGGTGACGGCGCACGGCCGCCCCGGGGACGTGCTCATGCTCCTGTCCACCTCCGGCCGCAGCACCAACCTGATCACCGCGGCCGCGGCGGGCCGGGCGGGCGGACTGCGGGTCTGGGCGCTGACCGGGCCGGGCCCCAATCCGCTGGCGGAGGCGGCCGACGAGGCGCTGTGCATCGACGCCGACGCCACGGCGACCGTGCAGGAGGCCCACCTCGTCGCCGTTCACCTGTTGTGCGAGGGCTTCGACACGGCACTCGCCGGGTCGGCCGGGAGCGCGGGGCAGCGTGCGGTGGGATCCCACCGGAGGGCGTCGTGAGGGGGTCGGGCCGGCTCGTGGTCGTGGGGGACGTGCTGCTCGACGAGGACATCGAGGGCGTCGCCACCCGTCTGTCCCCGGACGCCCCCGCCCCGGTGGTCGACGTCACCGAGGACCGGCGCCATCCCGGTGGAGCGGGGCTGGCCGCCACGCTGGCGGCGCGCGGCGGCCGGGAGGTGGTCCTGGTCACCGCGCTCGGCGACGACTGCGCCAGCGAGGCCGTACGCCGGGCTCTGCGCGGCCGGGTCCGGCTGGTGGAGATACCCCTGAAGGGCAGCCTGCCGGTCAAGACCCGGGTGCTGGCGGGCGGCCGGCCCCTGGTCCGGATCGACCGGGGCGGCGGCACACCCGGCGAACCGGACGGCGCGGTACGGGACGCCCTGGCACAGGCCCACTCCGTGCTCGTCGCCGACTACGGGCGGCGCACCGCGAGCGCGGTACGGGAGCATCTGGCGGCCGTGGCCTCGCGTACCCCGCTGGTGTGGGATCCCCATCCCCGGGGCGACGTTCCCGTGCCGGGAGCGCGGCTGGTCACCCCCAACGCCGCAGAGGCGCGCGCCCTGTGTCCGGGCGAAGGTGAATCGCTGCGCGCGTACGCCGAGCGCGGGGCGGAACTCGCGCAGCGCTGGCAGACGGCCGGCGTCGCCGTGACCCTGGGGGAAAGGGGCGCCCTGCTGGCCCGGCCCGGTGCCGGCACGCCGATGCTGGTCCCCGCGCCCTACCTGGCCCACGGGGATCCGTGCGGCGCGGGTGACTGCTTCGCCGCGACCACGGCCGCCGCGCTGGCGGACGGGGCGCTGCCGGAGGAGGCGGTGCAGCGCGGAGTCGCCGAGGCCGCCGCGTTCGTGGCGGCGGGCGGTGCCGGGAATCCGGCGCTGTGGCGGACGGCGCTCGAGCCGCGGGTGGACACACCGCGGACCGACGCCTGCGCCCTCGCGGAGCGGGTGCGCGCCCGGGGCGGCACGGTGGTGGCCACCGGCGGCTGCTTCGACCTGCTGCACGCGGGGCACGTGGGCCTGCTGGAGAGCGCACGGCGCATCGGCGACTGCCTGATCGTCTGTCTCAACTCCGACGCGTCCCTCACCCGGCTCAAGGGGCCGGGGCGCCCGATCAACCCGGTGGCGGACCGGGTCCGGGTTCTGGAGGCGCTCGGCAGCGTCGACGCCGTCGCCGTCTTCGAGGAGGACACGCCGGAGTCGCTGCTGCGGCGGCTGCGGCCCGATGTCTGGGTGAAGGGCGGCGACTACTCCGTACAGGAACTCCCCGAGGCCGAGGCCCTGCGCGCCTGGGGCGGCCAGGCGGTCGTCCTGCCCTACCTCGACGGCCGCTCGACCACCCGCCTGGCCCTGCGGGCGGCACAGGCCGCCGCGCCCCCGGGACCGCCGTAGGCCCGCGTGTGCCCCGCGGTCCCGGTTCCCCCAGAGCAGAGCAGTCCCGGTTCCCCCGGAGCGGAGAGGCAGCTGTGAACGCAACGGTTCGGCAGGGGACACCGACGCGGCCCGGCCGGCCCCGGGTGCTGGTGCTGCGGGCGCTCGGGCTCGGGGATCTGCTGACCGCGGTGCCCGCCCTGCGGGCGCTGCGCCGGCATCTGCCCCGGCACGAGATCGTGCTCGCCGCACCCGAGCGGCTGTCCGGAACGGTCGCCACGACCGGCCTGGTGGACCGGCTGCTGCCGGCGTCGGCGGCCGGGCGGGCGGTACCTGCCGACCTGGCCTGGACCGGGCCTCCCCCCGATCTCGCCGTGGACCTGCACGGCAACGGGCCGCCGAGCCATCTGCTGCTCCAGCGGCTGCGGCCCGGGCGTCTCCTGGCGTACGCGCACCCGGCGACGCCCGACATCGCCGGTCCCGTATGGCGGGAGGACGAACACGAACGGGAGCGATGGTGCCGGCTGCTGGGCTGGTACGGCATCGGGGCCGACCCGGACGAGCTCGGGATCCCGGCACCCGCGGCCCCCTCCCCCGCGCCGGGAGCCGTCGTGGTGCACCCGGGCGCCGACGCCGCCGCCCGGTGCTGGCCGAAGGAGCGCTTCGCGGCCGTGGCGAGGGAAGTGCGCCGGTGGGGTCACGAGGTCGTCGTGACCGCGGGCGCCGGGGAGGGCCCGCTCGCCCGGTTCGTGGCCGCGGAGGCCGGGCTGCCGGCGTCCGCGGTGCTGGGGGGCGCGGGGGACATTCCGTTCGACCGGCTGGCCGCCCTCGTGGCGGGGGCCCGCTGTGTGGTGGTCGGGGACACCGGGCTCGCGCATCTGGCCACGGCGCTCGGGACCGCGTCGGTGGTGCTGTTCGGCCCGATAGCCCCCCGGTTGTGGGGACCGCCCGCCGGCGCCCGGCACCGGGTGCTGTGGAGCCCGGGGGACGACGCCTCGGCCCGGCCGGGGGACGCGCATGGACGGGTCCCGGACGAACGGCTGCTGAGGATCACCGTGGGCGAGGTCGTGGAGGCGGTCCGCGAGCTGCTGGACACTCGGCAGGGCCCGGTCACCGGCAGCCGACGCGGGACCGGCGCCGCTGTGCAGCGCTCGGGGTCCGCGTCGGGGTAGAGGACGTGCGCGGTGCCGTAGGAGAGCGACCATGCGGCGTGGCGGCCCCGGCTGACGGCCGGAGGCAGGCTGCCCCGCCCGCTGGACTCAGGCGGCCGTGCTCAGTTCCGGCCGCGCCGGGACCTCGCCGGCCTCGGTGCGCAGCAGCACCGTCGGTGCGGTGCGCCGGCCGCGCAGGGCGAAGCCCGCCGCGGTGGCCCCGGCGATGACCAGGCCGCCGCCCACCAGGGCGCCCCGCGCTCCCGCGAGCTCCATCAGCAGGCCGAGCGCGGGCGGACCGCCCAGCCCCCAGGCGGTGCTGATGGTGCCCCACACGCCGAGGACACGTCCGCGCAGATGGGCGGGCGGGTCCGTCTGGAGCACGGTCGTCCCCGCGGTGTCGGAGATGGTCTCCACCACGGCCATGGGAAGCACCAGCACCAGCAGTACGGCCAGCGATGGCGACAGCCCGGCCACGACTTGCAGCAGGCCTCCGGCGGCGGCCAGGGTGCCCACGAGCCGCACCGACGGGCGGCGCAGCCGGGCGCCGAGGACCGCGCCGAGGATGCCGCCCACGGCGAGGACGGTGGACACCGTGCCGAATGCTCCGGCACCGCCCGCGAGCGGCCCGGTCACGAGCACGGCGAGGGTCAGGCCGTAGTTCCGCCCGAAGATCGCGCTGAGCCCGGTGATGCCGGCGAGGGCGACCAGCCGGGGGCGGCGCATGAAGAAGGCCAGGCCCTCGCGCACGGTCATGTCCTGGGCGGGGGCCCGGTTGCCGCGCTGCTCGGGGATCGCGGGCGCGCGGCACTCCGCCTGCCTGCCCGAGCCGGCGACCGGTCGGAGGAACGGGATGACCGACGCCACGAACAGGAAGGACACCCCGTTGGCGGCATAGGCGGCGGCCGTGCCGAAGAACGCGACCGCCACACCGGCGAGCGCGGTACCGGCGAGCCGGCCCGCGCTGTGCACCAGGGACCCCACTCCGATGGCGGAGGGGACGTCCTCGGTGCGCACGAGGTCGTTGCCCAGCAGGGCGCACGCGGGAGCGTCGACGGTGGCGATGAGACCGGTGACGGCAGCCAGCGCGAGCAGCTCCGGCAGGTCGAGCCGGCCGAGAGCCACCAGGGCGGCCGTCGCGAAGGCGACGGTGCCGAGGAGCACCTGGCTGACAGTGGCGGTGAGCTTTCGGTGCCAGCGGTCGACGGCGGCACCGCCCAGCAGGCTGACCAGCAGTGCGGGGGCGGCCTGCACGGAGATCGACAGCCCGGTGGCGGCGGCGGACCCGGTGATCTTCAGGACCAGCAGGTTCTGCACGGTGAGCTGCATCCAGGTGCCGGCGTTCGACACGAAGTTCGCCAGGGACCACCAGCGCATGCTGCGGTACCGCAGGGACCGCCATGGCGAGGCGGACGCGGTGGGCGGCGGGGCGGAAGAGGACGGAACGGAGGCAGGGCGGGCCGAAGCGGCGGAGGAGGAAGGGAAAGGCACAGTGATGACTCGGAAACGCTCCCGTAGACGAATCGGCGGGAGCTCGGGTAACCGGGCTGCGCTGCGCGGTGGCTCCACCGGATCTTGCGGCGTGCGTACTCGCCCGGGACCCGTCGGGGGCCCCGCGAGGACGACTACTTCATCGTGGGGAACGGACCGCCGGGTCGTCCACTGTGGGGCCTCGGCCAGGGCGGCGGGACAGCGGCAAGTCCCCGACGGAATCAGGGACTTGCCGCTGCTTGTGCACTTGCTCACAAGGCCCGGCCGACTTGCCGCGCCTTGTGTTCCTGCCGTTCCTCCCGGACCGGCGTGTGGGGTGCCTCACACAGATGCCGCGCGCCCCTCAGTCCCGGACGTCGCCCCCGGAGGAAGCGACGTCCTCGTCGGCCTCGTCGTCCTCGCCCTCGGCCTGCGAGGGGGTGGTGCGCGGCGGCTGGTCGGGGTCGCCGATCTCGTCCGGGAACCGCTCGCCTTCCGCCTGCGAAGGTGTGCTCTCGCTCATCCGTGCCTCCTCCGGTACGTGTCAGGTGGCCAGGAACGTTTCCTCTGCCTGCCGCAGACGCAGGTCCTCCAGCGTTCGTAGCTGCCCCTGTGCCCGTTCGATCAGGTGGTCCAGTTGCTCCGGGTTCAGACGCCGGTCACTCTCCGCGACCCGGCACAGCGTCCGCCACGCGGCGGCCTTCCCCTCGACCCCGAGGCGGAGCAGCTCCAGTTCGACCAGTGTGGTGAGCGGGGAGCGGCCGACGAGACGCCCGTTGCTCTTCAGGCGGCCCGCCAGCTCGAACGCACCCCCCGCCAGGATTTTGTAGCTGCGCGCCGGAATCCCGAGCCTGCTCATCAGCGCGAGCAGGACCTCGCGGTCCTCCTCGATCTCGGCCGCGATCGCCTCGAGCGTCACCCCGTAGGGAGAGCCGCGCAGCGACCGGGCCAGGCGCGCCGCACGGCGGGTCCCTATGGTCGAGCCCGCCAGATGGTCGTTGAGGTAGATGCCGAGCAGGCGCGACCTGATCCGGCCCGCCTGGCGCGCGGCACTCCGTATGTCGCTCATCCCGTCTCACCCCTTTCCGGCGCCGTGTCCACAAGTGGCTACGGGCCCGACGAGTACCCGCGCCCCCTGCGCCCCACCCACCCGGCGCGCTTTCGCCGGCCCCGCGCCGTGCCGGTACGCGGCAGATCGGCCATACGGACGCCTTGCCCGCGAGAACCCGTTAGACGGAGGCCGGCCGGGGCACCCGGCGTGCCGGGACGGCCCGCTCTCGGGGGCCATCGTCGTATCGCAGTGGAGGTGCGCATCGTGGGACACGGAGGAAACGTCATCGACGAGCTGGTGACCGACCACCGGGAGGTGGAGGAGCTGTTCGGCCGTATCGAGGCTCTGTCGCCCGGGGACAAGGACCGGAAGGTCTACGCGGACCAGGCCACCATGGAACTCGTCCGCCACTCGGTGGCCGAGGAGGCCTACCTCTACCCCGCCGTACGCGAGTACGTGGCCGACGGGGACGCCATCGCCGACAAGGAGATCGAGGACCACTCCAAGGCCGAGCGGATCATGAAGGACTTGGAGAGCCACGAGGCCGACGATCCCGAATTCGACCGGCTCATCGGCATGCTCATGGCCGAGATCCGCTCGCATGTGGCCGACGAGGAGGAGAACCTCTTCCCCCGGCTGCGGGCGGCGGCGTCCGCGGAGGCACTGGACGATCTGGGCGAGAAGGTCAGGCGGGCCAAGAAGACGGCGCCGACCCGTCCGCATCCGTCCGCCCCCGACACCCCGCCGGCCAACAAGCTGCTCGCGCCCGGGGCCGGACTCGTCGACCGGATCCGCGACGCGCTCACGGGCCGCGGACACAAGGACTGACCCCTTCCGCATCGTCCCGGCGGGGCGCGGGTACTCGGCGTGTCCCGGCGCTCCTGCGGGCGCCGGTCGAACCGTAGGACAACCATCTCACCGCCAGGGAGGAGCCATGGCGGCTGTCAGCCCCACCGAACTGCAGAAGGCACTGTCGGGCGCGGACTACCCGGCCGACACCCAGCAGCTCACCAAGGTCGCCCAGAACAACCATGCACCCAAGGAGATCACCGAGCGCATCTCCCACCTCGGCAAGAAGAAATTCCAGAATCCCGCCGAGGTGAGCAAGGCCATCTTCGAGAACGAGTGACCCGGGGCACGGGGAGCGGCGGCCGGGACCGGGTTCCGGCCGCCGCGCCGTGAGCGCATCCCCGCCCGCCCTCACGTACGGCCGTGACCGCATCCACGCCCGCCCTCACGTACGGCCCTGACCGCATCCCCGCCCACGCTCCCTGGGACGGACTGCGTCCACGCACCGCTCCCCCGGACGCACGGCGTCCACCCACCGCTCCCCCGGACGGACCGCCGACGCGCTCAGCCGATGTACCGGCGGGCCGGGGAGTGGCGTCGCGCCCGCTCCAGGGCCGCCAGCCGGGCCTCGAGGCCGGGCGGTACCGGGTCACGCTGCCGGAGCACCCACGGCAGCCCCGCCAGCGCCCGCCGGAACGCGCGTACCGACGCCCGGTCCCGGGGCACGGTGCGCGCCAGGTACCAGGTACGGCGCGCCGCCGACGGCCAGGGCCGGCGCAGCCAGGTGAACCAGAGCGTGTTGCGCAGGCCGAGGACGCGTCGTTCGGTGCTGTCCCGGACCGGGGACGCCGCATGATGGATCGTCAGTTCTGGTACGTAGCTCAGCCAGTGGCCTCGGCGCAGGAGATCCGTCGCGAGGAGTTCCTCCTCGCCGCCCAGCCACAACCCGGGATGGAAGCCGGCCACGGACCGGAAGGCACTGGTGCGCATCACCGTGGCGGCGGCGAGGAACGAGCCCAGGGCGGGGCCGGGAAGCCAGTCGGGACCGGCGAGGGGTGAGTCCCGGAGTTCCGCGACGACGGGGTCCTCCTCCCCCGACGGCTCGACCACGATGCGAGCCGTCACGGCGGCGAGCGTCGGGTGGGCGTCGAGGAGGTCCGCCGCCCGCCGCAGCGAGCCCGGCTCCCACCAGGTGTCGTCGTCGCAGAACGCCACATAGGGCGTCCGCACCCACCGCACCGCGAGGTTGCGGCCGACCGCCCCCAGATTCCGCCCGGGCCGCAGCAGCCGCACCTCGGGAAACTGGCGGGCGACGGCCTCCGGGGTGCCGTCGCCCGACCCGTTGTCCGTCACGACGACCTCGGGACGCTCCGGGAGCTCCCGCAACGTGCGCAGCGTACGGAGGAGTTCGGGGCGGCGGTCGCGGGTGATCACCACGACGGTCGTCCGGGGGTCGGCGCGGCCGTCACCGTCTCCGGCCACGGATCCCCGCGCGCGGCCGGCGGGGCCGCCGCCGCGGACGGAGGCCGTGTGCCGGTGAGGGACGTCTTCGCTCATGTCCGCTCCGCCTGTCTCCGTTCCTCGGCGGTCAGGGGTCCGGCCGGTCCAGCAGACGGGCCGCGTGCTCGATGTCTGCGGGCAACGGTTCGCGGTCCTCGAGGGCCGCGGGAAGCCGGGCGAGGGCTCCGCACAGGGCCGCCCCGGCGCCGCGCTCGCCGCGGACCGCCGCCGCGGCCAGGCCGGCGGTGTGGCGGAGAGCCACTGCCATGGGTCGCCGCAGCCAGGCGGTGAGCACCGCGTTGCGCCGCTGGACGGCCGAGCGGCCGGGCCGCCCGCCGCGCGCGGGGTGGTGATGGGCCGTCACCGTGGGCACATGGGTGACACCCCAGCCACGGGCCGCCAGATCGTAGGCGAGCAGCGTCTCCTCGCCGCCGAAGAACAGCACGCGATGATAGCCGCCGGCTTCGAGGAAGGCCCCGCGGCGGACCACCGCCGCGCAGGCGAGAAAGCCCAGCACGGGGCGGCCGGGCAGGTCGGCGGCGAGCGCCAGCGGAGAGTTCGCGAGGACGGAGTTCAGCGGGTCCTCGACGCCGCCCGGGCCGACCAGGGTGCGGGCCGCCAGCAGACCCAGTCTCGGATACGTGTCGAAGAGGTCCGCGGCGGTCTCCAGCGCGCCCGGGGCCCACCAGGAGTCGTCGTCGCTGAAGGCCACGTACGGGGTGGTGGCGCACCGCACCGCGAGATTGCGGCCGAGGGCGCCCATGTTGCGCCCGGTGGCCAGGACGCGTGCCCCCACAGGGTGGTCGCGCACCGCCGCCACGGTCGCGTCGTGGGAACCGTTGTCCACGACGATGACCGCGGGCCGCTCGGGCAGCGCTGCCAGCCGGTCCAGGGTGCGCAGGACGCTCTGGCGGCGATTGCGGGTGATGATCGCGACGGTGACGCGGCCAGAGCCGCCACGTGCGGGAACGCCTCGGGCGCCGGGCCCGGACAGGGGCTCCTGCGGCAGGGATGGTGCTGTGGGCATGGCCGGCGTCATCGGCGTCATGAGCGCGATGTTCCTTCCGCACGGAGGATTCCTGCATACGGCGCCGGCGCAGGGGACCCGCGCCCAGCCCTGCCCCGAGGGGCACCGAGAGCCCCTGCGGGACTTCCGGCCGCCGCTCCCCTTGCGACAGCGGGCCGAGTGCCCCGCCGGGTCCCTTTCATGCTCTGACGACCGCCCCGCGGGTGCCAGGCGGGCCGATGGTCCGGTCCCGGCCGTCTCGCCATCGGGACGGCCGGCGCCCTTGGCCCACACGGGCCGGACCGGGGCGTACGGTGGCGTCCGGGACCGCTGCCCCATGGCTCTCCAGCGGTGTTCCACTCGGCCGGAAGGACCCGGAAGGAGACATGGCGTGCTGAGCGCGGAGGGTGCCGCCGCGGCCCGCTTCACCGGGCGCCCGGTGACCGGTGAACGCCCGGTGTCCGGGTCGCTCACCGAGGTCACCCTGGACGCAGGGCGGGTCGTGATGGTCAAGCGGGGCGACGACCCCGACGCGCTGCGGGCCGAGGCGGCGGGGCTGCGCTGGCTCGCGGACGCCGGTGCGGTCCGTGTCCCTGCCGTGCACGGCCACGACCGGCACCGGCTGGTGACGGACCGCGTTCAGCCCGGCCGGCCCAGCGCCCGCGCGGCGATTCGCTTCGGCCGCGACCTCGCCGCACTGCACCGCGCCGGGGCGCCCGCGTTCGGCGCGCCGCCGCCCGGCGGCCCCGAGAACGCGACCATCGGTCTGGCGCCGCTGCGCAATGTTCCAGGTGCGGACTGGCCGACCTGGTACGCCGAGCACCGGGTGCTGCCCTACCTGCGGAGTGCCGTCGACGCCGGCACACTGCGCCCGGCCGAGGCGGCGGTGGTCGAGGACGTCTGCGAGCGACTGCCCGCGCTGGCCGGCCCCGCCGAGCCGCCGGCGCGACTGCACGGCGACCTGTGGAACGGCAATGTGCTGTGGGGCGCCGACGGACAGGTCTGGCTGATCGACCCGGCGGCGCACGGCGGCCATCGCGAGACCGACCTGGCGATGCTCCACCTCTTCGGATGCCCTCGTCTCGGCGAGATCCTGGAGGGCTACGAACAGGCGGCACCGCCGGCCGACGGCTGGGCGGACCGCATCGCGCTGCACCAGCTGTTCCCGCTGCTGGTGCACACGGTCCTGTTCGGCCGGGGCTACGGCGAACAGGCACTCACGGCGGCACGGGCGGCGCTGAGCCGGTGACCGGGCCGTGCCCTCAGCGGTCCTCGGCCCGGGTGGCCCGCCCGCCGGTCGCCGGCCCGTCGGCGGGCACGTATGTGACGCCGGAGTTCTACGGCACCCGGCCCGAGGTGCCCGCCCTGATGCCGGGGATCCGCCGCGACCCCTCTATGGCGGAGCCCGGAGGGGCCGCGGCAGCGGGGCTCACCCGCCTCGCGCCGGCCGCCCTGGTCGACGTCGTGTCCTGACGCGTCAGGGTCCACCCCGGGGACGGTGCACGAGCCCCGCGGCCGAACCGCCTACTGCTGCTGTTTGAGTGGATGCCGCCACCGTCCGCGCGTCGGCGGTGCGGACCAGGGCACGCTCTTGCCTACGCTCCGGCTGACGGGCCGTCGACGCCCGACGGCACTTCGGGCCGGGCGTCACCCGCGCGGCCACACGGCTCTTCTGGGGAGAGATGTGTTCGGGCCCATTACTCGTTCTCCGCTGATCCGGTCGGTGGTCGGCCTGGCCCTCGCCTCGGTCTGGCTCGCCGGCTGCACGGGCGGGTCCCCGACCGGGCCGATCGACGGACCGCACGAGCCCGCGGGGCAGGACGGCCCCGCGGCCGCCGGCCTGGGCCCACGGCTGCAGGACCCTCCGGAACTGGTCAGCCACGACGGTCTTCTGAAGGTCAACCTCGTCGTGGAACGGCGCAGGGTCCAGGTCGGTGACCGCCGGCTGTACGCCACCACCTACAACGGCGCGTATATGCCACCCACGCTGCGCGTGCGGCCCGGCGACCGCATCGACCTCACCCTGACGAACAACATCGACGAGGACACCAATCTGCACACGCACGGCCTTCATGTCTCACCGCGGGCCCCCTCGGACGACATCTTTCTCGCCATCAAGTACCGGCAGGCGTACCACTACTCGTACCAGATCCCGCACAACCAGCCGGTCGGCACCTACTGGTACCACTCCCACACCGACACGCTGTCCGCCCCGCAGGTCGCCGGCGGTGAGTCGGGCATCCTCATCGTCGACAGCCTTCAGGAGTACCTGCCGGCGTCACTGCGCGGCATCACCGAGCACACGATCGCGCTCAAGGACTTCCAGGTCCAGGGCGACTCGATCAAGACCCGCCCCCTGAGCATCGGCGCGCCCACCCAGCGCACCGTCAACGGCCAGCAGACTCCGGTGATCACCCTCCGGCCGGGCGAGACACAGCTGTGGCGACTGGCCAACATCGGCGCCAACATCTACTACCGGCTCCATCTCCCGGGCACCCGCTTCCATGTGATCGCCCAGGACGGCATTCCCGTGCGCAAGGTCTACGCCCAGGACACGCTGCTCATCTCGGCGGGCGCCCGCTTCGACGTCCTCGTCCAGGCCGGCGGTTCCGGCACCGCCCGGCTTGAGACCCTCCCCTACGACAGCGGGCCCGCCGGGAACAGGTTCCCCCGGGCCGACCTCGCGACCGTCGTCACCAGCGGCACGCCCATGACACCGGCCACCCTCCCGACCGACTTCGTCCCGCACGAGGACCTGACCCGCGCGCAGATCGCGGCCCGCAAGACCATCGTCTACACGGAGAACAAGGCGGGCACGAAGTTCTTCATCAACGGCCGGGCGTTCGATCCCCGCCGGACCGACTTCACCTCCACCCTGGGCACGGTCGAGGAGTGGACGGTCCGGAACGACGCGGACGAGGCCCACAGCTTCCATCTCCACACCAACGACTTCCAGCTGATGAGCGTCAACGGTAAGGCCCAGCCGCCCTCCCGGGCCTGGTACGACACCGTGAACGTGCCCCCGCGCGGGGTCGCCGTCCTGCGCGTCCACTTCACCGACTTCATCGGCAGGACAGTGCTGCACTGCCACATCCTCAACCACGAGGACAAGGGAATGATGTCCGTGCTAGACATCGTCCGGCCCCGCGCCCCGAGCCCCAAGCCCAGTGCCCGGTGAACCTCGCCGGACCCGCGCCGGTGCGTCAGGGCAGCAGCGGCCGCTTCCCCACGATCCGGTTGACGCGGTTGCGCGGTCCGACGATACTCACGGCGCAGGAGCGGAGGTCGTCGCCCGCATGCCCAGCCCGCCCGGTAGTCGGCGTACACCAGCGTCTCCCCGGCGTGGAGCGGCATGTCGGCGACGAAGGTGTCGGCGTGCGAGGCCGCCTTGGTGCGGATGGCGCGTAGCGTCTCGGCGTCCGCGGCCGGCACCGAGCACCCCGCACAGGGCGGCTCGGCGGCCCGTGCGGACGGCCCGGGGAACGCCGAACCGTAGTCGAGGGACGCGGCCTCTCCGGTCACTGGCCGCATACCATTCCTGACTTTCCGTCTGTCATGGCCGGGGTGCCGGGATCCGTCGCCGCCCGTGGCACGCCCCTCGGGATGCGCGCGGCGTCATCTCGATGAAAGGTGAGGGAAGAGGTGGTGTCCTGCCCTCGGGACGACCGCGGGTGCCACCACTGCGGATCGACTCGCATAGGAGACACCATGCCGACGTCAGAGCCTGACGCGTCACGTCGTCCGTCCGATGACCGTGCCACGCCGGACGAGCTGCTGCACGCAGTTCCGGCGGAGACCTCACCGGAGGATCTGGTCCTCGCCTCGGGCAGGGACATCACCCCCAGCACGCTCGCGTGGGCGGAGCGGAAGCTCGCGTCCGAGGGGCAGGCCGCGTTCGACAAGCTGCTGCCCTGATGATCCCGGTCCAAAGTCACCGCACCGAAGACACGGGCGCTCACATGCGGTGACTCCGGACCGGCCACGGCCACGGGCGCGAGCCGAGGCCCGGGCCGAGCCGCGGCACACCCGGCGAGGCGGTCAGACGGCCACCGGCAGACCACTCTCCCCGTCCGCCTGCCTCGGGGTCTCGTGCCCGGCGCCCGCGACGAGCAGCGCGTCCGCGACCTCCACTGCCTCCTGCACCGTGCGTGTGCCCATCATGACGCACAGCGTGTAGCTGACGTCCTCCAGTTCTCGTGTCCCTTCGGGCGTGTCCCTCTCGGCGAGCGCGATCCGCAGGGACGCGTACCGGGTCAGCAGTCCTCTGACCACCTTCGGATCCGGAACGAGCACAGCGAGGCCCTCTCTCTCGATTTTCCAGCCGTGTGCCCCGCTACGCGCAGAACATGCACAACTCCCCTCACGCGGGAGTTTTTTGGCACGTTCGCCACGCCCCGATGCGAGTGGGGCCGGGAGAAACCGCGAGAGATCCTCTATCCCACGTTCCACAGGAAGCGGTGGGTGTGGATGCCGAAGTAGGGGAAGGCCTGCACGCGTTCGACGCCGTCCGCCACCCGGACCACATCGCCCACGAAGTCGAGCAGTTCACGCGGTCCGGCGCAGACGACCTCCACGAACAGATCGAAGCCGCCCGACGTCAGAACCGAGTAGACCACCTCCGGGTGGGCGGCCAACTCGTCGGCGACGGCCCGCGGGTCGCCGTCCACCGTGACGCCGAGCAGGGCCATCGCCTGGCCGCCCATCCGCATCGGATCGGTGACCCCGACGACCTGGACGACCCTGGTGTCCAGGAGCCGTTGCAACCGCTGGCGGGCCGCCGAGGCGGAGAGGCCGACCCGGGGGCCGAGGTCGGCGTACGCGATACGGCCGTCGGTCTGCAGCTCACGCAGAATGGCCCGGTCGATCTCGTCCACGCTCTTCCTTCCAGGCGGTCGCAGCCGCGGCCCAGCCTACCGATGCCGGTCAGCCGACCAGCTCGGCCAGGGCGGTGTCGAACAGCCCGGTGTGGGTGTCGACGTCCTCCTCGGTCGTCGCGGGGCACATCAGCGCCATGTTGTGGAACGGGGTGAGCAACACGCCCCGGTTGGCCAGATAGAGATGGAGGTAGTCCTCCAGCTCGGGGTCGGAGACGGCCGCCGAGTCGGTGCCGGTGCGCGGAGCGGGGTCGGCGAAGCGGTACTCGGTACGGGCGCCGAGCCGGCTGGCCGACCACGGCAGCTCCCACCGTTCGATGCAGGACCGCACGCCGTCCTCGAACCGCTGGGACAGCTTCGCCATCCCGGCGAACGCCTCGTCGGTGAGGACGTGTTCGAGGGTCGCCCGGGTCGCGGCCACCGAGAGCGCGTTGCCCGCGAGGGTGCCGCCGACCCCGCCCATGTCGACGAGGTCCAGGTCCTCCCGGCCCAGCAGGCGCTCCGCCAGCTCGGCCGAGAGTCCGTAGGCACCTGCCGGGATGCCGCCGCCGATCGCCTTGCCGATGGTGAGCAGATCCGGCTCCAGGCCCCAGGCCGCGGTGCAGCCGCCAGGACCCGCGGAGAAGGTGTGCGTCTCGTCGTTGATCAGCAGGGTGCCCGTGCGACGGGTCAGCTCCCGCACGCCCGCGAGATATCCGGGCGCGGGCAGGACGATGCCGATGTTGGTGAGGGCGGGCTCCATGAGGACCGCCGCCACGTCGCCGTGTGCGAGTTCGCCCTCGAGCTGGTCGAGATCGTTGAACTCGGCGACCCGGCTGGTCAGGGTGACGTCGCAGGGCGCGCCCACGTTGCCGGGCCGGGCCATGCCGCGCCCGTCCGGTCCCACGACGATCAGCGACTCGTCGACGCTGCCGTGATAGCTGTAGCTGTTCACGAGGATCTTCGGGCGGCCCGTGACCGCCCGCGCGAGCCGGATCGCCCAGCGGTTGGCGTCGGTCGCGGTCAGCGAGAAGCTCCATCGGGCGAGCCCGAAGCGCCGGGTGAGTTCCGCGCCGACCCACTCGGCGTCCTCCGTGGGCAGCATCGCCGTGGCACCGCCGAGTTCGGCGAACCGCCGGTGCACGGCCGTCGCGACCGCGTCCGGGGAGTGACCGGCCATCGCGCCGGTGTCGCCGAGGCAGAAGTCGATGTAGTCGTGGCCGTCGATGTCCGTGACCCGGGCGCCGCGTGCGGTGGCGAGATAGCGCGGGAAGGCGCCCGCGGTCTTGTTCATCCAGGTCATCGGGACCCGGCCGAAGAGATGGTCGGCGCGTTCATGTGCGGCCCGCGAACGCGGGTTGCGCCGTTCGGCCTCGCCGCTCTCGCGGGCGAGGAGCTGACGCAGACGGGCGCGGTCCATGGCGTACCCCTACGGTCGGCGACACGTGATGGCCAGGACTCTACGACTGAAAAGAGCGTTCATTCAAGGTTTCACCGCTGATTCCACTGCCGCGACAATCGATTCATGCGTCCCAGGGCGCCGGCAGAAACGATGCGGCGATGCGGTGCGGCACCGTCCCCGAAGGGGGCATACGGTGGAAGAAGCGATCATGCCCCCGACTCCCCCTCCGTCCCCGGCCCAGCGACGGGCGCGACCACCCTGGGAACCGCGCCCGTCCCGATTCCTCACAGAGTGACCTCATGGCAAAGTCCCCCTCCGCCCCCGCCACGGCTCCCGACACCGTGTGGCCGGCGCGCGGGCGCCACCTCGGCCCGGACGCCGAGGACACCGTCCGGCACCGGCTGCGGGAACTGAAGGACAGGGCCGTCATCCAGGACCACCTCGAATTCGAGGGCTCCCGTGACGGCGTGCCCCATCGCGCCTTCGAGGCCCGTTGGCTCGTGGCCGACGACGTCGTCGTGCGGGCCCGCCTGGACATCGGGGCGCCTCACGAGAATGACGGCACGCAGGAGTGGACGCTGATCGCGGAGGCCGACCGAAGCTGGGACCTCGACTGGCCTTCACCCGCCACCATGTTCTGGCCGGAGGACGCCGACGCCCCCTGGGACCACGACGCGGTCGGGGGCCGGCGCTTCCGGGAGATCAACCCGCTGCCCGCGGAGGACCGGGCGCTGCGGCGCCTGCTGAGGGACTGCGCACGCCACTCCTGGGGCATCCATGTGATCGTCCACGAGGCGATGACACCGGACGAGCGCGGGCTGCGTCCCCTCGCGCCGCTGCTGCCGCCCGGCCTGCGGCACCGGATCGTGGAGCACCGGGCCGCGCCCGAGCAGTTCCAGGTGGTCAACTGGGCACTGTACGACCTCGGGGCGCGGGTGCCTCGCGGAGGCGCCGTGGTGCTGCCCTCGGCGCCGGCCGCCCCCGGCGTCGGCGACGACGGCTTCGCCGTGCGCACCGTGTTCCTGGACGGTTCCGAACCGGTGGAGCTCATCGAGACGGTGTGCCGCTACGCCCGGGAGCCCCGGCCGCTGCCCGAGGGTGCCGAGGAGGCTCTGTCCGATCTGCGCGCCCAGTGGCATCTGACGACCCTCGAAGAGGAACTGGCCGCCGCGCGGCTTCAACTCGCCGCCTACGCCGAGGCCCTGGACGCCATGACCAAGTCGCGCGACCTGTACCGGGAGGCGGCCGAACTGGCCCATGAGGCGCTGGCGGCCTACCGGGACTCGGGCGCCGCGCTGCCCGCACCGCGACAGGAGACGCCCAAGCGGGAGGGTTTCTCCCTGCGCACCCTGACGAAGTCCCTGGAACGGGTCCGGGACGGCGCCAAGCTGCTCCGGCCGCCGGGCGCCGGGGGACCTCACCCCGCGGACCCGGACGGGGAGGAGAGCACCGCGCCCGGGCCCGCGACCCCGGACGGGGACGCCTCCGAGCCCGGCGACGAGGGGACCCTGAGCCCTTCACCCGCACAGCCGTCCGACGGACGGACACGAAAGTAGCCGCAGCGGCGGTCGCGCCCAAGGGGCGCGTCCCTTGCTCTCCGGTGCGCCGCACCCTCGTGGAGGCACATCCGCAATCCGCTGGTGTGGAGACTTGTCTGCGGGGTACGCGGTGCCGGACTCGCCGCCGGTGCACCGCTCCGGCGGCGAGATGTTGATCACTTCCGGAGCGCGGTCCGCGGTGCATCCGCTGTCCGCCTCCCGGGTAGGCGAATCCCCGCACGCCGTACGTATGGGAGGACACACAGTGTCGGCAGAACAGACCCCCCTGTCCATCGAAGTGACGATGCCCCGAGAGGATGTCGCGCTGGTCACCGTGCAGGGATTCCTGGACGTCGACACCGCGACGGAGTTGCATCACCACCTCGCCAACCAGACCCACCACGGTCGTCACCATCTGCTGCTCGACCTCTCCTCGGTGCCGTTCATGGACTCGTCCGGCATCAACATCATTCTCAAGGCCTACAAGGAGACCCGGCAGATCGGCGGCTCGGTCGGCCTCATCAATCCGGCCCCGGCCGTTCAGCGGATCCTCGATCTGACGGGGGTGAGTCTGACGGTCCCCTCCTACGGGAGTGCGGACGAGGCGCTCGACGAGATGGGCGACACCTTGAGCCGTCCGTAGCGAAGGTCGCCGCGGCGGGGCGCGGAGGCGTCCCGGGCCGGGCCCCCACGGCGGGCGCCCCGGCTCCAGTGAGCCCCCGCAGGGGTGAACGCCCATGCAGGGGGCCTTGCCGGGCCCAATACTTGCCGTTTGACAACTGTAGCCATCAGGCAACAAAGTTGGGGCATCAAAAGCATGGAAGGAACAGGGATGTTGCGGTGGGCGGAGTCGGCTGCGCGCGCCGACCGACCGCGGCACGCACCCGGCATATGCGCGGAGCGCGTCTGCCCGCCCGCGGCTCAGGCCGTACGGGCGTCGGTTCCCTCGTCCTCGTGGAGCCGCGCCGCCGCAGCAGCGCAGAAAGCATCCAGGCCCTGCAGGAGCGCCGTCCGCTTGGCCACCGGCATCTGGGACAGGACGGACTCCAGCGCGCGCTCACGGCGCTCGCGCAACTCGGCCAGGAACGACCTGCCCCGAGGGCTCAGGTACAGGCGCAGCTCGCGCCGGCTGGTCGAGCTGGCGGCGCGCTCCACGTATCCGACGGCCTGGAGGCGGTCGCACAACCGGCTCGTCGACGGCGGGGTCGACCCGAGCGCGTCGGCGAGTGTGCGCAGATTGATGCCCTCGTTGTGCTCGAGTATGAAGAGCACCCGCAGCTGGGAGGCCGAGACGGGGGCCGTCGAGGCGCGTCCCCACAGGACTTCCAGCAACTCCGCCGCCTCTGAGGTCACACGCGCCACTTCGCTGGGCTCGGGACGCGGGCTGGAGGAGGTCACTGTCTCATTCTCCCAGGCTTCTCGAATCCTGTCGGCCTGTCGGGGCGACAGCTCACGCATAACGATAGATACGGGCACGGACGCGGAGCCCGTCAGGGCATGGGTCCGGAATCGTACTAGTGGAAGAATGGCGTATCCGACATCGTGAACAGATTCGTCGCAGCCGAGAGGGCGCTCCGGAACGCGGCTCCCCACCGGTTGGTGGAGGCGCTCCGGGAAGTATTGCGCAGCCAGTACGCGGCCGAGTCCGTCGAACTCCTGATGGCCGACTACGGGCTCACCGTTCTGCAGCCCGTCTCCGCACTGCTCCCCGTCGCCGACTCCGTGGCGATGCACGGCACCACGGCGGGCCGGTCCTTCGGTGCCCAGGACCCCATCGTCGAGGAGACCGGCGCCCTGTCCCGCCTTCATCTGCCGGTGACGGTACGCGGTGACCGGCTCGGCGTCCTGACGGTCGCGCTGCCGTCCGAGACGGCCGCCGAGGTCCTTCCCGAACTCGTGGACATCGCCGGGGTCCTCGGCCACGAGATGATCGTGGCCGATCGGGACACGGATGTGTATGTGCGGGCCAGACGCCGCGACCGGCTGACGCTCGCCGCCGAGATGCAGTGGCAGCTCCTGCCGGGCCGCTCGTGCACCCGGCCGGAGTACGCGCTCGGGGCCCAGCTGGAGCCCGCCTACGCGATCTTCGGCGACAACTTCGACTGGTCCGCCGGGCCGGACCGGCTGATGCTCTACATCACCAACGGCATGGGGGAGGGCATCGAGGCGTCGCTGCTGACCAACCTCGGCATCAACGCGCTGCGCAACGCCCGGCGCGCCGGGATCCCCATCGAGGACCAGGCCGCCCTCGCCGACCAGGCCGTCTACGCCCACTACCGGGGCGCCTGCCATCTGGCGGTGCTCCTGCTCGACTTCGAGCTGTCGACCGGCCGGGTGAAGGTCGTGGACGCCGGCTCCCCGCAGATGCTGCGGATGCGGGGGCGGACCGTGGAAGCGATCGGCTTCGAGGCGCAGCTGCCCCTCGGCATGTTCGAGGAGACCGACTACGTCGCGCAGGAGATCGACGTGGAACCGGGTGACCGGCTCGTCTTCGTCAGCGACGGCGTCTACGGCGTCGTCGGGGCGGCGGGCGAGACCTACGGAGACAAGGCGCTGGCGAAGGCGATCGCGGCGACGCGGCTGCTCCCGGCCGCCGAGGTGCCCGGCGCCGTCCTGAGAGAGCTGTCGGACCACCGCGGCGAGCCCACCGCGGAGGACGACGCGCTCGTGGTGTGCCTCGACTGGTTCGGGCGGCAGCAGGACTCCTGAGGGGGCGGCCGGCCATGGCGGTCGCGCGCCCCGTGGGAAGCGTCACACACCGCCTCGGTGCCCCGCCTCCGCCGGCGCCTCCGCCCGGGCGCCGAAGCCCCGGATACGGACAGCAGTTGGCCGGGTCCCCCCTTCGTTGGACGATCTTCCGGGAGGCCACGGGTGCCGGGTGCGATCTCCCATGATTACAGTTGTCGCGCGACAATGAACCGCGCTCTTCGAGGAGGCTCCCTGGCAGCCGGGGGAGCAGACGCACAAAGGAGACAGGGACGTGACGGACCAGGAGTGGGCAACGGATCGAGAAGCGTCGGCACGAGTCGTCGGGGACTTCCTGCAGCGCCGCAGGGAGCAGATCTCCCAGCGCTGGGCCGACGAGACTCTCTTCCGGACGGTCTTCACGGTCTCCCGCGACGAGGCCGTGGAAGCCGCCGGCGCCCTCGTGGAGGCGCTCGCCGTGGTGGCCGCCACCGGGCGGATAGAAGACGTCCGGGCTCCGGGCTTCTCCGGGGTGCGCGAACAGCTCGCCCGCATGGCTGCCTCGCGCGCGAGGGCCGGCTCCGCCCCCGACCACATCGCCGAGGAGGTGGCCGCGCTGCGCCCCTCGGTCAGCGAGCTGCTGGCCGCCGATCTGGCCGAGGCGGACGGGGAGGCGACCGGTTCGCACCTGGTGACGCTCACCGTCCTGCTCGGCACGCTGCGCCTGGTCGTCATGGAGACGGCCCTCAGTGCCGGCGAGGACATCATCGAGCGGCAGCGCCTGCAACTGCTCGAAGTGGCCACCCCCGTGATCAAGCTGTGGGACGGCATCGTCGCCGTCCCACTGATCGGCACTCTGGACAGCGCCCGCAGCCAGGTCGTCATGGAGAGCCTGCTGGATGCCGTCGTCGCCCAGCAGGCGCGGTTCGCCATCCTGGACATCACCGGGGTGCCGACCGTCGACTCCCTGGTGGCTCAGCACCTGATGAAGACGGTCGCCGCGGCTCGTCTCATGGGGGCGGAGTGCATCGTCTCCGGCATCCGGCCGGCGATCGCCCAGACCATCGTGCACCTGGGCATCGACCTCGGTTCGGTCGTCACTCGCGCGACCCTCGCCGACGCCCTGGCGTACGCCCTCCACCAGCTGGGTGCCGTGATCGTCGACCGGTCGTCCACCGGCGGGGGCGCGCGGTGACCGGTGATTTCGGGCCCCTGGACGGCACGCAGATCCCCGTACTCAGGCTCGGTCACGTCCTGCTCGTCTCACTTCAGGGCGAACTGCACGACAAGGCGGCCGAACAGCTTCAGCAGGACATCGCGGCGGCCATCACCCGCAGCCCGGTGAACGGGGTCGTCCTCGACATCTCCGGGGTTGAGATCGTCGACTCCTTCCTGGGCCGTGTGTTCGCCGAGATCGCCGCGAGCGCCCGCCTGCTCGCCGCGGAGACCGTCGTCGCGGGCATGCGCCCCGCGGTCGCCATCACCCTGGTGGAACTCGGCCTCACCCTTCCGGGCCTGCGCACCGCGCTCGACACCGACGAGGCCCTGCGGATGCTGACCCGGGCGTCCGCCCCCCTGTCCCCCGTCCCAGGCCGCCGGGAGAACGCGTGACGGAGACATCGGGCCGCCTCGCCGCATGCCTGCCCATCCGCTCGGACATGGATCTGGCGTGGGTACGACAGCATGTGCGGCAGACGGCTGCCGAGATCGGATTCGGTCTGGTGGAACAGACCAAACTGATCACCGCGGCCAGCGAGCTCGCGCGCAACACACTCATCCACGGCGGCGGCGGACAGGTGGAGTCCGTCGTCCTGGACCATGGCCGGGCCCGCGGCCTGCGGCTGACCTTCACCGACGAGGGACCGGGCATCGCCGACGTGGAGCAGGCGCTCACCGACGGCTACACCTCGGGCGGCGGGCTGGGCCTGGGGCTCGGCGGAGCCCGGCGGCTGGTCCACGAGTTCTCGATCGACACACGGCCCGGCGGCGGCACCACCGTCACCGTGGTGTGCTGGACGGCCGGACCGCCACGCCCGCGCGAGGAGGCGCGATGACCCGCGTCTGGGATGTGCCCGTGCACGACACGACCCGGCTCCGGGACGTCCGGGTGGCGGCCGAGGAGGCCTGCGGCCACGCCGGGCTCGGTGCGGACCGGGAGGCGGCCGCCGTGCTCGTCGCCACGGAACTCGCCACCAACCTGCTCAAGCACGCGGGCGGCGGCCAGATACTGCTGGAGACGACGGCCGCGCCCGACGGTGCCGACGCGGGCGGCGACCGGGCCGCGCTCCAGATCGTGACGATCGACCACGGCCCCGGCATCCCGGACCTGTCGGCCGCCCTGCGCGACGGCTTCTCGACCACGCGCTCGCTCGGTGCCGGACTCGGCACCTGCCGGCGGCTGGCCGACGACTTCGACCTGCACAGCTCGCCCGGGCGCGGCACCGTGGCCCTGGTCCGGATTCGCCCCTCGACCGGGCGCCGCGGCAGTGAGCGCAGCCGGCCCGCACCGGCGCCGGTGCGGGCCGGCGGGATCAACATCCCCCTCGTCGAGGGTCATTCGGGTGATGCCTGGGCCTGCGTACGGTCCGGTGAGCGCCTCACGCTGCTGCTCGCCGACGGGCTGGGGCACGGCCCGCACGCGGCCGAGGCCTCCGACGCCGCCGTCCGGCAACTGCGGCTGAACCCCCGGCTGACGCCTCCGGAGCTGCTCGCGGCGCTGCACACCGCGCTGCGCGACACCCGGGGTGCCGCCGTCGCGGTCGCCCAACTCGACCTCGCCGGGCGGCATCTGGAGTTCTCCGGCATCGGCAACATCGGCGCCCGGCTCCGCTCCGGCGACGGCTGGCAGCCACTGGTGTCGCATCCGGGCATAGTGGGCGCCCACCGTCCCGCGCACATCCCCCGCCACCGGCTGCCCTGGAACCCCGACTCCCTTCTCATCCTGCACAGCGACGGCCTGCCCAGCCGATGGTCGCTGCGCCCCGAGGTGCCCGCCGCGACCCTGGACCCGGGGGTGACGGCCGCCCTGATCGTGCGCGACTCCAGCAGTTCGGCCCGGCCCGTCCGGGACGACACCACGGTGGCCGTGCTGTCCCCCCACACCGCCGAATCGTGAACCATGACCCACACCTGGCAGATCACCACCGTCGTCGACGCCGCCCGGGCCCGGATCGCCATCGCCCGGCTCGCGGCCGAGCACGGCGTCCCCGTCCTCGCCCGCACCCGTCTGGTCACCGCGCTCACCACACAGTTGCGCCAGTGCCTCACCAAGGGAGGTGCCTGGCGGCTGACCCTCAAGACCATCCCTCCGTCCCCGCGCGGGGACCAGTCGCGGCTGTGGATCACGCTCTGCCCCCATTCGGGCGACGGCTCCGACGCCGACCTCACCTGGCAGGCCTCGGCCCCCGCCTCGGAGCGGGCGGGCGACGCCGGCTCGGCGGTGGTCCACACCCGTCCGGCGGCCCTCGCCGAGGCGCTGTTGAGCGCCGACGACGACACGGCACGAGTGCTCGAGGCCCTCACCGAGCAGGAGGCACTGGTCGCCTTCCACCGTGAGGAGCTGCACCAGACGAACCAGGGCGTCCTCGCCCTGCACGCGGAACTGGACGCCGCGGGGCGGGCCCAGCAGGAGTTGTTCGCCGCCGAGCGGGCCGCCCGCACCGAGGCGGAGGAGGCGCGCCGGCGGCTGACGTTCCTCGCCGACGCCAGCGCCGCGCTCACAGCCTCCCTCAACCACGGGGAGATCGTGCGGCTGCTCCCCGAACTGCTGATCCCGACCTACGCGCGCAGCGCCGACGTATGGCTGCTCGGCGACGAGGAGGAGGCGCGCGGACACGCTCCCCGTCCCGCCGCCGCCGTCGTCGCCGCCCGCACCGGACGTCCGCAGTACGCGGCCGCCCAGCCCGGCGGTCTGCCCGGCGTGGACGACCGGCCGCCGTCCGCCCTGCACCCCACCCGGCCCCTGCTGTGCGTTCCCCTGTCGGCCCGGCGGACGGCCCTGGGCGTGCTGATCCTCACGCCGCCGGGCGACCGGTGGGACCCGGACGACGCCGTGATGCTCATCGAGCTGGCCCGCCGGGCCGGCATCGCGATCGACAACGCCCAGCGCTTCGAGCACAGCCGGGACATCGCCGAGACACTCCAGCGGGCGCTGCTCACCGATCTGCCCACCACCCCGGGGCTGCGGCTGGCCGCCCGCTACCTTCCGGCGACCCACGGCCTCAACGTCGGCGGTGACTGGTACGACGCCTTCCGCCAGCCCGACGGAAGCCTTATCGCGGTCGTCGGCGACGTCACCGGCCACGGGCTGCACGCGGCGGTGATGATGAGCCAGCTGCGCACCGCCCTGCGCGCCTACGCCGTGGACGGGGGGACCCCGGGTCAACTGCTCACCCGGCTGCACCTGTTCCTGCACCATCTTCAGCCGGATCTGTACGCCACGGCGGTCATCGCCCGGTTCCGCCCCGGCGAGCCGTTCCTGACCTGGGCGGCGGCGGGACATCCGCCCCCGGTGCTGCGCACGCCCGAAGGCCGGGTCCACACCCTCGACGACAAGCCGGGAGCCATGCTGGGCATTCCGCTGCGGCAGGCCATCGAGGACCACACCGTCCCGCTGCCGGCCGGGTCGACCCTCGCCCTGTACACGGACGGCCTGGTGGAGCGGCGGGCGCAGGGGATCGACCCGGGCATCCAGCGGCTCACCGAGGCCCTGTCCGCCCTCGCTCTGCCGGATCTGGCCGGCGATCTGGAGGGCGCCGCCGACCGGGTCCTCGACCCGATGCTGCGGGACTCGGAAGGCGATGACGACGTGTGCCTGCTGCTGTGCCACTTCGACAGCGGGCAGGGGACTCCGGCGGTCGCCTCGCCGTCCCTGCGGCGGTGAGGGCGCCGCTCGGCAACCGGAGCGGCGCGCCGGGAGAAGCCCGCGTCCTGCGTGGGGCTACGCCTCGCCGTCCGGCTGTGCCGCTCGGGCCGCGCGGAAGGCGTGCAGCCCGTGTTCCAGCGCGGCGCGCTGCGCGGGGGTCATCGCGGCCAGCACATCCGCCAGACTCGCGGACCGCCGCTCGGCGACCTCGGTGAGCGCCCTCCGTCCATGGGCGGTGACTCTCAGCTGAAGTTCGCGTCTGTTGCGGGGATGGTTCACCCGTTCCAGCAGTCCGGCTGCCTCCAGCCGGTCGCAGAGTCTGCTGGCGGCGGGCAGGGCGATGCCGAGCGTCTCGGCGAGCGCCGTGAGATTGAGCTCCCGCTGCCGTACGGCGGTCAGCGCCTTCAGCTGATGGCTGGACAGCCGTGGAGTGACCGCCTCGGCCGCCCCGGTCCACAGTGTCACCAGGCTCTCCACCGCATCCGCGACCTGCCGGGCCAGCACCCGGGGACCGCCCCTTGCCTCTTCCGCCTCCGTCACCTCACGGTCATCTCCCACCGCGCTTCTCTTGACCGCCGCGCCGTCCGCTCCCCGAGGTGCACACGAACGGTTCGTCCTTCACTTCAGCCGATATGGTCGGCCCGATCGGCGCCCGTACCCAGAGCGGCGCCGGATACGCCGTCGGACCCCGTCATCTTCACAAGATCACTGCAGGACGCACCGTACCGGGCCCATCAGTGTGACCGGGGCGTGAGTGCCGTGATACCGGATGCGTAGCTCTCGGCGTTCTGGCAACCGTGTTAAGGGGGGCCGGGCGACAGCTCGATGTACCACGACAACCGGCCGACGCGACGGCCGGGGGAAGGACGGTATGGCAACCGAGCCGCGTGGGGACAAGGCCTGGCCGTTCGAGGCGGTCGAGAACCTCGTTGCCGACTTCAAGGGCGACCTGCACGACGTGACGGACGCGCGTCTGGCAGCGGAGGGGTTTCTGCGCCGGCTGGCGCGGGCTTCGCCTCCGGCCAGTCCGGAGCACTGGAACGACGTCTTGCTGGTGGTCGACGAACTGGCGGCCAACGCCGTCCAGTACGCCCCGGGCCATTTCGCCCTGCGGATGCGTCCGACGTACGACGGCATCCATGTGACGCTGCACGACTCCAGCACGACCCCGCCCACTCCGCGGCCCTTCCGTCCGGGGCGCCCGGGCGGTATCGGCTGGCATCTCGTGCACACGCTGTGCGAGCAGGTGAGTGTGGTCATCCAGCCGGAGGGCAAGGATGTGCACGTCTTTCTCCCGTGGTAGGGCAGTTTCTCCCGGTAGGGCGGGTGCGCGGGGCACGCCGCGCCCGTCAGGCGGCCCGGCGCGGCGTCCCGGGACCGGCCGGCCTCGTGGGACGCCTGCCGCCCGGCGCGATCGGGCCGGTCCGCGGCCGGACCGCGGGCTCCGCCTCAGCGCCCGGCACTGTGGGTGACGACGGATCGGGCACGGCGCGCAGCCGGCGGCCGCCGGACGCGGCGGGAGCCTCCTCGGCATCCCCCGGGCCCAGCATGCGTTCCTCGTACCGTCCAAGGGCCAGCAGCAGACAGAGCATGGACGCGGGTATGAGCAGGGATACGGCGATCATGCGGGTTCCCTTCACGGGTGTCCCGTTCCGCATTACCGCACTTGGCCCGGGGAAACACGGGGACCGGGCGAACCGGGGCCTCGGCCGCACCGACCCACCCGGACAGGGCCCTCATCGGCCGGGTCCAACCGGGGCCTCGGCCGCACGGATCCACCGGGCAGGGCCCTCATGGGCCGGGCTCGGGTCTGGCGCGCAAGGGTACGACCACGCTCACGGACTTGCCGCCATGCGCACACTGCTCGATGACGATCTCGTGGGCGAGCCTGATGATCAACGGCCACCCGTACCCGCCGCCGTCGTGTCCGACAGGAAGCGCTCCGGAGCCGAAGGCGACGGTGGGGATGTGGGGGCTGCGGTCGTGCACGGTGAGCCGGATCCCGTCCCGGGCCGGTGTCGCCTCGAAGGCCACGACACCGCCGCCGTGACGGTTCGCGTTGGACACCAGCTCCGAGGTGACCAGCAGCAGATCGGTGACGGCCTGCTCGGCGGGCGGACGGCCCGAACTGCCCCAGTGGCCTCGGACGACCGCCAGGACCTGCGCGCGGGCCGAGGCGGCGGTCATCATCTCCCTGGCGGCCGGGTTCCCATCGTCCCGGGCCGGCGGCTCGGCCGGGTTCCCACCGTCCCGGGCCGGCGGCTCGGCCGGTCTCATCGCCCGCTCGGACAGAGGGACGTCGAGGGCAGGACCCCGCCCACGGGCGGGACCGGCGGGCATGGCGCGGAGACCGGCTGGCGCGGGGCACGGAAGCGGACACCGCCCGTACCGCCGGAGAGGCCCCGCCGGGGACGACGGCGGGCTTCCCGACAGGCACGAGGCGGTGACGTGGCGTGATCTCGTACGTTCATCACCCCTCCCTCTACCCGGCATCGCACAGGCCATGGGTCCCCGGCCCACGCCGGGGTCCGCAGCCGGCGCTCGGCCCGTTCCGGGTTCGGCGGCGCGGCCTTCACCTCCACCTCGGCGCAGGCCGACGTGCTTCGCAGTCCCCGGCTGGCGACGGCCCCTCGGCGTCAGCCCGCCCCGGGCTGCTCCCTGGCGCGGCTGTCCTCGAACGGAGCGGTGAGGTGTTCGAGGGAGCCCGTGATCTCCAGGAGCCGCTGGAGTGCGGGGGGACGGTGGTCGAGCCGGAGGTCGATGGCCGCCGCGTCCGTCCGCCGGCGGATCATCAGCAGGGCGGACAGCCCCATGGAGTCGACGTCTCCGAGCCCCGCGAAGTCGAGGTGCAGCGCGGTCAGCGGGGGGCCGGCCAGGGGCCACCGGGCCAGCTGACCGTCGACGGTGCTCACCAGGTCGTCGCACGTCTCGTAGTCGAGATCCCCGGCGATGCGAACGACGATCGCGGTCCGCTCGGTCTCGACCGTGAGCGTGAGGGAGGGTGTGTGGGAGGTCGTCATCTGGGCTTTCCGGGGCCGGGGACGTTCGGTGCTGCTGGGCGGGCCATCACGGCGTCGTGTGCCGCGCAAAGAATACGGCGGGCCCGCGGGAAGTCGCCGGGCCGGGTCGCCAGGGACGCCGGAGCCGGTCGCGGACCGCGTCCGGCCGCCGTGGCGGACCGGACGGGTGCGGTGCTCACGCGGTGTACCTCCCCCGAGTGCGGCCGTCGACCGCGCTGAGGTGCGCGTGGTGCGGCGCGGTCACGGCGACCACGGCCATGTCGTCGTGGCGGCGGCCGCCGACCCACTGGGCCGCCAGCATCTGCACATGGTCCACCACCGCTTCCGCGGGCATCGCAACGCACTCCGCCACCGCCGCCATCAGCCGCTCGACGCCGAACAGTTCGTCTCCCCAGGGCCCTCCCCTGGCCTCGATGATCCCGTCGGTGAACAGCAGGCAGGTCTCGCCGGGCGCGAGTTCGAGGTGGGCGGTGGTGGAGGTGATCTGCGGGAAGACACCCACCAGGGTGCCGCGCGTGTCCGCCTCCTCGACGCGGCCGTCGGCCCGGACGAGCAGGGGGGCGGGGTGTCCCGCGCTGGTGACGCGGAGCCGTACCGTGCCGCCGCGGCGGATGACGGACGCCAGCGCGAGGGTGGCGAACCGTGTGTGATGCGAGTTGATGAGCGCGCCGTTGAGCAGGCCGAGGACGGAGCGGTGGTCGGCGGCCAGGGGCAGCAGCGCCTGGACCGTGTTGCGGATCTTCCCGGTGAGCACGGCCGCCTCGAGTCCCTTGCCGCACACATCGCCGAGGACGACCAGGGTCTCCTCCTCGTCGGTCGCGCCCGGGTGGACGTCGTAGAAATCGCCGCCGACGCGGTCGTGCTGACTGTAGGGCCGGTAGGCGCCCGCGAACTGCACGCCGTGCACGCTGTGCAGCTGCGGCGGCAGCAGCTCGCGCATCAGGGTCGTGGTGATGGCGGCCTGGTCGGCGTACATCCGCGCGGCGGAGATCGCGGCGCCGGCCCGGGCGGCGAAGAGCCGGGCGAAGACCTCCTCGCTCTCGCTGAACGTCCTGCGGTCCTCGGCGCGCAGGAGGATGAGCGCTCCCGCCGGTACGCCGTGCCCGGGCAGGGGTGACACCACGACGGAGCCGACCGGTCCGGTCAGCCCGGCGGGCACCGCCCAGTCCGGGAGCGCGGCGGGGTCGATCCAGCGGGAGGACACCGGCGGGAAGCCGCGCAGCGCCTCGTCCAGGCCCGGCACGTCCTCGGGGTCCGCGAGCACCGTCGTGTGCGTGATCTCGCCCGAGGGGCCGCAGGAGGTGACGGGGCTGCCCCGGCCGCGGGCGGGGGCGACGGTGACGGCCGCGTCGGCGAGGTGTTCGACGGCCAGCCGGGCGGTGGCCTCCATACAGGTCTCGACGTGCAACGAGGCCAGCAGGGTGGTGGAGGCCCTGGCCAGGAAGGCGGTGCGCTCGCGCTCGCTGCGGAGGGCTTCCTCGGCGAGGCGGCGGTCCGTGTCGTCCACCAGCCACCACACCACCTGGTCGTGGGCCGACCGGGTGGGATGGGCTTCGAACGAGCGCTCCCCGATCCGCCCGGACGCCGGAGTCCCGTCGGTGAGGTCCCGATCGGTGGTGTCCGAGGCGAACCGTTCGTGGGCCTCGCAGAGCCATGGCGGTGCGACGTCCCGCAGACTCGAGCCATGGCCCGCCCCGGGGAACAGGCCTTCCGCGACGGCGTTCAGCTCCAGCACGCGGCCGCGCCTGTCCGCGACCATCACCGGGCAGGGAGCACTGCCCCACGCCACGTCGTGGCCGTGGCCGCGCGAGTCGGCGGAAGTCCGCTGAAAGGTGTCCACAGGCAGGGGGTCGCGTCCGCGGCCCGTTCCCTTCTCTGCTGCACAAGCGACGAGACCGTTGTCCTACGACAACCATCTCGCAGTCCGGCCGTTCTCCGCAAGCAGCCGGCCGTGGCGCGCGACAGAGGCCGTCGGGGCTCAGGCGGCGAGTGCGGACGCCAGTTCGCTTGCGGCCTCGACGAGTTCGGTGTCCGGCTCCGCGAGCAGCTGCCGCAGGGTCCCGTGGTCGGCGCGCACGGCGCTGCGAGCCTGCCGCTCCCAGCCCACGTAGTCATGACGGTGGTTGAGGAGCTTGGGGTACACGGAGGCGGTGCTCTCCCACTGCCGGGCGGCGGCGATGCTCTTGAGCAGGTTGACGATCTGCACTCGGCAGGTCACCTGGGGAAGCCTGGCCAGCTCCCACAGGAAGGGCACCGTGGCGGCCGTGGCCTGGTCGACGACGAAGCCGTACTGGCAGATGCGGGACCGCAGATCACCCAGTGCCGCTCTCGCGGCGGATTCGTCGCCTCGCACGAGGGTGCGCAGCAGGAACGGGATCGCCTCCGCGGTTCCGCTGGAGTCCTTGATCGCACCCCACGGCACGCGCTCCAGGCCTTTCAGTGGTGTCGCCATGTCCGCTCCCCGCAAGACGGTGTGGAGCCGGGCCCCCGTCGTCCCTGCTCCGCGCGCGGCCCCGACGGGTGGGCCTGACATCCGGTACCCAGCTGATGACACGGCATCTGCCTGATGCCACGTCAACGTACGGCGTCTGTCGTGCGATTGACGCCGTCGCTATTATCCACGCAGTCAGCATCGTCGTGCAATTGCATGGGAAATTGCACGACGGGTAGGAGACCCTCGGGAACCGGCGGGTGCACCCCGCCCCGTGCGCCCCGATGCCCCCGTGGCGGAACGTCAGCAAGGAGAATGCGGTGTCTTCAGAGCCGAACGGAGTGCGGGCCAGCGCCTTGGCCGCCCGCTGGATCAAGAGCCGGCACAGCAACGCCGAGGGCAACTGCGTCGAGCTGGCCGCCCTGGCCGACGGAAGTGTCGCGATGCGCAACTCCCGGGATCCGGACGGGCCCGCCCTCGTGTACACCCCCGCGGAGGTGGCGGCCTTCCTGGCCGGCGCGAAGGACGGGGAGTTCGACCACCTCACCTGAGGGCGGAGCGGAAAGTCGTCTCATCGGCGCATGCGGTGGGACCCGTTCGAATGCGATACTGCGAGCCTGCTTTTCTGTCGGCCAGCAGGGAGCCACGATGTCCGCCGAGTCGCACCGCATCTCCCGCCTCGAACCGTATCTGACTCGGACGGAGCCCGCTCCGACTCTGCTGAAGATGCTGGTCGGCGTGCAGTTGGCCGGTATCCGGGAGGAGGCCGGCCTCTCTCAGGAACAGGCGGCGCGCGCCCTCGGTTTCAGTCCCGCGAAGCTGTCGCGCATCGAGGCGGGCAAGGGCCGCAGGCCGCCCACGGAAGGCGATGTCCGCGCGCTGCTCCAGCTGTACGGGGCCGATGACTACGAGGCCACGGTCCTGGTCAAGCTGCTGCAACGCGCCGGTGAACCGGGCTGGTGGCAGCGCTACGACAAGCGCCTGATGCCCGAGTGGTTCGACCGTCTGGTCGGGCTTCAGGAGGCGGCCGTCGCCATCCGCACCTTCGAGATCCAGTACGTTCCGGGACTGCTCCAGACCCCGGCCTACACCCGGGCCGTGGTGGAGCGCGGACTGCCGACCGCGTCCGCCGCCGAGGTGCAGCGCCGGGTGGAGCTTCGGATGCGCCGCCGGGAGCTGCTGTCCCGCCCCGACGCCCCTCAACTGTGGGCGATCCTCGACGAGTCGGTCCTCATGCGGGTGCTGGGCAGCCGTGAGGTGATGCGCGAGCAGGTGGAGCATCTCGTCGAGGCGGCCCGGCTCCCCCATGTGACCGTGCAGATCGTGCCGTTGGACGTGACCAACGCCTCGGCCCCGTCCATCCCGGTCACCTATCTGCGCTTCGGCGGTCTCGAGTTGCCGGACATCGTCTACCTGGAGCACATCAGGAGCGCCAACTTCCTGGAGGACCGCGACGAGACCGAGGAGTACCGGGTGGTACTGGACCGGCTCGCCGACGAGGCCCTCGACCCGCGTGCGTCGCTGGAGCTCTTGCGCAGGACACTGGAGGAGCGCTACCCGGCCCGCTGACTTCCGGGCCGGCGGCCCACGGGGAGCGGCCGGGTCAGCGAAGCCGCCCCACTCCCCCGAACTCGATCCACTCCTGAGTGAGTTGGCGCGGTGCCACTTCGCTGTCCGGCCGCCAGGTGGACACCTCCACCAGGCCCGGTTCGAGGATGTCCATCCCCTCGAACCAGGCCGCGACGTCCTTCTCCTGGCGTACGCGTCCCCAGTGCCCCTGTGTGGCCTGGTCCATGAAACCGGTGACGAAGTCCCGGACTTCGGCGTCCTCGCTGACCAACTGGCACATGACCAGGCAGCTGCCGGGCACGAGGCGCTCGGTCACCCGGCGGACCAGGGCGGGCGGCCCGTCGGTCTCGCTGTCCGGAATGCAGTGCATCACCGAGTTGAAGAGCACGGCCACCGGCCGTGAGAAGTCGATCAGGCGCCGGGTGTCGGGGTGGGAGAAAATGGCCTCGGTGTCCCGCATGTCCGCCTGGATGACCGTGGTGCGCTCGTCCTGCTCCAGCAGGGCCCGGCCGTGGACCAGAACCATCGGGTCGTTGTCCACGTACACCACATGGGTGCCGGGGTCGACCCGCTGTGCGACCTGGTGGACGTTGTCCTGCGTGGGCAGACCGGATCCGTGGTCGAGGAACTGCCGGATGCCGTACTCCGTCGCGAGGGTCCGCACGACGCGCTGAAGGAATCTGCGGTTGTTCAGTGCGAGCGCCCGTGTGCTGGGAACGACCTTGTCCAGCTCCTCGCAGGCCGCCCGGTCGACGGCGTAGTTGTCCTTGCCGCCCAGATAGTGGTCGTACATACGGGCGGCCGTCGGCACCGTGGCGTCGATGGACGTGGACAACTGCCTGCCTGGCTGCATCGTTCCCCCAGATCCATGCCGTGCCGTCAGGACCGGCTCGACGGGCCTCCCATCCTAGGGAAGGGAGGATTCCCGGTGCCAGCCCTTCGATGTAGGACACCGGCGGTTCACGGGCCGCCCTCCGCTCCCGGACCGCGGCGGCCGGCGTCGTACCGTGCAGTAATATGCGCCTCGACAGGCCTGGAGGAGGAACGGTGTCACGGTCGGAACGCTCATCCCTGTTGCTCGCGGGCCTGCTGGCCACCGCGGGCGTCAGCCACTTCGTCGCGCCGCGGCAGTTCGACGCGATCGTCCCGCGTGCGCTACCGGGCGCGGCCCGGGCCTGGACCTATGCCAGCGGCGCGGCCGAACTGGCGCTGGCGGCCGGGGTGGCGCTGCCCCGGACACGCCGTAGGGCCGCGCGGGCGGCGGCGGCCTTCTTCGTCGGCGTGCTGCCGGCGAACGTACAGATGGCCGTGGACTGGCGCGACCGTCCCGCACCCCTGCGGGCCGCGGCGCTGGCCCGGCTCCCGCTCCAGGTGCCGCTGGTGCTGTGGGCGCGTGGCGTCGCGAAGAACGCGGAGGAGCGGGCATGACGGATCGCGTCGAGGTGGGAGCCAGGGTCGAGGACTTCGCCCTGCCGGACGAGACCGGCACACCGCGCCGGCTGTCCGAACTCCTCGCCGAGGGGCCGGTCGTGCTGTTCTTCTATCCGGCCGCCCTCTCGGCGGGCTGCACCGCCGAGGCGTGCCACTTCCGGGACCTGGCGGCCGAGTTCGCGGCCGTCGGGGCACGGCCGGTCGGCATCAGCGGTGACGCGGTGGACCGGCAGCGGGAGTTCGCCGGGCGTCACACCCTGGGCTTCCCGCTGCTGTCGGACGAGGACGGGACGGTTCGCGAGCGCTTCGGCGTCAGGCGTGGCTTCTCCCTCGCCCCCACCAAGCGCGTCACCTTCGTCATCGGCGAGGACCGCACGGTCCTCGAGGTGGTGCGCAGCGAACTGCGGATGAGTGCGCACGCCGACCGCGCGCTGGCCGCGCTGCGGGCCCACCGGGCCTGACGGCCGGCCGCTTCGGCCGCGCGCCGCACACCCACGGGCCCGGACCGCTCGCTTCCGAGCGGTCCGGGCCCGTTCGGGTTGCCGCGCGGCCGGGTGCTTCACGAGCGACCACCTACGCAACGGCGCCCGGGGCGGATGGGGAAACGTCCTATCGTCAGAGCCGTTGAGAGTCCGCGCCGGTGCCGAGGTGGTCGAGTCGCGGCGAAAGGAGCGCATCGGTCGCCTGGCGGCCCTGGCCGGCCGGCTCGCCCCCCACCACCGGCAGGCACTCGCCGCGTCGCTGTCAGCACGCCTTGAAATGGCGCGGTACCGCCGCCCAACCACCCAACAGGCCGACGACACCGCCCCCGACCCGGTAAGGAACCACGCCATGACCACCCCGCACGCCTTCCCCCTGGAACCCACCCCGATCCACGTGCCCGACAAGGTCCTCGATGATCTGCGCACCCGTCTCACATTGACCCGGCCGCCGCTGGACGAGGGGAATGGGGACTGGTCCTACGGCGTCCCGGACAGCTATCTCCGTGAGCTGGTCGCCTACTGGCGGGACGCCTACGACTGGCGCAAGGCCGAGGCCGCCATCAACGCCTACGAGCACTACCAGGTGAGCGTCGCCGGTGTCCCAGTGCACTTCATGCGCAAGCCCGGCCGCGGCCCGCGCCCGATCCCGTTGATCCTCACCCACGGCTGGCCGTGGACGTTCTGGCACTGGTCCAAGGTGATCGACCCGCTCGCCGACCCGGCCGCGTTCGGCGGTGACCCCGCCGACGCGTTCGACGTCATCGTGCCGTCCCTGCCCGGCTTCGGTTTCCCCGGGCCGCTCACCGGCTTTCCGGACGTCAACTTCTGGAAGGTCTCCGACCTCTGGCACACCCTGATGACCGAGACCCTGGGATACGAGAAGTACGCCGCCGGGGGCTGCGACATCGGCGGGATCGTCTCCAGCCAGCTCGGCCACAAGTACGCCGACGAGCTGTACGGCATCCACATCGGCTCCGGGCTGCCGCTCGACTTCTTCACCGGCCACCGCGCCTGGGACTTCGCCCGGAACCGGCCCCTCACCAACGACCAGCCCGCCGACGTCCGCGCCCGCATCATCGAGCTGGACCACCGCTGGGCGTCCCACCTCGCCGTGCACATGCTCGACGGCGCCACCCTGGCCCACGGGCTGAGCGACTCACCCGCCGGACTGCTCGCCTGGCTGCTGGAGCGCTGGAACGCCTGGAGCGACAACGGCGGCGACGTCGAGTCCGTCTTCGCCAAGGACGACCTGCTCACCCACGCCACGATCTACTGGGTGAACAACTCCATCGCCACGTCGATGCGTTACTACGCCAATGCCAACCGCCACCCGTGGGCCCCCGCCCACGACCGCACCCCGGTCGTGCAGGCCCCGGTCGGCCTCACCTTCGTCACGTACGAGAACCCGCCCGGCATCCACACCGCCAACGAGCGCGTCCGGGCATTCAAGACCGGCCCGCAAGCCGAGTGGTTCAACCATGTCAACGTCAACGCCCACGACCACGGTGGCCACTTCATCCCCTGGGAGAACCCCGACGCCTGGGTGAGCGACCTGCGCCGCACCTTTCATGGCCGCAGGCCCTGAACGACCCTGCGGGCCCTCTGGTGAGGGGCCAGGCGAACCTTGACGGTGACCAGGCCCCACACGGTCTTGTGGCGCAGGGCGACGGTGGTTGGCACCGCCGGGGCCGCGGCCGGAGGAGCGTCACGCGCCGGTGTCACCGGCTCCGGTGCGACGAAGCCGGTGACAGGGGTGTGCAGGGGATCAGGAGGCGGGACACTCCTTCCAGGCCAGGTGGTAGATGGTGCTGAGGTCACCGTCGGTCGAGTCCATCGTCATGAAGCTGGTGCTGCCGTGCGCCGACGTCCCGGCGTTGACCCGCAGTTCGGTGTTGATGTTGAAGTTGCGCTGCACGCCGCAGGGCGCCCACACGAGCTGCGCCCAGTCCGTGGTGTCCGTGGCCTGCCAGTTGTCGTTGTACGGGCCGGAGAACGGGTGGGTGAGCGCCGCCGTGCTCGACGAGCCCTGGAAGTAGTACGAGGCCTTCTCGGTGCTGCCGGCCCCGCGCTGGAGGGAGGCGAAGCCCCGGTAGTCCGCGCTGGCGATGGCGTACGTGAAGCCCTGCGGCACATGCACGATCAGGTTGAGCTGACAGTTCTTGCGGAACGCGGTGGGATCGGCGTTCCCGCCGACCTGGGCGAGGTAGTCGCTGTACGTCACCGTGAAGGCGGTGTTGTCCGGCGAGACGGCGACCGCCGCGGTGCCCTGGGGGCAGCCGGATCCGTTCACCGTGGCGACCTTGATCACGATCCTGTCCGGGGGCGGGTCGGTGAATCCGCCCGACGGGTCCTGTACGGGGAATGCGGTGGCGAGGAGCGCGGCGATCGCGCCGCCGAGGAACGGTCCACCAGCCATGGTTCTCCCATCCGTTGCATCGGTTCTCCGGCGGCGGGAGACCGCCGGGTATTGGGGGGTGCGGCCCCGCGGGCAGGCGGGACCGTCGCGGACCAGGTGCGTTGGATCAGGTACAGAGCCTGTTCGGTCATGTGCATGCCAAGCCAGGCGGGCGCATCACCCGGCCTGTGAACGAGCTGTGAAGACCGGGAACGACCGCATCGTATGTACTGCGCCACCAGACCGGAACGGCCATCTCCGGCCAATCGTTCACCCCGTCCTGCCGTACGGCCGCCGGGTGAACGTGCGATGGCCCGCCGCCCCGGGCCCTTCCGGGGACGGCGGGCCGGGCCGGCCCGGTCAGTGGGCGGGCCAGCCGTCCAGGTGGCGATGGAGCGTGACGGTGGGCCGCTCGGCGCCCTTGGGGGCCCTCGCGACCGCGTCGTTGAGCACGGTGTTCACCTCGGCGGCCAGGGCGTCGGCCCGCTGCTTCAGGTCGGTGGCCGGAAGCGTCGAGCGGGTCAGGGCGTCCAGTCGGCGGTGGATGTCGTCGAGGCGCCGCCTGGTCTGCTGGTCCAGGGAGAGTGGGCGTGGCGTGGAGACCACGAACTGATAGGCGCCGGCGAGGGTCTGACAGCCGTCGCAGTGGTTGTTGACCGCGTCGCCGCGGTTCAGGGCCGTCAGATGGGTGTGCTCACCAGCCATCGTGACGATCTGGAAGGACAGGGCGACCGAGCGGCAGTGGTCGTCGACCGAGCAGCCCACCCCGACCGCGTTGGCCTGGTTGCGCACGGTCGCGGCGTTGACCGTGCCGAACTGGCGCACGGTGAAGGAGTCCCGGGCCTGCGTGTGGTGATGGAAGTCGGCGCGGCTGAAGGTCTGGTCGGTGACCACCGCGGTGTGCTGCGGTGTTCCCGTGGCCGCCTGCGCGGGAACCGCGGTCGCGATTCCGGCCGCGCCCGCGGCGAACAGTCCGACACGGACGGCGCGTTGGGTGAAGGCTGACGGCGTGCGTGGTTTGCGGTGCTGGTTCACTTGGGTCTCCTGCTGGAGTGGTGTCGACGGACGGAGCGCCGCGGACCGGGGTGCACGGCACTCCCGGCCGGCGGCGGGGACCGGCCCCGCGCCCGGGGCCGGTCCGCGACCCCCGGGGCACTGGCCCGGGGTGTTCAGGAAGCGGTGGGCGTGGGCGCCGCGGAGGGCTGCTCGCTCGCACTCACCGACGCGGACGGAGTGCCGGCCGTGGAGGGCGGCGTGGACGGCGGGGCGGAGCCGGGATCCGCGGGAACGGAGACCGAGGGGCCGCTCGTGGCGGGGCTGCCCGTCGGTTTGCCGCCGGGGGCTGCGGACGGCGAATCGGAGGCGCTGGGTCCGGGACTCGCGGAGTCGGACGGGCTCTCCGAGGCGGAGGGAGGGGCCGAGACACTCGGGGACACCGTGCCGGAGGGCACGCCGGTGGCCGTGGCCGACGGCGTGGCGTGCTTCCGGTCCGATGGCGTCGCGACCCGCGCGGGCGGGGCCGAGGTCGACACACCGGGTTGCAGGATCGGGGCGATCGGAGGCCTCTTCGGCAGCGGCTCCGGCGTCAGACCGGAGACCCACGCGTAGCTGAGACCGCCCAGCCCGACCAGGAGCACCCCGCACAGCGCCAGCCTGAGTCCCGGCCGTCCGGCCGTCGACTTCGCGGCGCCCCGCCACAGGCGTCCGCCGAGTTTCACCGACAGATAGACCACGCCCGCCATGGGGCACAGCAGCATGACGCAGCCGACCACGCCCATCAGCCCCGCCGCGATCTGCCCGTGCACGAAGGCGCCGCCGGTGCCGAGGACCTGCTCGGTCAGCGAGCGGACCATCGTGGTGGTGATGCGGGGCAGGTTCCACAGCGCGTAGCCCAGCTCGCCGACCAGCAGGGGCACCATCGTCAGCACCCAGGTGGCGACGATGGCACGGGCCGACTTCTTGAGCGCGGCGACCTCGGCGCGGGCCGTGCGTCCCTTGGCCCCGGGGACCAGGCTCAGCAGGATCGGCTGGATCTTGCCGTAGAGGTCGGGCACCCCGGCGAGGTCGCCGAGGATGTAGTAGCCGTCCAGGCGCACGGCCGGCATGAGCTGCTCGAGGATCTCGAAGTGCCCGAGATAGACGGCGGCCAGGAAGAATGCCTGGCCGCTCACGGCGTAGGCGCCGGCCATGGCCAGCATGAAGACGACGTTGAAGTAGACGCCGCCGAGGTCGGTGCGCAGCCGGCCGGCCCGCCCGATGCGGTAGACGTCGGTGACGTCCGTGTACATCGAGGGCCAGATGAGGAACAGGCCGCAGCCGATGCAGCCGGGCCGGGCGCCGCCGTAGCGGCAGGCCGAGGCGTGGCCGAACTCGTGGAAGACCAGGGACGCCACGGTCAGCACGAAGACCACGAGCAGCAGCACCGGCTGGTCCAGCACTTCGAGCACGGGCGTGATCGCGCCGAAGAACACGAACAGCCAGACGTCCAGCATGGCGATGCCCGCGAGCACGGCCACCACCACCAGGGGGCGGTGCAGCCAGGCCAGGGCCCGGGCGATCTTCGCCACCCGTCGCTCGCTGAACAGGACGCGGTGGCCCTTGAGGGCGAGGAGCAGGTCGGACCGGGGCGCGGAGACCTGGTCGTCCTCCTGACCCTCGGGGACCGTCACCCCGAGGGGGTCCAGCTTGTTCTCGATCAGATAGCGGATGTTCTCCGCGCTGACCTCGCGTCCGAACCGGGCGCTGACCCGGTGGGCGATCGTCTCGATGTCGCGGTGGCCGTCGACCGACGACGCCACCAGGTGCAGCAGCCGGGACAGCTGCACGACCTGCCCGTCCCCCCGACGGGCGATGTACTTGGGCTCGGTGAATCCCGATCCCTGATACTCGCCGTGCAGTTGCAGTCCGGCGCTGAGCCGCGGCACCAGCGGATTCTCGAAGCCGACGACGGTCGGGTTCCCCCCGGTGGCCTGCTCGTAGGTCACCGGCATTCCCCCGGGCCCGGGTACGGGGCCGGTGTCGTACAGTGCCGCGGTGTTGTCCCCCAGCAACGTCATATGCGCCTTTCCTCCCCCCAAGGGCGGACCGCGCCTGCCCCGTGCGCGGTCCGCCGGAATTGCCCTCGGTGTACGGGGGTTACTGCTTGATGTTGATCGACTGGGTGGCCTGGGACTCGGCGACCGACCACGCGGAGTGGTCGTTGAGCGCGGCCGACTCGTTGTGCGCGGAGACGTTGGCGACGTGCTTGGTGACGTTCACCGTCTTGCCGAAGCTGAACTTCAGGCGACCCAGCGCCTCACGGCCCGGCAGCAGCTCCGCGGACTCGGCGTCCAGCTCGTAGGCGTCCATGCTCATGGCGTGTCCTTTCCGAAAGACCTTCGTTGACAGGCTTGATGGGAGCCGGGCGGATCAAGGCACCGCCCGGCGAGAGGTGGTGACGTGTCGTCAGACGACGAAGCCGGATGGGGGTACCGCCGCGGCGGGCGAAGGTGTGTGGTGATGCGTCGCCGCGGCGGTACCGGGTGCCGCACGGCGCCGGGGCGCCGGCCCGTGCGGCACCCGATCACTGGCCGATGTTGATGGACTGGGCGGCACCCGACTCCGCCACCGACCACACGGAGTGGTCGTTGAGCGCGGCCGACTCGTTGTGCGCGGAGACGTTGGCGACGTGCTTGGTGACGTTCACCGTCTTGCCGAAGCTGAACTTCAGGCGACCCAGCGCCTCACGGCCCGGCAGCAGCTCCGCGGACTCGGCGTCCAGCTCACGAGGATCCATCATGATCGATTCCCCCTCAGGGTTCTTGTGGTGTTTCCGTCGGACACGGTCAGGTCCCCCCGGACCGTGTCCAACTCCGTCGGACGGGCTGTCCAACGAGATTGGACACTAGGGCCCGCGACCGATGTGACGCAAGCGGTTCGGGAGAACACCTTCCGTCACTCACCCAAGTCGCCCCTAGAATGATCCGACACGGAAGAGTTCCGCCCGGCGGCGAGCAGGAAGTGACCATCGGTGGCCAACGCACTGCAGCAGATCATCCGCGACCGGCTGGACCACGAGCGCTGGTCGTACGGCGACGTCGCCCGTCGCGGAGGCATCCCCCGCTCCACGGTCCACCACCTGGCCACGACCGAGCACATGGCCCGTATGCCCCAGCCGGCCACCCTCGAAGGGCTGGCCCAGGGTCTCGGACTGCCCTTGGGGACCATCCGTCAGGCCGCCGCGGAGGCGTGCGGCATCCACCTCTACGCCCCGGCCGGCGAACCCGCGCCCGTCTCCGACGCCCCCGGCGACCCCGAGGTCGACGTGCTCATCGCCAGCGTCCAGCGGCTGTCCGCCGAGGACCGCCGCCATGTCGCGGCGCTGGTCGAGTCGCTGCTGAACCGCGCTCCGGACGCCTCCTGACCGCAGACGGCGGCAAGCGCGACGGTTGCGCACCTCGCCTGCCACTTCCGCAAAAAGTAGCCACTCCCGCCCAAAGGCCCATGATCCGCCGCTAGTCTCTCCTCCTGCCCGGGACCCATGAGCCGCACGCCCCGGGCCGACTGGGGGGAACTTTGCTCTTCGTACACGGCGGCCCCGCCACCGCCATCGTCAAAGGGCCGACGGGAGAATCCGTGGTCCTGCTGTCCGGCGAGCTGCCGGCCGACCTCACCGACACGGCCATCGGTGAACTGCTCGACCTCGCGGCGGCCGTGCTGAGCGAGGACGAACTCGGGCTGTTCGACCAGTGCCTCGCCATGCTGCGCCGCGGCGAGGGCCCCACTCCTCGGCGCATCGAGGTCAACGGCGCCGTGCTCACCGTCTACCGCGAGTGACCGCGGGCCCGCCGCCCGGGGCGGGGGTGATCTCGTACGGAATTCCGGACGCCGGGACCGTGGCTACCAGGCCCCGGGCAGGGCACCATCACGGCCATGGGAAAGACCGCACCTGCGCACCACCGCCCCGCTTTCCGGGCGGCACCATGAGCCCGGCCCGCATCCCCGGCCTGATCGTGCCGCTCGTCTTCCTGATCGCCCTTGTGGCCGGTGCCGTGTGGTACTGGCGCCACCGTGGCGAATAGCCCCGGCGCGCCGGGCTCAGCCCGGCCCTCGTTCCGCCTGCTCGCGCAGGAACGTGCTGATCTGTCCGGCCAGGATCTCCGACGCCCCGTCGGGACGGGCACCCGATCCCGGCATACCGTCCGGCGCGCTCAGATCACCGGACCACAGATACCGGTCGGCCCATTCATCGCCGGCCTTCACCTGCACCTGAATGTCGACGAGAGGCAGGCAGGACTCCGGGGCGGCGGCATACAGCACCGCGGTCGCCCGGCGCAGCGGATAAAGATCGAAGCCCTCGATGAACTGCGAGTTGCGCCAGTCGAGGAACGCGCTCTCCCCGTCGGGGCCGGTGCGGACGTCGAGTTGACCGTCTTCGAGATGGATGCCGACGACGTCCCCGCCGCGGTTTTCGACGGTCACCCGGAAGCGGAAATACGTCAATCCCTCGGCGGCGTCGTCCCGCCCGCGCGGCGGCTCCGCCTTTTCCAGGCGGTGCACGCGAATACGCAGACCGGCATGCTCGTCCGAGCATTCCTGCCAGTCACCGATCACATGGGGCTCGCGCACAGTCCACCTCTCCACTTCCGCGCCTTGTTTCCTATCCGCGCGCGCAACAAAGTGTCAAATGCGGAGAACACTGCGTGGCCAGCGGATTTTCCCCTCTTGATCACCGATCAAGCGATGCGCAGCAAGGATCCCCCGCGGGATCCGTGGGGGGCCGTCGCGCACGTGTCGCACATCACGCCGGCCGCCGCCCGCGGCGGACCGTGACCGGGGTTCCGGCGGGGGCCGGGCCGGCGGCTGGCACACTGCACGTCATGGCCCCGATCACGCCCGCCCGCGCACTGCGTCTGCTCGTCACCGGGCTGGTCTGTCTGACCACCGCGAGCGGCGCCCTCCTCGGTGCGCTCTTCGGCGGGGCGCGGATCGCCCTCGTCGCCGCGACGGGCGCCGGTGCGGTGACCGCGCTCACCACCTTCCTCCTGCGCCGGAGGGCGCTGGCGCACTTCGCGGCGGCCCGTCGGCAGGCCGGGGCGCGCGGCTACGCCGAGGGGATAGCCCACGGCGTGCTCCTGCACATCGCCGTGTACGAGGCCGCGGTCTTCCCGCGCTCGGGGCCCGCGGGGGTCGCCCCCGAGGAGCGGGCCGCGCGGCGTACGGTCGCCTATCGCATGGCCGCGCTGGACGAAGTGCCCCGGCCGGTGCGGGAGGCCGCGGCCGACGCGCTCGCCGCGCTCGACGACGCCGACCGCACGCGGGCCGAGGAGGCCCTCGCCCACCTCGCCTCCACCGTGCGGCAGGAGTACGCCCGGCCCTGAACGGCCCGGCGACTCCGCTGTTCCGCCTTGCCCTTCCGGCGCGCGTGACACGAGGCCGGCCGTAACCCGTGCGCCGTTGAGCAAGGTCCTGCCGTTGCGACGTAGCAGAGGACATGATGACGTACGAACAGCGGTCGCTCCTCACAGCCGACGACGGGAGCGCGGCGGTCCCCGGTGCGGCGCCGGCCGACGCTCGGCGGGGCGGCGGCCGCTGGGAGCGGCTGCGGCGCCACCGGCGGCCGCTGCTCGCACTGCTGGTGGTCGCGCTGCTGGCGCAGATGGCCGTGGCGATGGTGACCACCGCCGTGCGGCAGACGCCCACCATCGACGAGCCCGTCTACGTGGGCACGGCGGTGGTGTACGTCCGCGAGCACAGCCTGCGGTTCAACCCGGAGCACCCGCCGCTCGGCAAGCTCATCGTCGCGGCCGGCACGGTGTTCGCGCATCCGCGTCTGAAACCCGGCTTCCACGGCGACCAGGGGCAGTTGGGGCGGCGGCTGCTGTACGAGTCCGGCAACGACCCCTGGCGGGTGATGTTCTGGGCCCGGCTCCCGGTGATCGTCGTGACGCTGCTGTCCGCCCTGGTCGTCTTCGGCTTCGCCCGCGATCTCGTGGGACGGGTGGGCGCACTGGTGGCGCTCGCCCTGTACACGTTCTCCCCCGATCTGATCACCAACGGTTCGCTGGCCACCCTCGACCTGCCCGCCGCGGGGTTCGTGGTGACCGCGGCGTGGATGCTGTGGCGCGCCCGGCGCCGGCCGCTGCCGTATCTGCTCCTCGCCGGCCTGGCGACGGGTGCCGCCGTCGCCACGAAGATGAGCACCCTGCCCGCGGTGCCCGTGCTGCTGGCGCTGGCCGCCTGGTCGTACTGGCGGGCTACGGCGAGCACCGTTCCCCGGTGGCGGCGCGCGGCACACGCCCTGGCGGCGGCCGGCGGTGTCGCACTGGTGCTGGTCGCCGTCGTATGGGCCGTGTATCTGGCCGTGGACCCCCGGCTGCGGTGGACGACACCGGCGAACGTACCGGCGGTGCACGGACCGAGGGGCCTGCTGATCGACTGCCTGCCGTTCCCCGACGCCTACCGCGACGGGATGCGGATCCAGTTCGGCTTCGAGAACGCGACCTGGCACGGCTATCTGTTCGGCCATGTCTACACCGGCGCGCTGTGGTACTACCTGCCGGCCGCGCTCCTGGTGAAGACACCGCTGGGCATGCTGGCGCTGTGGCTTGTCGGGGCCGGGGCCATGGCGGCGCTGCCCCCGCTGCGCGCCGCCGTGCCGTATGTGCTGGTGGTGCCGGCGGTGCTGCTGGCGGCGGCCATGCAGGGCTCACGTGACCTCGGGGTGCGATACGCGCTGTTCATACCGGTGTTCCTGGCCGTCGCGGCCGCCTGCGTGCCCACGCTGCGGCGGCGGGGGGCGTACGCCGTGACGGCGGTGCTGGTCGCGTTCGTCGCGGTCAGTTCGCTGCGCACGTACCCGTACTACCTGCCGTACTCCAATGAGGCCTTCGGCGGTCCGGCGCAGACCCATCTGAGGCTCCACGACTCGAACGTCGACTGGGGCCAGGACCTCGGGCGGCTGGCCGATCGGCTGCGCGAGCGCTATCCGCGGGAGCGGGAGGTGTGGCTGGTCTACAAGGGCAGCGGCGAGCCCTCCTGGTACGGCATCCACGGCCGTGACCCGCTCGAGGTGCCGCCGGACCGGGTGCACGGGCTGCTCGTCGTGTCCGACTCGTCGATCGCCAAGGCGCAGGGTCCGCTGAAGCGGCTGATCCGCGGCAGCAGGGCGATCGACGACGTCGGACACTCGATCACGATCTTCCGGCGGCCCTGAGAGCTCCGGGCGGAACAGGCGCCCGGCTCGCGACGCCTGTCTTGTTCGGATGTCTTCTTCGGAGCTCCGGGTCAGGACGCGGACGGCTTGCCCGCCGTGCCGATCCAGGTGTGGAACAGCGCGCCGAGGTCCTTGCCCGACAGGCGCTCCGAGAGCCGGACGAACTGGGCCGTGGTCCCGTGGCCGCCGCGGTGGCCGGCCGCCCAGGTGCGCAGGATGCGGAAGAAGACCCGGTCGCCGACGGTCGTGCGCAGCCGGTGCAGGGCCATGGCGCCCCGGGCGTAGACGGGCGTGTCGAAGAGATGGGCCCCACTGCCCGGGTCGGCGGGCGGGAAGGCCCACAGGTCGTCGCTCGCCGGGCGGGCGTAGAGCGAGTCGAAGGTCTGCTGTGCCGTCGTGCCTCCGTGCTGCTCGCTGTAGAGCCACTCGGCATACGTGGCGAAGCCCTCGTTGAGCCATATGTCCTGCCAGCGGGTCAGGCTGACCGAATCGCCGAACCACTGGTGGGCGCTCTCGTGCACCAGGGTGCTGACGTCGGGCGCCCGGTCGTAGACCGGGCGGGTCTGCGTCTCGAGGGCGTAGCCGACGTTGGTGGCCTTGTCGACGATGGCTCCGCCCGCGCGGAAGGGATAGGGGCCGAAGAGCTTGCTCTCCCAGGCGAGGACGGAGGGCAGCTTCTTGAGTACGGGGGCGGCGGCGGACGCCACGCGCGGGTCGACGGCGTTGAAGATCCTGATGCCGTCCCGGGTGGTGTACTGCTCGACGTCGAACTTCCCCACGGTCGCCGTGGCCAGATACGCGGCCATCGGCTCGGACTGGCGCCAGTGGAACGTGGTGTGCCCGTTAGCGGTCCTCCGGCTGACCAGGACGCCGTTGGAGACGGCGGTACGGCCTTGCGGGACCGTGATGGTGATGTCGTACGACGCCTTGTCCCGGGGGTGGCCGTTCACGGGGAACCAGGTCATGGCGCCCTGCGGCTCGCCCGCCACGAAGGCGCCGTCGTCGGTGGGGATCCAGCCGTCGAGCGAACCGTCGGGGTCGGTGACCGGCTTGGGCGTGCCCTGGTAGCCGACGGCGACACGGAAGTCCTGGCCCTTGCGCAGCGCGTGCCTCGGGGAGACCACGAGTTCCTGCCCGTCGCGGCGGAAGGACGCCTTCACATGGTCGACGGTGACCATGGTGACCTTCAGGCCCTTGAGGTCGAGGTCGAAGCGGGTGAGGCGCTGGGTGGCCCGGGCGCGCAGGACGGCCCGGCCGTCGAGGTGGCCGCTGCCCGGGGCGTAGCCGAGGGTCAGGTCGTAATGGCTCACGTCGTAGCCGCCGTTGCCCTCGCGCGGAAAGTACGGGTCGCCCGCCCCGGCCGAGCCCACGGTGCCGGCCGCGGCGGGGCCCGCGGCGGCGAGCAGCGCGGCGAGGGCGACGGGGACCGTTCCTGCGACGGCCTGCCGGGGCAGGACGGTGCTGCGTCTGGGGGTGTGCCGACGGGGTGGCGTCACGGTGACTCCTGTGGAGGGGCGGATGATCAACGGCCGTCAGCTTAGGGTGCGGCCTGGCTCCGGAATCACCTGTGTTCGGTCAAGTTCCCTGCCGCCGGGCCCTGTTGCTCCGCTCCGGCGGGCGGTTGTGGTCAAGCCCGTGGAAACGTGATGGAGTTCGTGCCATGACAGACCTGTTGCCGCCGTGGACCGGGGAGCCCCTGCGGGTGGGTCTCGTCGGGGCGGGGCCCTGGGCACGTGCCGTGCACGCACGGGTGCTCGCGGCCGGCCCCGAGACCCGCTTGACGGCGGTATGGGCGCGCCGCGAGGAGGCGGCCCGCGAGACCGCGGCCCCCTACGGCGCGAAGGCCACCGACCGGTTCGAGGAACTCCTGGACTCCTGCGAGGCGGTGGCCTTCTCGGTGCCTCCGGCGGTCCAGGCCGAACTGGCCGTGCGGGCCGCGGGGGCGGGCCGGGCCCTGCTGCTGGAGAAGCCGCTCGGACAGGATCCGGCCTCGGCGCGGCGGCTCGCGGACGCGGTCGGGGAGGCGGGGGTCGTCTCCCAGCTCGTCCTGTCCAACCGCTATCACCCGGCGGCCCGCCGGTTCCTGGCCGCCGCACGGGAGACGGAGGTCGCCGGCGCGCGCTCCAGCGGACTGAGCGGCGCCTTCCTGGGCGGCGACTTCGCGACCCCGTGGCGCCTGGAGCACGGCGCGCTGCTCGATGTGGGGCCGCATCTGCTCGATCTGCTGGAGGCGGCGGTCGGTCCCGTCGCGCGGATACGCGGTATGGGCGACCCCCGCCGCTGGCTCGAGCTGACGTGCGAGCACACCACCGGGGCGATCAGCCAGTGCTCGCTGTCCGGCTCGGTGGACGTCCCGGGGGGTGGCACCCGTGTCGAGCTGTTCGGACCGCGGCCTCCGCTGGTGTACGACACCGCCGGCCTCGACTACGAGGAGGCCTGGCCGGTGCTGCGCCGCGAGTTCGCCACCGCCGTGCGCACCGGGGTGTCCGGCGAGCTGGACGTCCGGCGGGGGCTGCGGTTGCAGGAGCTGATCGCTCAGGCCGCACCGGCGTAGCTCGGGCGCCGTTCAGGGGAAAACGCCGGGCCGGGACGCGTGACGGTGCCCGGCGGCGTCCACAACTGACCCGTGAGACTTCCGCTGATCGCCCCCATGCTCGCCACTCCCGGTGTCCTGCCGCCCGCCCGGCAGGACGAGAAGTGGGCGTACGAGACCAAGCAGGACGGCCAGCGAGCGGTGGTCTATCTGCCCGGCGACGGCAGCCTGGGACTGCGGGCCCGGTCGGGGGAGATCATCACGGGGGCCTACCCCGAACTGCGTCCGCTGGGGGGTGTCCTCGGCGCGACACCCGCGGTGCTGGACGGGGAGGTGGTGGCACCGGACGAGCGGGGGCGGGGGGACTTCCAGCGGCTTCAGTCCCGGATGGGGCTCGCCCACTCTCCGGCGCTGGCGGCGCGCCGCGCGGCGCAGACGCCCGTGCATCTGGTGCTGTTCGACGTGATGTTCCTGCGGCACGACCTCACCCGGCTCCCCTACGCGCGGCGGCGGCGGGAGCTGGAGGCGCTCGGGCTGGCCGGTCCGCACTGGTCGACGCCGGGCGCGATCGTGGGCCACGGCGCCCAGGCCCTCGAGGCGACCCGGGAGAGCGGTCTGGAGGGGCTGGTGTGCAAGCGGCTGGACTCGGTCTACGAGCCCGGGGTGCGGTCCCGGTCCTGGATCAAGATCCGCAACGTGCGGGCCGTGGATGTGATCGTCGGCGGCTGGCTGCCCGGCCAGGGCCGGCTGTCGGGACTGCCCGGGGCGCTGCTGGTGGGGCAGCGGGCGGAGGGGCGGTTGCGCTATGTGGGCCGGGTGGGAACGGGCTGGAGCGAGGCGGAGCGGGTGGAACTCGCCCGGATGCTGGAGGCCGTGGAGTCACGGGTGTGCCCCTTCGACCGGGACCCCCGGGTGCCGGGGGCACGCTGGGTGCTGCCGAGACTCGTGGGCGAGGTCCGCTACAGCACGCGCACCCGGTCCGGCCTGCTCAGACAGCCGTCGTGGCTGCGGATGCGTCCGGATCTGACGCCGGAGGAGTCGGCGGCGGAGCTGCCGTGACCGGCGCCGTCCGGGCGGCCCCGGACTCCGCCGCTTCCGTGCCGCAAGGACACACACCGGGCCCGTGCCGGGTGGGTGGTGGGCGGCTCAGACGTGGCCCGGGCCGCCGCTGCCGAACGCACCGCTGGAACCGGGAAGCCAGCGCTTGCGATGCTGATCGTCGCAGCGTTTGCTCGCCGCGTGATGGAGCTGGTACGGCATGAGCCGTTCGCTCTCCTGCGCGGCTTGCGGCATCTCTTCCGGTTCCCGGACCTCCCGCTCCTCGAGGACCGGGCCACCGTCGGGCAGGTGGGGCTGCTCTTCGGGGCCTGGGGGCTCCGGTTCCCGGTCTCGTACGGCCATACCGATCCGTACGGCCCAGATCAGCGCTCCGGCGACGACCAGGCCGCCGATGAAGGCGAGGAACACGTTGACCTGTTCCTGCGATACCGCCAGCAGTACATAGCTCATCGCATTCATAATGTGACCATACTCCCGCTGAATGGAGTTCGCCCTCCCCCGGGAATTTCCCCCGCACCTACGGCCGTCGCGCGCCCGGCAAATCCGCCGGGCGCGCGAAAGCCGTATTTCCCCGGTGGAATGCCGGGTGTCAGATCCGGTAGTCGCGCAGGGCCGGGGTCGCGACGGCGAGGACGAGGATGGCGAGGACGACCAGCAGGCCGCCGCCGTCGATGGCCGCGCGGACACCGAGGGCCGAGCCGACCGTGCCGTGCAGGACGTCCGCGAGACGCGGGCCCCCTGCGACGACGACCGTGAACACGCCCTGCATCCGGCCCCGCATCTCGTCGGTGGCGGCCGACAGCAGAATGGCCCCGCGGAAGACCATCGAGACCATGTCGGCCACTCCGGCGGCGGCGAGGAAGGCCACGGCCACCCAGAGGTTGGTGGTCAGTCCGAGGCCGGTGATGGCCACGCCCCAGGCGATCACCGACAGGATGACCATGAGGCCGTGGCGGCGGGCGCGGGAGAACGTGCCGGACATCAGACCGCCCAGCACCGCGCCGATCGGAATGGCCGCGAACAGCAGTCCGAGCGCGAGCCCCTCCCCGTAGGCGGCGTAGGTGCGGGCGGCGAGCTGCGGAAACAGCGCCCGCGGCATCCCGAGCACCATGGCGATGATGTCGGCGAGAAAGGACAGCAGCAGCACCTTGTGCAGCGACATGTAGCGGAAGCCGTCGGCTATCGCCTGCCAGCCGGAGCTGCTCCTCTCCCCCGTCGTCCGGGGCGGCAGCGCGGGGAGCCGCACAACGGCCCACACCGTCACGCACAGCGCCAGTGCATCGATCAGATACAGCTCGGACAGGCCGATCACCGGGATCAGCACACCCGCCAGGAGCGGACCCGCGACCAGGCCGGTCTGCATGACGGTGGAGCCGAGCGCGTTCGCCGCGGGGAGTTCCTCCGCCGGCACCAGTCGGGCGATGGAGGCGTTGCGGGCCGGGGAGTTGAGGCCGAAGAAGGCCTGCTGGAGGGCGAGCAGTGCCATCAGCACGAACACCGAGTCCAGTCCGATGGCGGCCTGGACCCAGAAGAGCACGGACGTGACCGCGAGACCGGTGTTGGTGAGCAGAAGCAGCCTGCGGCGGTCCATGCTGTCGGCGATCGCCCCGCCCCACAGGGCGAACACCGCGAGCGGCAGAAGGCCCGCCAGGCTCGCGTAGCCCACCCACGCGGAGGAGTCCGTGATGTCGTAGATCTGCTTGGGCACCGCGACCGCGGTGAGCTGGCTGCCGACGCCCGTGACGATCGTCGAGGTCCACAGGCGGCGATAGGCGGGACGGCGCAGCGGCCGGGTGTCCATCGCCCAGCGGCGCCATCCCCGCCCCTTCGCTCCCGCCCCGTCCTGCCCGTCGTCCTGCGCCGCTGCTTCGTTGCCGGTCGTACTGTCGCTCGTGTCCACGGACTTCCCAGCTGCCTCGAACATCTGATGATTCCCGGTTCACTATCACCGATCGGCCTCCGGCCCGGCCGCCGGGGGTCCTCCGGCCGGCCGGGCGCGGGTTCAGGCCCCGGCGATCAGCAGGCCACCGGTAGTGATCACCGTCACCGCGACCAGGGCGTCCAGCAGGCGCCGGGAGGAGGGGCGGGACAGGAAGCGGCCGGGCAGCGAACCAGCCCAGGCCGGCGAGGGCCGCGCCGAGCCCGAAGGTCCGGCGCAGCGAGCCGTGGCCGGCCGCGAGGGTGGCCGTGGCCGGGTCAGCCGTCCGCGACGACGAGGACGAGCGGGACGTCGTCGCACGGGACGAGCCGCAGTCCCTCGTGGCGGCCGGGCCGCGCCCCGGTGAGCACCGCGCCGAAGTCGGGGCCCTTGGTGAGCGAGCCGACCAGATGCGCCGGGTCGGCCGAGGCCGCAACCCGGCCGCGGGCGTTGACCAGGTGTGCCGCCCGGGGCAGCTTCCTGAGCAGCGGCATCACGGCCGCCTCGAAGTGCCTCAGATAGACGTCGGCCGCGGCGACCCCGGCGAACCGGCCCGCCACCTGGACCGGCGCGGACAGCGTGAGGCTGTACTCGTCGGAGCAGAGGTAGTCGACATACGGTCCGGCGACGGCGCGGCGGCCGGTGTCCCGGGGCAGCGTGAACCAGTCCCAGTGGGTGTAGTCGGAGTAGGCCGACTGCCGCGGGTCGAGGTCCAGCAGCAGCGGCCGTACGGCCCCGTCGGAGCCGGTCTGCCACCACTCCAGCCACGCCGGTACGTCGCCTAGCAGCCCCGGGGCCGCCACAAAGCCGACGCCGGAGACCAGTTCCCGCCGGAGAAGGTCCCGGTGGAGGCCGGGACGCAGCGCGGCGAGGTCGGCGGTCAGCGGGGAACGGCCCTCGGCGGCGACCCGGGTCAGCAGGGCCGTGGTGTCGCCCCGGACCCGGGCCACGGTCTCGAAGACGGCTTCCAGGGTGCGGCGCACCTGGGCCGCCACGCCGGCTTCGGTGACCGCGTCGAGCGTCGCCGTGGCCGCACCCGTGTGCCGACCGCCGTCTCTCGCGGTGGGACTCTGACCCGTAGGGACGGCCTGGGGGACAAGGCACGGAGAGGCGCCGGGCTGCTGCGGGAGGTCGGACATGACCGCGACGGTATACGCCCGGCTCGCTTCACCGCACCTTGACTGTCCGTCAACTTGCCTTGTAAACACGCAAGTTGATCAGAATGGCGACGCTCCGTAGGGTGTTGGCCACGCCGTCCGCCCGAAGGAGCCAACCCGTCCTCGGGGCGGACTCCCGGGCGGGTCGTGCCGGTCCGCCCACCGGCCAGGAGTGTCGTCCGAGCCCGCCGTCGCGACCCGCGGCACTCGGAGCCGCCCCGTCACCGACGCCGGCCGCCCCCACCCCGGATGCCGTGTGCGGCCGGACGGCCGCGCCATTCGTCCGGGTCGCATGCTGCACGCCCCGCGCATCCGCTGTCACCCGCCGCCACACAACCGCCCCCGATTCCCCCCACTCCCCCACACCGTGGAGATTTCCGTGCGTCTGAACAGATCCCTGAAAGCGACCGCGGCCGTCTGCTCGCTGCTGCTCATCGGCGGCTGCGGACTGTTCGCCGAGTCGAGCGCGTCCTCCTCGGCGGGCTTCAACCCGCCGGATCTCAAGGCGCAGTCGGAACTCGGCCGCGCGGAAGGCCAGGTGAACCTGGTCGCCTGGGCAGGGTATGTGGAGGACGGTTCCACGGATCCGAAGGCCGACTGGGTGACGCCTTTCGAGAAGCAGACCGGGTGCCAGGTCCACGCGAAGGTGGCGGCCAGTTCGGACGAGATGGTCAAGCTGATGAAGTCGGGCGCCTACGACGCCGTCTCCGCGTCGGGTGACGCCTCCCTCAGGCTCATCGCCTCGGGCGAGGCGGCGCCGGTGAACACCGACCTGGTGCCCAACTACAAGGACGTTTTCTTCGGGCTGAAGAACCAGAGCTGGAACTCCGTCGACGGCACGGCCTACGGCATTCCGCACGGCCGGGGCGCCAATCTGCTGATGTACAACACGCGCGAGGTCTCCCCCGCCCCCACGTCCTGGTCCGCGGTGTTCGACGACGCCTCCCGGTACAAGGGGCACCTCACGGCGTACGACTCACCGATCTACATCGCGGACGCGGCGCTGTATCTGCGCGAGACCCGGCCGGGGCTGCGCATCCAGAATCCGTACGCGCTCGACCAGCACCAGTTCGACGAGGCCGTCGACCTGCTGAGGAAGCAGCGCCCCAACGTCGGCGAGTACTGGAACGAGTACCTCAAGGAGATCTCCGCCTTCAAGAGCGGCGACTCGGTCATCGGCACCACCTGGCAGGTCATCGCCAACCTCGCCCGGGGCGAGGGCGCCAAGGTCAAGGCGGTCCTTCCGCAGGAGGGGGCCACAGGATGGTCCGACACCTGGATGCTGTCCGCCAAGGCGAAGCACCCCAACTGCGCGTACAAATGGATGAACTGGATCATCTCCCCCAAGGTCAACGCGCAGGTGGCCGAGTACTACGGCGAGGCGCCCGCCAACATCAAGTCCTGCGACGAGACCAGCGACCCGGCGTTCTGCGACACCTTCCACGCCACCGACGAGAGCTACTGGAAGGACATCGCGTTCTGGACGACTCCGATCGAGCAGTGTCTCGACGGCCGGACGAACGTCAAGTGCGTACCGTACTCCCGGTGGGTGCAGGCCTGGACGGAGATCAAGGGCTGAGCCGGTCCGCCCGGCGCCACCCGGCGGGCCCACCCGTGAGGACCGTCGACGGCGGTCCTCACTCCCGTGGGACGTCGGCCGTGGCGCGCTGACGACGGGCGAGCGCGTGGCCGATGTCGCGGGTCGCCGGGTACAGGCGTAGGTAGAGGTCGTAGAGACCGTCGTAGCGGGACTGCCGGCGGGCATCGGGCAGGACGCGCTCGCGCACCGGGTTCCAGCGGTCGATGTCGGCCCCGCCGACCGCGTTCGCGGCCAGGAAGGCCGCCCCGTAGCTCGCGCCGAGCGTCACGGCCCTGATCTCCTGCTCCAGTCCCGTGACATCGGAGACGATCCGCGTCCACAGACCGCCCTGGGTGCCCCCGCCCACCGCGACGACCCGGCGGATGTCGGCACCGGCCGCGCGCATCGCCTCCGCGTTGTGCCGCACCCCGAAGGCGGTCGCCTCCAGAGCGGCGCGGTACAGATCGCCGCGGGTGTGCTCCACGGTCAGTCCGGCGATCACGCCCCGGGCGTCCGGGTCGGCGATCGGGGTGCGCTCCCCCGCGAAGTAGGGCAGCATCAGCAGGCCCTTCGCGCCGACCCCGGACGCCTCGGCCTCGGCGAGGAGGGCGCGGTGCCCGGAGACACCGAACAGTTCCCGCAGCCAGTCGGTGATCACCCCGGAGGTGGCCATGCCGCCGGCGAGGCTGCGCGTACCGGGCAACGCGCCGACCGTGCTCCACAGTTCCGGCACCAGGAGCCGCTCCGCCACGGTGTGGATCAGGAACATGGTGCTGCCATACATGAGCATCAGGTCGCCGGTGTGCTGGGCACCGACGCTCAGCGCCTCCGACCAGGCGTCGACGGTGCCGGTGACGACCGGGATGCCGACGGGGAGCCCGGTGGCGGCCGCCGCGCCGGCGGTGACCCGCCCGGCGATCTCACCGGGCCAGCGCAGTGGCGGCAGTTCGAGGTCCGGTGCGATCCGGCGCGCCCAGGGGCGGTACCACTTCTGGGCGGTGGAGTCGTACAGCGGTACGGACTGGCTCGCCGAGTGGTGGTCGAGCACATAGGCGCCGGTGAGCCGGTTCACCAGATAGGAGCTGGGCATGTACAGCCGCCGGGCGCGGGCGGTGATGCCGGGACGGTGCTCCGCGAGCCAGGCGATCTTGGGGCCCACCGCCTGGGTGGACAGCAGGGATCCGCAGCGCTGGAGGACTGCGTCGGGGCCGAGTTCGGCGTCGAGCCGGGCGATCTGGGCGGTGGCGCGGGTGTCGACGCCGTACAGGATGGCCGGGTGCAGCGGTGTGTCGTTCTCGTCGGCGAGGGCCACACACGGGCCCATGCCGCTGACGCCGACCGCCTCGACGGCGGTCCCGGGCGGTACCAGCTCGCGGGCCAGGGAGGCGAACTCGTCCCACCAGAGGGCGGCGTCCATCTCGACATGGCCCGGCCTCGGCCGGCTGACCGCATGCGGCCGCACCGCCGTGCCGAGCACCGTCCCGTCCGCGCCGACCAGCACACCTTTGCTGCTGGACGTACCGATGTCGACCCCGAGCACCGTCATGCGCTTTCCGTCCTTCGCTTCGTGACCCCCGGGACATCGTTCCCCTCCCGCGGGGCGGCCACTGGCCGAAACGCAGAAGTCGGGGTGTTCAGGGGGCTGTTGCTGTTTCGGGACATCGTCGACCTTGGCGGAACGTGATCTTCCGGGACACCATGCGCTCATGAAGGGTGATCTCTTTTCCAGCGACAACATGGTGCAGCCAGCCGACCGGCCGGGCATGTCCGTGCAGAACGCCAAGTCCATCCGGTACGTGGTGGACGGCGAGATGTTCGCGCGGCAGGGCGCGATGGTCGCCTACCGCGGGAACCTGCAGTTCGAACGCAAGGGCCAGGGCGTGGGCGGAATGCTCAAGCGGGCCGTCACCGGTGAGGGGCTGCCGCTGATGACCGTGCGCGGCCAGGGCGAGGCATGGTTCGCGCATGAGGCGCAGAACTGCTTCATCGTGGACGTCGAGCAGGGTGACGAGTTCACGGTCAACGGGCGCAATGTGCTCTGCTTCGACGCGACGCTCTCCTACCGGATCCAGACCGTGAAGGGTGCTGGCGTCAGTGGCGGCGGGCTGTTCAACAGCGTGTTCACCGGGCATGGCCGGCTGGGGCTGGTCTGCGAGGGCAACCCGCTCGTCATACCGGTCTCGCCGCAGCAGCCGGTGTACGTGGACACCGACGCGGTGGTGGGCTGGACCGCGCGGCTGCAGACCGCGCTGCACCGGTCGCAGTCCATCGGGTCGATGCTGCGCGGGGGTTCGGGGGAAGCGATCCAGCTCAAGCTGGACGGCCAGGGCTATGTGGTCGTACGGCCCAGTGAGCTGACCCCGCAGAAGGAGCACTGAGCGCGGGGGCCCGCCGGGCGGCGGGCCCCCGCGTGTCCGGGCCGGATCAGCGGCCGTCGGACGGGGCGTCGGCGTCCGTCACATTGACGGCCGCCCATGCCGCGTCGACCGTCTTGTACTCGGTGCTGCTCGCGCCGTACATGTCGGTGGCGGCCTTCAGCGTCGCGGTGCGCGCGTCATGGAAGTCCGTCGTGGAGACCATGTACCGGGTGAGCGCCCGGTAGAAGATCGCCAGGGCCTTCGCCCGGCCGATACCGGTCACCTTCGAGCCGTCGTAGGTCGGCGACTCGTACGCCACACCGCCGATGGTCTTCCTGCCGCTGCCCTCGGCCAGCAGGTAGAAGGCGTGCGAGGAGACACCGGAACCGGCGTGCACCTCGGTGTCGTAGACCTGCGGCGACCAGTAGTCGACCGTGCCCTCGAGCTTGTCGAGGGACGGGTGGTCGAGGCGCCGCAGGAACTTCTGCCGCAGCCCGAGCTTCTCGCCCATCAGGTAGTTCGGCGGGTTCTTCGGGTTGTTGGCGGCGAACTCGACGCCCGAGCCGAAGATGTCCGCGAGCGACTCGTTGAGCGCGCCCGGCTCGCCGTACTGGCCATAGCGGTCCACGCGCGTCGGTTCGAGGCCGGCGGTGGCGTCGACGACGCCGTGGGTCAGCTCGTGACCGGTGACGTCGAGGACGACGAGCGGCTTCTTGAACAGCCTGCCGTCCCCGTCGCCGTACAGCATGCAGCCGCAGTCGGAGTCCCAGAAGGCGTTGCCGACCTTGTTGCCGAAGTGGACCATCGCGTGGGCGCCCGTGCTGTTGTTCCTGATGCCCTTGCGGCCGAAGGTCTTCTTGTAGAAGTCCAGCGTCTTGGTGATGCCGTACTGGGCGTCGACCGCGACGGTGGCGCGGTTCGAGGTGGCGCCGTTGCCCCACTCGTCGGTGGTGCTGGTCAGTGCGGTGCCGCGCGAGAAGACCTCCAGCTCCCGGCCCTTGGCGTCGCGGGTCTCGGTGCCCCAGCGGGTCGGGTCCTTGAGGAGGTAGCTCGTGCGGGCGGTCCGGGTGGTGGTCAGCGGCACCTTGCCGACGAACAGGGAGGTGCCGGTGCCGTTCGCGGTCGACGGGTAGTGGGCGGCCGCGGATGCCGGCGCGGCGGTGAGGCCGGACAGCGCCACCTGTCCGTCGGTCCCCGGGGTCGCCGACTCCCCCCGCTTGCGCAGGGTCTCCCCCAGCCTGGGCGAGATGAACTCGTCGTTGTCGGGCGTGTCGCTGCGGACCCGGCCGGTCAGCGCGTCCACGACGACCGTCCGGGAACCGCCCGCCTCGGCGGTGCGGCTGTCCGTGACGCGCACCTGGTAGGCGAGCGCGGCGTGGCCGTCACGGGCGTCGAGCACGAGCTCGGCGGTGCCCGCCTCACCCTGCGCGGCGTCGGCGGCCTTGCGCTCGGCCTCTTCGGCGGTCAGCTTCGCCGCGGTGGTGGCGGGCTTGACGGCGTGGTCCGCGGCGCGGGTCACCCCCAGGTAGCCGCCCCGCCGGTCGAGATGGACGACCAGGTCGCCGCCGAGGACGGGCATGCCCTGATGGCTGCGGAGGAAACGGACGTGCTGCTTACCGTCCGGGTCGGTCATGACGTCCTTCGCCTGCAAGGTGTCCCCCCGCGTGACACCGGTGGCGGAGGCGTGGGCGAACGCGGCGGCCCGGGCCGCGTCGACCGGCGAGGCGGTCGCGGTGGCCCCGGCGGCGGGTGCGTCGGCGAGCGCCGGGGTGGCCGGGAAAGTGGCCGCCGTCGCCACCGTGACGGCGACGGTCAGCCTGCGTATATGGGGGCTGCGCACAGAGTTCCTTTGCTCCAGGGGGCGGTCGTGAGCGCCAACCGCCCATGCACACAGCGCCGTTGAGCGCCGTGGGGGCTGGTCGGGCCCCGGTGCGCCACCCTCATGCATTCACCATGTACATGTAAAGGAGAAGGATCCCTTTTACGGCTTTTCAGGTGATCTCTTTACGAAAGTTCGGATATGGGTGACCGGCCGGTGACCGACGGTGCGTCGGGGGGAGAGATGGGCGGCGGGCTGGGCCGGTTGCCCGACGGCCGTCTCCCGGACGAGATGTGACCGATGTCGCATCGCCTCCGGGGCCCGGGCTGCGGTGGCCGATGCCGCGTCGCCTCCGGCCCCGCAGGGCGGTGGCCGGAGGCGAGCGGGCTCAGACCGTGCGCCGGGTCAGGACCGAGAGCAGGCTGCGCAGGTCCCCGGCGGCGTGCGGCGAGCAGGGGACCGCGTCCAGGAGGGCGTCGGCGGCGGCGAGATGACGGCGCGCCTCGCGCAGGGCGGCCGCACGGCCACCCGCCCGCGCCACAAGGCCGGCGGCACGCTCCGCCGTGTCACGGGCGCCGAGCAGTTCGGCCAGCTCGGGGCCGTACGAACCGCCGAGGGCGGCGAGGACCGGGAAGGTCTTCTTCCCTTCCCGCAGATCGCCGTGGACGGGCTTGCCCGTGACCTCGGGATCGCCCCAGATGCCCAGCAGGTCGTCGACGATCTGGAACGCCACACCGAGGTGACGGCCGGCGCGGTCGAGGGCGGCCACGGTCTGGTCGCCGGCTCCGCCGAGGTGGGCACCCAGAGCGAGGGCACAGCCGAGCAGCGCCCCCGTCTTGTGCTCGGCCATCGTCTCGTACTCCCTGGCGGTCACGGCCTCGGGGCCGGTCCACGGGCGGCGGGCGAAGAGCAGGTCGTCGGCCTGGCCCCGGACGAGATCGTCGAGGGCGCCGGCGAGCCGGCGCGCGGCGGCCGGGTCCGCGCTGAGGATCTCCACGGCGAGGGCGAGGAGCGCGTCGCCCGCGAGGACGGCGGGGCCGGTACCGTACGCCTTCCACAGTGCGGGGCGACCGCGGCGCAGGGCGTCACCGTCCATGATGTCGTCGTGCACCAGCGAGAAGGTGTGCACGAGTTCGACGGCCACGGCGGCGGGAACGCCGGTGCCGGCGGGCGCGCCGGCCAGTTCGGCGCCGAGCAGGGCGAGCGCCTGGCGGATGCCCTTGCCGCCACGAGGGCCGGCGTCCGTCCCGCGGCCGCCGGGCGCCGTCCCGCCGCGGCCGAGCGCGTACTCGGCCATCTCGGCGACCCAGGGGTGCAGCGTGGCGACGGCGTCCGCGAGGGCGGGGGCGACGAGATCGCGGGCCCGGTCGAGGATCCGCCCGGCGGCGAGGTCCTCCCGCGGGGAGCCGAGCGCGTCCGCGGTGGTCGGGGCGGTCATCGTGCGGTTCCTTCCGGGGCGGTGAGCCCGAGTTCACCGTAGGCCCGCAGGACCATCGCACGGCCGTGCCGCAGCCCGATCCCTTCCAACTCCCGGGCGAGCGCGTCGAGATCGGCGGTGGTCTCGGCGCGGTCACGGCCCAGCCGCGCCCGCGACTTGACGAGGCCCAGACGGGCGAGGGCGGTCCCACGCGGCTCGTCCATGCCCTCGAACTCCGCGAGCGCCTGAGCGTAGATCTCGCGCGCCTCCTCGTAACGCCCGGCGCGGTAGAGGACGTTGCCGCGCATCTTGTGGTTGTAGGCGAGCGCGCCGAGGAGGTTCATCGCCCGGCAGCCGGCCTCCGCCTCCGACAGCAGCTCCAGGGCCCGCTCCGTGTTCCCGTCCCGGACCGAGAGGATGTCGGCGAGACCACGCAGCGCCCAGGCGTGACCGCGGCGGTCGTCGGCGCGGGCGGCGATGTCGGCCGCCTCCTCGAACATGGCGTACGCGGTGTCGTACGCACCGGTGTTGCGGTGTATCTGCGCGATGCCCTCCAGTGCCCACACGGTGTGGCGGGCCTCGCCACGGCGGCGGGCCTCGGCCAGAAGCTGCTCGTGCAGGGCGGTCACGGCCTCGTAGTCGCCCTGAATGCGACCGGTCTCGGCCATTCCCGCGAGCGAATATCCGCGCACGACGACATCGCCGGCCCGCTCGCCGAGGTCGGCGGCGAGCCGCAGCAGCCGCCAGGCCAGGGGCAGGGCACCGCGCTGCCGGGCCAGGGTCCCGCCGCTCCACAGGGCCCAGGCCATCGCCGCGGTGTCACCGGCCTCCCGGGCCGTGCGGTAGCTCGCCTTCCAGGCTCGGTCGGCGTCGGCGACCTGGCCGAGCCGGCGGTGCGCCTCGGCGACCGCGAGACCGGAGCGGGCCGCCTCCTGCCGGGCCCCGGCGCGCTCGGCGGCCCGCAGGTGCTCGGTGCCCGCGGCCAGGACATCCGTGAGCGGGGAGTTCACGGACAGGGAGGTCAGAGCGCCCTGGTACTCCGGGGCGAAGGCCTTGCCGTACATGAGTGCCTTTCGGTCTGCTGCCGGCCGGGCGCGTGGGCGCACGACCGACGGGTGCTGGCTGTCGGCGGCGGCAGGCACGGCGAGACCCGGCTGCGCACTCCGTGGGGATGTGCACGTATACGCGAGATGTATACGCAACATGTATACACGGAGCGTATAGGACCCGGGACATCCGCCCGGAACCCTTTTCGGTGATCGGTCCGCACTACCGCCCGTTGTCGATCAGGACGTCATCCGGATCCCCAAGGTTGCTTCGCAGCAAAGCAGTTGACCTACGCCACACCGGCACACGGCGGACGCCGGTCGTAATCAGAACACATTTTCGAATCGAGGAGTACGCTGCCCCTATGGCCACGCATCTCCAGGGCTCGCTGTTCGACCAGACCGACGACCTCCGGCTCGCCCCGCTCGACGGGCTGCGGCGGACCCCGCTCGGCGCCGGGGCATGGATCGACCTGCTCCCGGGATGGCTCAGCGGGGCCGACGCGCTGTTCGAGCGGCTGGCCGCCGAGGTGCCGTGGCGGGCCGAGCGACGGAAGATGTACGACCACACGGTGGACGTGCCGCGGCTCCTCGCCTACTACCACCCGGGCGAGCCCCTGCCCGACCCCGTTCTGGAGGAGGCCCGCGACGCCCTGTCCGCCCACTACGCGGACGAGCTGGGGGAACCCTTCGCCACAGCCGGGCTCTGCTACTACCGGGACGGCCGCGACAGCGTGGCCTGGCACGGGGACCGGATCGGCCGCGGCGCGCGCGAGGACACCATGGTCGCCATTCTCTCCGTGGGCGCTCCCCGGGATCTGGCGCTCAGGCCGCGCGGCGGCGGGGAGACCCTGAGGCGTCCGCTCGGCCACGGCGACCTGATCGTCATGGGTGGCAGCTGCCAGCGCACATGGGAGCACGCGGTGCCGAAGAGCACCCGGGCGACCGGACCCCGGATCAGTATCCAGTTCCGGCCGCGCGGGGTGAACTGACCTCGCTCAGGGCGTCAGCTGCGCCTGGACGACCGGGGCGTAGCGCTCGACGATCGCCTCGACGTCCAGGACGCGCAGATGGGTTCCGCGCGCGATGCCGAACATCACGCCCAGTCCCAGCAGGGTGCCGACCGCGAGCTCCGCGCGCAGGCCGGCGTCGGGCCCGCTCAGCCGCTCGGCGAGGCGGTCGGTGACCTGGGTGCGGAAGTTCTCGCGCAGGATGTCGCCCTGGTCGCCGTGCAGGGGGGCGAACACGATGCGCAGGAGGGGGTCGGCACCCTGCCGGGTCTGGCTCACCAGGACCTGTCGGACCATATGCCCCCCGAGGTCGGTGAGCGGTGCGTCCAGCAGGGCCGAGGCGTCCGTCTCGAAGGACATCACCTGGGAGAAGAGGGTGTCCTTGTTGCCGAAGTACTTCAGGATCAGCGGCGGACTGACCCCTGCCCGTTCGGCGACCGCCTTGAGCGTGATGTCGGCGTGGGCCTGACGCGCGAGGAAGTGACGGGCGGCACGGAGGATCGCCGCCTTCGTCGCCTCGGCGTCGCGGCGGGCCGGGGATCCGCCGGTGCCCGTCTGACGGACGGGAGCCGCCGCGGGCCCGGCGTCCCGGTGGGCCGCTCTCTCGTCGGCCCGGCGGGCCGCTGGGTCCTCGGCGGCTCCGCCCCGGCGGGCGGCAGCGGATGAGGGGGGCACGGTACTCACGCTCCTTCCAGCGCCTCGTCCTGAGGCACCGTGGTCTCCCCCCGTACCCCGCCGAGGCCGCCGGACCCCCCGTCCCGCGGGATGGCGAGGGCGGCGGCACTGGCCGCCAGTGCGACGCCGCCCGCCATGGCGAACGCCACCAGGTACCCGTGCAGCGTGGGCACGGGCACGCCGGCGACACGGCTGGTGTGGCGGACCAGGACCGCCGCGACGGCCGCGCTGCAGACGGCCTGGCCGATGGTGCGCATCAGGACGTTCACACCGTTCGCGGAGGCTGTCTGGTCGGCCGGCACGGCACGCAGGATCAGGGTGGGCAGGGCCGAGTAGGCGAGGGTCGTGCCGGTGGCCACGATCGAGGCACCCACGACGATCATCCACAGATCACGGCTGTCCGCGATGCGTACGGCGTAGCCGAGCGCGAGGACGGCCGCGCCGAGGGCGAGGGTGACCCGGGGACCGCGGGCCGCCGAAATACGGGCCGAGAGCGGGGAGAACAGCAGCATCGTCACCCCGCCGGGCAGCAGGCACAGGCCGCTGCCCACGATGGACAGGCCCAGCCCGTAACCGGTGGCCTTCGGCGCCTGGACGAGCTGGGCCGTGAGCAGCGAGTTGGCGTAGAACCCGAAACCGACCACGAGCGCCGTCAGATGGGGCAGGGCCACACGCGGGCGGGACGCGAGGCGCAGATCGACGAGGGGCCGTTCGGCACGCAGCTGCTGCCGGCACCACAGGGCGAGCACCACGACGCAGGCCGAGAACAGGCCGACGATCCGCGGGCTGCCCCACCCCCACGCGCCGCCCTGTGACACGCCCAGCAGCAGACAGACCAGCGCGGCGGCGAGCCCGAGCGCGCCCAGGACGTCAAAGCGCCCCGGAGCGCGTACCGGCGACTCGCGCACCGCCCACCAGGCGAGCAGCAGACCGAGGACGCCCAGGCAGGTGGTCGCCCAGAACATGGCGTGCCAGTTCGCGTACTGGATGACGAGGGCGGCCAGCGGCAGCCCCAGGGCGGCGCCGATGCCGACGGTGGAACTCATCAGCGCGACCGCGGATCCGGTGCGCCGGGGCGGCAGTTCGTCGCGCAGGATGCTGATCGACAGCGGGACGACCGAGGCCGCCGCGCCGGACAGGGCACGCGCGGTGATGAGCACCGTGATGTCGGAGGAGAGGGCGCACAGCAGCGAGCCGAGGGTCATCAGCCCGAGGGCGGCCAGCAGCACGCGCCGTTTGCCGTACATGTCCCCCGCGCGCCCGAGCACCGGGGTGAGCACCGCGCCGGCCAGCAGGGTGGCGGTGACCATCCAGGAGACGGTGCCCGCGGACGCGCCGGTGAGCCGGGGCAGGTCGGGCAGCAGGGGGACGACCACCGTCTGCATGACGGCCATGAGGATGCCGCCGAACGCCAGCACCGGGACCGCCAGCCGGTCCCGCGCTCCCGGCCGTCCGTCCCTGCTGTCGGGGCCGGGGAGGCGGTGGGAGGGGGCGGGTATCGGGACCATGGACACTCCGGCGGCGGTGCGGAAAGCTGGGTGAATGCCCATTCACCTTAACTGGTGAATGGGCATTCACCCAAAAAATTCTCTTCAGGCCGCACGGGCGCGGGAAGCGCCGGCCGCCGCCTTGCAGGGCGGGGCCACGCGGCAGTTCGCGTCAGATCACGGACGTGAGCCGCGCCACGCACGGGACGCCCGCCGCGAAAGATCCTCGTCCACCGACTGCCAACAGGGCGGAATTTTCCCGTCCGTCGCGTCCGCGGCACCCTTCACAGCAAGATCATCTTCGTTCAACTTTGCAGGACATGTAGGCAATTGTCCTGATCGCAGCCAACCCCCTCGCGACGATTTCCCGGCCCGGGCAGCCGCCGGATAGGCAGGACGCGACGTCAACTTCCAGTGACCCAGGAGGACTTCGTATGCCCGAACTCACCCGCCGCCGCGCCCTCGCGGCCGGGGCCGCCGTCGCGGCCGGCGGTCTCGCTGCGCAGGCTGCCCCGGCATCCGCCGCCACCTCGTACTCCTCCGTACCAGGCTCCGCCGCTATGGCTCCGGGGCACGATCACGGCGCGCCCGCTCCCTTCGACGAGGTCTACCGGGGCCGCCGAATAGAGGGCCGCGCCACCACGGGCGGCCACCATGGATCCGGATATGGCGTGTTCATCGATGGGATCGAACTGCATGTGATGCGCAACGCGGACGGCAGCTGGATCAGTGTGGTCAGCCACTACGACCCCGTGCCGAGCCCCCGTGCGGCGGCCCGCGCCGCCGTAGTGGAGCTACAGGGCGCCCCGCTCGTCCCGTTCAACTGACCGTCCCCCACAGGATTTCCGGAGCCTTCCGCACATGACCGTACGCAAGAACCAGGCGAGCCTCACCGCCGACGAGAAGCGGCGGCTGGTCGCCGCGTTCGTCGAGCTCAAGCGCAGCGGACACTACGACGCCTTCGTCACGACCCACAACGCCTTCATCATGGGCGACACCGACACCGGTGAACGGACGGGCCATCGCTCACCGTCCTTCCTGCCCTGGCACCGCAGATTCCTCATCGAGTTCGAGCGGGCGCTGCAGTCCGTCGACTCCTCGGTCGCGCTGCCGTACTGGGACTGGACCACCGACCGCTCCGCGCGCTCCTCACTGTGGGCGCCGGACTTCCTCGGCGGCACGGGTCGCAGCCTGGACGGGCGGGTGATGGACGGACCGTTCGCCGCGTCCGCCGGCAACTGGCCGATCACCGTGCGCGTGGACAGCCGTACCTATCTCCGGCGCTCCCTCGGGGAGGGCGGACGCGCGTTGCCCACCCGGGCCGATGTCGACTCGGTGCTCGCCCTGTCCACGTACGACATGGCGCCCTGGAACAGCGCGTCCGACGGGTTCCGCAACCACCTCGAAGGGTGGCGGGGCGTCAACCTCCACAACCGGGTGCATGTGTGGGTGGGCGGTCAGATGGCCACCGGGGTCTCCCCCAACGACCCGGTCTTCTGGCTGCACCACGCCTTTGTCGACAAGCTGTGGGCCGAGTGGCAGCGCCGGCATCCGACGTCCGGCTACCTGCCGACGGGCGGCACGCGGTACGTCGTCGACCTCGACGAACCGATGAAGCCGTGGAACAACGTGCGTCCCGCCGATCTGCTGGACCACGCGGCGTACTACGCGTTCGACACCGACTGAGATCCCGTCCGGCGGCCCGGTCCCGGCAGGGGCCGGGCCGCAACGGCCGACGGTCCGGGCCCGGCTCGGGGCGGCGGCCGAGAAGACGGTGGCGGCGCAGGGGCCGACGCCACCGCTGCGGCCCTAGTCCTCGCCGGTCGTGCGGCACTCCGGGTGGCCCCAGCCCTGGGCGTTCTTGGCGATGGGGTCGCCGGCCGCGTACGCGCGGCCGCAGACGCAGCGACCGGGGAACTTGGCCTTGAGGGTGCGGCCGGAGATGCGCTTCCTCGCGGGCGCGCCGCGGCGGGCCGGGGCGGCTGCCGCCGGGGCGGGCGAGGGCGGCGGCTCGGGCGAGCCGTGCTCACTGCCCGCGGGCTGCTGCAAGCCGGCCGCCTGGCTGGCGGCGCGGTCCGCGAAATCGTTGAGGCGGTCGCCGCCCACCTGGTGCGCGGGGACATAGCGGAACTCGACCTCACGGCCGTCGAGCAGCGCGTCGATCCGCACGACCAGGTCCCGGTTGGCGACGGGCTTGCCGGCGGAGGTCTTCCAGCCGTTGCGCTTCCAGCCGGGCAGCCAGGTCGTGACGGCCTTCATCGCGTACTGGGAGTCCATCCGGATCTCCAGCGGGACATTCCGGTCGACGGCGGTCAACAGCCGTTCCAGCGCGGTCAGTTCGGCGACGTTGTTGGTCGCCCTGCCCAGCGGGCCGGCTTCCCAGCGGCCGGGGATCTCGTCGTCTGCGGCGACGACCCAGGCCCATCCGGCAGGTCCGGGGTTTCCCTTCGAAGCCCCGTCGCAGGCGGCCACAACTCGTTCAGGCATGTCTCCGATCATGCCACGGCTCGGTGACCGCACCGGAGCCCGGGGCGAACCGAGCGCACCTCACCGGAGCCCCGGCGCAGCCGGCGGATCCGCCGTCCCTGCGCCGCCCGGCCCCTACACCACGGTCATGTCCGGCATCCTGCCCTGCGCGGTGGTGCCGTCGATGACGGAGAAATGGGCGCCCTGGGGATCGCTCAGCGCCGCGAACCGGCCGAAGGGGCTGTCCATCGGGCCGAACCGCAGGATCCCGCCGTGCCCCTTCGCCCGCTCGACCGCGGCGTCGCAGTCGTCGACGGTGAAGTACACATTGACGTAGGACGGGACCTCCGGCGGGAAGTCGTCCGTCATCTTCATACGGCCGAGGACGGGTGTGCCGCCCAGTTCGAAGACGCGGAAGTCGATCGCCTCGTCCTGGATCTGCTTGACCTGGTAGGGGAAGACCGCGGGGAAGAAGACGTCGGACTTCTCCGGCTCGCGGGTGAAGACCTCGGCCCAGCAGTACGCGCCGGGCACTCCCGTGGCCTCGAAGCCCTCATGGGTGCCCGCCTGCCAGAGGCCGAAGACGGCACCGCTCGGGTCGCGGGCCAGGGCCATGGTGCCGAAGTCGCCGACCTTCATCGGTTCCATCAGCACCTCGCCGCCTTCCTCCCGGATCCTCCGTGCCGTCGCGGCGGCGTCCTCGGCCGCGAAGTACAGGCACCAGGCGGACTGGCCTTCCTGTCCCGGCATGGGCGGTACGACCGCGGCGACCGCCTTGCCGTCGGCGTACGCCTGTGTGTAGTGGCCGTACTCGGACGTCGACTCGCCGAACGTCCAGCCGAGGACATCGCCGTAGAAACGTTTGGCACCCTCGAAGTCGCTGAACATCGCGTCCGCCCAGCAGGGCGTTCCCTCCGGCTGTACCGCCATGGCGTGCGACCTTTCCCGGTTCGGCGGCTCGGGCTCCGTTTCCCACGGTAGCCAGGTCCGCAGCGCGCCGCGCGCCGGTCCACGCACCTGTCCGACACTGGAACGGGGCTGTCGTCGAGGGACGGGGAGCGGGCGATGCGCGCATGGGTGGTGGACCGGCCGGGTCCCGTCGAAGGGGAGCCGCTGCGGTTCGCGGAGCGGCCGGTCCCGGTGCCGGGGACGGGCGAGTTGCTGGTGCATGTGCGGGCGTGCGGTGTGTGCCGGACGGATCTGCACGTCGTCGAGGGCGATCTGCCGGTGCACCGGCCGGGGGTGACGCCCGGGCACGAGGTGGCGGGCGTGGTGGCCGCGGTGGGAGAGGCGGCGGGCGGATGGGCCGTCGGCGACCGGGTCGGGGTCGCGTGGCTGCGCCGTACGGACGGCAGCTGCCGGTACTGCGTGCGGGGAGCGGAGAACCTGTGTCCCGCCTCCGAGTACACCGGCTGGGACGCCGACGGCGGCTACGCCGAGTACACGACGGTGCCCGCGGCCTTCGCCTACCGGCTGCCGGCGGACGTGGACGATGTGGCGCTGGCGCCGCTGCTGTGCGCGGGCATCATCGGTTACCGGGCGCTGCTGCGGACGTCGCTGCCGCGGGGCGGGCGGCTGGGGCTGTACGGGTTCGGCGGCAGCGCGCATCTGTGCGCGCAGGTCGCGCTGGCGCAGGGGGCCACCGTGCACGTTCTGACCAGGGACGAGGCGTCGCGGCGGCTCGCGCTCTCGCTCGGGTGCGCGTCGGCGGGCGGTGCCTACGATCCGCCGCCGGAGCCGCTGGACGGGGCGATCCTGTTCGCACCGGCCGGGGAGCTGGTCCCGGTGGCCCTGCGGGGACTGGACCGGGGCGGCGTGCTGGCGGTCGCGGGCATTCATCTGAGCGACGTCCCGGTGCTGCACTACGAGAGCGAGCTGTTCTACGAGAAGGAGGTGCGCAGCGTCACCTCGAACACCCGGGACAACGGACGGGAGTTCCTGGACCTCGCCGCCCGGTACGGCGTCCGCGCGACCACGCATCCCTACCGCCTGTCGCAGGCGCGACATGCTCTCCGTGATCTGAAGGCCGGGCGATTCGACGGGGCGGCCGTTCTGGTCAACGACCTCTGAGGGTGTCGGGGGGTGGCGCGGATGCGAGCCCGACCGCCCCGTGCGTGGATGGACTCGGGACGTGTGGTCACGGAGGTGGCGCTGTGGGCGTTGAGAACGCTGCAGACCCGCCGCCCGGCCTGGAGGACGCTCTCGAGTCGATCGGTACGACCCTCGACGAGCGGACCACGTGCCGGGAACTGGCCGCCTGTGTGTGCGCCCGGCTGTGCGACGCCGCCGTGGACCTGCTGCCCCAGGACGTACTCCTTCGAGGCGCGGGAAACGGGTGCCGCGGGACCGCGCCGGCTCAGAGGGTGGGCAGACGCAGCAGACGGGTGATCGTGCGCAGTACGCCGTTGTCCGTGTGGGCGGGCGCCAGGTGACGGGCCCGCCGGATCACGTCCGGGTGGGCGTTGGCCATGGCGAAGGACCACTCGGCCGCGTCGAGCATCTCGAGGTCGTTGAGGTAGTCCCCGAACACCAGCGTCTGCGCGGGCGTGACGCCCAGCTCCCGCTGGAGCCGCCGTAGCGCGGCGCCCTTGTTGGCCGTTGCGTTCATGATGTCGACCCAGTGCGCGCCCGAGACGACCACTTGGTGCGTCGAGGTGAACGGCTTCAGCGCGGGGGCGGTGGTCCGCTCCACGGGGCCGAAGTCGAAGAGGGCGACTTTCAGGAACTCGTCCTCGACGGCGGTGAGGTCCTCCACCGTCTCCAGCAGGGTGTAGTACCGCTTGGCCTCGGCCACGAACACGTCGTCGGTCCGCTCCACATAGGCCGACCTCTTGCCGCACAGCACCGCCCCCACGTCCACACCGTCGGCGGCGAGGCGGCGCGTGGTGGAGACGACGCGGTGGGCCACCGGCGCGTCCAGCGGGTCGGAGGCGAGTTCGGCCCCGTCGCGCACCACATAGGTGCCGTTCTCCGCGACGAAGACCATTCCGTCGCGCGCGTCGGCGAACTGCTCGGCGAGCGTGGCGTACTGGCGGCCGCTGGCCGGGCTGAACAGCACGCCGCGCCGGCGCAGTTCGGCGAGGAGCGGCCACAGGCCCTCGGGTATCCGCCCGTCGCCGTCGAGGAGCGTGCCGTCCATGTCGGTGACCACGAGCCGGATGTCGACGGGGTCGCTCGGGAGATCGGGGGCGATCCCGGCGGTGGCGAGAAGTGGCGAGGGCGTGGAGGACATGTCCTGCTTTCTGGTGGAGGCGAGGGGATGCCGGTTTCCGCTGAGGCGAGGGGGTGCCGCACGGCGGGTGCGGAGGCCGCGTGCGCGCCGGAGGGTCAGTCGCTCCGGGCGTGGGTGCGCAGGGCGGCGCGGGCGTGGGGCGGGGTGACGGGGGTGGGCTCCCGCATCGGGGCCGTGCCGGCTACGGCGGCCCCGGCGGGCGCTCGGTGGATCTCCATCTCACCTCTTGCGGGTCGGATCTGTGGTCCTCGGCGCCGTTGCCTCGTCGTGGCCCCATCGTAGGAGTTCCTGTTTCCCGACCGACGGTCCGGGTCCGGGTGCGAGATGAGCGTGCGGCAGCCGAAGCGGTGCATGGCTCAGCCGCCACCTGCACCTGTCAAGACATCAATATGTAAGTTCACCTGGTCGAGTGAACTAGATCTTGCCGGGACGGCCGCAGGGATGTTTTCGCCCGGGGCGGGGTATTTACGCAGATCAAACGTCATACTCCCCTGCCGAGGAGGAGCCGGCCATGTCCTCCGAGCCGGTGGCGGCGAACCCCTTCGCTCGCAGTTACACCCTCGGCCCGTACACGGTGGTCGAGGTGTCGGGCGAGATCGACATGGCGACGGCGGGCTCGGTGGCCGAGCATCTGGAGGCGGCCACGGGCCGGCCCTCGCCCGATGTGCTCGTCGATCTGCGGCCGGTCGTCTTCTTCGACTGCTCGGGCCTGCGCGCGCTGTGCCGGGCGGAGACCCGGGCCCGGGAGCGCGGCGGGCGGCTGCGCCTGGTCTCGGACCGGCCCCGCCTCCACCGACTGCTGCGCGCCGCGGGCCTGCTCAGACGCTTCCCCCCACTCGCCGTCCTGCCCGACCCCCGTCCGGAGCCGCCGGAGGGGCCGCCGGGGGCCGGAGGGCAACCCCCGCCCGGAGGGGAGGGGCGCGGTGCGGGCTGACGTCCGGGGTGAGTGACACCGGAGCCGCGCACGCGCAGAACCCACGCAGGACCCACGCAGAACCCACGCAGGGCGTACGAGGTCGTATACGACTTCGCCCACCGCTGCGAACCGCGCGCGGTGGGCTGTGAGTCCATCGAGAACACAAGATGTGGGGACCGGCCGGACGGCCCCACTCCTTCCGGCCGGCCCCCGCCGCGAGATCTCACGGTCGCCGCGACTGGGCTTGCACTCCCCAGTTACAGGCCCACGGTCCACGCTCGCGGTGGCCGCGCGATCCCGGTCCTCAGAACGCGAAGATGGCGGTCCCGTAGGAGCTCTTCACGCACTCGTTGGCGAAGGTGCGTTCGTAGTCGATGCGCTTGCCCTGCCACACGCCTTGCACCGTGACGACGACGGGGTCGAACAACTTGGTACAGAAGACGCCTTCTCGGGCCCGCAGAGCATTGAGGTCGCCGTCGACGGCCCGCAGATCGGCGCAGGCGTCCGCGGCGGCGGGGTGCGTGCCCGAGGCGGCCGGGGCGCAGTTCAGCGTGACCGCGCGCTGCGGCGTGGCCGTGGCGGTGCTCTGCCCGTGGCCCGTGGTCAGGACCAGGGCCGAGGGGGCGTACAGGGAGGCGGGGGCGGCGTTCGGGGCGGCGATCGCGGACCCCGCGATGGGTCCGCAGACGGCGGTGGCCGTGAGGGTGAGGGTCGCTGCCCAGCGCGCGGTGTTCGGCATTGTGTGCATCCTTCCGCTCGTATCGAAGTGACGTTTCAGCTTCGGCAGGTACGTGGGCCGGAGCCGTGACGTCCGGTGCCGGTTCGGCGAGCGGGAGTCTGCCGAGTCCGCGCCGGAAACTCACATCGACCCCCCGGGTTTCGGTAACTTTGAGTATTGAATCAGTGGCGTGAAGTCACGGAATTCCCACGCTTACCTTCCGAAACTGCGCCGCTACAGCGTGTCCGGGGTCGCTGGCTGGCCGGTTTCCCACGGCTCGGCAATCGGCCTGAAACATTCCGGTTACAGGATCCGGTAAGCGCTGTCTTCTCCTGCCGCCCACAGGCCATGGAGCGCGACTCCGAGTGGGGCCCTCAAGTCCGCCGCCGACGATCCCGGCCCCGGGCCGGAAGTCACCTTGGCCCACGGCCGTAGCGGCCGTGGATCAAGACGGCGGATTCCCGGGGCATCGGCCCCCGCCACAAGCGGCCGAGCCGCCTCGCCACGGCCCCCGCCACAAGCGGCCGACCCGCCTCGCCACGGCCCCCGCCACAAGCGGCCGACCCGCCTGGCTACGGCCTCCGCCACAGGGCGGCAGGGCCTCCTCCCCCTGGCTCCGGCCGCACGGTCCCGCCGAGGCCCGCCCTGGTCCATCCGCCGCCCACGGTGCCGCCCGCTGGGGGCGGTCCGGTGACCGTGACGCGCGCGGGGCGCAGCAGCCGGTCACCCACCCGGTACCCGGGGCTGAGGATCTCGGTGCAGACCAGGCACTCCGCATCCGCGGCGACGACGTGCGTCACCGCCTCATGGCACGTGGGGTCGAAGGGTTCGCCCTCCTCCCCGAACGACTGAAGACCCAGGGTGCCCAACTGGCTCCCCAGCACATCGACGACGGCCCGGAGACCGGATGGCATGGCCTCCTCCTGCCTTCGGGCCGCCTCCACGGCGTCGAGCACCGGCAGCAGTGCCCGCAGCACGTTCTCCGTCGCGATCTCGCGCACCGCCATACGGTCGCGCCGCACCTGCTTGCGGTAGTTGTCGTACTCGGCCTTCACCCGCTGCAGGTCGGCGGTGCGCTCGTCCAGCAGACGTCGCAACTCCGTGCTCTGCGGCTGGATGCGGTCCACGATCAGCCCGCCCGCGAGGTGTCGTCGTCATCCACGATCTCGGCGTCCACCACGTCGTCGCCGTCCTTGGCGCCGCCGTCGGCCGCGCTCTGCTCCCCGGCCGTGCCGCCCTCGGTCCGCGCCCGCTCGTACAGGGCGCTGCCGATCTTCTGGGCCGCGGCGGCCGCCTTGTCCAGGGCCTGACGGATCTCCGCGGTGTCCTCGCCCTTCAGCTTCTCCTTCAGCTCGGCCAGCGCGCTCTCCGTCTCGCCGCGCGCGTCCCCCGGGATCCTGTCCCCGTTGTCCTTGATGAGCTTCTCGGTCTGGTAGACGAGCTGCTCGCCCTGGTTGCGGGTCTCGGCCGCCTCGCGCCGCCTGCGGTCCTCCTCGGCGTGCTGCTCGGCCTCGCGGACCATGCGGTCGATGTCGTCCTTCGGCAGCGCGGAGCCGCCGGTGACGGTCATCTTCTGCTCCTTGCCGGTGCCGAGGTCCTTCGCCATGACGTGCATGATGCCGTTGGCGTCGATGTCGAAGGACACCTCGATCTGCGGGACACCGCGCGGCGCCGGCGGCAGACCGGTCAGCTCGAACATGCCGAGCTTCTTGTTGTACGCCGCGATCTCACGCTCGCCCTGGTAGACCTGGATCTGCACGGACGGCTGGTTGTCCTCCGCCGTGGTGAAGATCTCGGACCGCTTGGTCGGGATCGTGGTGTTGCGCTCGATCAGCTTGGTCATGATGCCGCCCTTGGTCTCGATGCCGAGGGACAGCGGGGTCACGTCGAGGAGCAGGACGTCCTTGACCTCGCCCTTGAGGACACCGGCCTGGAGCGAGGCGCCGACGGCCACGACCTCGTCCGGGTTCACGCCCTTGTGCGGCTCCTTGCCGGTCAGTTCCTTGACCAGCTCCGTCACCGCGGGCATCCGGGTCGAGCCGCCCACGAGGATCACATGGTCGACGTCGGAGATCTTGATCCCGGCATCCTTGACCGCCTGGTGGAAGGGGCCCTTGCAACGGTCCAGCAGGTCGGCCGTCAGCTGCTGGAACTGGGCCCGGGTCATCTTCTCGTCCAGATGCAGCGGACCCTCCGACGAGGCCGTCACATAGGGCAGGTTGATGGTTGTCTCGGAGGAGCTCGACAGCTCGATCTTGGCCTTCTCCGCGGCCTCGCGGAGCCGCTGCACCGCCATCTTGTCCTGGGACAGGTCGATGCCGTACCCGTTCTTGAACTGCTTGACCAGGTGGTCGACGATCCGCTGGTCCCAGTCGTCGCCACCGAGGTGGGTGTCGCCGTTGGTGGCCTTCACCTCGATGACTCCCTCGCCCATCTCCAGGAGCGACACATCGAAGGTGCCGCCACCGAGGTCGAAGACGAGGACCGTCTGGTCGTTCTCCTTGTCGAGTCCGTACGCCAGCGCGGCCGCCGTCGGCTCGTTGATGATCCGCAGGACGTTCATCCCGGCGATCTCCCCGGCCTCCTTGGTGGCCTGCCGCTGGGTGTCGTCGAAGTATGCGGGCACCGTGATCACCGCGTCGGTGACGTCCTCGCCGAGGTAGGCCTCCGCATCCCGCTTCAGCTTCTGCAGCACCCGGGCGGAGATCTCCTGTGCGGTGTACTTCTTGCCGTCGACGGTGCCGCTCTCCGGGAAGCGCCAGGACTGTTCGCCCATGTGGCGTTTGACGGAGCGCGCGGTGCGCTCGACGTTGGTCACCGCCTGCCGCTTGGCGACCTCGCCGACCAGCACCTCTCCGTTCTTGGCGAAGGCCACGACCGACGGCGTGGTCCGGGCGCCCTCGGTGTTGGTGATGACGGTGGGCTCGCCGCCCTCCAGGACCGAGACCACCGAGTTCGTGGTGCCGAGGTCGATACCGACCGGACGTGCCATGGGGGATCTCCCTCCTCGTCGTCCCTCGTTGTCCGTTCTCGTCAGACGCCGCGTTCTTTCCGCGCCGGTCCGTCGCGACGCCCCTCCAGGCTGCGGTTTTGTCCTGATTTCCTCACCTGCCTGAATAAATCTTGAGTGCCCTCTTGTCAAGGCGATTCCTGCCGAACCGACGGCACTTTCATGGTCCGCTCCGATCGGGCGGACGTCGATCGGGGCGCTTCTCCGCACCGGGGAGACACACCGAGGAGATATGGAGGAACCATCCACCCGACGCGGGAAAGGTGGAGAAAACGTCCTCTGGTGTGGACCGTGCGGGACGCCGTACCGTCTGCACACCCCCAGCGGACGGCCCCGTCTCGCCCCGCGCACCCCTGCGGTGGCCCGGTGCCGTCCGGCCCACCGCGCCATGAACGCGCTCCGCCGCCCCTCCCCCGCTGGAGCTCCGTTGCCCGAGAACCCTGATTCCTCCCCCGCCGCCGCTCCCCCGTCCCTCACCGAGGTGGAGACCTACGGCGTCGAGCGCATCCCCGACGCGGACCGCACCGCGACCCCGCTCGATCTGTTCCGGGTCGCCTTCGGCGGCGCCAACACCTTCTCCACCTGCGTCCTCGGCGCCTTCCCGATCCTGTTCGGCCTCTCCTTCTGGCAGGGGCTCGCGGCAACGCTCCTCGGTGTGGTCGCGGGTGCGCTGATCCTGTGCCCGATGGCGGTGTTCGGTCCGGTCAACGGCACGAACAACGCGGTCTCCTCCTCCGCCCACCTCGGCGTGCACGGCCGCGTGGTCGGATCCTTCCTCTCCCTGCTCACGGCCATCGCGTTCTTCTCGATCTCCGTGTGGAGTTCGGGCGACGCCCTGGTCGGCGGCGCGCACCGGCTCTTCGGCCTCGAGCGCGGCACGCTGTCGTACGTCGTCGCCTACGCGCTGTTCGCGGGCCTGGTGCTCGCGGTGTGCGTCTACGGCTTCCGGTTCATGCTGTTCGTCAACAAGATCGCGGTGACCTCGGCGACCGTGCTGTTCCTGCTCGGGGCGATCGCCTTCGCCGGGGACTTCGACCCCTCGTACGCCGGTGTCTTCACCGCCTCGGCCGACCCCGGGACCAAGGCGCTGTTCTGGCCGTCGTTCATCGGCGCGACGCTGATCGTGCTGTCGAACCCGGTGTCGTTCGGCGCGTTCCTCGGCGACTGGTCGCGCTACATCCCCGCCGGCACGCCACACCGCAAGGTGGTCGGCGCCGCGTTCCTCTCGCAGATCGCGACGCTCCTGCCCTTCGTCTTCGGGCTGGCGACCGCGAGCATCATCGCGAAGCAGGCGCCGAAGTACGTCGCCCCGTCGGCCCCGGACTTCGTCGGCGGCCTACTCGCCATCTCACCGGCCTGGTTCTTCCTGCCTGTGTGCCTGCTGGCACTGATCGGCGGCATGTCGACGGGTACGACATCGCTGTACGGAACGGGCCTGGACTTCTCGTCGGTCTTCCCGCGGCTGTCCCGGGTCCAGGCGACGCTGGTGGTCGGCGTCCTGTCGATCGCGTTCATCTTCATCGGCCGTTTCGGGCTGAACCTGGTGCAGTCGATCTCCACTTTTGCCACGATGATCATCACCTGTACCACTCCGTGGATGGTCGTGATGATGCTCGGCTTCTACACCCGGCGCGGCTGGTACGACCCGGACGCGCTGCAGGTCTTCAACCGCCGCCAGCGCGGCGGCCGCTACTGGTTCACGCACGGCTGGAACTGGCGGGGCATGACCGCCTGGTGGGTCTCCGCCGTGATCGGCGTGCTGTTCACCAACATCCCCGGTCAGTTCGTCGGCCCGCTGGGCAACCTGGCAGGCGGCGTCGACATCAGCCTGCCGCTGTCGCTGGCCGTCGCCGCGATCCTCTTCCTGGCGCTGCTGCGGCTCTTCCCCGAGCCCAGGGCGGCGTACGGGCCCGAGGGCGCGCGGCTGGCCCGTACCGTCGAGGCGCCGATCCCGCCGATCACCGGGCCGGGCGCGCCGGAAGAGAGCGCTCCGGCGCTCGTGGCCGAGGGTGGCTGATGGACACCTGGCTCGACCTGTCGGTGCCCTTGGTCACCGGGATGCCCGTCTATCCCGGTGACCCGCAGGTAGAGGTGGACCGGGCGCTGCGGGTGGCGACGGACGGCGTGAACGTCCTGCGCCTGCACCTGGGTTCGCAGTCCGGGACGCATGTGGACGCGCCGTACCACGTGAACTCGGGGTGGCCCGCGCTGGACGCGCTGCCGCTGGAGCGGTTCACGGGGCCGGCCGTGGCGGCGGACGTGCGGGGCCTGCCCGCGCGGACGGCGATCACACCCGAGCTGCTCGCCCCCGCGCTCAGTCTGCTGCGGCTCCAGCCGGGCGCGATCCTGCTGCTGGCGACCGGCTGGTCGGCCTACTGGGGAACCGAGGCCTACAGGGACCATCCCTGGCTGACGCCCGAGTCGGCGCAGGCGATCGTCAACGCGAGCGTCCGCACGGTCGGGGTGGACGCGCTGAGCGTGGATCCGTACGGCGACCCGGACCTGCCCGCCCATCGGGTGCTGTGCGGCGCGACCGGCGTGATCGCGGAGAACCTCACCGGGCTCGACCGGGTCCTGGCCGCCCAGCGCGCCGGCCGCCCGGTGGAGGTGTATCTGTTCCCCCTGCACCTGCCCGGCTCGGACGGCGCCCCGGTCCGGGCGGTGGCCCGGGTCGGCGGTGCGGCGAGGTACGCGTAGAGGCCGGCCGCGAGGCCCCGGGCCGGCGGTGGCGGCCGGTTCAGCTCCTGATCGTGCGGGCGAGGTCCAGGGTCAGGCGCTGCCAGGGGTCGCGCGGGTCGCGGGAGGTCAGGGCGTGGATCCGGCGCAGCCGGTAGCGCAGCGACTGCGGGTGCAGATGGAGCGCGCGGGCGGCCGCGGTGGCCGACCCCGCCTCGATGTAGGCGGTCAGGGCCTGGAGCAGATGGCGCTGGTCCGGCTCGGTCAGCGGGCCGAGGACGAGATGGGCGATGTGGTCGGGGGTGGCGGCCGGGCGCCCGGCGAGCAGGGCGAGAAGGTGGGCGTCGGCGTCCGTGAGGACACGGCCGGGACGGTGGGCGTGGGCGGGCGCCGTGTCGAGGGCGTCGGCGGCGAGCCGGTGGGCCACGGCGACCCGGTCCAGGCCCTCCCCGGTGATCGCGCAGGCCCGCCAGGCCCGCTCGTCCAGGGCGGCCGGCGCCCGCTGCACCGCCGCCTGGGGCAGCAGCAGCACGGCCCGGGAGCCGCGGACCGTCGACAGTGAGGTACGGCCGTCGCCGAGCGCGGCGAGCAGTTCCGCGGCGGCCTCGTACGACATGTCGGGGCCACCCTCGGTCGTCGGCTCGGCCACCAGCAGGCAGTAGGCGTCGGGGAGGTGGACGCCCAGCCGCGCCGAGCGGTCCGTCAGCGCTCCCGCCGAGGCGTGCCGTCCCGCGATCAGGTCGTCGAGCAGCAGTCGCAGTGCCCGGTCGCGGTCCCCGGCGAGGTCCTCGGTGGTGGCCGCGTAGGCCGTGGCCACCTCCTCCGACAGCGTGTCCAGTGCCGTGAGCAGCACCCGGGCGAGCGCGAAGCCGTCCGTCGGCGTGAGGTCCCCGGCCCGGGCGGCGACCTCGTCGGTGAGCACGGTCGCCGCCACCCGGTAGGCGCGCAACACCGCCTGCACGGGCCGGCCGTCGGCCGCGCGGGCCGCCGCGATGCCACGGAACCGGCGCAGGTCGGAGGGGGCCAGCGTGCCGTCGGTGGCCCACAGCCGCAGCAGCCGGTCCACCCCCCAGGCGGCGATGGCCCGCACCTCCGTGAGCCTGCCGTCGTCGAGCGTGGCGTACACCGGCACCTGGTCGTGGACGGCGGCGACGACCACCTCCACGAACCGCCGGTCGGCGAGGAGGTCGTCCCGGACGCGGCTGCGGGCGGGCAGGGGCTCGTTCATCACAGGGTGATGATGGCAGCCGCCCGTTGTGCGCACCACAGTGGACGGGCCTTGTCAGGGTCGCCAGGATTGTCGTCCTACCACGCGGTCTCAGGGACGAGAGGCGGAACGCAGGGGATGACACGGCACTGGGCGGACTTCCAGTACGAGATCTATCTGAACGGCATGACGGGCGCCGTGCCGCGGCTGCCCACCGATCTGACCCGGCTGGAGGAGCTGACCGAGCAGCGGCTCGGGCCGGGACCGGTCGGCTATGTGGCCGGCAGCGCGGGCAACGGCAGCACCGCACGGGCCAATCGGGCCGCGCTGGAGCGCCGCCGGATCGTGCCGCGCATGCTGAGGGATGTGCACGAACGGGATCTGTCCGTCGAGGTGTTGGGGCGGCGGTTGCCGGCTCCGCTGGCCCTGGCGCCGGTCGGTGTGCTGTCGATCATGCATCCGGACGCGGAGCCGGCGGCGGCACGGGCCGCCGCCGCACAGGGCGTGCCGTACATCCTGTCCTCGGCCTCCAGTACGCCGATGGAGCAGGTGGCCGAGGCGTCCGGGGACGGGGAGCGCTGGTTCCAGCTCTACTGGGCCAAGGACCGCGAGGTCACCCGAAGTTTCCTGGCCCGGGCGAAGGCGGCCGGGTTCACGGCCCTGTTCGTCACGCTCGACACACCGCTGCTGGCCTGGCGGCCCCGGGACCTGGATCAGGCGTACCTGCCGTTCCTGCACGCGGTGGGCACCGCCAACTACTTCACCGACCCGGCGTTCCGGGCCGGTCTGGCCAAGCCGGTTCACGAGGATCCCAACGCCGCCGTGCTGCACTTCGTGGGCATGTTCGCGGACCCCGGCAAGACCTGGCCGGACCTGGCGTTCCTGCGGGAGAACTGGGACGGGCCCATCGTGCTGAAGGGCATCCTGCACCCGGACGACGCCCGCCGGGCCCTCGACGCGGGGATGGACGGCGTGGTGGTCTCCAACCACGGCGGCCGGCAGGTGGCGGGTTCGGTGGCGGCCGCGGACGCGCTGCCGCGGGTGGTGGAGGCGGTCGGGGACCGGCTCACCGTGCTGTTCGACAGCGGGATACGCACCGGCGACGACATCTTCAAGGCGCTCGCGCTGGGCGCGCGGTCGGTGCTCGTGGGACGGCCGTACGCCTATGGACTGGGGCTTGACGGGCAGGCGGGCGTCGAGCACGTCATCCGCTGTCTGCTCGCCGAGTTCGACCTCACGCTCGCCCTGTCCGGGCACGCCCGCCCCGCGACCCTCGGCCCCGCCGATCTGATCGAGGAGACCTCGTGACCGACCTCAAGAACGTCCTGGCCGTCGTCTCGCCCCATGTCGGCGGGCGCACGGCGGGCTCCGCGCTCTCCGCCGTCTTTCCCGGCGAGGCGAACGTCACCGTGGTGGAGCGGCCCGACGAGAACCCGGAGGCGTTGCGCGCGGCGCATGTCATCGTCACGGGGCTCGCCCCGGTCACGGCCGAACACATCGCCGCCGCACCGGAGTTGGAGCTGATCCAGTGCGCGAGCCATGGCTTCGACTACGTCGACCTGGACGCGGCGCGCGCCCGGAACGTGCCCGTGTGCAACATCGGCTCCAGCGGCGCCGAGAAGCAGAACGTGGCCGAGCAGACCTTCGCGCTCATGCTCGCCCTGGCCAAGCAGTTGGTGCCGGCGCACACCGCGCTCGTCGACGCCGACTGGGCGCTGCCCCGCCTTCAGCAGTCCATCACCGAACTGTCCGGCAAGACCCTCGGCATCGTCGGACTCGGCCATATAGGCGAGGAGGTCGCGCGGCGCGCGGTGGCCTTCGACATGACCATCGTCTACGCGGGCCCCGAGCGCGTGGACGCGGAGACGGAGGCACGCCTCGGCGGGGCGCGCCATGTCCCGCTCGACGAACTGCTGCGCACAGCGGACTATGTGACGCTGCACGCACCGCTCACGGAGGCGACACGGCGGCTGCTCGACGCCGACCGCCTGGCCCTGATGAAACCGACCGCGTTCGTGATCAACACGGCGCGGGGCGCCCTGATCGACCAGGAGGCCCTCGCGGACGCGCTGGAGCGGGGCACCCTGGCCGGGGCGGGCCTCGACGTCTTCGACCCCGAACCGCCCACCGCGGCCCTCAGGGTGCTCAAGGCACCGAACGTGGTGCTGTCCCCGCATGTCGCCGGGGTGACCCGGGAGACCCTCGTACGCATCGCCCTGGCGGCGGTGCAGAACGCCGCCGACTTCCTGACCGGGAAGGAGCCACGGGACGTCGTCTCCTGATGGTCTCCCAGGGGTCCGGCGCGCCGTGGGATGGCCACGGCCCGCCGGTGCCAAGGGGCTCAGAGCGTCGTCGTCAGACGCGCGGGCGAGAGCGCGGTCGCCTGCGGAGGCAGGGTGCCCGCGGGATCGGAGGCACGCGGAACCCGGGTGGTCGGCCGCTCGCCGGTCCCGGCGATCGACAGCGACCGGGGCGCCGCCGACGGGCCGTCGGTCGTCCACCGCTGGACGTCGGAGTCATCGCGGGTCCGGACGACGACGTCGGTGTCCGGGTCGGTGCTCGCGGGTGCGACGGCGAGGTTGTCGCCCCTGCGCGGCAGCAACTCGCCCCGTACGGTGAGGTCGTAGCGGACGTCGTCGGCGCCCGCCTCGTCCGCGTCGACGCACCGGGCGAGCGACACGACACCGTCGGCGGCACGGGAGTCGAGGCAGAGCCCCGGGTCGGCGACGCTGCGCAGCAGACCGTCGCCCTCGTACGACCACTGCTGCGTCCACGCGGACGAGCACGCCGCGAGCCGGGTGTCCGCGCCGGCCCGGACCGTGCCGCGGACGTCCAGGCAGAGGCCGGCGGCGACATTGCGCAGCCGGGTCCGCTGCGGGGCCACGGACTGTCCGGCGGTGCCGGGCGGTGACGCCGGGCCGGGACCGGCCGAGAGCCTCGAGTTCCTGCCGCTCGCGCTGGTGGAGGCTACCGGGTCGGCACCACCGTGGTCCGACCACATGCCGGCCACCAGAAGCGACGCGAGCACGGCGGCGGCGATGAAGCCGACACCCGTCAGCAGCGCTCTGCTGTTCCGCTGGTCCGCCAGGATCCGGCGGCCCTGCCCGGGGATCCGGGAGAGCAACCGGTGGCGCCGGCCGCCCGCGTGTCTGCCGCCCGGCCCCGTCCCTGTCCGGGCGGCCGCGCCGGCCGCCGTGCGGCCGGGCCGGGACTCGAGATAGCGCCGTGCTCCCCAGCCGAGGACCGCTTCGGCGAGCAGACCGCCGAGTCCGCCCTCGAAATGGCTGAGCTGTTCCGCGGCGGAACGGCAGTAGGGGCATTCGAAGAGGTGCTGCTGCACGTCCGGCAGCAGCGCGCCTCCACGGCGCAGCGGGACGTCGAGGAGCCGGTTGTGGAAGCGGCATGCGTCGGTCGGGGCGAGTTCTCGGTGGGCCCGTACACAGCCGGCCCGGAATTGCTCACGGGCCTGCTCCAGCGCCCCCGCCGCGGCCCCGGGGCCCATGCCCAGCAAGGCTGCCGGCACGGAGACGTCCTCTGCCTCGACCTCGGTGTGCCACAGCAGGCACTGGTCCAGTTCGGGAAGCGCCTGGAAGGCGCGCCGGGCGAGGACCCGGTTCTCGGGGGTCAGCGACTTCGCGGCACGCATACCCCGGCCCCCCGCGGGCTTTCTCAGCTGGCGCAGAACCCCCGATATCCGCTCGTCGGCCGCCCACTGCCCGACCGTGTCCCGTACCGCCACGAGGATCCGGGGCCGCAACGCGCCCGCGAATCCGGAGCGCACGAGCTCGCCGAGGATCCGGTGGAAGGCGGTGGCGGTCACCATCGAGGCGACGTCCGCCGAGGAGGCGAGGCAGACGACCGCGTACTCGTGCGCGGGCTGCCAGTGCCGCGCCATCAGCAGTGCGACCGGCTGGGTGACCTCGCCCACGGGCCGGCCCCTGAGCCGGGCGGCCAGGACCTCGTCGGATTCCCCGGTGGCTGGAACGGGGCGAGGAGGATGGGGCGGACGCGGGGGGTGGGGGGTGCGCACTGAGCGGGTTCCTTCCAAGGCACAAGGCGGCACACGTGGTTCGGGTCGCCGAAAGGGCCCGTGCGGGTGGGGTCCATTGCGGCGCAGGCGCCGGGTACACGGCACGGGGAAGGCCGCACGACGGCCGCCGCGTGATGAGCTTTGTGAGCTCGTCGGCGGCCCGAAACGGAGAGCGGCGATTCCGAGCGGCCGTGGCCCCTGCGCGGAAGGTCACCTTCGCACACGTCACTCAGGGCCAACAAGGCGCTTGAACAACATCGGTACCAGGGAAAGGACGGGCGGGTGCCAGGGCAACTCCGCGCGTTCGCACCGGCTTTCGACTCGCCCCGCACTCCGCGTGCCGGTAATCCCCGCACCCCGTCCGCGGATGCTCCCCGCCTCCCGACTGCCGGTAATCCCCGCGCCGCCCGTGCCGGTAATCCCCCGCACCCCGTCCGCGGCTGAACCCCGCCTCCCGACTGCCCGGCAATCCCCGCGCCGCCCGTACCGGCAATGCCCGCGCCGCCGAGCACCGGCATTCCCGCCGCCCCGGAGAACGCCATTCCCCCGCGCCCCGGTCACCGAAATTCCCCGGGCCCAGGTGGCGCCTTTCCCGCGCCCCGTGTGAACCGCGCGCCCACACCCGTACCGTACGCACGCTCCCGGCGCGGAAAGCGCCGTAGTGCACTGGGAAACCGGCCCCTCCGCTCGGGCCCCGCACGGGACGGCGGCTCTCCCGTGCGAGACGGCCGCCGACCCCGTTCCCCCCGCCCTCGGTCGGCGGCCCGGGGCCGGCCCGGGGCTGCGGGACGGCCAGGGGTCAGATCTGCCAGGACCGCAGCCGGTCCGCCGCCCCGTAGACATCGGTCTTGCCGGAGATGAGGTCGCGGGCGAGGTCGACCAGGGCGCCGTACGGCGGGTCGATGCCGACGCCACTGACGAACATGTACGCGACCGCCGTGGCACAGGCGAAGCGCGCGTTCGCCGACGGCAGCGGCTTGAGCAGCGCCAGCGTGTGCAGCAGGGCGGCGGCGCGCCAGGCCGGATCGGAGTCCACGCCGAGGCGGGGCGGGTCCACCCGGTGGCGGGCGACCGCGGCGACCAGCGCGGAGAAGTCGTTGATGACGGGCTGGTCGGGAAGGACCTCTTCGTGGCGCTGAAGCAGCCAGGGCACGTCGATATGGAGGATGGAGGCCATGGGTCAGGCGTCCTGCCGCTCACCCTTCACGGGCGGCTCGTCCTCGGGGAAGGCCGCCGCGAACTCGTCCGCGTGCCCGGCGAAGAACCGGCGGAATGCCTCGGCGCCCTCCTGCAGGGCCCGGTGCCGCGCGATGTCGGCCGCGGCTGCCTCGCGCACCAGGGCCTTCATCGACGTCCCGCGCTCCTTGGCGATCTGTCGCAGGTCCTCTAGCTCCCGATCACTGAACTCCACGTTGAGGGCTGGCATGTCCCACACGGTACCTGCCGGGTACTCGGCGGTAAATACCCGCAGGTGGGAAGAGGGTGAGAGGGGTACCGGAGGCGGGTGAAGGGCCATCGTCCCGGCGCCACGGGAGCCGGCGGGCGGGCCGGCGAGGCGGTCGGCGCCGTGCCGGTCGCGCCGCCATGCACTTCGCGGGTAGGGAATCCGGCCACGGACTAGGCTGGAACACGAGCGATGCGCTTGTTCACCGAGTGTGCGCAAGGGAGTGGCGATGAGCCCGGTCCATCCCCCAGGCGAAGCCGCCACGGCTCGGGCAGTCATCGATGAGAACGGCATCCTGGTGCACTGGAACGAGGACGCGCGCCGACTGCTCGGCTACGGGCCCGGGGAGGCCGAGGGCCGCCCCGCCGCCGATCTGCTCGTCCCCGGCAGCCCGGTACCGGGGCCCGAGCCGGACGGCACCCGCTGGAGCGGCACGGTGGAGCTGCGTCACCGCGACGGCCGCACCCTGCCCTTGTGGCTGCTGGCCCATCACCGTCCGCAGGAGCACGGCGGCGCCTGGCTGGTCGTCACCCCTCTCGGCGGCCTGGACCGCCTGCTGGAGGACGACCGGCTGCTGCGCACGGCGCTGGCCTGCTCGCCCTGCGCCCTCGCCGTCTTCGACGAGAACCTGCGGCTCCATGCCTGCAACGAGGCGATGGCGGACCTGGTCGGACTCCCGCGGGAGCGGATCCGCGGTCTGCGGCTGGCGGAGATCAGCGGCAGACCGGAGAGCGAGGACCTGGAGGGCCAGGCCCGCGAGGTCCTGGAGACCGGCCGGAAGCGGGATGCTTACACCTATCGGCGCAGTGGTGGCGAGAGCCTGGCGCATGCCTGGCTCGCCCGGTTCGCCCCGCTGGTCGACGATCACGGCCGGGTGTGCGGGGTGTGCGTCACCGCGCACGACTTCACCGAACAGTATCTGGCGCGGGAGCGGCTGCAGTTGGTCAACGAGGCCAGCGTCCGGATCGGGACCACCCTCGACGTGACCCGCACGGCACAGGAGCTGGCCGACGTGTGCGTGCCCGCGCTCGCCGACTTCGTCAGCGTCGATCTGCTGGAGCTGCCGGAGGAGGGCGCCCGGGCCGGGCCCTCCTCGGTCACCGCGCCGGTCACGCTGTGCCGCGTCGCCCACCAGTCGGTCACCCCCGGCTGCCCGGAGGCCCTGGTCCAGCCCGGCCGGGTCGGCCGGTACCCCGCCTCCTCCCCTCAGGCATCCTCCCTGGTGGCCGGCCGGACGATGGTCGCCACGAACATCGCCACGACGCTCACCGAGTGGCTCGAATGGGACCGGGCCCGCGGCAGGCGCGTCCGTGAACTCGGTGTGCACTCCACGATGTCGGTGCCCATCCAGGCCCGCGGCGGGACGTTCGGGGTGGCCGTGCTGCGGCGGTTCCGGCGGTCGGACCCCTTCACATCGGACGACGTGCTGCTCGCCGAGGAGATCACGGCGCGGGCCGCCGTCTGCATCGACAACGCCCGGCGGTTCGGCCGCGAGCGCGAGACGGCACTCGCGCTCCAGCGCAGTCTGCTGCCCCGCAGTCTGCCGCGGACCGCCGCACTGGAGGCGGCCTCCCGCTATCTGCCGGCGGCCCGCGCCGGTGTCGGCGGCGACTGGTTCGATGTGATCCCCCTGTCCGGGTTGCGGATCGCCATGGTGGTCGGCGATGTGGTCGGACATGGTGTCCAGGCCTCCGCCACCATGGGACGGCTGCGCACCGCCGTGCGGACGCTAGCCGACATCGATCTGGCGCCGGAGGAGCTGCTCACGCACCTCGACGATCTCGTCACACGCATGTCGCAGGAGGTGGGGCTCGAGGGCGCGAGCGGTGAGGTGGGGGCCACCTGTCTCTACGCCGTCTACGACCCGGTCTTGCGTCGGTGCACGCTCGCGCGGGCCGGCCATCCCGCTCCTGTGATGGTGCCGCCGGGCCAGGCCGCACGGCAGATCGAGCTGCCCGGCGGACCGCCCCTGGGACTCGGCGGGGTGCCCTTCGAATCGACCGAGGTCGACGTGCCCGAGGGCACGGTGCTCGGTCTGTACACCGACGGGCTGATCGAGAACCGTGAGCGGGACATCGACACCAACCACCGGCTGCTGTGCTCAACCCTCGCCGGATCCGCGGCCGGCCCGGACTCGCTGGACGACACCTGCGACCGGATCCTGCACACGCTGCTTCCCCCAGGCGGTGTCCCGGACGACGTGGCCCTGCTGCTCGCCCGCACCCGCGGGCTGCCCTCCGCACAGGTCGAGACCTGGGAGGTCCGTGCCGATCCGGCACTGGTCGCAACGGTCCGCAAGCAGGTCGTCAGGCAGCTGGACCTGTGGCGGCTGAGCGAGGCCGTGTTCACCGGCGAGCTGGTGGTCAGCGAGCTGGTCACCAACGCCATCCGCTACGGCGAGCCTCCGGTCCGGCTCCGGCTGATCCATGACGACACCACGCTGATCTGCGAGGTCTCCGACGGCAGCCACACCGCCCCGCATCTGCGCCGGGCCCGGACGTACGACGAGGGCGGTCGCGGTCTGCTGCTGGTTGCGCAGCTCGCCCAGCGCTGGGGCAGCCGCCACACCACCGACGGCAAGGTGATCTGGGCGGAGCTGAGTGTGGTGTCCGAGGCGGCGGCCGATCCCGGTCAGTGGCCGCCGTAGGGCCCGGACGGACCCCGGCCGTCGTGCCCGCCCCAGCCGTGGTGGCCGCCCCAGCCGCCGGTTCCGTCCGAGCAGCCGTCTCCGCCCCGGGAGACGGGCCGGTCCGAGGCCCGGGTGCCTTCCGGCGGGGTGACGGTCGGCGTCGGTGTGCCCGCGCTCGCCGGGGCCGCCGCGCGGGAGGGCTGGGCGCTGTGGGTCGTCGGGGCCGTCGACGCGGTCACCGCGCCCCGGTCGGCCGTCTGCATCCGCAGCGTGTTCGAGGTGTCCGCGTGCCAGCGCTGGGTGTCGTCCCCGGTCCGCGGCTTGAGCACGAGCCCCGCGTCCCGGGCGGAGGAGGCGGGGGCCAGGGCGAGGTCCTGGTCCCAGCGCGGCACGAGCGCGCCCTGGAGGGTGAAGTCGTAGCGGACGTTCATCGCCGCCGGCCCCAAGGCCCCCGCGCAGGCGGTGAGTTGGACCGAGTAGCCGAGGTGGGAGTCGAGGCACAGATCCGGCACGGCGGCGCTGCGCAGCAGTCCGTCGGTCTGATACGCCCACTCCTGGGTCACGGAGGACGCGCAGGACTGGAGCACGGCCTCGGCGCCGACGACCGCCTTGTCCTGGTCGAGGCCGATACACAGGCCGCTGTCCTCGTTACGCAGGCGGCCCTCGAAGGCGCCGGTGGGCACGTTTGCGGCGGCACCGATCAAGGAGGGAGATCCTGAGCCGCTCGTCCCTCCCGGGCTGGGCTCACCGGACGGCGTGCCCCTGCCGGTCGCGGCACCCCCGCTCGACCTGGCGCCGGACCACACGGCCAGCGGGATCAGAGCGAGTGCGCTCACCGTGGCCACGGCGAGGACGACGTGCCGGCGCTGTGGTGAGCGCCGGGTGGCCTTGCGCGCGGCGGTGGAACGCGGGCCCCCGGCGCGCGGCGCGGCGGGCGGTGAGAGGTGGCCCGCCGGGGCGTTCGGCGCGGTGGCGTCCGGATCGCCGGGACCGGCCGGGCCGGCGGCGGCCGGGAGGTCGGCGGCCGTGGGCCGGGGGCGGATGTCGGCCGGGTCGATCAGCGGCTCCCCGCCGACGAGGGGCGTCACGGGCGGCGCCGGTGCCGTGGTTACCGCGCCGCGCTCGTTCCTCGTCTCCGGGTAGGTCTGCGCTCCCCAGCCGAGCACGCCCTCCGCCAGCAGCAGCGGAAGGCGGCGGTGGAAGCCCTCCAGCTGCTCAACGGCGTGGTGGCAGTGGGTGCAGCCGTCGACATGACGGCGCAGGTCGGGATCGAGGACGGCGTCCTCCCGGCGCAGGGAGACGTCCAGCAGACCCGCATAGCGACGGCACTCCTCGTCGGGGGCGGACTCGCGGTGGACGTGCAGAGACGCCTCGCGCAACTGCTCGCGTGCCCGGCCCAGCCGTACGGCGGCGTCGTCCGTGTCCATCCCCAACAGAGCGGCCGGTACGGCGAGTTCCTCGTGTTCGACCTCGGTATGCCACAGCAGACACCGGGCGGGCTCGGGGAGCCGCTGGAAGGCACGGGACACCAGCCGGCGGGTCTCGGGCGGCAGCAGCCGCGCTGCGGCGCGTTCGCCGCTGCCGGGGTGGGAGCGCAGGTCGGGGTGCAGCAGGGCGTGCCGGTGGTCGGTGTCCCATTCCCCCGCGAGGCGCCGGATGGTGACGAGCAGTTGGGGCCGCCACGCAGCCGTGGGCCCGCCCTGCCGCGCGGAGTCCTCGAAGAGCCGGGTGAACGCCGCCGTGGTGAGCATTCCGGCGGGATGGGCCCCGTCCGTGCACAGCCGGGCGTAGGAGAAGGCGGCCTCCCAGTGGCGGTCGAGCAGTTCGCCGACCGGATGGTGAACGGGCCTCTTGCCGGCGGACTTCTTCAGCTCGGCGGCGAGCTGTTCGTCCGTCGCCTCGTACGACGGGAGGGAGTCCGGGGAATTCCGCTGAATCCCGCCTTGCACGTCCACGTTCCTCCAAGCCCACACGACAGTTCTTTGGTACATACCAATGGAGGCACCGCCCGACCGGTCGAACACGGGAAGTGGCCCCGGAGATTATTCGCATGCCGCAGGAATGGTCCGCGCGTCGACGGTGACACCTTTGCACAGGTCGCCGAGCGCGAACAAGACAGGCCCTCACTTTCCCATTCTTGTGCGCCCGCAATGCGTTGACAGAAAGTCAGTAAACCGGGAAGCAGCCTTGGAAATAGCGGTCCGTCCGGTTCGCTTCGCACGGAAATTCACCGGCGGTGCCGTGCCGCGCCGAGCGGTAAGCGCCCGGTCGCCTGCCGTAGCGCGGGTGGAAGACCCGGTGGAAGTTCTGCGGCGTCTTCGCGGCGCCGCACGCCGCGGGCCCCGTGCCGGGGCACCTCGAGCCCCCCCGCGCGTCCGCCCCCGACACCGCCGCCGATCCGCTGGATGTTCTACTTCAAGCCACCGGGCGCCCGGGGCCAGGCGCTGCATCAGGACAACCTCTGTCTGCGCGTCGAGCCGGGCACCTGTGTGGCCGCGTGGATCGCCCGCGAGGCGATCGACCCGGAGAACGGCGGTCTGGAAGTGGTCCCGGGCACCCACCGAATGGATCCGTTCTGTCCCCAGAAGGCGGACCGCAAAGCCGTCGTTCGCCGGGGAGTACCCACGCCGCCGCCCGGCCCGGCCCCCGTGCCCGTCCCGATGGGCGATGTGCTGTTCTTCACCGGCAGACTGGTGCACGGCTCGGGGCCGGTGGCTCTCAGGAGGTGAAGGCGAGGATCTCCTCGGCGACGGCCCTGGGGTTCTCCAGCAGCATGGCGTGCGTGGCGTCGACATGGGCGACCGTCACGTTCGGCCGCTCCTCGGCGAGCGCGGCGAGGTCCCGGGCGAGCCCCTTGGCGTAGGCGGCCATCATGTGGTCGAACCAGTCCAGGCCGGGAGCGGAGGGCACCTGCCGCCGGGCGCGGCCGAGGAGCAGCGGCGCGGTCATCCTGCGGAAGAGGGCGAAGAGGTCGAGCGAGTCGATGACCGCGCACATCTGAAGCGCCTCCTTCCGCCCGGGACGCAGCTCCAGGATCCCGTCCTCCCGCTCCCGCACCGAGCGCAGCACACCGGCCTCGAGCAGCTCATAGGGGATGCCCAGCTGTTCGGAGATCGCGCGCTCCTCGGCGAGCAGACCCCTGAGCCCCTCCGGGGGCAGCTCCCTTCCCTGGCCGACGGCGCTCAACTCCCTGAACTGGGCGAGGCGTTGCGCGACGCGGTCAGGCTCGAGACCCACATACTGGTCCGGGCGCCCCCAGCCGAATCCGTCGAGGTTCACCGCGCCGGGGGTGACGTCCGGGTGCTCCAGCGCGTACCGCACGGCGAGCATGCCGCCGAGGGAGTGCCCCACCGGAAGAGCGTCGGGGATCCCGTGGGCCGCCAGGACCTCCTCGATGTCCTTGAGCACCTCGGACAGGTGCCACGGGCCGGAGGGCGAGTGGCCGTGGCCGCGCAGATCCACGGCCACCACCCGGTGATACGGCACCAGCAGAGGTGCGACGGCGGCCCAGTCGGCGAGGGTGCGCCCGGCACCGTGCAGGAGCAGCAGGGGTGGTCCTTCGCCTGCGTGGTCGTGCACGGCCGGCCCGATGCGGTCTCCGATCATGAATCGACAGCGGTCTCCGGTCATGAATCGACAGTAGAGCGCCGGGGCGGCCTGTGCCGTCAGGGCGGTGGGAGCAGGTCCAGGGCCCGTTCCCACCGGAACTGGAGACGCCCGCCGTTCTCGTCCGTCTCTCCGGCGTACGGGTCCCCGAACCGGACCCCCATGCCGCCCAGCCGTTCGAGGCTGGCGCGGTAGGCGGGATGGGCGGCCAGCGCCTCGCTCACACAGGGCAGGACGGCGATCGGCACGCCGAGTCCGTACGCCTCGCACAGGGCGCCCAGCGCGAGGGTGTCCGATATGCCGGCGGCCCACTTGTTGACGGTGTTGAAGGTCGCCGGGGCCACGACGACGGCGTCCGGGTCCGGAAACGGCCGCGGGTCGCCCGGGGCGCGCCAGGCGGACCGGATCGGGCGGCCCGTCCGCGCCTCGACGTCGGCGGTGTCGAAGAAGCGGAGGGCTAGCGGGGTGGCGATGACGCCCACCTCCCAGCCGGCCTCCTGGGCGGCCGCGATCAGCTTGCCGACGTCCTGGGCGATGCCCGCGGCGCAGACGACGACGTACAGGAAGGGCTTCGGGGCGTCCTGGTTCACGCCTGCACTCTAGGTCCACCCGGCACGGCGGGGCCGGTCGCGGCGCTGCTACCGTAGAGAACGATGGTTCTCTCGGTCGGGGCCCTCAGGAGGAGTTCGTACATGGACAGCGAAGTCGCCCGCGACCGGGCGCTGGACGCGGCGGAGAGGCTGTTCTACGGCCGTGGCATACAAAGCGTCGGGATGGACGACATCCGCGGCACCTCAGGTGTGTCGCTCAAACGGCTGTACCAGCTCTTCCCCGCCAAGGAGGAGCTGGTCGAGGCCTATCTGGAGCGGCGTGATGTGCGCTGGCGGCAGCGGCTGGCTGAGCATGTCGACCGGCGCACGGACCCCGTGGAGCGCGTCCTGGCCGTCTTCGCGTGGCTGCGGGAGTGGTTCGCCGAGCCCGGGTTCCGCGGGTGTGCCTGGATCAACTCGTACGGCGAACTGGGCGCCACGTCGCCCCGGGTGCTGGCCCTGGTCCGCGCCCACAAGCAGGCGTTCAAGGCGTATCTGGCCGGTCTGGTCTCCGACGCCGGGCTGCCCGCTCCCCTCGCCGGGCAGCTGTTCCTGCTGGCCGAGGGCGCCATGGTGACCGCAGGCATGGAAGGCTCCACGGAGCCCGCCGACCAGGCGGGCCGCGCCGCAGAGCTGCTGGTGGCGGCCTACCGGTAACGCGGCCGGCGAGCCGGGTGCCACCGCGGATCCGATGGCGGACCGGCGCCACGGCGCGGGTACGGCCTGTGTGGGCCGACAGCGGCCGTCGAGGACGACTCCGGGGGCCTGGTCCGGGGCTCCGGATGCCTGGCTCCGGGGAGGTGTCCTCGACGGGGGCCGGCGCGGGATCACCCCGCCCTGGAGGCCTCGACTCCCTTCTCGCTGATGGTGATGGCGCTCACCGGACAGGCGCGCGCCGCCTCCCGTACCAGCGGGTCGCCCCCGCCGTCCTCCTTGCCGGGCAAAACCTCGCTGTAGCCGTCGTCGTCCTGGGTGAAGACGCCCGGAGCGGTCAGGGCGCACTGTCCCGCGCCGATGCAGACGTCCCTGTCGATGGAGATGGTGATGTCATCGCTCATGGCCGACAGCCTCTTACCAGGTCACGGGGAGTTCCAGCATCCCCTGGATCGTGTCGCCCGGTTTGAACGGGATCTCCTCGGGCGGAGCGGCGAGCCGCAGCCCGGGGAGCCGCTCGAACAGGGTGCTCAGGGCGAGTTCCAGCTCGGCCCGCGCCAGGTTCTGGCCGAGGCACTGGTGGATACCGAAGCCGAAGGCGACATGGTGACGGGCGGGGCGGTGCCAGTCCAGCAGGTCCGGCTCGGGGAAGGCGGCGGTGTCCCGGTTGATGACGGACGTGGAGAACAGCACGCCCTCGTCGGCACGGATGACGCTCCCGGCGACCTCGATGTCCTCGGTGGCCACCCGCACCAGCCCGTCGGCGATGGACAGGAAGCGCAGCAGTTCCTCGACCGCGGCGGACATGAGGCCCGGGTCGGCGCGCAGCTCGGCGAGTTGCTCGGGGTGCCGGAGCAGGGTGAACGTGCCGAGGGAGATCATGTTCGCGGTCGTCTCGTGTCCGGCGACGAGCAGCAGCGTGGCCAGGGAGACCAGCTCGGCCCGGTCCAGGGTTCCCTCGCGCAGCTGCTCCTGGATCAGCTCGTCGAGCAGCCCGTCCCCCGGCCGCTCGCACTTGGCGTCGATCAGCTCCCCGAGGTAGGCGTCCATGCGGTCGCGGGCGTCCTGGGTGTCGGCCGGGGTGGGGCCGCGCAGCAGCCTGCGGGACTGCTCCTCGAAGAACTCGTGGTCGGCGTACGGGACGCCGAGCAGCGCACAGATCACCATCGACGGCAGGGGCAGCGCGAAGGCGCTCACCAGCTCGGCCGGCGGGCCGGCGACCTCCAGGGCGTCCAGCAGCCGGTCGACGGTCTCCTGGATGCGCGGGCGCATGGCGGTGACCCTCTTGAGGGTGAAGCTCGGGACCAGCATCCGGCGCTGGGTGCGGTGCTGGGGGTCGTCCACACCGAGCAGGGTCAGCCTGCGGTTGCGGGCGGCGGCGAAACGCGCGTTGGTCGCCGGGAAGGCGTCCCGGTTCCGGTCGGAGGACAGGCGGGGGTCCGCGAGAAGTTCCCGGGCCGTGGAGTGGCCGGTGACCACCCAGACGTCGCGTCCGTCGTAGAGCGTGACGCGGCTCAGCGGCCGCTCGCCGCGCAGGGAGTCGTAGGCGGCGGGCGGGTGGTAGGGGCAGGTGCGGTCCTGGGGGAAGGCGACGGATTCTGACTGGGTCACAGCGGATTTCGTCATGTACGACCTCGCAATGTATGACCTCGCAGGCGAAGATTCGCTCGTGCCGATCATCATCAATTAGATGCCCGAGGCATCTACAGGGCCACCCGAAGTTCGGCCAGATCCGCCGGATGCCGTATGTGGCCGAACCCTGCCGTCGGGCCGGCGGTCGAGGGCGGCCGATTCGTCCGGCCGAGGACTGCCGGCAGGACGCCTGTGCCGCCGCACCCGACGGGAGCGCGCGTCAGGCGCCCCCGCACCGACCATCGTAATTCGCTTGCCCGCGCATCCGCCGCTCCTGAAGGATCGGCGCATGCTCGCCGTCGACACCATGCTGCCGCCGCCCTCCGCCACCGCACGTTCGGGCCGGGGCCGACAGCGGACAGGCCGTCCACGGAGGCCCTCGCCGCCCCGGCCGTGACCGCCGCGCTGGTGGCCGGACTGGTCGCGGGGTACGGCATCGCCGTACCCGTCGGAGCGGTCTCGGTCTATCTCCTCTCCCTCACCGCCCGTACGTCCCTGCGCACCGGTGCGTGCGCCGCCCTCGGCGTCGCCACCGCCGACGGGATCTACGCCCTGGCGGCGACCGTCGGCGGCACCGCCCTCGCCGCCGCCCTCCAGCCGGTCCTCGTCCCCCTGCGCCGGCTGTCCGCGCTGGTGCTGGCCGCCCTCGCCGTGCGCGGCGCCGTCGGCGCGCTGCGTCAGTACCGCTCCGACGCACGGGCCACCCCGGCCCGCGCGGCACCGTCGGGCCCCGGGCGGGCGTATCTGGGACTGCTCGGCGTCACCCTGCTGAACCCGACCACGGTGATCTACTTCGCCGCGCTGGTGCTCGGCGGCCGCGCCGCGGACCCGGTGCGGCCGCTGGAGCAGGGGCTCTTCGTCCTCGCGGCGTTCGCCGCGTCCGCGAGCTGGCAGCTGGTGCTGGCCGGGGGCGGTGCGCTGCTCGGCCGGGCGCTGGCCGGGCGACGCGGGCGCCTGGTGACGGCGTTCGTCTCCAGCGCCGTGATGGCGACACTGGCGGTGCGGGTGCTCACGGCTCCCGCGTGAGCCGGGGGCGTCGTCATCCTGCCTCCGCGCCGGGAGCGTGGTGAGGATGAAACCGGGCGTGGCTGGTGTTCAATCATGAGCGCGCGCTCGCGCGGCAGGGCCGTGTGGCCGCGGCGCGACAGGGGGAGACAGGAGTCGTACGCGACGATGGGACGGATGCACATGCCTCTTGAGGGCGAGTACGAACCCAGCCCTACGCAGTGGGTGCGCGACCAGGTGGAACTGTACGAGAGTTCCGGCGGCACCGAGGGAACGACGCTCCAGGACACGGGGATGCCGGTGGTCATCCTCACGACCCTGGGCGCCAGGAGCGGCAAGATCCGCAAGACCCCGCTGATGCGCGTCGAACACGACGGCCGGTACGCCGTCGTGGCCTCGTTGGGCGGCGCGCCCCGGCACCCGGTCTGGTACCACAACGTGACGCAGCATCCCACCGTGGAACTCCAGGACGGGCCGGTGCGCAGGGAGATGACAGCCCGTCAGGTCACGGGCGAGGAGAAGGCGCGGTGGTGGGAGCGGGCCGTGGCCGCGTACCCGCCGTACGCCGACTACCAGAAGAAGACGGACCGGGAGATCCCCGTCTTCGTGCTGGAGCCCACCGGGAAGTGAGAGCGCCGCGTCGACGGGCCGCACGGCAACCGCGCCGTGCGGCGCGTCCGTGTGCCGGGGCGACGGGTCAGTCGGGAAGCGGCTGTTCGGCCCAGATCGTCTTGCCCTCGTCGGTCTGCCGGCTGCCCCAGCGCTCGGTGAGCTGGGCGACCAGCAGCAGACCTCGCCCGCCCTCGTCGAAGGCGTGCGCCCGGCGCAGATGCGGCGAGGTGGAACTGCCGTCGGAGACCTCGCAGATCAGCGAGCGGTCGCGGATCAGCCGTAGCTGGATGGGCGGTCCGCCGTACCGGATCGCGTTGGTCACCAGCTCGCTGACCACCAGCTCAGTGACGAACGCGGTCTCCTCCAGGCCCCATTCGGCCAGTCGGTCGACGGCGTGCTGCCGTGCGGTGGCCACATACGCCGGGTCCATGGGGACGTCCCAGGTGGCCACCCGGTCGGCGCCCAGGGCCCGGGTGCGGGCCAGCAGCAGGGCCACGTCGTCGCCGGGCTCCTCGGGGAGCACCGCCTTCAGCACCGCGTCACACAGGGCGTCGAGGGAGTCCTTCGGCGCCTGAAGCGCACGGCACAGTGCGGCGGCGCCGCAGTCCACATCGCGCCCGCGGCTCCTGATCAGCCCGTTGGTGTACAGGGCGATCAGCGCGCCCTCCGGCAGCTCCAGCGCCGTGGCCTCGAAGGGCAGGCCACCGACGCCCAGGGGCGGGCCGGCCGACATCGGGACGAGCCGGGCGCTGCCGTCGGGCCACAGCACGGCCGGGGCGGGGTGTCCCGCGGCGGCCAGGTCCAGGCGGCGCGAGAGGGGATCGTAGACGGCGTACAGGCAGGTGGCGCCGAGTTCGGCGACCTCGTCACCGGCCCCCTCGGACGCCAGGTGGGAGACCAGGTCGTCGAGATGGGTGAGGAGTTCGTCGGGCGCCAGGTCGACATCGGCGAGGGTGCGGACGGCCGTGCGCAGCCGGCCCATGGTCGCCGTGGAGCGGATGCCGTGGCCGACCACGTCACCGACGACCAGGGCGACCCGGCTGCCGGACAGCTGGATCACATCGAACCAGTCCCCGCCGAAACCGGCCGTCGAGCCGGACGGGACATAGCGGTGGGCCACCTCGAGAGCGACCGGCCCGGGCAGGCCGCGCGGCAGCAGGCTGTGCTGGAGGGCCAGCGCGGTCGACCGTTCGCGGGCGAAGCGGCGGGCGTTGTCGATACAGACGGCCGCCCGGCTGACCAGTTCCTCGGCGAAGACGGTGTCGTCGGCGGCGTACGAGTCCGGGTTGCCGATACGTACGAACACCGCGACGCCCAGGATCGTGTCCCGGGCCATGAGGGGCACCGCCAGCAGCGAGTGCGCCCCCTCCCGGGCGGCGGGATCGCCGACGCCCCGGGCGTTGCGCTCCTGAAGCCAGCGGTCGAAGTCGGCTTCGCCCGCCCTGCGGAGCACGGCCCGGCACTCCCGCAGCGCCCGTGCGGGAGGTGAGTACGCCAGGTAGGTGTCGTCCTCGCCGAGCCTGACCGCAGCCTCGGGTGTCCCCTCGGTGACGGACCGGTGGGCGACCCTGCGCATGACCGGGACATCACGGTGTGCGGGCGGTTCGTCCTGGCCGAGGACCCAGCCCAGCAGATCCACGCTGGCGAAGTCGGCGAACCGGGGGACGACCACTTCCAGCAGCTCCTCGGCGGTGCGCGGCACATCCAGCGTGGTGCCGATGACTGCCGCCGCCTCGTTCAGCAGCATCAGGCGTCGACGGGCCCAGTACTGCTCGCTCTCGTCGACCGCCGCGATGGCGACCGCGGTCATCTCGCCGCAGGCGTTGTGCACCGGCCACATGTCGATGGTCCAGGCATGCTCCCGGTGCTCCGACGAGGTGCGGGTGTGGTTCTCGTAGTGCACCGGGCAGCCGGTCTCGGCGACCCGGCGCAGAAGGCGGTAGAAGCGCCGGCCGGACTCGTCGTCCTCGGACAGGGTGTCGGCGAAGTACCGCCCCACCAGTGCCTCCCCCTCGACCTTCAGGGCCTCGGCGGCCCTGTCGTTGGCGCGCAGATAACGCAGCTGTGTGTCGTACACGGACATGGCGACCGGTGCCTGCTGAAACGCCTGCGCCACCACCAGCGACTCCGCCGCCTCGGGCATGGTGGTCACCACGAACGCATGCGGCTCGCCGTCCGCGCCCAGCACGGGGCACGCGCTGACGCGCAGGCAGACGGAGCGACCGTTCCGGTGCCGCAGGACGACGGTGCCGGTCAGCGCGGTCAGCGCGGGAGGGGACACGTCCTCGGCGAGCAGCTCCTGCGCCGCGCGTCCCACGACCTCCCCGGCCGCGTATCCCGTCAGCCTCCGGGCACCCTCACTCCATCCCGTCACCGTGCCCCGGGCATCGACGGTCGCCGCAGCGGCGACTTCCTCCATATGGTCCAGAATGATCCCTCCGGGACATTGCCTCAACCCGGCCCGGCGGCGGGGGCGGGGGTCGTACGGTCCCGGGTCCTCGCCCTCGCGGTCCGGGTCCCCGGTGCTTCGGCGGATGCCGGGGGCCGCGCCCCCGGCGGCGGGCAGGGGTGGGTGGCGGGGGCCGGGTGCCCGGTCAGGCGCCGGCGGGCCGGCGGGCCGACTCGCTCTCCTGGGCCAGGCGCCGCAGCGCGAGCAGCGCGCGCTCCAGGAGGACGGTCAGCGGCAGCGCCCGTTCCACGAACTCCAACGAGTCGTCGATGCCCTCGAGTCGGTCCAAGTCGAGCACCGCCGTCCGCTCCGCCAGATGCGCGTACGGCAGCGGGGCACGCCAGTCGAGCGGGACGGACGCCGAGGGTGCGCAGGGAGGCAGGGTCGCGCGCCGTGCCCACACTTCCCTGGTCCACCGTCAACTCTCCCCCGCCGAACGCCGAGGCCGTCGTGGTGGCGTCCCGGCCGGAAGTCCGTTCCCTCGCCGACGTACCCCGGTTCTTCCTGAAATCGCTCGCCGCGTGGAAGCAGGCTCGGAGCGCGCCGGGCGCGTACGGCGTCGCCCTGTTCGCGCAGCCGTCCAGGCGCACGTTCCGGACCCTGTCGGCCTGGGAGGACCAGCAGGCCGTGTACGCGTACGCCAAGGCGGAGCCGCACCGGTCGGTCGTGATCGGTCTGCGCTCCACGATGAGCCGCTCCGTCTTCACGTTCTCGAAGGTCCCGGCCGCGGAGCTGCCCCTCAGACTGGCCGGACGCCCGGCGCCGGCCTGCCGGGCAGGACCACCGGGACGCACGGACCGCCGACGGGCCCGCGACCGCCGTGTGACCCGGCGCCACCGCCCACCGGCCGGCCACGCGACCGTCAGGTCCCGTCGTACTCCCGGGCAGCGGCGGGGTCAGCCGCGTCGCGCCGCTCCGCCGCACGGGTCGGGCCGTCCGTGATGTCGAGGAAGATCTGATCGGCGTCCGGGACGGTATGCGTGACCGAGCGTTTGATGCGTACCGCGGCCTCCTCGATCTCCTCGCTGTCCAGGCCCGGGGCCAGATCGACGCGCGCGGCCACCAGGAGGGACCCGAGGCCGAGCTGCATGGTCAGCAGCGCCTCCACGCTGTCGATCTCGGGCTGCGCCTTCAGCAGCGCCCGGATCCGGTCGCTGAGCTCCGGATCGGCGGCCTGCCCGATCAACTGATCCCGCGCGTCCCGGCCGAGCCGGTAGGCGACATACACGAGCAGGGCGCCGATGGCGAGCGAGGCGGACGCCTCCCACACGACGTTCCCGGTGACCAGGTGCAGCGCCATGCCGGCGATCGCGAGCAGCACGCCGAGCACCGCCGTGCTGTCCTCGGCGAGCACCGTGCGCAACGCGGGATCCCGCAGTCGCTGCGCCGTCGTGCCGCGCTGCCGGTGCACCTGGTGCAGGGCCCGCACCAGGGAGGCGCCCTCCGACAGCAGCGCGACCCCGAGCACGGCGAGCCCCGCCACATAGCCGCTGTGCGACTCCTTCGCCCCGCCCTTGAGGGCCTCGAGCCCCTGGAAGAAGGAGAAACAGCCGCCCATCACGAAGATGCCGACGGCCGCGAGCAGGGACCAGAAGAACCGCTCCTTGCCATAACCGAAGGGATGGCGCCGGTCGGCGGGGCGACGGCTGCGGCGCAGCGCGGCCAGCAGGAAGATCTCGTTCAGGCTGTCGGCGACGGAGTGCGCGGCCTCCGACAGCAGCGCGGGCGAGGCCGCGAGGAGTCCGCCGACCGACTTGGCCACGGCGATCAGCAGGTTCGCGCCGAGCGCCACGAGCACCGTCACGCGGGTCCTGCCGTCCGGGTCCCCGCCGTGCCGTGCGGGCCCGCGGTCCGGTGCGCCGCCTTCCGGAGGCTCCGCCGCCGGCCGTCGCCGTGCCCGCCTGTCCACGTTGGAAGATGTCCCGCTCACGTCGCCCGACTGCCCCCATCCGCAGATCTCATACGGTGCCAGGGCGGAAAACGGGGAACCCAACCACCGTGCGGGTGAACGCCCGCGTCAGGAGGCGCGGCACCATGACCGACGACAACAGCGCATACGGAACGAGGAAGTTCCAGCGCTCCAGGAGCCACTTCGCCGACCGCATCACGGCGGACGGACGGGACGGCTGGCCGGTGGCGGAGGGCCGCTATCGGCTGGTGATCAGCCGGGCCTGCCCCTGGGCGAGCCGTGCCGTGATCTCGCGGCGGCTGCTCGGCCTGGAGGACGCGCTGTCGATGGGCATCGCAGACCCGATCCAGGACGACCGGAGCTGGCGGTTCACCCTCGATCCCGACGGCCGCGACCCCGTCCTCGGCATCCGCTTTCTCAACGAGGCCTACGACGCCCGGGAGAGCGGCTATCCGGGCGGCGTCAGCGTGCCCGCGATCGTGGACGTGCCGAGCGGACGGCTGGTCACCAACGACTTCCAGCAGATCACCCTCGATCTGGCCACCGAGTGGACGGCGCTGCACCGCGAGGGGGCGCCGGACATCTACCCGGAACGGCTGCGCGACGAGATCGACGACGTGATGCGGGGCGTGTACGAGGACCTCAACAACGGGGTCTACCGAGCCGGATTCGCCACCGGCCAGAAGGAGTACGAGGAGGCGTGCACGGATGTGTTCCGCCGGCTGGAGTGGCTGTCGGAACGTCTGGCCGGGCGACGGTACCTGGTCGGCGACACGATCACCGAGGCCGACATCCGGCTGTTCACCACACTCGTACGTTTCGACCCCGTCTATCACGGCCACTTCAAGTGCAACCGGTGGAAGCTGGCTGAGGATCCGGTGCTGTGGGCGTACGCCCGTGACCTGTACCAGACGCCCGGGTTCGGGGACACCGTCGACTTCGACCACATCAAGCGGCACTACTACCAGGTCCACACGGGCATCAACCCGACCGGCATCGTGCCGCTCGGACCGGACCTGGCCGGCTGGCTCTCGCCCCACGGACGGGAGCACCTGGGCGGGTACCCGTTCGGTGACGGGACGCCCCCCGGACCGGTGCGGGCGGGCGAGGAGGTCCCCGTCTCCGGGCGGCCCTGAGAACGCTTCGGGGCACCGGTGGACGAGCACACCGACGGCTCACCGGTGACGAAGGCAGCGAACGCGACGAAGGAGAGGAACGAACGTGGCGAAGAGCAAGAAGGGGAAGGCCGGTCTTCCGCTGGTCTACAAGCCGGTGGGGTTCGCCCTCGGCTGGGCGAGCGGCGCCCTGGCGGGGATCGCCTTCCGCAAGGCATGGAAGGCGATCCGCCACGAGGACGACGCGCCCGACGCTCTGGACCAGGACCGCGGCTGGGGCGAGATACTGCTCGCGGCGGCCGTCCAGGGCGCCCTGTTCGCCGTGGCCCGCAGCGCGGCGGACCGCGCGGGGGCGAAGGCGATCGAGCGGTCGACGGGCACATGGCCGGTCACGTCGAAGGGCGGCCGGGACTGAGTCCCGCGCCGCCCCGCGGCCACGCCCAGCCTCACCCCCGCTTCGGTGCCGTGGCCCTCGTCAGGCGGAGGGTGAAGGAGTGACCGGCGGGATCGGCGTAGCCGCGTTCCTCGAACGGCCCCGCCGCGTCCTTGGCCTCCAGCGGACGGCCGCCCAGGCCGACCACCCTGCGCTCGGCCTCGTCGAGGTCGTCCACCAGGAAGTCCAGATGGACCTGGAGGGAGTTCTCGGGGCGGGGCCAGCTCGGCGGGGTGGCGTTCGTGTCGCGGCGGAACGCCAGCCGCATCCCGTCAGGGCTGCGTATCTCCACCCGGTTCGCGGTGGCGTCGGTCTCCTCGGCGCCGAGCAGTTCCCTGTAGAACACGGCGAGCTTCTCGGGCTCGGCGCAGTCCAGGACCACGACGCCCGCCACTACCAGTCCCATGTTTCCTCCGTACGCGTCCGGGGCGGGCGGCCCCCCGCCCGCGTCCCTCTCCGGATATCCCCCTCCCCCGCTTTCAGTCGGCCCGCGCCCGGGCGGGGCCGCGCCCGCTGCAGGGCATCCACGTAGCCGTCAACCGGGCCTCCCGGACGACTGCGGACCTGTCTTCCTGCCCGCGGAACGCATCGGCCTCACGGCGGCGTTGACGGCGTACACGGCGGGGTCCGCGTATGTGAACCACCTCGACGAGGCCGGCACCGTACGCCCCGGAGCACTGGCGGATCTGGTGATGCTGGACCGCGATCCGTACGCCGGTCCGCCCGAGGCGATCGGCGAGACGGGCGTGGCGCTCAGGTATGTCGGGGGCGAGCGCGTGTTCGCGGCGCCGGACGCCTGACGGCGGGCGCGGACCCGGGTGCGCACGCGACCCGCGCCATCCGGCTCACCGCATCTCGGGACGACCGACCGGGATTTCCCGGACACTTGTCCAGGTGCGCCGGACCCTGGGGGGCGGCGGCCCCGCTCGGCCGCGTCCTGCACCCGGAGCGCACGCCCGCGGCCGTGCCGAGCGCGACCTCGGGGCGCCTCGGACGCGCCCCTGGTGGCATCCGCCGTGGCCGCCTCCTTCGCCGGCGTGCCGGCGGACCGGCTGTACGGGGCAATCGAGGCGCCACCACGTCAGATGGCCGACCGATCCTGGCAGTTGCCGGTCGCTCTGCACCGCGGCCGGTGAACGGCACGCCCGTCAGCGGGCCGCCTTGAAGGTGCGCCGGTACGCCTGCGGGGACACCCCGATCGCCGCGTGCAGGTGCTGGCGCAGCGAGGCCCCCGTGGCGAAGCCGACCTCGCCGGCGATCTGGTCCACCGGCAGATCGGTGGACTCCAGCAGATGACGGGCGCGCGCGACCCGCTGTTGGATGAGCCAGCGTCCGGGGCTCATGCCCACCTCCTCCTGGAAACGGCGGGCGAAGGTGCGCAGGCTCATCCCGGCGTGCCGGGCGAGCTCGGCCAGCGTGAGGGAGTCGTCGAGGTGTTCGAGGGCCCAGGCGCGGGCCGCGGCCGTGCTCGCCGCCCCCTGCTGGGGGACGGGCTGCTCGATGTACTGCGCCTGGCCGCCGTCCCGGAACGGCGGCACCACGCACCGCCGGGCCACCGCGTTGGCCAGTTCACTGCCGTGGTCCGTGCGCACGATGTGCAGACAGACATCGATCCCGGAGGCGGCTCCGGCGGAGGTGAGGACCCGCCCGTCGTCGACGAAGAGCACCTCCGGGTCGAGGTCGACCTGCGGGAACCTCCGGCGGAACTGGTCGACGACCTGCCAGTGGGTGGTCGCCTTCCGGCCGTCCAGCAAGCCGGCCGCCGCCAGCACGAAGGCCGCCGTGCAGATCGAGACGATACGGGCGTCCGGACGGATCCGCGCGAGAGCGGCGGCGACCTCCTCCGGAAGCTCCGCGGCGACGTAGGAGGGCGCGACGGACGCGACCACCACGGTGTCGGCCGTGTCCAGGACCTCCGGCCCATGCTCCACGACAATCGAGAAGTCCGCGTTGCTGCGCACCGGATGCCCGTCGACCGAGCAGGTCAGCACCTCGTACCGCCCGTCGGCCGCGCCGAAGATCCGGCTGGGGATGCCCAGCTCGAAGGGGTAGACGCCGTCGAGCGCCAGGACCACGATCCGTTCGATACGCCGCATGGCAGGATCCTATCGAAGGTTGGCAATCATGCCATTTTCCCGGCCGGCGCCCCCCGGCACGCTGGGACACCATGAACACTGTGAACACCATGCGCGCCATCGGTCAGGACATCCTCGGCGGCCCCGAGGTCCTCAAGGAAGTCCGGCTGGAGCGCCCCTCCCCGCGTCCGAACGAGGTGCTGGTCCGGGTGCGCGCGGCCGGGGTCAACCCGACCGACTGGAAGCACCGCGCCACCGGCGGATTCCTCGGCAGGCCGCCGTTCGTCCTCGGCTGGGACGTCTCCGGAGTGATCGAGGAGACCGGACTCGGTGTCGCCCTCTTCCAGCCCGGGGACGAGGTCTTCGGGATGCTGCCCTATCCCTTCGGTCACGGCTCCCACGCCGAGTACGTCACCGTCCCGGCCCGCGCCCTCACCCACAAGCCGGCGGTGATCGACCACACGCAGGCCGGCGCGCTTCCGCTGGTCTCGCTGACCGCCTGGCAGGCCCTGGTCGAGACGGCGGACGTGCAGCCGGGCCAGCGGGTGCTGATCCACGCGGCCGCCGGCGGTGTCGGGCATGTGGCCGTGCAGATCGCCAAGGCGCGCGGCGCGTACGTCATCGGCACGGCCAGCGCGGGCAAGCACGACTTCCTGCGCGGACTGGGCGCGGACGAGCTGATCGACTACCGGGAGACCGACTTCGCCCAGGCGGTGCGGGACGTCGACGTGGTCCTGGACACGATCGGTGGTGACTATGTCCAGCGCTCGCTGCGCACCCTGCGCCTGGGCGGAATCCTGATCACGATGCTGCCGACGGGATCGAAGGAACTGCCACTGGAGGCCGAAAAGCTGGGGGTGCGCGCGACCGAGATGCTCGTCGACGCGGACCAGCACGGTATGCGGGCCATCGCCGGGCTCGTCGAGGAGGGCAGCCTGCGGGCGACGATCGCCGGGACGTTCCCGCTGGGCGAGGCCGCCAAGGCGCATGAGATCGGCGACAGCGGCCGGACCACGGGCAAGCTGGTCCTGCTGGTGGACTGATGAACTCGCGGCCGCACGCGCCACGTTGAAGGCATAGCGCAGGGCGGCACCCTGCACCTGGTCTGCACCCGTCCGCTGACGCGTGCGCATCCTCCCCACCCGGCTCGCCAAGGCACCGCCGCCGACGGCGTCGCCGGACGGTGCTGGGCCGGGCAGAGGCTCTCGGCCCGTTGGAGAGCGACTGATCCGGTGGGCGCGCGGGGCGCGCCGGGCCGGGACGCGTGAAGGCGGCGGGACCCGTCGGCAGGTCCCGCCGCCTTCATGTGCCGTCCGCGAGCAGGGTCAGTAGGACCTGCGTCCGATGCGGCGCAGCAGCACCAGACCCGCGATCACGAGCACCGCTCCGGCCGCGGCCGGCCACAGATGGGCACCGGTCTCGGCCAGTCCGCCGGTGACCGCCTGGGGCTGGGTCTGCGGCGGGGTGGACGGGGCGACCCCGCCTGCGGCGGAGGGCTGCGCGGTCGCCGAGGGCTGCCCGGCCGAGGAACCGCTGTGGCCGTCGTCCGAGCCGTTCTGCGGCGCCGTGGACGCGTCGCCACGGGTCGGCGAGACCGACGCGAAGACCCGGGGATGGGCCCCGCCGCGATCGTCGCCCGAGCCCGCCCCGGTCGCCGAGGTGCCCGGCGCACCAGCCGTCGGCCGCGCCGTCTGCTCGCCGCCGGAGCCGGAGCCGGAGTGGCCACCGGACGAGGAAGCCGAACCCGAGGAAGCCGAACCCGAGGAAGCCGAACCCGAGTTGCCGCCCGACGAAGAACCGGCGCCCGCGCCGGAGGTGCCGGCGGAGGAGGAACCCGAACCCGAGTTGCCGCCGCCGGACGAGGAGCCCTGACCGGCCCCCGAGTTGCCACCGGACGAGGAGCCCTGACCGGCCCCCGAGTTGCCACCGGACGAGGAGCCCTGACCGGCCCCCGAGTTGCCACCGGACGAGGAGCCGGAGGACGGGGGCGTGGTCTGCGACGAGTCGCCGGACCCGCCCCCGCACTGACGGCCGTTGTTGATGCAGTCGACGACCTGGCCCATCAGCTCGTCGGTCATGACGTTGATGAAGTCGTCGTGGTCGGTGATCGGCTTGTGCAACTGCTCGGGGAAGCCGTCCACCGCGTAGGGGTTCTTCACCTGGCCGTTCTCGATGACCGGCGGCGGCACGTCGTACACCAGGCGCATCGTGAGCTGTGGGATCGCCTTGAAGCCGTTCTGGCAGTTGCCGTCGGCGGCGGCGAAGGCCACGTGGGTGCGGTGGTTGGCGCTGTCGATGTTCTGGCCGTCCCAGCAGCTCTGGAAGGCGAACGAGCGCACCACACTGCTTCCGGAGGGGCAGATCGGGTACTTGTCGGTGAGCTGGCGGTCCTCGAAGCCGGTGCAGCTCCAGTGGGCGTTGGCGTTCGCCGGGCCGTTGGTGAACGCCTTGGCGTCACCGGTGATGATGCGCAGGAACCTGGGCATCGCGACGACCTTGCTCGTCGGGCTGCCGACGAACGTGATCTGGGCCTGCCTGGCCACCAGGATCTTGCCGACGTTGCCTTCCTTGCCGCCGCCGTCGTTGTTCTGGTCGAAGTCCTGCGTGCCGTCCTGCACCCGCAGCACCGGCCAGTAGTACGACGACTTGTCCTGCTGGTTCTCACAGCTCGTCTGGGCCGCAGCGAACGTGTCGTTGGTGGCGAAGGCGTCGTTCGACTGGTTGCCGACGTAGTCGTGCAGATGGTGCGCGCCGTTCTTGACGCCCGGCGCCACGATCACGTTGTCGGTGTTGTGGTTGCCGCCTGCGTTGACACCGCACTTCGTGACGAACGCGCCGGTCGAGGCGCCGTCCTGCCCAGCGGGCTTTTGCACGTTCGGCTGCACGCTCCGGATGTCCACGAAGTCCGAGGCGACGGGGCCGCCGGCGGCCTGTCCGCCGTTGCCCTGCTGCTGGCCGTTCTGGCCGCTCCCGCTCTGACCGGTGCCGTTCTGGCCGCTCCCGCTCTGGCCACTGCCGCTCTGACCCGCGCCGTTCTCGCCGTTGCCGTTCTGCCCGGTGCCGTTCTGCCCCTCCGCGGGAGGCTGCCCCTGGTCGGCGGGGACCCCGGTGCACGGCGCCATGCCGTCGATCGCGCCGGGAGCGGTGGCGCCCGCCCGCTGGTAGTCGGTCTTGATCCGGTCGATCACCTCGGTGCGCTTGTCCTTCAGCGGGCCGAGGATCGCGTTCTGGACGTAGCTCCCGTCGTTCGCCTGTGCCTCGCGCGTCGAGGCCAGCCGGTCATACGCCTCGGTGATCTGCTTGTCGAGGGCGGCCAGCTCGGTGTCGACCTGCCGCTTCGCCCCGTCCGGCGTCCGGGTCAGCTGCTGGCCGACGTCCGGACAGTCCAGGGTGACCGTGCGCGACGCCAGGGTCTGGTCGCCGCCGTTCTGGCCGGCGCCGCCCCAGCCGCCTTCGCTCGCGGAGGCGTAGACATTCGCTGCTACCAGCCCCCCTCCACCCATGATCAGCGCGACTGCTGCGAAGGTCGCGCGCCGTGCGCCGGTCGGGCGTCTGCGCGAGTTGCGTCTCAAGGGAGTACTCCTACACGTCGTGGGGGCCTGGCACGAAAATCCCCCTCCCTGTACGCAGCCGGGCCCGGGCGTGTTCAAACGCATCACGAATTCACAGGTGTCTCATAGGCGTTCGGGATGTCACCGCTGCTCACAGGGGTGGCGCCGCGTGAGGAATCCCGAGCACCCGACCGGCGCCCGCCCTCCGCCCGCCCTCCTGCGCGGTGCGCCTCCTGCCTATTCGTCCCGGGGCGCGTCGAACAGGGCGCTGACCGACTCGCCGTTGTGAATGCGGCGTACGGCCTCGGCCAGGGCGGGGGCGATGGACAGGACGCGCAGTTTCCCGGTGCGTTCCTCGACCGGGACGGGCACCGTGTTCGTGCACACGATCTCCAGGACGTCGCTCTGCTCGCTCAGCCGTTTGAGGGCACCGGCCGCGAACAGGCCGTGTGTGCAGGCGATCCGGATCGACCGCGGGCCCGACTCACGCAGCCGCTCCAGGAGTTCCAGGACGGTGCTTCCCTTGGCGATCTCGTCGTCCAGCACGATCACATCCCGTCCGGCGACCTCGCCGATGACGGAGTTGATACTGACGCGGTCGTCCGGGAACCGCTGCTTCGCGCCCGCCGCCACCTGCGCCCCGATCATCCGTGCGAAGGCCGCCGCCTCCTTGGCGTTGCCGAGGTCGGGCGAGACGACGGTGGCGTGCGAGAGGTCGTACTGGCGGAAGTGCGCGGCCAGCTCCCGGCGGGCGTGCAGGTGGTCGACCGGCACCGAGAAGAAGCCGTGCACCTGGGGCGAGTGCAGCGTCATGGCCAGGACACGCCCGGCCCCGGCCGCGATCAGCAGGTCGGCCACCAGCCGCCCGCCGATGGAGATCCGCGGCGCGTCCTTCTTGTCCGAGCGGGCGTACGAGTAGTGCGGCATGACCACCGTGATGCGCCCCGCGGAGGCTCCGCGTGCCGCGTCGCACATCAGCAGCAACTCGACCAGGTGCTCCTGCACGGGAGTGACCAGCGGCTGGACGAGGAAGACGTCCCGCTCGCGGCAGTTGGCCTGGAGCTGCACCTCCAGGCAGTCGTTGGCGAACCTGCTGACCCGCACCGGGCTGAGCGGCACCCCGAGGTGCGCGCACACCTCCGCGGCCAGCTCGGGATGGGCACTGCCGCTGAAGACGGCGATGTCACGCACGATCCGCTCCTCGCATGATCGAAAACGGGCTGCGGCACATGCTACTGACCGCCCCTCGCACCGCCCGGGGATGCGGGCCGGCGTCCGGCGGATGTCCCCCCGCGGTGGGAGAGGGCACCCGTCGGACGCGGTATCCGAAGTGGACGCGGTGCGCTGCCGGCGTACGGCGGATCGCGGTGGTGGCGGGAAGCCGTCCGTACGGCTCGGACGCCGGTGCGCGGTCTTCGGTGGCGGCAATCGGCCAACTCCGCGTTCTGCGGGGGCGTGCGGCGGGCAACCGGCGAGAAGAAGGGAGGACTGTCGACATGACGACGTCCACGAAGCAGAGGTCCGAGCCGGCGTCCGTGCAGCGGCGGACGCCCGGCTGGGTCAAGGCGGTCATCGCCCTGGTCGCGGTGCTCGCGGTGCTGTTCGCCGGGCTGCGGCTGAGTGTGCTGCCGGGACTGCGAGACCTGTTCGGCATGGACACCCACGACCGGTCGGGGCCCGCGCTTCTCGCGTCCATCCAGGACATGAGCCGTTACGAGGCCGCTTCCGGCAACTTCCAGGTGGTCGTGGACCTGGAGAAGGACTCCAGGTTCCTGCCGTCCGCGATCCGCGGCACCCGCACGCTGTACGTGGGTGCGGGCACCGTGGACGCGTACGTCGACCTCGGGAAGGTCGGCACACACGACGTGACGGTCAACGGCGACCGGACGTCCGCGACTCTCCGGCTGCCGCACGCGGCGCTGGGCAAGCCCACACTCGACCCCGACCGCTCCTACGCCGTCTCCAAGCAGCGGGGCCTGCTGGACCGGATCGGCGACCTCTTCTCGGACAACCCCAACAGCGAACGCGCCGTGCAGAAGCTGGCGGTGCAGCACATCGGCGAGGCGGCGAAGGAGAGCGAACTGACCACGCGCGCCGAGGCGAACACCACCACCATGCTGGACGGACTGCTCAAGTCCCTCGGCTTCAAGGAGGTGAAGGTGTCCTACGGCGCCTGAGCAGCCGCCCGTCCTCAGGTCAGGATGCCCGGCAGCGCCAGCGCCCCGAGCAGGACCGTGCCCACCAGGACCCAGGCCACGTAGTCCCCGATGTGCCCGGACTGCACCCGGCGCAGCGCCAGCGTCCACGGCCGTGCGCCGAGCAGTTCCGGGCGGCGCACGGCGAGCGCCGCCAGGGCGAGGGCGAGCGCCGTGGAGACCAGTCCCAGCAGCACACCGGCCGTGGTCCAGTGCGGGGAGGCGAGCGCCCCGCCGGACCCGGCCTCGTTCACCGAGCGCGCCACGACCCCGGCGAACCCCGGCACCACCCCCACGGCGAGCGACCCGGCGAGCAGCAGGGCGGGCACGGCCGTCATGGTGTCCGGGATCCGGCTCAACCGGTGCCGGGTTTCGGGCTTCTCGCCGGTCCCGGTGGTCTCGTAGCCGGACCCGTCCCGCGGCTGTGGCCCCAGCCCGTAGAAGACCCGCGCGGCGACCCGGAGCACCGCGCCGCCCGTCACCGCGGACACGAGAACGTAGACCACGGTCAGCGGCCCGCCCACCGCCTCCTCGATGACCGCCTTGCCGAGGGAGATGCCGAACGGCGGCAGTCCGGCGAGCGCCAGGCCGCCGAGCACGAACATCACCGCGACCCCGCGCAGCGGCCGGGCGCGCCCGTGCAGCGCGTGCTCGTCGACCGAGCCGAACCTGTCCAGCAGGAGGCCGGTGCAGGCGAACAGGGCGGCCTTCGCACCGGCGTGACCGAGGATGTAGAGCGCCACCCCGTCGTCGGACTCGGGCAGCAGGGAGCCGATGCCGACGAGGAACAGCCCCATGTGGGCGATGGTCGAACAGGCGAGCAGCCGCTTCACATGGCGCTGGTACCAGCACATCAGGGCGCCGACCACGCCCGTCAGGACACCGAGTACGGTGAGCGCCCGCTCGAGGTCGGGCGCCGGGATACCGCCCGGTCCGGAGAAGACGGTGCCGTAGACGCGCCAGACCCCGTAGGCGCCGAGTTCGACCATGACGCCGGACAGCAGCATGCACACCGGGGTGGGTGCGACGGCGTGCGCGTCGGGCAGCCAGAAGTGAAAGGGCACGGCGGCGGCCTTCACCAGCAGCCCGGTCAGCACGAGGACGAATGCGGCGAGGGTCAGCGCGTCCGGGCCGCCGTGGGCGTCCAGGCCCCTGCCCATATGGGTCAGGGACAGCTCGCCGGTGCGCGCGTAGAGCAGCCCGATGCCCATGAGCATGGCGTAGGCGCCGAGCGAGTTGATCACACCGAAGGTCAGGGCGCCCTGGACGGCCTTCGCCTCCTCGACGCGGTAGCCGGTCAGGGCGTAGGCGGCGGCGCCCATCAGCTCGAAGAAGACGAACGCGTTGAACAGGTCGCCCGCGATCACGAACCCGCACATGCCGCCCTGGAACAGCAGAATGAGGGCCGGGTAGGAACCGGCGTGTCCCGGGGGCGGTTCCTCGAAGTAGCGCCAGGAGTAAGCGAGCGCGGCCAGGACCAGCAGGGACGCCAGGGCGGCCAAGCCGAGGCCGGGGCCGTTGCCGACGAGGACGATCCCGACACTCACGCCGTTGTGGGGCGTCCACGCTCCCACCCATTCGGTCAGCGGCGGCGAGGAGTCGAGGCACAGCCCGATCGCGAGGGCCGCGGTTCCGGCCGCGACGGCACAGCCGAAGCTCTCGGCGGCGATGCGCGGCAGCCGGCGTCCGCACGCGATCAGCAGCCCGGCAGCGAGCAGCGGGACGGCGACCAGCAAGGGCAGCAGATGGTTCATCAGCCGCGCAACTCCCGCAGTGCGTCCGGGTCGACGGTGCCGTGGCGTTTGGAGATCTGCATGACGAGAGCGAGCAGCAGGGCCGTCACGGTGGCGCCGACGACGACATCGGTGAGGGTGAGGGCCTGCACCACCGGGTCCACCACCGGCCGTGAGCCGGGCTTGATGTCGGAGTAGACGGGCGCGGTCGCGCCGGCGCGGTAGCCGACGGCCAGCAGCAGGACGTAGGTGGCGGACTGGCAGACGGCGAGGCAGCCGACCGCGTGGATCAGATTGCGGCTGGTCGCGAGGCCATAACAGCCGGTCAGAAAGATCCACACTGCGACGAGGTACGGCAGTACGGTCATCGTTTCGCGTCGTCCTCCTCGTTGTCGCCCCCGTTGTCGTCCTCGATCTCGACGGCCTGGTCCAGGAAGCGGGCGAGCAGGACGACGACCGCGCAGGCGACCTCCATCCCGATGGCGGCGTTGAGCAGCGGCACCGTGCCGCCGGACGACAGTGTGTTGAAGGTGCCGTACGGGAGCAGGGTGTTGGCGAGGAAGGCCGTGCCGGCGAGAACGCCCGCGAGCCCCGTGACCAGGTATGCGGAGGCGGCGAGGGCGTCGCCGACCTCGAACAGGCCCACCGGCCGGATGCGTTCCAGTGCGCGGTAGTCGGCGCCGAGGTAGAGCAGGTGCAGGGCGGTCGCCGCGACGACCCCGCCCTGGAAGCCGCCGCCGGGGCTGAGCTGACCGTGGGCGATCACATAGAGGCCGCAGACGAGTGCGACGGGCAGGACGACGAGCGCGTACCGGCGTACGGGGGGCGCGGCCTCCTCCGGGGCCGGTCGTCCGCGCTTCTCGTCATGGGTCTGGCGCAGCAGGACGACCGTGCCGAGGACGGAGGCGAACAGGATGCTCATCTCGCCGAGCGTGTCGAAGGCACGCTGGTCGAAGTTGACGGAGGCGATGGTATTGGCGGTGTGCCGGGACAACGAGGCGCGCACGGCCCGGTCGCCGTAGGGGTGGCGGTCGCCGCCGAAGCCGGGCAGGCCGAGGCACGCGGCGACGAGCAGGGCCGCGAGGCCCGCTCCGCCGAGGGCCAGGAGGATCATCCGCAGGCGTCGGGTCATCGGGCCCTGTCCTTCCCGTCCTTCCGCCTCCGTCTGACCTTGCGCACCGAGAGCATGATCAGGAGGGGGGTCACCGCGGAGCCCACGGCGAGCTGGGAGAGGCCGACATCGGGGGCCTGCGCGGCGGTGAACAGCAGGGCGAGGCAGACGCCGAGCACGGCCAGGACCAGTGCCTGGCGCACGGGGTCGCGCACGGCGACGGCCGCGGTCGCGGCGGCGGCGACCAGCAGCAGGACGACGACGATCAGCGGGTCATCCACGCCGGCTCTCCGTGAATCCGCCGGACAGCGCCCGGGAGGCCACGAGATTGCCGCCGATCAGCAGCGCCCCGATGACCAGCAGCTTGACCAGGGCCCGCCCTGGGCCGGTGACGGCGCACAGGACCAGCACCACCACGGCCCCATACCCCGCGACGACAAGGGTGACGGCTCGGGCGTGCGGTGGGTCGGCGGCGAGGTCGTCGGCGAGCAGCCGGGCGAAGACGAGGGTGCCGACCGGGCCGAGCAGGGCGAGGAGCAGGGCGAGGTCGACGTACGCGGGGCGTTCGTAGCCCTGGGAGAGCAGAAGCAGTCCCGGGGTGGCGAGCGCGCTGGAGAGATTCTGGGCGACGACGCGCCGGCGCAGCGGCCCGGTGGCGACACCCCACACGGCGGCGCCGACGCCCACGGCGAGCGCGACGGTGCCCGCCCAGATCCAGCCGTTCACGGTCCGGTCACCGCCCGTCGGGCGGCGCATGCCGCGACCGCGCACACCAGCGCGCAGGAGCTCCCCACGACCCACTCCAGGGTGTCGACGGTGCTGATGAGGACGAGCCAGAGCAGGGTGAGGACTGCCCACCAGCCGAGCACTTCCAGGGCGGTCCCCAGTGCCGTACGCGCGTTCATGTCCCACCTCCGCCCATCACTTCCGCCGGGAATGTCCGGCATGTCATCCAAGCACCGCGTCGCCCCCGGGCAACGGCGGCGCGCGAGTGACTGCTGCCCGGAGTGCCCCGCCCGCGGGAGGGGAAACCGCCGGCGGCACACCTCGGGCGCCTCGGGCGCACACGGTTCCCCGGACCCGGTGCGGCCCGGCATCAGCGCACCCATCGGGGGTAACAGGCCCTAGCCAGAGCGAAGTCGCAACCGGGAGGGCGAGATGGCTCGTACAGCGCTGGGCGCGCGCACCGTGAAGGCCGGCCGCCGTCGGACCACGGGACCACGACGGGAGCGGCGGCCGCTCACGCTCCCCGTCCGGCTGCTGGTCATGGCACTCGCCTTCGTGGCGATGGTGGCCTTCGCCGCGGCACTCGCCCGGATCACGCTGGAGCCGTCCCCCGCCTCCCGGGCCCTGGTCCACAGCAATCTGCACCCGGGCCGCTCATTGCGCGCCTATCTGGAGCAGCCCGCGACGCGGGACGCCGTGAAGCAGATCGGCGGGAACATCCTGCTGGGCGTGCCCTTCGGGATCCTGCTGCCGGTACTGGCGCCCGGCACCCGGGGCATCCTGCGCGTGGGCATGGTGACCGCGACGGTGATGCTGCTGGTCGAGCTGGCACAGGGGGCGCTCGTCACCGGCCGCGCGTTCGACATCGACGATGTCATCCTCAACACGACGGGCGCGCTGCTGGGTTATCTGCTTCTCGGACGACGGCTGGGGCGCGCCGTGCACGCACGCCTGCAGCCGCGCGAGGACAAGGAGCCGGAGAAGAGCTGAGCAGGGGACCCGCCCGGCGTAACTGAGCAGGGGACCCGCCCGGCGCATGACGTTTGCGGCGGGGCACGCGCGCTCGACATGAGCGCCCGTCAGCACACCTCGTGTTATCAGTCCGGAGCAAAGTCTTGACGACCCCTTACCTCACCTCTTGAATCAAGAGCTGAATCAACACGCCGCTTCCGGCGCGCCCGGCATGTCCGGCCGCACCGTCCACCCCCCACCCCAGTCGGCCACCCGTGTCCGGGCGACCGTACGGAAAGGCAGCGTCATGGACTCCCCACGCCTGCTGCGCAGATGTCTCCTCGCCGCGCTCTCCGCGGTACTCGCCGCGTCCGCCTTCGCACCCGTGGCCCACGCGGCCCCGCAGGCGGCGGACACGACCGTCTTCTCCGACACCTTCGACGGACCGGCCGGGGCCGCCGTCGACTCCTCCAAGTGGCAGACGGAGACCGGCGACAACGTCAACAACCACGAGCGGCAGTACTACACCTCGGGCAACAAGAACGCGGCGCTGGACGGCCAGGGGCATCTCGTGATCACGGCCCGCCGCGAGAACCCGGCGAACTACCAGTGCTGGTACGGCACCTGCCAGTACACCTCGGCCCGGCTCAACACCTCGGGGAGGTTCACCGCGCAGTACGGCCATGTCGAGGCACGGATGAAGATTCCGCGCGGGCAGGGCATGTGGCCGGCCTTCTGGATGCTCGGCAACGACATCGGACAGGTCGGCTGGCCCAACAGCGGTGAGATCGACGTGATGGAGAACGTCGGCTTCGAGCCGGGGACCGTCCACGGCACGATCCACGGTCCCGGCTACTCGGGCTCCGGCGGCATCGGTGCCGCGTACTCCCTGCCGGGCGGCCAGGCGTTCGCGGACGCCTTCCACACCTTCGCCGTGGACTGGGCACCCGACTCGATCACCTGGTCCGTGGACGGCACGGTCTACCAGCGGCGCACCCCGGCCGATCTGGGCGGCAGGACCTGGGTGTTCAACAAACCCTTCTTCCTCATCCTCAATCTCGCCGTCGGCGGCTACTGGCCGGGCGACCCCGACGGCTCCACGTCGTTCCCCCAGCAACTCGTCGTGGACTCGGTGAAGGTGACGACGAGCGACACCTCCGGCGGCACCGGCGTCCCGATCACCGGGCTCGCGGGCAAGTGCGCGGACGTGGCGGGCGGGAATCCGGCCAATGGCACCCCGGTCCAGTTGTACGACTGCAATGGCACGGCCGCCCAGAAGTGGACGGTGGGACCGGACGGCACCCTGCGGGCGCTCGGCAAGTGCCTGGACGTGGTCGGCAACGGCACGGCGGACGGCTCCAAGGTCCAGCTGTGGGACTGCACCGGCGGACCCAACCAGAAGTGGACGGTCACCGCGGCCCACGACATCGTGAATCCGCAGGCGAACAAGTGCCTGGACGTGACGGACAACAACTCCGCGAACAGCACCCGGCTGCAGATCCGGTCCTGCTCCGGGGGCGCCAACCAGAAGTGGACGGTCGGCTGACCGCTCCGCTCCCACCCGCACACAGTGCCGTCCCGTGCCGCGGTGCGGGACGGCCCCCGGCACAGCGCGCGGGAGCGGCCTCTAATGGCGCGGCGTCCAGGTCAGCTTGTCGCCGCCCACCCACCGGACCACATCGGGATCATCGAGGTCGTGGACCGGGATGCCGGCCTCGGCGGCGATCGCCAGCACGTCGGTGAGCGACCTCGCCTCGGCGACCACCTCGCCGTCGATCTCCACGATACGGAACGGCGGATTGCCCGGCTGGACGCCGAGCACCATGATCCGTGGATGGGAGATATGGGGGCTCGCGATTTCGGTCATGCATAGATCGTAGAGCGCCCGGGGAGACGGAGCGCTTCGGGCGGCCCCGGTCCCCGGCACTCCCGGGCGCGCCCCTCGGCGCACCCCCGCAGCAGCCCGTACGGTCCGCTCCCCCCCCGATCGTCCGGCCTGGTGAACGGCGTCCGGCGGGCACCCGCCGTGCGAGCCGGGCGCCCGTGGGCAAGGCTGGGGGTGAGGAGGTGCCGATGGGTCCCGTCGCCGCGCTGGACCGGATCGCGTTCCTGCTGGAACGCGCCGGAGCGCCCACCTATCGCGTACGGGCCTTTCGCACCGCGGCCTCCGTGCTGGCAGCGCTTCCCGAGGGCGAGGTCGCCGAGCGGGCGGCCGCCGGGACACTTGAGTCGCTGCGCGGCATCGGGCCCAAGACCGCCCAGGTGGTGCGGGAGGCGGTGGCCGGACGGGTCCCGGGCTATCTCGAGCAGTTGGAGCGGGAGAGCGAGGAGCCGCTGGCCCGTGGCGGCGAACGCCTGCGGGCGCTGCTGCGCGGTGACTGCCATCTGCACTCCGACTGGTCGGACGGCGGCAGCCCGATCGAGGACATGGGCAGGGCGGCCGCGCGGCTCGGCCATGAGTGGGCCGTGCTCACCGACCACTCCCCCCGGCTGACCGTGGCCCGCGGGCTGTCCGCCGAGCGGCTGCGCGAGCAGTTGGAGGTGGTCGCCGCGCTCAACGAGCGGTGGGCGCCGTTCCGGCTGCTCACCGGCATCGAGTGCGACATCCTCGACGACGGTGCGCTGGACCAGGAGCCGGATCTGCTGGACCGGCTGGACGTCGTGGTGGTCTCGGTGCACTCGAAGCTGCGCATGGACGCGCGCTCGATGACCCGCCGGATGATCGCCGCCGTGCGCAATCCGCATGCCGATGTGCTCGGCCACTGCACGGGACGGCTGGTCACCGGGCGCGGGCGGCCCGAGTCGGAGTTCGACGCGGACGCGGTCTTCGCCGCGTGCGCCGAGTCCGGTACGGCCGTGGAGATCAACAGCAGGCCCGAGCGGCTCGACCCGCCGCGCCGGCTGCTGCGGCAGGCGGTGGAGGCGGGCGTGCTCTTCGCGATCGACACCGACGCGCACGCGCCCGGGCAGCTCGACTGGCAGATCCACGGCTGTGCCCGGGCCGAGGAGTGCGGGGTGCCCGCCGAACGCGTGATCACCACCTGGACCGCGGAGGAGCTGCTGGCCTGGACCCGGGAGCGGACGGTGCCCTCGCGCGTGTGACGGGCACGTCCCGTGGTACCCGAGCCCGTACGCGAGGGAGGAAGATCATGGGACGGGCGGCCGTGTTCGACGTGGATGGGACCCTGGTCGACACCAATCACCTTCATGTCACGACGTGGTGGGAGGCGTTCCGGCAGGCAGGCCACCAGGTGCCGATGCACGCGATCCATCGGTCGGTGGGCCTCGGGTCGGAAGACCTGATCGCCCACCTCCTGGGCGGCCCCGACCGGGACGAGGTGGACATGCTGGTCGCCGCGCACAAGGCCCTGTACGGGACCTACTTCGAGCGTCTGCCCCCGCTGAAGGACGCCGGACGGCTGCTGCGGCGGCTCGACCACGACGGCTGGAACGTCGTCCTGGCCACGTCGGCGAGCGGACAGGAGCTGTCGGCGCTGCGCCGGGCGATCGGGGCGGACGACGCCATCGCGGCGACGGCGAGCGCCGACGACGTGAAGGCCGGGAAACCGGCGCCCGAGCCCGTCGAGCACGCCCTGGAGCTGGCCGGGGTGCCGCCCGAGTCGGCGGTGTTCGTGGGCGACACGGTGTGGGACATGCGGGCGGGCACCCGGGCCGGGGTCATCTGTGTCGGCCTGCTGTCGGGTGGCATTCCGGAGGCGGATCTGCGGGAGGCGGGCGCCCGCTCCGTCTTCCGGGACCCGGCGCATCTGCTGGCCAGGCTGGGGGACAGTCCGCTGGCGCCCGACGCGTAGGTCCGGGTCCTGTCCCGCGACCGTGAATGGGTGACGTAGATCACGCACAGGTCGCCGATTTCCCGGAACACCGACCGGTAGTTTCCCGTTGAACCAGCCGTGGGAGCGGACGGGACAGTGTCCCCGGGCCTCATCTCCAGCCCACAGGGACGATCGTTCGGCTGAAGCCCTGTGGAGCCTTTCGCCGAGAGGCGACCGCCGTTCGCCCCCACCACAGACGGCCCCGACCGCGATCCCCCCGTCCGGTCGGGGCTCTTCTTCGCCCCGGAACGGTCAGGGCCGGGGCCGGATTGACTTCGAGTGCGCTCCACTTCGTAACGTGCGGCGTATGAGCACTGCACAGCACAGAATCGGGTCGGGCTTCGGCGCCAGGAGCACCACCGAGGACGTCCTCGACGGAATCGACCTCTCCGGCAAGCTCGCGCTTGTGACCGGCGGCTACTCCGGGCTCGGCCTGGAGACCACGCGGGCCCTCACCGGGGCGGGCGCCCGGGTCGTCGTCCCGGCGCGGCGCCGTGCCGCCGCCGAGGCGGCGCTGGCGGGCCTCGACCGGGTGGAGGTGGACGAGCTGGACCTCGGTGATCTTTCCAGCGTGCATGCCTTCACCGAACGCTTCCTCGCCTCCGGCCGCACCCTCGATCTCGTGATCAACAACGCCGCCGTCATGGCCTGCCCGGAGACCCGGGTGGGCCCCGGCTGGGAGGCGCAGTTCGCCGTCAACCACCTGGGCCACTACGCGCTCGTCAACCACCTGTGGCCGGCCATCGAGCCGGGCGGGGCCCGCGTCGTGTCCGTGTCGTCGGCCGGTCATCACCGCTCCCCGATCCGCTGGGAGGACCCGCACTGGAAGCAGGGCTACGACAAGTGGGAGGCCTACGGGCAGGCCAAGACCGCGAACGTCCTGTTCGCCGTGCACCTGGACCGGCTCGGCCGGGACCACGGCGTGCGCGCCTTCTCCCTGCACCCCGGCGGCATCCTCACCCCGCTCCAGCGCCACCTCGGCCGGGAGGAGATGATCGAGCGCGGCTGGATCGACGAGACCGGCGCACTGGTGGACCCCGACGCCTTCAAGAGCCCCGAGCAGGGAGCGGCCACCCAGGTGTGGGCCGCGACCTCGCCCCGGCTCACCGGCATGGGCGGGGTGTATTGCGAGGACTGTGACATCGCGGAGCCCGCGCCGGCGGATGGCGGGCGCGGCGGAGTCAAGGACTGGGCGACGGACCCGGACCAGGCCGCGCGTCTGTGGGAGATGTCCGCGGAACTCACCGGCGTCGACGCGTTCGCGTCCCGCGCCTGAGACACACGGACGGACCGGGTCCCGGCCGGAGTCCGGCCGGGACCCGGTCCGTCCCGGGGCTGCTTCCCCCCGTCTGCGTGGGGCGGCTCAGTCGGAGGGCTCGTCCGGGACCGGGTGGTCCGTGGGCGAGTGGTCCCTGGGCGAGCGGGGAGCCCCTCGCCTGCCTGTGCCTGCCTCGTCGGTGTCGGGTACGTCCTGCGCGGTCTCGGCGGTGTCCGGCGTGTGCGCGCGGTCGTCCCGGGAGGTGTGGACGTCCCACGGGTCCTCGGCACTACGGGCCTGCTGGTCCGGCATGTCACGCGGGATCGGACGGGCACGCTCGCCGGGATCCTGCTGCCGTTCTTCGGTCACGCCGCTTACTCCGTTCTTCGCTCGCCGAGCTGACGGGGCCCGCGAGCGGGACGCGGGCCCCTTTTCGGGCGAGGGCCGGGTACCCCGGCAGGATTCGGCAAAACCGCAGGCAGCGGTCAGCGGGGCGTCCGTTCCTCCAGTGCCGTCCGCCAGGCCGGCCGGCGCCCCTCGTGTGCGGGCTCCGCGCGCCGCCCGCCGCGGGCGAAGAAGTCCGCGAGGGGGAGGATCGCCGCCCCGACCGTCACCGCGTCCGGACCGAGCCTGCCCATGTCGATGGAGACCCGCTCGGCCGGATACCGCAGGGCGTAGGTCATGGCATGCCGGCGCACCGCCGACAGGAACCGGGAGCCGAGTTGCAGCCCCGCCCAGCCGCCGATGAGGATCCGCTCGGGCTGGAAGAGATTGATCAGGTCGGACAGGCCGGCGCCCAGGTACTCGGCGGTCTCCTCCAGGACGGCGAGCGCCACCGGGTCCGCCTCGGCGCCCTCGAGCGGGTAGGCGGCGGCCAGCAGGGAGGTCAGCGCCGTCTCCTCGTCGGCGTGCCGGGGCGGTCGCCCGCCCTGCTCGCGCCAGCGGTCGATGAGCGCCTCCGCACCCGCGTACGCCTCAAGGCAGCCGAGGGCACCGCAGCGGCACCGCCGCCCCCTCACCCGTACCGTCAGATGACCCCACTCCACGGCCCGCCCGCTGCCCACCTCCTCGGTGACCAGACAGGCCCCGACGCCGGAGCCGAAGAGGACCACGACCGCGCTGTGGGCGCCGCGCCCGGCGCCGAACCACATCTCGGCCTGGCCGAGGGTCCTGGCGCCGTTGTCGATGAAGTAGGGGACGGAGTCCGGGAGCCGGCACGTGGAACGGAGCAGGGATTCCACCGGCACGGCGTCCCAGCCGATGGTCTGGCCGTGCACGACGGCGCCCTGCTCGGCGGTGCGGGCGACGATGCCGGGGACGCCGATGCCGACGCCGAGAAGCCGCTCGGGGGCGATGCCGGCGGCGGCCAGGACCTCCTCGAAGCCGTCGCGGATATGCCCGACGACGACCTCGACGTCGTACCGCTGGTGCTCCAACGGCCTGTCCGTACGGGCGAGTTCGGTGAGGGCCAGGTCGAACAGCTCGACGCGGACCCGGGTTTCGCCGACGTCGACGCCGATCATGTACCCGCTGGCGGGGGCGACGCGCAGCAGGGTGCGCGGACGGCCGCCGTCGGAGTCGACGCTGCCGGCCTCCTCCACCAGGCCGTCCGCGACCAGTTCGGCCACCACGTTGCTGACGGAGCCGGAACTCAGGCCGGTCGCCGGGCCCAGTTCGAACCGGCTCATCGGACCGTCGAAGTACAGTCGCCGCAGCACCTCGGCGCGATTGCCCCGGCGCAGGTCTCGTACCGTGCGCCCGTTCCGTCCCGCCATGTGACTCCTTCCGGCCCTGACCCGATCCGCACGATACCGTCGGGCGGCCCCCTGGCGCCCCCCTTAACGCGATCTTAAATCAGGACCTAATTTAAGACATGACAGTGACGGGTGGATCGTACCTCCCGCTCGCCCCTCCCCCATTCGCTGCTCATTTCCGGCCGCGTAATGTCCTCCAGGTATCGGACCTGCGACTCGCCCTGGGCCGGAGAGTCGAACACGATGCGCGGGTCCGCGTCGAGCGCGGCACGATGTCGTGCGCCAGGGCCGACCGGTCGATCTCCGCGCCTGTCGAGCGGGTCGTGGAACGCGGCCTGGGCGGTCCCGCCTACTATCCGGCCGTGGCGAAGACCTTTGAGGAAATCGTGGAGATGCAGCGGGCGGCGAGCGAGGCGGAGACGAAGGCGGCCGGGCTGCGCGAGATGTACGGGCCGCCCACCGCTACGACGTGGACCAAGCAGCAGTCCGACCTGTACGAAACGGCATTGCGGGCGTGGCGGGACCTCGACCGCGACCTTCAGGCCGAGATCAGCGAGTACGCGAAGGAACACGGCAGGACGCGCAGCGAGGTCGAGGCCGAGGCGCGGGCACAGGCGGGCGTACCGGAGGAGGACGTCTGACGGCCCCGCCGCGCGTCAGATCCGGCCGAGGTCCACCCGCCAGTCGTTGGAGGTCATCCAGGTACCCTTCGGGTACTCGAAGTCGACCGGGCCCAGCAACTCGAAGCCGGCCCTGCGGCAGACCGCGTTCGAGGCGGCGTGGCCGACGCCCGGGAAGGCGTGCAGATACCGGTGCGTACGGGTGGCTCTCGCCGCCTCGACGACCGCCCGGGCGGCTCGCACGGCAAAGCCCCGCCCCTGGAACTCGGGCAGGACCCCCCATCCGGTCTCCCACACCCTCGTGTCCCGCCACGTCCGCTCCCAGAAGCCGATGGAGCCCACCGTCTCGCCGGTGCGCGCGAGCGTGACCCGGTACATCCGCCCGGGTTCCACGACGAGATAGCGCCGGTGGCGCGCCACGAGCTGTTCCTCGGTCTCGGGTCCGCCCAGGTGCTCGGTCATCTCGGGGCTGTTCGTCCGTTGCAGCAGCCAGAAGTCGCCCTCCGCCCAGGGCTCAAGGCTGACGTGCCGCGCGTCCAGGGTGCCTGTGGTGTCCATGGCGTCACCCTAGAGCGGGGGACCGACAATCGATCCGGGTCAGGCCGGGCCGGCTCGGGTCCGGTCCGGGTCCGGGTCCATCCGGGTCCGGGTCCGGTCCGGGTCGAGCTGTCCCCTGACGGCGATGTGCGCCCCCAACTCCACCTATCGCGGGCCGCGGAAGTCCGCGTGGCGGCGCAACTCGGCGACGGAGAGCCGGTACCCGGGGTGCCATTCGAGTGGGCACGGAAGCCGGCGGGCGGCCGCCTCGACCGAGGTGGCGCGGTAGCTCGCGTCCAGGACCAGGGCCTCCGCGTCCCGCTCCAGCACGACAGGATCGTGCACATGAGCTTCGATGTAGTCGTCGAGGGCGTCCCGGTCGTCGGCCTCGGCACGTTCGATCAGCTCCATCCCCGCGGCCACCCCGAAGTGGGATGAGGAACTGCGAGCGGTGGGCGCCGTCCGCGGCCAGGGCCTCGAGGATCGGCCGGCCGGCCGCGAGCCGGTCGGGATGGAAGTTGAGCGTGAGCCGCTCCTCCCGGCTCACCAGGGTCCTCGCGGAGCGTGCGGCCACATGACGCAGGGCGCGCTCGGCCGTCGCGGAGACTTCGGGCCTCACGGACCACTGGGAAAATTCATTCGTTCCCCCCTGTCCGCCTTGCTAGTTTAGGCAGAAACCTATGGGCCCTAGGTTCCATACCCTGGATTCAGCGCCGTTCCGCAAGAAGGACTCCTCATGAGATCGCTCACCGAGCAGGACATCCGCAACTCCTTCATCAACTGCTCGAAGGGAGAGGCGAAGCGGCTGGCGATCCCCCGCGACCTGGACGCGCGTCCTTGGGATGACCTCGACTTCCTGGGCTGGCGGGATCCCGGGGCACCGGACCGCAGCTACCTCGTCACCGAGCGGGCCGGCCGGCTCGTCGGAATCGCGCTGCGCTTCCCGTCCTCGCAGCGCGGCTTTCTGCACCGGAGCATGTGCTCGCTCTGTCTGACCACGCACCCGGGCAACGGCGTCTCGCTGATGACGGCCCGCAAGGCGGGCGCGGCAGGGCGCGAGGGAAACTCGGTCGGGATCTACATGTGCACCGACCTCGCCTGCCCCCTGTACATACGCGGGAAGAAGGTGCCCGAGGCCGGCGGCCGCTTCGAGGAGACGCTCACCACGGAGCAGCAGCTCGCACGGATGACGGACAACCTGTCCGCCTTCCTGGACAAGCTGCATTCCTGACCCGTTCCCGGACAAGCCGCATCCTGACCCGTTCCCGGACAAGCCGCATCCTGACCCGTTCCCGGACAAGCCGCATCCTGACCCGGGGCGGGCCACGGCCGCCCCACCGGCGAGGACGACGGTCCGCACACGGTGACGCTTGTCAGCCCTACGTTCGATGCCCAGGTGGAGCGGGAAGAGCCATAGGGATGCGAGATGTGCGTGATACGTGGGCGAGGGTCACCGCCCGGATCGTGAAGCTGCGCCAGGTGCCCGAGGTCGTCCAGGCGGTTCGTTCGACCGCGGCCGCGACCATCGCCTATGTGGTCGCCGTGCGCCTCAGTCCCGAGCCCGCCCCCCTCACCGCGCCCCTGACGGCGCTGCTGGTGGTCCAGGTGACGCTCTACGCGACGATCACCAACAGTGTGCGCCGGGTGAACTCCGTGGTGGCGGGCGTCGTCATCGCCATCGGCTTCAGCATCCTGGTCGGCCTGACCTGGTGGAGCCTGGCCCTGATCATCATCGCCTCCCTCGCGGTCGGCCATCTCGTACGGGTCAGCGAGTACGTCCCCGAGGTGGCGATCAGCGCCATGCTGGTCCTCGGGGTGACCCAGGTCGGCAGCACGGCCTGGGCGCGGGTCCTGGAGACCGTGATCGGCGCGGTGGTCGGCCTGCTGACGAATCTGTTCTTCGCTCCCCCGGTGTGGGTGGGCCCCGCCGGAGAGTCCATCGAGGACCTGGCGCGCCGCATGCGCCAGCTGATGCTGCGCGTCGGCGAGCAGGCGGCGGGCCGGGTGCCGGCGGCCCTGGCGACCGTACGGCTGTACGAGGCGCGTCGGCTGGACCACGAGATCGTCGAGGTGGACGCGGCGCTGCGGCAGGCCGAGGACAGTCTCAAGCTCAACCCCCGGGTCCGTGAGGGTCTGCTGCACCGGATCGTGCTGCGCACCGGTCTGGACACGCTGGAGATCTGCACGGTGGTGCTGCGGGTGATCGCCCGGACCCTCGCCGACCTGGCGAAGCAACGCGACCCCGACCCCCTGTTCGAGCCGGAGACCGGCGCGACGCTGGAGCGACTGCTGTCCGAGATCGGCGATGCCGTGGTCAGCTTCGCTGTGCTCGTCACCACCGACGTCAGCCGCAGCGCCGAGTCTGCGGAGGCCCGGCTCGCCGAGGAGCTGGTCACGGCGGGCGCGACCCGCGACAAGCTGGCCCAGCTCCTGCTGGAGGGGGTCCAGCGGGACACCCGGCAGTGGCACTTCCAGGGCGCCATCCTGACCGAGGTCGACCGCATCCTGGACGAGCTGGACACCGAGCACCGCACCCGCCGTCTGCTGGAGGAACTGGACCGCTGTGCCAGTGAGCAGCGCGAGCGGAACCCGCTGGTCACCAGGGTCCGGGAGGCCGTGCTCCATCCCAGGCTGTCCCGGCTGCGCGTTTTCCTCCGGGGCCGGAACTGATCCGGGGGCCCGCTCGTTCCAGGCGGTGAACGAGGGGCGAGCAAGGGGGGAGGCGGCTGCGCCGTCCCCGGTGGACCGTGCGGCGTACACCCGGGCGGGACTGCCGTGGTTCGACTACTACGAACAGGACGGCGAGGATCTGGCGCCCCCGGACACGCTCGGCGCGGTCAAGCCGGTGGGCGACTGGCTCGGGGACGACCACGAGCCGTGGCAGCAGCCGTCGCCGCACCAGGTGAAGCCGCTCGGCGACGCCCCGGGCAAGGCGGTGGAGGACGGCGGCTGGTGACCGGCCGTCGGTAGCCGGAGAACGTATGCGGCCGCGACCGCCACAGGACGACTACCACGGGACGACCGGCGACCCGGCGACCCGGCGACCCGGCGACCCGGCGACCCGGCGAGTGTTGCGCGCTTCGCAACGCTCGTTGCCCGCCTTGCCTTTGGCGGCCGGTACACGCCATGGTGGCTGTCGCAGATGAGGCCGTCGAGTTTCGAGGTGCGGGCATGACCAGGGGTGTGGGACGGACGCGGACCTCGTCCGGCGGGGGCTGGAGCCGGCGCCGTCTCCTCGGCGCCGCCACGGCCGCCACCGCGGTGACCACGCTCCCGGCACCCGTGATGCCCGAGCAGGCCCCGGACGCGCCCCGGCCGGCCCCGGCCGAAGCGTCCCCGCCGCCGCACCGTCCCTCCGGCCCCCGCCCGCTGTACCTCGGCACCTACACCTCGGTCGACGGCGGCGGCCGGGGCATCGGCCTCGCGACGTACGACCCGGAGACCGGCGGGATCACCGGTGCCGGCACGCTGACCGGTGTGCCCGACCCGTCATATCTCGCGGTGCATCCGGACGGCCGTACGCTGTACGCCGTCGATGAGCAACAGGACGGCTCGGTGACGGCCGTACGCCTGGACGGGCACCGGATCCTCGGCACCCGGAGCACCGGAGGGGCGGGTCCCTGCCATCTGTCGGTGCATCCGGGCGGGCGGTGGCTGCTGAGCGCCAACTACCTCTCGGGCAGCGTGGCGGTGCACCCCATCGACCCCTCGGGCGCGCTGGGCGAGCGCACCGACCTCGTCACCCACACCACCCCGCCCCCGGGGCCGGGCCGGCAGGGACCGCATGCCCACCAGTTCCTCACCGCACCCGACGGCGGCCATGTGCTGGCCGTGGACCTGGGCACCGACACCGTATACACCTACCGTCTGGATCCGTCCCTGGGCACGCTCACCGAGGTCTCCCGGGCGCGGACCCGGGCGGGGGCGGGGCCCCGGCATCTCACGTTCCACCCCGGCGGCCGCTTCGCATACCTCGCCAACGAGGTCGACAACACCGCCGTCGTCTGCGGCTACGACCCCACGAGCGGAAGCCTCACCCCGGGCGAGCCGCAGTCCACGGGCACGGGCCCGGGGACGAGCTATCCGGCACAGTTCGTGGTGACGGCGGACGGCGCGTACGCGTACCTCGCCAACCGCGGCCACAACAGTCTGACCCGGTACGCCGTGGAGGCGGGCGGGGCCCGGCTGCGGCTGCTGGACACGGTGCCGGTGGGCGGTGACTTCCCGCGTCATCTCGCGCTCTCGCCGGACGGACGGCTGCTGTTCGCGGCGAACCAGCGGTCCGGCACGGTCAGCGTCTTCCATGTGGACCGGGTGAGCGGTGGGCTGCGGCTCGCGGGCGAGCCGTTCGCCTCACCGGTCGCCGTCTGTGCGGTGCCGCTGTAGCGTCCGGGGGCAGGCGGCCCGTGCCGCCTGGGCGAGCAGCACATGCATCCGTTCGGTGAGCTGGACGGTGTCATCGGCGGGCCGGTGGAACGTCAGGCGTACGTCACCGTGTCCGCGCGTCCGCTCGATGCGCAGGGTCAGCCCGTGGCGGTCGATGGCGAGCGGCCGGACGCGTACCGCGCCGTGCAGACGGTCGGGCTCGACGAGACGGGTGAGCCGCTCGACGGCGTCGGGGCGGGCGCCGGCGAGATGGGTGAGCAGCCCGGTCTCGGCCGCGGCGAGCGGGTCGGGCTCGGCGGCCGCGTACTCGGCGGGGTCGACGGCGGCCACGCCGTTCGCCCGGCGCAGTGCGATGCGGGTCGGCCGCAGGACCAGGTTCCCCTCGTCGGGCACGAACGTGCCGGCGAGCCACAGCCGTGCGCGGATCCGGGACCGTACCGGGACCGGCGCGACATCGGCGAATTCCAGTACGGCGGACGGCTCTCCGCGTGGTGCGCAGAGCGCGAGGGCGCGCAGCGTGCTGTTCTCGGGCAGATGCAGCAGTACCCGTCCGTCCGCCAGGGCGGTGTGCGCTCCGACGAGTTCCTCCCGGCCGCCCTCCGCTGTCACCGCGCAGGACCATGCGGCGGCCGGCACCGATCGGGCACGCTCCGCCGCGGCGGGCGCGGCAATCCAGGCATGACGGTCACCCATTCCCAACCTCCTTAGGTAAGCCTTGCCTAACTTATCGGAGATCGGGGTGCACGCCAACAGGCCCCGGCAGAGGACGGACCGCGTCCCGGGGCGGCTTCAGGACACAGCAGGCGGCGGCCACCCGGCCGCCTTCAGGACGCGATGACTCCCCAGAGCGCGCGGGCGCACAGATCACGCACCTGATCCCGGGACAGGGCGGCCCCCCTGAGCCACTCCAGGCACACGGCCGTGGTGAAGGCCAGCCAGCCGCGGACGGCGATCCTCAGGTCGGGCCGCTCCGCGACGCCCGGACCGAACTGGGGATCCGCCGCGAGCGCCGCCAGGACCTGCCGCTCCTGCGCGGCCAGTGACCGCTGGTAGACCTTCCGCACCGCCTGGTCCCCCGCCGCGTCGGCGCGATGGAAGGCGCGGAAGCCGTGCGCGTGTTCCTCGACATACGCCAGGAACGTGTCCAGCGAGGCGGCGAGTTGATCGCGCACCGGAACCCCGGGGACGGCCTCCGTCATCCGGAGCATCCGCTCGCTCTCGCGCTCCACGACCGCCGCGAAGAAGTCCCGCTTGGTCGGGAAGTAGTGGTACAGCAGCCCGCGGGAGACCCCGGCGATCTCGGCCACCTGCTCGATCCACACCTCGTCGTAGGGGCTCTCCGAGAACAGCCGGGCCCCCACCGCGAGGAGTTGCTCCCTGCGTTCCCCGGTGCTGAGCCGGCGGCGCGTGCGCTCCCCCTGGTTCGCGGCCATGAAGGCACTCTACTTGACGCCGGTTCAACGAGGGGACGAGACTGGAACCGCTATTGAACCGACGTACAACATGCCGGTTCACCCTGCTCGACCCGGGCCCGACCTGCGTTGCTTCAAGGGAGATGGCGTCATGGCGGAGACGACGGCGACCGCGCTTCCGAGGGGTTTCCGTAACGCGGAACTGGGCTGGCCGCAACTGGACCGCATCCCGCACCCGCCGCACCGCCTCCCGTTCATCGGCGATGTGCTCGGCGCCGACCGCCGCAGGCCGCTGCAGGACTCGATGCGCTTCGGCCGGCTCCTCGGCCCCATCTTCCGGCGGAAGTACTTCAGCCGGGAGATCGTCTTCGTGTGGGGCGGGCGCCTCGCGGCCGATCTCGCCGACGAGTCGCGCTTCGCCAAGCACGTGGGACTCGGGGTCGCCAACCTCCGGCCGATCGCCGGGGACGGCCTGTTCACGGCGTACAACGACGAGCCCAACTGGCAGCTCGCACACGATGTCCTGGCCCCCGGCTTCAGCCGCGAGGCGATGGCGGGGTACCACCCGATGATGCTGGATGTGGCCGAGAGGCTGCTGGACCGCTGGGACACGGAGCAGGCGGGGGGCCGGGCCGTGAACGTGCCCGGGGACATGACCAAGCTGACCCTGGAGACCATCGCGCGGACCGGATTCGGCCATGACTTCGGCTCCTTCGAGCGCTCCCGGCCGCATCCCTTCGTCACCGCCATGGTCGGCACGCTGACGTTCGCGCAGCGCCGCAACGTCGTTCCCGAGCCGCTGAGTTCGCTGATGCTGCGCGACGCCGCCCGGCGCAACGAAGCGGACATGGCATATCTGAACCACACGGTGGACGAGCTGGTCCGCGCCCGGCGTACCGGCGACGGCAGCGGCGATCTGCTCGACCGGATGCTGGAGACCGCGCATCCGGAGACCGGGGAACGGCTGGCGCCCGGGAACATCCGGCGCCAGGTGATCACCTTCCTGGTGGCCGGTCACGAAACGACCTCGGGGGCGCTCTCCTTCGCCCTGCACTATCTCTCCCGGCATCCGGACATCGCCGCACGCGCCCGGGAGGAGGTCGACCGGGTGTGGGGTGACGCCGCCCGGCCCGGCTACGAGCAGGTCGCCAGGCTGCGGTATGTGCGCCGGGTCCTGGACGAGTCCCTGCGGCTGTGGCCGACCGCCCCGGCCTACGCACGGGAGGCCCGGCACGACACCGTGCTCGACGGCGTCCATCCGATGCGCCGGGGCGCCTGGACCCTGGTCCTGACGCCCCTGCTGCACCGGGATCCGGAGGTGTGGGGCGCCGACGCGGAGCGGTTCGACCCGGATCGCTTCGAGGCGGGCGCGGTACGGGCGCGCCTCGCGCACACCTTCAAGCCGTTCGGGACGGGGGCGCGGGCCTGTATCGGGCGGCAGTTCGCGCTGCACGAGGCGACGCTGGTGCTGGGGCTTCTGCTGCGCCGCTACGAGCTGCGGCCGGACCCCGGCTACCGGCTGCGGGTGGCGGAGCGGTTGACGGTGATCCCGGAGGGGCTGCGGCTGCACCTCGACCGGCGGGCCGCCGTCGCGGGCACCCCGGCGGCCGTAGACGAGACGCCGTCGGCACCCTCAGGGGCCCGCTGTCCAGTGACCGGGAGGGGAGACTGACGCAGGCAGGCGGGTGCCCGCGCCGCCCCGGGCCGCGTTGATCTGCGGCTGGGTCAGGAAGAACGCGCCCGTCAGATCGGCGTCCGTGAGGTCCGCGTCGCGCAGATCGGCACCGATCAGATCCGCGTCCCGCAGGTCGGCGCCCGTCAGATCGGCGGCGATGAGCAGAGCGCCGCGCAGGTCGGCGCCCCGGAGATCCGCCCCCTTGAGCCGGGCGCCGACGAGATCGGCGCCCCGACGGCTCCTGCCCCGGCGTCCCGTCGCCGAGCGGACCAGCTCGCTGGTGCGCAGCAGCAGCACATTGACCTCCTGCCGGTGCGGGCCCACATCCAACTCCCCCAGTTCCCGGGGCGTTCGCAGCGTCAGTCGCTCGGTCGTCTCCAGCATGCGGCGCAGGTCAGCATGGACGGGACGGGCCGCGGGCAGAGTGAGCGCCTCCGTCAGGTACCAGAGCAGTTCGTGGAGTTGACGCACCACAGGAAAGACGTCGAACATCCGGCGGCCGTGCTCGGGGCCGCCCGACCGCCAGTCCTGTCCGCCGAAGGTGACCTGGGAGACCTTCTGCCCGGCGCCGAAGCAGTCGTAGACGGTGCAGCCCGGGAAGCCGCGCGACCGCAGCCGGGTGTGGATGCCACAGCGGAAGTCGTCCTGGAGATTGCGGCAGGGCGTGCCGGCGTCCTTGTCGACCGCGAAGTCCGCCGAGCGCCCGAAGGGCAGGGCGACACAGCACAGCGCGAAGCAGTTGCCGCAGTCGGCGCGCAGGTCGGAGCGGTCGGCCGGGGTGGTGTACATGACGTCCATCCTAGGCGGCGCCTTCTGCCCGGGGCCGCGGGTGCCCGGGACGGACGTACGGGACGGGGACCCCTGCCGTGTCGGTGCGCGGATCTCGGAGCCGCCGCGTCCCGGTGCCGCAGGCAAAGCTCACCGCCGAGTTTCCTGCGCCGTGGGAGTCCTCTCATCCGTACGAAAACAAGGACCGCTACCACGGAGGTACCCGTCGTACGACCCAGGAGAGACGTCATGTGCACGCACTGGCCTCCGTGCCCACCGGCCGACCGTCCCGACCACGACGCGGCGACGGTCGTCTCCGCCCACCCCGAGCAGGGCTGGAGCCTGCTGTGCAACGGCACGATCGTCTTCGACGACACCGGCGAACTGCTGCCGGACGGCCGGGCCGTGGCTCCGCAGCGCGGAGTGGAGCGGACCCTGCGCTGACGGCTCAGGCGAGCACCGCCGTGAGGTCGAGCCGGGGGGCGTGGCTCCCGTCCGGCTCCCCGGCTCGCGCGTCGGGCGGCGACGACCGTGCGGACCCGGGTCAGACCTCGTCCCGCGCCAGCGCCAGCAGCCGGTCCAGGACCCGCGGGCCGCCCGCGCGGACGCCGTCGTGCTCGAACTCGTCGGTGACCCAGGTCCGCAGTCCGCGGATCGCGCGGGCGGTCCGCAGGGCGTGCTCGGTGTCGACGTACATGTCGTCGTGGTAGACCGCCGCGGCCACCGGCACCTCGTTGGCGGCGAGGCGGGCGGGGTCGTAGAGGGGGGTCCAGTCGGTGCGCTCGGCGAGCAGATGCGCGGTGTCGCGCAGCGGGCGCAGCGCCGGGTCGGTGTCGAACATCCACGGGTGCACGGACTCGCCCGTGAACAGCACCGGTGCGTCGCCGGCCAGTGCCTTCGCCGCCTCGAACTGCGGGAACTGCGCGCGTACCCGCTCCGCCGACCAGGCGGTGGGGCGGCCCTCCTGACCGTAGATCGCCTCGTGGACCAGCGCGTAGAGGGGGTGGCCTGCGTATGAGAGGAGGGTCTGGACCTCCTCCTGGAAGGCATCCGCGAGCGCGAGGCCCTGCGGGGTACGCACAAAGGCGTTCTCGAGGAGGAAGTGGAGACGGTGGCTGCCCTCGCTGCCGCCGAGGAGGATGCCGAGGGACTGGAACGCCTCGACGGTGAGCCGGTAGCCGCCGGGAAGGACGGGCTCGTGCTGGAGCAGGTACTCGGCGATACGGCGGGCGCGTTCGACGTCCTGCGGGTAGCGGGCGTAGTGGGCGGCGACCTTGCGTTCGATACGGGGGTACGCGGCCCGGTAGACGTCGTCCGCGTGCGCGTCGAGGGAGGGCAGCCCGCCGGTGATCAGGGCGGTGCGCAGGCCCTCGGGCGCGGTCGAGAGGTAGTTCACGGTGCAGAAGCCGCCGAAGCTCTGCCCGAGGACGGTCCACGGGGCGCCGCCGGTGAGCCGGGGGCGGATGGCCTCGCAGTCGCGGACGATGGAGTCGGCGCGGAAAAGGGTCAGGTAGTCGGCCTGTTCACGGGGGCCTCCGCGCAGCGGGAGCGTCTGGCGGTTGGCGGGCGTGGAGGCACCGGTGCCGCGCTGGTCGAGAAGGAGGACGCGGTAGTCCTCCAGGGCGCGGCCCAGCCAGGCCTGCTTTCCGATGAAACGGTTCGCCCCGAAGCCGGGGCCGCCTTGGAGGTAGACCAGCCAGGGCAGGTCGGCGTCCGCCTTGGCGCCCGCGACGACCTCCCGCCCGTACAGCTCGATCGTCTCCCCGTCGGGCGCGTCGTGGTCCAGGGGCACGGTGAAGCGCCGGTCGGTGAGGACGACACCGGGCTGACGGTAGCTGAGGCTCAAGGAGGCTCCCCGGGGCGGACGGATTCGGGACGCTTGTCAGTTCAGCACATGGTCCTGCGGCATCCGCGCCCGGGGATCCGGAAGCCGCTCCTGACCAGCCGGTCAGCCGGTGCCCAACACCCGTACGACGCGCCGCCGCGGGGAGGCAGGTCAGCGCGGAGGCACGTCAGCGCGGCGCCAGGCACGGAGGCAGGTCAGCGCGGCGCCAGGCACGGAGGCAGGTCAGCGCGGCGCCAGGCACGGAGGCACGTCAGCGCGGCGCCAGGCTCGAGCGGCGCACCACCAGCTCGGGCTGGAGCACGACCCGCCGGTGCGCGTGCCGGCGCGCCCCCGACTGCGCCTCGGTCTCCTCCAGCAGCAGTTCCGCGGCGAGCGCCCCCAGAGTGACGGCGGGCTGCCGTACGGAGGTGAGGGGCACGGCGGCCGCCGCGGCGAACTCGATGTCGTCGTAGCCCACGAGGGCGAGGTCCTCGGGGACGCTCACCCCGGCGGCGTACAGCGCCTGCAGGACGCCGAGCGCGAGCAGGTCGTTGGCGCAGAAGACGGCGGTCGGGCGGTCGGCGAGCCCGAGAAGCCGGGCACCGGCGTCCCGGCCGGCGGCGACATCCAGGCGCTCGGTGGGCAGTTCCCGCAGCGCCTTCGGGCCGAGCCCGGCCTCGGCCAGCGCGTTCAGGGCGCCGATACGGCGGTCCCTGACCTGGTTCAGTCCGGGCGGCCCGCTGACGTAGGCGATGGAGCGGTGGCCGGCGTCGACCAGATGCCGGACGGCCAGGGCGCCGCCCGCCACGTCGTCGACCGAGACCGAGCACTCCATGGTGCCCTCGGCGACCCGGTCGACCAGCACGAACGGGATGCCGTGGCGACGGAACGCCTCGATGTTGCGGCCTGTCGCGTCGGCCGGTGTGAGCAGCACGCCGCGCACCCGCTGCTCGGCGAAGAGCGAGAGGTACTCGGCCTCCTCCGCGGGGCTCTGCGCGCTGTTGCAGACCATCACGCCGAGCCCGGCCTGGCGGGAGGTGCGCTCGGCGCCGCGGGCCACGTCCACGAAGAACGGGTTGCCCATGTCGAGCACGAGCAGCCCCATGATCCGGCTGCGCCCGGCCCGCAACTGCCGTGCCGACTCACTGCGCACATAGCCGAGGCGGTCGATCACGGACAGCACGCGGGCGCGGGTCTGGGCGGCGACGGTCTCGGGACGGTTGATGACGTTCGAGACCGTGCCCACGGAGACTCCCGCGGCACGGGCGACATCCTTGATACCCACCGGCGGGGCCATCGGGCGGGAACCTCCAGAGCTACGAGGAGCGGCGGGGAAGACCTCACATTACCTGCGTGCCGCCCCACTTCCGCCCCGGTCGGACACGTGGTCGAACCGGAAGCCGCACGTCCGCCCACGGCAGTGGCGAGGGGTCCTCCCCGGCTGGGGCGCATGAGCAGGGGGGCGACGGCCGCACGGACCGGCGACGCACGGGAAGCGCGCGGGCGGACGCCGGCGCGGCACCGGTCCGGCAGCGGCAGGGAGCGCGGCCATCACACCAGCGCCTGGGTGCCGAGCACCGTCAGCAGGGCAAGGCGTTCGGCGTCCTCGGTGCCGGGCTCGGCCGTGTAGACCATGATGCGCAGATCGGCGCCCGCCACGGTGAGCACATCGCAGTCCAGGGTCACCGGGCCCACTTGGGGATGGTCGACGGTCTTGCGCGCGGCCTCATGGCGGCCGACGGCGCCGGAGTCCCACAGCTCGGCGAACCGCTCGCTGTGCGCGCGCAGTTCGCCGACCAGCCGTCGTATCCCCTGGTCGGCCGGATAGCGGTCGGCGGCCGCCCGCAGGTCCGCGACCAGCGCGGCCTCGAACGCGCGCCGCGACTCGGGGGTGTGCCGTACCCGGGTGCCCGGGCCGATCAGATTGCGCCACACGGCGTTGCGCTGGTTGCCGCGCCATCCCGACGGATCGCCCATCAGCGCGGCGTACGGCGCATTGGCCAGGAGCAGGGTCCAGGACGCGTCGTAGACGGCGACCGGCGTTCCCGTCAGCCGGTCCAGGAGCCGCTGCACGCTCGGGGTGAGGTGCGCGGGAACCGTGTCCGGGCCCGGCGGCGTCAGCCCGGCGAGCCGGAACAGATGCTCACGCTCGGTTCCCGACAGCCGCAGCCCTCTGGCCAAGGCCTCGACGACCTGGGCCGAGGGGTGGGAGGCGCGGCCCTGTTCGAGGCGCGTGACGTAGTCGACGGAGATGCCGGCCAGCAGGGCCAGCTCCTCACGGCGCAGGCCGGGCGCGCGCCGCTGTCCGCCGGAGGGCAGCCCCGCCGACTCGGGTGGGACCCGGTCACGCCAGCGGCGCACCGCCTTGCCGAACTCCGCCGTCGCCATGCCGACCAGTGTGCCCCGCACGACGGGCGTCTTCCTGGTACCGCTGGTCCCAGGAAGACCGGGCCCCTGGCTCCGCGGGAGGCCGCGCACCACCCTGGACGCATGACGACAACACTGATCACCGGAGCGAACAAGGGTCTCGGCTATGAGACCGCCCGCCGGCTCATCGAGGCGGGGCACACCGTGTACGTCGGCAGCCGGGACGCCGAACGCGGACGCCGGGCCGCCGAGCGGCTGGGCGCGCGGACCGTCCTGCTCGATGTCACCGACGACGCGTCCGTCGCCGCCGCGGCCAAGAGCATCGAGGCCGACGGCGGACTGGACGTCCTGGTCAACAACGCCGGTGTCGAGGGCCGGACGCCGGACGGCGGCGTGATCGGCGCCGCGGAGGTGACCGGCGAGGTGATGCGGACGGTGTTCGAGACGAATGTCTTCGGTCTGGTCCGCGTCACCCACGCCTTCCTGCCGCTGCTGCGGCGATCGGCCGCCCCCGTGGTGGTCAACGTGAGCAGCGGCCTGGCCTCGCTGGCCGGGGTCACCGCCGAGGGGACACCCGCGTACGGCTATCCCGGGGTGGCCTACCCGGCCTCGAAGGCGGCGGTCAACATGGTCACGGTGCAGTTCGCGAAGGCGTTCCCGGATATGCGGATCAACGCGGTGGAGCCCGGCTACACCGCCACGGACCTGAATCACCACACGGGCATCCAGACCGTCGAGCAGGGCGCCGAGATCATCGTCCGCATGGCACAGGTGGGTCCGGACGGCCCGACCGGTGGCTACTTCGACGCGGAGGGTCCGCTTCCCTGGTAAGGGCTGTGCATCGTTCCCGGAGAGGGCGCGTGGAGCGGGCACCGTGCTCGTCCAGGCCCGGGGCGACGGACTGATCGGCGACCGCGCGGACATGCGGCGCCCGGTGGCTCGTACGCAGCCGCCGACGCGGTACGAGCCGCGGGGCGACCGGCGCTGTGGCGTGCGGCGCAGGCGCGGCTCGCCACGCCGTGAGACGGGGTCTCCCACAGGCCGCGTCCGCCGATTACCCTGCACTCATCCGATGATCGACCGCAAGGAGCCGCGATGCGTGTCGCTCTGTTCCTGACCTGCGTCAATGACACGCTCTATCCGGACACCGGGCGTGCCGTGGTGAAACTCCTGACCAGGCTGGGCGTCGAGGTCGACTTCCCGTCGGCGCAGACCTGTTGCGGGCAGGCGCACTACAACACGGGCTACCGACATCAGGCCGAGCCGCTGGCGGTGAAGTTCTCCGATGTCTTCCGGGACTACGAGGCGATCGTGACCCCATCCGGGTCCTGCGGGGCGATGGTGCGGGAGCTGTATCCGCGCCTGGGTGAGCGGGCGCGGGCGGAGGGCCGGGGGGACGCCCTCGCGGCCGGCGTGGCGCCCGTGGTCCCGAAGACGTACGAGCTGACGGAGTTCCTGGTGGACGTGCTGGGGGTGACGGACGTGGGGGCGTACTACCCGCATCCCGTGACCTACCACCCGACATGCCACGGTCTGCGGAGCCTCCGGCTCGGGGACCGCCCGGCGCGCCTGCTCAGGGCCGTCAAGGGACTTGAGCTGATCGAGCTGCCGGGCGCCGAGGAGTGCTGCGGTTTCGGTGGCACCTTCGCGGTGAAGAACCCCGACGTCTCGGCGGCCATGGGCGTCGACAAGGTGCGCAGCGCGGAGTCGACGGGCGCGGAGGTGCTGTGCGCGGCGGACAACTCCTGTCTCATGCACATCGGCGGCACGATGGCACGGCTGCGCGTCGGCATGCGGCCGGTGCACATCGCGGAGATCCTGGCGAGCACGGAGGAGGAGCCGCTGGTATGAGGAGCTTCGTCGTGAGGAAGGGCGGCATCGCATGAGCGGGACATTCGTCGGTATGCCGGCGTTCCCCGAGGCCGCGCACCAGGCCGTGGGCAACCGGACGCTGCGCGGCAACCTGCGGCATGCCACCCACACCATCCGCGCCAAGCGGGCCAGGGCCGTCGAGGAGGTGCCGGACTGGGCGGCGCTGCGCGAGGCGGGCAAGCGGATCAAGGACCACACCCTGCGCCATCTCGCCCGCTACCTCGTGCAGTTGGAGCAGGCGGTCACGACGGCCGGGGGCACCGTCCACTGGGCGGCGGACGCGGAGGAGGCGGGCCGGATCGTCACCGAACTGGTCAAGGCGACCGGCGAGGTCGAGGTCGTGAAGGTCAAGTCCATGGCCACACAGGAGATCGGTCTCAACGAGGTGCTGGAGGCGGAGGGCATCCGCGCCTACGAGACCGATCTCGCCGAGCTGATCGTGCAGTTGGGCAGGGACCGGCCCTCGCACATCCTGGTCCCCGCGATCCATCGCAACCGCGAGGAGATCCGCGACATCTTCCGCTCCGAGATGGGCGCGTGGGGCCGTCCGGCTCCCGAGGGGCTCACCGACACACCCGCCGAACTCGCCGAGGCGGCCCGGCTGCATCTGCGGGAGAAGTTCCTGCGCGCCAAGGTCGCCGTCTCGGGCGCGAACTTCATGGTCGCGGAGACGGGCACGATGGTGGTGGTCGAGTCGGAGGGCAACGGGCGGATGTGCCTCACGCTGCCCGAGACACTGATCTCCGTCGTCGGCATCGAGAAGATCGTGCCGACCTGGCGGGACCTGGAGGTGTTCCTCCAGACGCTCCCCCGGTCCTCGACCGCCGAGCGGATGAACCCGTACACCTCGATGTGGACCGGCACGACGGACGGGGACGGACCGCGGGCCTTCCATCTCGTGCTGCTCGACAACGGCCGTACCGACACGCTCGCCGACCAGGTCGGCCGCCAGGCCCTGCGCTGCATCCGCTGCTCGGCGTGTCTCAATGTGTGCCCCGTGTACGAGCGGGCGGGCGGCCATGCCTACGGCTCGGTCTACCCGGGACCGATCGGAGCCATCCTCAGCCCTCAACTGCGGGGCACGGAGAGCGCGATCGACGCCTCGCTGCCCTACGCCTCGTCGCTGTGCGGCGCCTGCTACGACGTGTGCCCGGTCGCCATCGACATTCCGGAGGTGCTGGTGCACCTGCGGGAGCGGGTGGTGGAGGGCGGGCCCGCGATGCGGGAGGGCAACAAGGTCGTACTGCTGCCCGCGAGGGGACACGCGGCCGAGCGGGCGGCGATGCGGGCGGCGCGCTGGGCGTTCAGCCACCCCGGCGCACTGCGCACGGGCCAGCGCCTGGCATCGCGCTCGCGCCGCTTCCTGCCGCGGACCCTGCCGGGCCCCGGCAGGGCGTGGAGCGCGAGCCGGGATCTGCCGACGGTGCCCGCGGAGCCGTTCCGCGACTGGTGGCAGCGCACGCACGGGGGGAAGGAGGCGGCGAGATGAGGGGCAGCAGGGATCTGATCCTGGGCCGGGTGCGGCGCGCGCTGGCGGACGTGCCCCCGGACAGCACTCCGTACGAGCAGGCCGTTCCCCGTGACTACCAGGAGCGCCACGGCGAGCGCACCCCGGCCGAGACGGTGGATCTGCTCGCGGAGAACCTCGCGGACTACCGGGCGATCGTGCACCGGACGGACGCCGGGGAACTGCCGTCGGTCCTGGCCGGTCTGCTCGCGGCGCGCGGCGCGCGGACCGTGCTGGTGCCCGCGGGACTGCCGTCCCACTGGCTCACGGGCGTCGAACAGGTGACCGACCGAGCGGACAGCACCCCGTACGAACTCGACCGCGTCGACAGTGTGGTCACCGGCTGCGCGGTCGCGATCGCCGAGACCGGCACCCTGGTGCTGGACGGCTCACCGGATCAGGGCCGCCGCCGCATCACCCTCGTCCCCGACCACCACATCTGTGTCGTACGCGTACCGGACCAGGTCGTGGACTCCGTGCCCCAGGCCCTGCGGCGGCTCACCGCGACCCGCCCGCTGACCTGGATCTCCGGGCCGTCCGCGACCAGTGACATCGAACTGGACCGCGTCGAGGGGGTGCATGGTCCGCGCACCCTGGAGGTGGTGCTGGTGAGCGAGGCGTGACCGGCGCCGCTAGCGTGAGGGAATGATCCGGTTCGAGCAGGTCACCAAGCGGTATCCGGACGGCACGACGGCCGTCGACGGCCTGTCCTTCGAGATCGGCGAGGGCGAGCTGGTCACGCTGGTCGGACCGTCCGGCTGCGGCAAGACGACCACGATGATGATGGTCAACCGGCTGATCGAGCCGACCTCGGGGCGGATCCTCGTGGGCGGCGAGGACGTCGCGACCGTCGATCCGGTGCGGCTGCGACGGCGTATCGGCTATGTGATCCAGCAGGTCGGGCTGTTCCCGCACCGGACCGTGCTCGACAACACGGCGACCGTGCCCTGCCTGCTCGGCTGGAAGAGGACGCGGGCACGGGCGCGCGCGGCCGAGCTGCTCGACCTGGTGGGCCTGGACCCGAAGACATACGGGCCGCGCTATCCGGACCAGTTGTCCGGCGGCCAGCGGCAACGGGTGGGGGTGGCGCGGGCGCTGGCCGCCGATCCGCCGGTCCTGCTGATGGACGAGCCGTTCGGGGCGGTCGACCCCGTGGTGCGGCAGCAGCTTCAGGAGGAGTTCCTGCGCATGCAGACGGCCGTGCGCAAGACGGTGCTGCTGGTCACGCACGACATCGAGGAGGCCGTCCGGCTCGGCGACCGGATCGCGGTGTACGGGCAGGGGCGCATCGAGCAGTTCGACACGCCCGGGACGGTGCTGGGGGCACCCGCGACGCCACGTGTCGCCGCGTTCGTGGGGGCGGACCGGGGACTGAAGCGGCTGTCGGTGACGGAGATCGAGCCGAGCGACCTGGAGCAGCCTCCGATCGCACGACTGGACGAGCCCGGCGGGCGGGCGGCGGCCCGGCTGCACGCGCAGGGCGCACGCTGGGCGGTCGTGCTCGACTCCGCCGGCGATCTGCACGGCTGGGCCGGCGTCGACGAACTGGCCCGGGGCGGCCTGGTCCGCGACCATGCCCACAGGATGAACTCATGGGTGCCGGTGGGCGCTCCGCTGCGGCAGGCGTTCGGGGTGATGCTCCAGCACGACGCAGGCTGGGTGGCGGTGCTGGACGGGACCCGCTTCCTCGGGGTCCTGACCCCGGCCAAGCTCCATGAGGCCCTCCGCCGCTCGGTGGACGCGGACGCGCGGGGCGTCTCGCGCCGGGAGGTGTCGTACGAGTCGGTGGCGGACGCGTGAGGCAACCATGCCCCGGCGCGTCCGGCGGGCGCCGGGGCCGCGTCACCTCAGCAGGCCCTTGTGCTTGAGATAGGCGCGGGCCACGTCCTGCGGAAGCCGGCGCCAGCCTTCGACCTGCTGGTTCATCGACGCCAGATCCCGCGTGGTGAGAACGGAGTTGAGGGCGCCGAGCGCCTGGGCCACGCGTGCGCCGCCGGCGCGGGAGCGGCTGACGACCGGCACGATGTAGTCCGCGTTCTGCAGATGTCTGTCGTCCACGAGCAGAACCAGTCCGAAGGTGTCGAGGGTCGCGTCCGTGGTGGTGGTCAGCACCATCTGGTCCCGCCCGCTCTGCACGGCCCGCTTGGCCTGGGTGGTGCCGACACCCTTGGGGTCGACGCCGACGACGTCGATGCCGTACACCTTCCCCAACCCTGGTGCACAGTACGGCCGCCGCACACACTCGTCACCCGCCGCGAGCCGTACCTTCAATCCGGACCTGCCGAGGTCGCTCAGCGTCCTCAGGCGGTGCTCACTGGCATAGGCACCCGCCACGGCGAAGGCGTTCTGGTCGACCGCACGGCCGGGGTCGAGCACCGTGAGCCCACGGGGCGCCGCGAGGATGCGCAGGGCCTTCATGGTGGCGTCGAGGTCCGGTGAGCCCACGGGAGGGGCGTCGGGGCCGTGGGTCCTGGCGTTGAGCCAGTCCGCGAAGGTGGCCGCGTACTCGGGGACGACGTCGATCTGCCCGGATTCCAGAGCGGGTTCGTACAGCTCACGGTTGGCGACGGTGAGCAGCGACGTCTTGTAGCCGGCGCGGTCCAGCAGCAGTGCGTACATCTGGGCGAGCAGATCGCTCTCGGTGAAGCCGGCCGAGCCGACGGTCAGATGCCTGCTGTCGCGGGGTGAAGCGGTGACCCGGCCGCGGGTCTCCAGGGAAGGCCCGGTGGCGCAGCCGACGAGCGGGACCATGAGACACCCGAGGAGGAGGGTCGCGACCGCCGCGCGTCTCATCGCGCGCCTCCGGCCCGGGGCGGGACCAGCCGCTCGACGGCCTCGAAGATCCCCTCCACGAGCAGTGCCAGCGCTGCCACCAGCACGGCCCCGGCCATGACCTGCGGCGTGCTCGCCAGATTGAAACCCGCGGTGATGATCCGGCCGAGTCCTCCGCCGCCCGCGAGCGCGGCGATGGTCGCGGTCGCGACAAGCTGCACGGCGGCGATGCGCACTCCGTTCAGGACCATCGGGAGCGCGAGGGGAAGTTCCACATGGAGCAGCGTCTGCCGGCCGGTCATCCCCATGCCCCGCGCCGCCCGCACCACGCTGCGGTCGACCTCGCGCACGCCGACGTAGGCGTTGGTGAGCAGGGGCGGCACGGCGAACAGCACGAGGGCTACGACGGTGGGCCCCTCTCCCCAGCGGCCGAGCGGGGTGAGCAGCAGGAGCACCAGGACGGCGAAGGTGGGGACGGCACGGCCGACGTTGGAGATGTTGACGGCGAGCGCGCCGCCCCTGCCGAGATGGCCGAGGACCAGGGCGATGGGCAGGGCGATCGCACAGCTGAGGCCGAGGCAGCCGACGGTGAGGAGGACGTGCTGCGCCAGCCGGTGCCCGATGCCGTCGTCGCCCTCCCAGTGCGCGGGGTCGCCGAGCCAGTGCCAGGCCTCGCCGAGGGTGCTCATCCGCGTGCCGCCCTCGCCCAGGGAGTGAGCAGCCACTGCACTCCCAGCAGCAGCAGGTCGGCGGCCACGGCGATCAGCACGCACAGCACGGACGCGGTCAGCACCTGCGCCTTGAAGTACGTGTTCATGCCCGCGTAGATCAGGTTCCCGAGTCCGCCGAAGCCGACGATCGCCCCGAGGGTGACCAGGGAGACCGTGGAGACCGTGGCGATGCGGAGGCCGGCCATGGCGGCAGGCAGGGCGAGCGGGAGTTCCACGGTGAGCAGCAGCCGGATCGGGCCGTATCCCATGCCGTGGGCCGCCTGCCGGGTCTCCTCGGGGACGGCGCGCAGCCCGGCGAGGATGTTCCGGACGAGCAGGGTGAGCGAGTAGAGGACGAGGCCGGCGACCACCAGGGCGGGTGACAGTCCGTACAGGGGCAGAAGCAGCGAGAACATGGCCAGGGACGGAATGGTGTAGAGAATCGTGGTGCCGGCGAGCACGGGCCTGGCGATCGGACCCCAGCGACGCGCCAGCAGAGCCAGCGGCACGGCGATGACGAGCCCGATGAGCACGGAGGCCCCGGTCAGCCGGAGATGCTCGGCCACCGCGTCCAGGAGGATATGGCGGCGGGTGCGCACATACGCGCCGCAGATCCACTCGTTGCGGGCGAGGCAGTCGTCCGGGGGTGCGGTCACGGGTCCATTGCACCGGGTGGGCGAGCGGGGCCGCAGGTCGTGGGGGTCCGTCCGGGGTGCGGTCCGCTTCCTGGTGCCCCGGCCGGCCGGGGCGCTAACCCTGCCCGTTCAGGGCCCGTGCCGCCACCTTCAGGTCCGAGACGAGACCGGCGTACGCGGCCTCCCGGTCGTCGGCGCGCAGGATCGCCGAAGGGTGCACGGTCGCCACGACGTACTGCTCGTCGGCGCCCGGCATCGGCAGCAGGCTCCCCCGGTCCTTGGTCACCCGGAACGAGCCGCCCAGCAGCGCCTTGCCCGCGGTGGCACCGAGGGCCACCACGACCTCGGGGCGGACGAGGTCCAGTTCCGCACGCAGCCAGGGCTTGCAGGCGCTCAGCTCGCGCAGGCTCGGCGCCTTGTGGATGCGCCGCTTGCCGCGCTCGGCAACGACGGTGAACTTGAAGTGCTTGACCGCGTTGGTGACATAGGCCGTACCGCGGTCGATCCCCGCCTCCGCCAGCGCCCGGTCCAGCAGGCGTCCGGCCGGCCCGACGAAGGGCTCGCCCTGCCGGTCCTCCTGGTCGCCGGGCTGCTCCCCGACCAGCACGATCCGTGCCGAGGAGTCTCCCCTGCCGAACACGGTCTGGGTGGCGTTCGCGTACAGGGGGCAGCCCTGGCAGTCCGCGGCCGCGCGCCGATATGCGGCCAGCCCGCCGTCGTCCGGCAGAAAGGGGGTCGCGTCGTAGGCGCTCGCCCAGTCGTCGTCGGAATGGCTCATGCCTGCCTCGCTTCCGGCCCCGCCGTGGCGGGCCCCGAGCCCGGAGTACCCCTTGCCCCGGCTCGCACACGCCTGGTGGAGTGGCGACGATGGAGGAAGCTCGCCATCGCGCAGCCATGCCACGCCGCCTCGGAGGGGCCGATGACCATGGACGCCCATCCGGGCAGGCCGGGAAAGAAGGAACCGGACGCCACCGCGCCCGAGACGGAGCGGATCTTCGAGCTGGAGGAGGAGATCAGCCAGCTGAAGGAGGCCGTCACCTCGCACGCGGTCGTGGACCAGGCGATCGGGATGCTGGTGGCCGTCGGCCATGTGACCCCGGCCCAGGGGTGGGAGGTGCTCCGGGAGGTCTCCCAGCACGCGAACGTCAAGCTGCGCCATGTGGCGGAGCTGATCCTGATCTGGGGCGGCGGCGGGGATCTCCCGGCCGATGTCCGGAACCTTCTGGAGGCCACGCTCGACCGCTACGGACCGGCGCAGCTCCCGGAGGATCCCCCGCGCCCTTGAGGCCCGGCCCCGGCCCTGGTCAAGCGCCGCCCGGCCCCATCCGGGCCTGGCGAACGTTTTGCGGTCAATGACCCGTCACTTTCGCTCCGTTGCCCTGCGGGCGACGTGTTTCAAATACCCTCTCACGGATAGTCCGGAAAGAGCGGAGCACTGCCAAGCCGTTCCCGGGAGGGTTCGGCAGTGAGCCCACCGCAAACGGCCGTCCGGTCGACGAGTCGCCGACCCGGGCGGCCGGATGCGATTTCCTGCCGCAGTATCGGATCGCCGGTGTCAGACGATATCCGCGAGCGCCTCCTCGCGTACCCGGGCGCAGCATCCGCTGAGCAATCGTGAGACATGCATCTGTGAAATACCGAGCTGGTCCGCTATGCGGCTCTGGGTCATCCCGCGGAAGTAGCGCAGATAGAGGATCGTGCGCTCGCGCTCCGGGAGCGACCGCAGACACGGTTTGACGGCCTCGCGGTCGACGATCAGGTCGTACCCGGAGTCGGCTTCACCGAGGGCGTCACCCAGGGCGTATCCGTCGTCGCTGCCCGCGACCTCCGCGTCCAGGGACAGGGCGGTGAAGCTGTCCATGGCCTCCAGGCCCACTCTGACGTCCTCCTCGCCGAGGTGGGCGTGCTCGGCGATCTCGGCGACGGTCGGGCCGTGTCCGGGGGTCTCCTGGGCCAGCTCCTTGGCCGCCGTCCGCACCCGGTTGCGCAGGTCCTGGACTCGGCGGGGCACGTGCAGGACCCACATGTGGTCCCGGAAGTGCCGCTTGATCTCGCCGGTGATGGTGGGGATGGCGTAGCTCTCGAAGGCGTACCCCCGGGCCGGGTCGTAGCGGTCGACCGCCTTGACCAGTCCCAGCGCCGCGACCTGGCAGAGGTCCTCGACCGACTCGCCCCGCCCTCGATAGCGCCGGGCGATGCGATCGGCCATCGGCAGCCAGGAGCGGACGATCCCGTCGCGCAGCGCCTGGCGCTCGGGACCTTCGGGCAGTTCGCGCAGGCGTGCGAACGCGTCGGTGGTGTCGGGTGCGTCGTCGTGGGGATGCTGCTTCGCCTTTACCGTGATGCGCATCGTGCTTTCAACTCCCTCAAGGGGCCGACTGGGCAGTCACCGTGGGAAGGCGCACTGACGGACCACACGGGGAGCCACACACCCGGGATCTGCTGGGCCAGTTTCCACGGAGGTGCCTCCTGTCCGAAGCACTCTTACGAGCCATTCCCGTCTTTTCGGACGCCAAACAATTCGCAGGACACATTTCGCGGTCCCACCGCGGTCGCTCTGGAGGATCTCGTCGTTCCGAAAAGGGTCGGACCATGCGACGGGGCTTGTTTCGGGGCATGGGTGGGTGCGCGGGCGCGTTTTTCACGGGCGCGGAAAATTTTACGGGAATTCACTGACTCCCGCTGGGGGGACATTCCGTGACGGGACGCAGCCATAGGGTGGCGAGCGGGGGGAGCGTCAGGCGGATGCCGTGCCCGGGACCGGCCGCGGGGGTCAGGGGGCCGGCGTTGCGGACGTCGCTGCCGCCGTAGCGGGCCGCGTCGGTGTTGAGGACCTCGTCCCAGGCGGTTACGTCGTCGGGCACGTCCAGGCGGTAGTGGTGGCGCACGACCGGGGAGAAGTTCGACACGGCGAGCAGGGGGGTGCCCGCGGCGTCGAAGCGCAGGAACGCCAGCACATTGTCGTCGGCGGCATCGCAGACCACCCAGCGGAAGCCGGAGGGCCGGGTGTCGCACTGCCACAGGGCCGGGGTACGCAGATAGATCGTGTTCAGGTCGCGGACCAGGTCGCGTACGCCCCGGTGGTCGGCCGCGGCGCCGTAGCCCGGCTCGAGCAGCCACCAGTCGGGGCCGTGGGCCTGGGACCATTCATCTCCCTGGGCGAACTCCTGTCCCATGAAGAGAAGTTGCTTACCCGGATGGGACCACATGAAGCCCAGATAGGCACGATGGTTGGCACGCTGCTGCCACCAGTCGCCGGGCATCTTCGACACCAGCGACCGCTTGCCGTGCACGACTTCGTCGTGGGAGATGGGCAGGACGTAGTTCTCGCTGTAGGCGTACACCATCGAGAACGTCATCTCGTGATGGTGGTACTTGCGGTGCACGGGGTCCTTGGACGCGTAGACGAGTGAGTCGTGCATCCAGCCCATGTTCCACTTCAGGCCGAAGCCGAGTCCGCCGTGGTCGGTGGGGCGGGTGACGCCGTCCCAGGCCGTGGACTCCTCGGCGACCGTGATCACCCCGGGGCAGCGGCGGTAGACCGTGGCGTTCATCTCCTGGAGGAACGCCACGGCGTCCAGGTTCTCCCGGCCGCCGTGCTCGTTCGGCCGCCACTGGCCGTACTCGCGTGAGTA
>NZ_JBIVNO010000009.1:0-284396 GCF_044753645.1 Streptomyces sp. NPDC093261
ACTTTTGGCACGCTGTTGAGTTCTCAAGGAACGGACGCTTCCTTCGTACTCACCCGAGAGACTCTCTCAGGCTTTCCTCCGGGCGCTTCCCTTCGCTGTTTCCGACTCTATCAGATCTTTTCTCGATCCGATTTCCTCGGCGCTTTCCAGGTTCCCGCTCCCGCGTTTCCCTTTCCGGCTTTCCCGACTCTATCAGTGTTTTTCCGTCTCTCTGACCGCCGTTCTGCAGACATGCAGAAAGGATCCCGAGATAGGATCTGACAAGTTGGATGCTGCCGGGCAAGGACGCTTGGTCGCCTCACTCGCCCCCAGGCAGGGGTACGACTGTACACGCAGTCACGTCAGGGCGCAAATCATCCGGGCCTCGCCCCGAGGCCCGCCCACCGCTTCGTCTCACGCGGAACCGTCACTTCATATGACATACGCTGCTGCCCAGTGCGCCGTCCGGGACAGGCAGTGACGGCCCATCCAGATCTCCACCCCTGGGAGGCTTCCCATGACCACCGTGACGTCCCCTCTCGCAGGGCGTGCGATCGCACTGGCCGCAGTGCCCGACCCCGTCTTCTCCGGAGCGATGGTCGGGCCCGGTATGGCGATCGACCCCGTGCGTGAGCCCGTGGAGGCCGTCTCCCCCGTGGACGGAATCATCATCTCGCTCCATCCCCACGCCTTCGTCGTAGTGGACGGAGAGGGGCACGGCGTGCTGACCCATCTGGGCATCGACACCGTGCAACTCAACGGTGAGGGTTTCGAGCTGCTCGTCAACAAGGGCGACACCGTCGCACGTGGTCAGGGCATCGTGCGCTGGAACCCGGCGGCCGTGGAGCAGGCCGGCAAGTCCGCGGTGTGCCCGGTCGTGGCTCTCGAGGCCACGGCCGACGCCCTCTCCAGTGTCCGCGAGGACGGCGAAGTGAAGGCCGGCGACCAGCTCTTCGCCTGGCAGTGAGGCCCACGCCGTAGAGGTAGAGAACGGCACAACAGACAACCATCGCGGTGGCGGGGAAGCCGCACGATTCGGAGACGGTGAGATGGAGACAACGCTGCGAGGCGTCGGTGTGAGCCACGGTGTGGCGATCGGCGAGGTCCGGCATATGGGAACGGCGGTGCTGGAGCCGCCGGCGAAGCAGATCCCTGCCGAGGAGGCGGAGCGCGAGCAGGGGCGCGCACGCCAGGCCGTCGAAGCCGTGGCCGCCGACCTGACCGCGCGCGGCCATCTGGCGGGTGGGGAGGCGCAGGCCGTCCTGGAGGCCCAGGCCCTGATGGCCCAGGACCCTGAGCTGATGGCGGACGTGGATCGTCGTATAGCCGTCGGCAGCACGGCGGAGCGCGCCGTGTACGACGCCTTCGCCGCGTACCGCGAGCTGCTGGCCGGCGCCGGGGAGTACCTCGCCGGGCGCGTGGCCGACCTGGACGACGTCCGTAACCGTATCGTCGCCCGTCTTCTCGGGGTCCCCATGCCGGGTGTCCCGGACAGCGACGAGCCGTATGTCCTCGTCGCCCGTGACCTTGCGCCTGCCGACACGGCGCTGCTGGACCCGGCCCTGGTCCTCGGCTTCGTCACCGAGGAGGGCGGGCCGACCAGTCACAGCGCGATCCTGGCGCGCGCCCTCGGTGTCCCCGCCGTCGTGGCGCTGCCGGGGGCGGGTGAGCTGGGCGAGGGCACGATGATCGCCGTCGACGGCAGCACCGGCGAGATCTTCGTGAATCCGAGCGACGAGAAGAAGGCACGGCTCGAGGCCGCGGCCGCCGAGCGCAAGGCCGCCCTTGCGGCTTCCACCGGGCCGGGAGCCACCGCCGACGGGCACAAGGTGCCTCTGCTGGCGAACGTCGGCGGTCCCGCGGACGTGCCGGCCGCCGTCGAGGCCGGTGCCGAGGGTGTCGGTCTGTTCCGCACGGAGTTCCTGTTTCTGGACGACAACAAGAACGCGCCGTCCGAGGAGAAGCAGGTCGAGGCCTACCGGCAGGTGCTGGAGGCCTTCCCCGAGGGCCGTGTGGTCGTGCGTGTGCTCGACGCGGGTGCGGACAAGCCGCTGGACTTCCTGACCCCGGCCGACGAGCCGAACCCGGCGCTGGGTGTGCGGGGCCTGCGGACGCTGCTCGACCACCCCGACGTGCTGCGCACGCAGCTGACCGCCCTCGCGAAGGCTGCCGAGGGGCTGCCGGTCTATCTGGAGGTCATGGCGCCGATGGTCGCCGACCGCACCGACGCGAAGGCGTTCGCGGACGCGTGCCGTGCGGCGGGGCTGGAGGCGAAGTTCGGCGCCATGGTGGAGATTCCGTCGGCCGCGCTGCGGGCGCGCTCGATTCTTCAGGAGGTCGAGTTCCTGTCGCTCGGGACGAACGACCTCGCCCAGTACACGTTCGCCGCGGACCGTCAGGTGGGTGCGGTCTCGCGTCTGCAGGACCCGTGGCAGCCCGCGCTGCTCGACCTGGTCGCCTTGTCCGCCGAGGCGGCCAAGGCCGAGGGCAAGAGTTGCGGTGTGTGCGGTGAGGCCGCCTCGGACCCGCTGCTGGCGTGTGTGCTGACCGGCCTGGGTGTCACCTCCCTGTCGATGGGTGCGGCGTCGATTCCCTATGTGCGCGCCACGCTGGCCAAGTACACGCTGGCGCAGTGCGAGCGTGCCGCGTCGGCCGCGCGTGCGGCCGATACGGCCGAGGACGCGCGCAAGGCCGCTCAGGCAGTGCTGTCCGGCGAGTAGCCGCGGCGCGTCATCGCGTCGATCTCCGTGTGGCCGGGGCGCTCCACCTGTTGGTGGGGCGCCCTTCGCCTGTTCGGGCCCCTCCCGCGATCGGTGCGGATCTGCCACGGCTCCGTGAGTGGGGCCGGCCTTCAATGGGTGTGGCCGGTCATGGGTCCGTCGTCCCCGAGATCGGGTGGGGCGCTGTAGTCGACGCCGGATTCCGGCGCGACCAGGTCGCCGGACTCGACGTCGGTGCAGTACGCGTCGAAGACCTCTCCCGCGGTGAGCGGTTCCAGTCGTTCCCCGCGCAGGCGCCAGCCGTACACGCGGTCCGCCCCGTCGGGTGAGGTGGTGCGCATGACGAGTCCACCGGCCGCGTGGGTGGCGATGCCCAGGGCGAGGACGGTGGTGAATTCGAGGGCTTCCGTCTCGTCGATGCGGCTCGTGCCGTCGGGTTCCTCATCGGCGTGGAGCACCGCGACGAGGGTCTCGGGCGGCGTCGAGACACTGCAGACAAGGTGGCGGTGGCCCGGGCTCGCGGTGTCGAGGACGCGGGTCAGGAGTCGGGAGGCATGGGCGAGGGCGGCGTGTCCGATGTCCTCGCCGCAGGAGGCGCAGGCCCCGAGGTGGGCCAGCCCGGTGGTCGCGTAATGCCAGGTGGCCTGACGGACGGCTTCATCGACCAGGTCCGGCACGAGTTCGTCCAGCGGCTGGCCCTCGTAGGGGATGGCCGCTCCGGTGGCGGCCAGTTCCGCTGTGAAGCGGGTGCGGCTGGAGGGGGCGTCGGGTTCCAGGCCGCTGTCGGCGCAGAACTCCGCGTATTCCTCCGGGTCGAAGAGGGCGACCGTGGTGTGGGTGCCCTGGGCGGCGAGGGTCCTCAGCAGGGCTTCCACCTGCCGGAGGTAGGTCGTGTGGTCGTCGAAGGTGAAGGTGCGGTAGCGCCGCATCGCGGTGAAGTCGTGTTCGTCGGTCAGCAGGCCGATGGTGCCGGCGATCTCGCGGCGCAGAACGCGTCGCATGGTCTGGTGCTTGGTGTGTGCCATGACTCCCCCTACTTTCAGTCGATCAGTCATCACACACGGTAAGGAGGGCCACTGACAACGCCCGCCGGTCGCGGTGACCGACGGGCGGCTGCCGGCCGCATCCGGCGCGTGGCGGGATGCGGCGAGGTGCGTCAGGCGCGCTTGCGGGCCAGGTCCTCGTAGAAGTGGAGCAGGTCGAGGTTGTCGATGGAGCCCGGGTTGACGGCCTTCTCCAGGGGGGTGCCCTGCATCAGGCGTTTGACCGGGACCTCGATCCGCTTGCCGGTGAGGGTGTGCGGGACGCCGGGGACCTCGATGATCTCGTCGGGGATGTGGCGCGGCGAGAGCTGTTCGCGGATGGTCTGTTTGATGCGGTTCAGCAGCGGCTCGTCCAGGACGGATCCGGGGCTCAGGTGCACGAAGAGGGGCATCCAGTAGCCGCCGTCGGGCTGTTCGATGCCGATGACCAGGGATTCCTTGATCTCTGGGAGGCGCTCGACGGCCTCGTAGATGTCGGCCGAGCCCATGCGCACGCCCTGGCGGTTGAGCGTGGAGTCCGAACGGCCGTGGATGATCACGGAACCGCGGGAGGTGAGTGTGATCCAGTCGCCGTGGCGCCATGCTCCCGGATACATGTCGAAGTAGCTGTCGTGGTAGCGGCTGCCGTCGGGGTCGTTCCAGAAGCGGATCGGCATGGAGGGCATGGGGTTGGTGACGACCAGCTCGCCGACCTCGTCGATGACCGGGTGGCCACCGGGGTCCCAGGACTGCAGGTCGGTGCCGAGGCCGGGTCCCTGGAGTTCGCCGATGTTCACCGGGAGGGTCGGGACGGCTCCGGCGAAGCAGGAGCACACGTCCGTGCCGCCGCTGACGGAGGCGATCCACAGGTCCTCGCGGACCTCGTCGTGCAGCCAGCTGAAGCCGTCCGGCGGCAGCGGGGAACCCGTGGTGGCCACACACTGCACCCGGCTGAGGTCGTGGTCGCGGGCAGGGTGCACGCCCGCCTTGCGGCAGGCCATGACGTAGGCGGCGGAGGTCCCGAAGAGGGTGGCCCCGGTGCGCTCGGCCACGCGCCACTGGGCGCCCGTGTCGGGGTGGCCGGGGCTGCCGTCGTAGAGGACGATCGTGGTGCCCGTGAGAAGACCGGAGACGAGGAAGTTCCACATCATCCAGCCGGTGGACGTGTACCAGAAGAAGCGGTCCTCGGGGCCGAGGTCGCAGTGCAGGCCCAGCTGCTTGAGGTGCTCGACCAGGATGCCGCCCTGGGACTGGACGATGGCCTTGGGCAGGCCGGTCGTGCCGGAGGAGTACAGCACCCACAGCGGGTGGTCGAACGGCACCTGCTCGAAGACGGGCTCGATGTCCGCCGAGGTCAGGGCCGACCAGTCCAGAGCGCCTTCCGGGGCCTCGGAGCCGAGCAGCGGGATGTGGACGACGGCGCGCAGGGTGGGCAGTTCGCGGCGCAGCTCGGCGACAGTCTCGCGGCGGTCGTGCTCCTTGCCGCCGTAGCGGTAGCCGTCGACGGTGAACAGCACGACGGGTTCGACCTGCTGGAAGCGGTCCAGGACGCTGCGTGCGCCGAAGTCGGGGGCGCAGGAGGTCCACACGCCACCGACGGCGGCCGTGGCGAGGAGGGCGACGACGGCCTGCGGGATGTTGGGGAGATAGCCGCTGACGCGGTCTCCGGGGCGTACGCCGAGGGCGCGCAGTTCGGCGGCGAGCGAGCCGACCTGGCGCCGCAGCTCGGACCAGCTGACCGGGCGAAGCTCCTGCGTCTCGTCGACCGCGAGCAGGGCCGGTTCGTCGGCGCGGGTGGCCGCGGCGCGGAGGGCGTGTTCCGCGTAGTTGAGTGTCGCGCCGGGGAACCATTCGGCGCCCGGCATGGAGCGGTCGCCGAGCACGCGCGCGTAGGGAGTGGAGAAGCGTACGTCGAACCACTCCGTGACGGCCTTCCAGAAGATGTCGAGCTCGTCCACCGACCAGCGGTGCAGAGCCGCGTAGCCGCCCTCGGAGGGGGCACCGTGGCGTTCGGCCGCCCAGGCCTGGAACCTGGTGATCTGTGCCCGGGCGATGCGGTCGGCGTCGGGCCGCCAGAGCGGCGTGGGGTTCGCTGAGGTCATGGGGCGGCTCCCGGGCTGTACGCGTCGTGTGCGTGAGTCGCGCACGTGCTGGGTTGTGCGCGTTACGCGGCTGACACGGACGATGCCATGTGATCGACTTCTGCACCAGGGTGCACCCCACATAGTTGGCATCGTGAAGCTGTGCTCCCAGCACGGGTGAACGGTAGTTGAACGACACCCCTATGGGGGGATGTCGATGACAGGGTGAGGAGCATGGACGGTCGTGACCTGGTGCGTTCGGTGAAGGCGGTCGGTTCGGGGGGTGCGGTGCAGGGCCTGCGCACCGTGCGGGCCGCGTGGCGCAGGAGGCGTACCGACGCCACCGGGTTGCCGCGACGAGGTGCGGAGCGGGCGCGGGTGCCGGGCCCCGTGCACGGTGCGAAGCCCGGTCCCGGTGGTGGTGTCGTGCGGTTCGCCCGGACCGAACTGCGGATCACGGTCGCTGTGAACGGGGCCGTGTTCTGGGGCTGGGACGGGGCGGAGCCGGAGCCGTCGTACGCGCTCGCGGGCCGCTGTCCGGAGCCGGATCCGCGGGCCGTGCTGGAGCCGGACAAGGACGGCGGCTGGCGGGTCGTGGCGGAGCGGGTCACGGTCGTGGTGTCGCGGCACGGCGCGATCGAGGTGCGCACGCCGGGCGGGGTGACCCTGCGCCGGGCTCTGCCGCCCCGCTGGTGGGAGCCCGCGGACGGGAGCGGCGCGCGCTGGATGCAGCGGTCCGAAGTGGCCGCGGATGCCCGTTTCTTCGGGCTGGGTGGACGGGCCTCGGGGCCGCGGTTGCGGGACGGGACGTACCGACTGTGGAACACGGACCCGGGTCGGCCCTTCGGGCCCGGCGACGACCCGCTGTACATCACCATGCCGGTGCAGTTGGTGGTCGCCGACGCGGCCACTCACCTGATGTTCCTGGACACGTCGTGGGACGGCACGGTGACCCTGCGCGAGGGCGAGGAGGGCGCGGGTTCCGGGCACGACCGGGCGGGCAGTTGCGAGGTGCGGATGGACGGCGGGCCCCTGCGCTGCTGGGTGATGGTGGGTACCCCCGCGCGCGTGCTGCACGTCTGGGCGTCGCTGACCGGGGCGCCGGCCGTGCCGCCCGCGTGGGCCCTCGGTCACCATCACGCGCGATGGGGGTTCGGCAGCGAGCAGGAAGTCCGGCGGATCGCCGCGGGCTACCAGGAGCATGAGCTTCCGCTCGATGCCGTCCATCTGGACATCGATCACTACGACGCCCACCGGGTGTTCACCGTCGACCGGGAACGCTTCCCGAAGCTGCCGCTGCTCGCCGAGGAGCTGGGCCGGCACGGCGTCCGCCTGGTCTCGATCGTCGACCCGGCGGTCAAGGCCGAGGCGGGAGACCCGGTGTTCGACAGCGGGAGCGCCGAGGACGCGTTCGTGCGGGACGCCTCGGGCCGGGTGGTCGAAGGGGTGGTGTGGCCCGGGGAGGCGGTCTACCCGGACTTCACGCACGCGCGCGTGCGGCAGTGGTGGGGCCGGCTCCTCGAGGAGCGTCTCACGCAGGGCTTCGAGGGGTTGTGGCTCGACATGAACGAGCCGGTGTCGTTCACGGCCTTCGGGGAGAACACCCTGCCCCGCTCGGCCCGGCACGCGCTGGAGGGCCGTGGGGGTGACCACCGCGAGGCGCACAACGTGTACGCACTGTGCATGGCCCGGGCCGGGTACGAGGGCCTGCGGAATCTGGCTCCCGAGGTGAGGCCCTTCGTGTTCTCGCGCTCGGGGTGGGTGGGCATGCAGCGCTACGGGGGGACCTGGTCGGGGGACGTGGCCACGGGCTGGCCCGGGCTGCGCGCCTCGCTGTCGCTGGTGCTGGGGCTCGGGTTGTGCGGGGTGCCGTACTCGGGGCCGGACGTGGGCGGCTTCGACGGGAGTCCGTCGCCCGAGCTGTATTTGCGCTGGTTCCAGCTCGCCTCCTACCTGCCGCTGTTCCGTACGCACGCGAGCATGCGGGCCGGGCGCCGGGAGCCCTGGGAGTTCGGTGACGACGTCCTCGGGCACGCGCGCGTGGCGCTCGGCGAACGGCGCCGTCTGCTGCCGTACCTCATCACGCTGGCACATCTGGCCCGCCGCACGGGGGCGCCCTACGTCCGGCCGCTGTGGTGGGGTGCGCCGGAGGACCGGGCGCTGCGGGACTGCGACGACGCCTTCCTGCTCGGTGACGGTCTCCTGGTGGCGCCGGTGCTGGAGCCGGGCGCTGAGCGGCGCACGGTGCTGCTGCCGCGGGGTCGCTGGTACGACACGGCGACGGAGGTGGCGTACCAGGGGCCGGGCCAGGTGGTGGTCGATGTCTCCATGGCGCGGATCCCGGTGTTCGCGCGCGCCGGTGCCGTGCTGCCCGTGCGGGGTGAGGTCGGCGGTCTGGAGCTCGAGGTCTGGGCGCCCGCGCGAGGGAGGTCCGGGGGCGGGGTCGTGGTGCCGGACCCGGGCGACGGCTGGGACGAGCCGGAGGTCGAACGCTATGTGACGCGGTGGAAGGGCCGTCGGGTCGTGGTGAAGCGGGACGGCGGGGACGGGCGGACCGAGCCCGTGTATCCGGTACGCGTGCGGGGACTCGGCCGCGGGTGATCCGCGGGTGGCGTGGGCCGAACGCGTGCGGAGTCGGCCGAGCCCGGCTCGGCCGTGCTCGACGGTGCGGGGCTTGCCACGGGTGCGAGACCGGAGGTCGCGTCACGCGGGCGAGGGCGGCCCCCGGCTGGGGAGGGAAGGCGGGACGCGCGCAGGTGGCGTCCCGCCGGAGGCTCACACGTAGCGGCCCTCGAACCATCCCCGCACGGCGAGGGTGTGCAGCGGAAAGGCGAGTTCGGCGGGTCGGCGCAGGAGGTGCCAGCCCGTCGTCTCGTCGGTGCCGGCGGACGGCGGCAGATCGGCCGCCGGGCGCTCGGGCAGGAGTCCGAAGAGCAGCAGATGGCCGTCGGGCGAGCTCATCGCGTCGGCGAGCCGGACGTCGCGGCCTGCCGCGTCGATGCCCGTCTCCTCTTTGAGCTCGCGGACGACCGCGTGCCGCCAGTCCTCGCGGTGGTCGATGAACCCTCCGGGCAACGCGATGCCGCCGCGCGCGGGAGGGATGGTCCGCGTGATGACGATCAGCGCGGTGCCGTGGGCGTCGTACACGGGCTGGAGAGCCACCGCGACGGGCAGCGGGTTGCGGTAGGCCACGGTGTCACAGGCGGCGCAGGTGCGGGGCCAGCCGGAGATGCCCTCTCCGTAGGGCGCTCCGCAGCTCGAGCAGTGGGAGCCGGGCACGGAGGCGGCGGATGGGAACGGGGATTCGGACACGGGCGGACTGTATCCGATCACACGAAGGGCGTCTGCCCTGGACGGGCACGGGAGTCGTGGGGCGGCCGGAACCACCCCCGCGGGCCCTGGCCGCCCCCGCCGTTACTCCGACGCCGGGCGGAGCTCTGCGGTTCGTCGCGACGCCTGCCGGATTCCACGGGCTCATGACACACTCCTGACGTACCGTCAGGTATCTGACCGGGAGGCTCCATGCCACGTGAACTCACCCCCGTGGTGGCCGGATGGTTCGCCGGTGACGGGGACGGCTTCCATCTCGTCGGCACGCGGTGCGCCGCGTGCGGCTCGGTGTTCTTTCCGCGCGAGGACGTCCTCTGCCGGAATCCCCACTGCGAGGGCGGCGATCTCATCGAGGCGTCACTGTCCAAAGTTGGGCGAATATGGTCATTCACTGACACTCATTACCCACCTCCGTCACCCTATGTGACGAATGGGGAACTTCCGTGGCAGCCCTACGCGTTGGTCGCGGTGGAACTGGAGGCAGAGCGGATCGTGGTGCTCGGGCAGGCAGTTCCGGGAGTGACCGTCGCCGATCTGGCGGTGGGCATGGAGATGCGGGTCGTACCCGGCGTGCTGTACGAGGACGCGGAGACGACCTGGGCGACCTGGCACTGGCGGCCGACGGGGGTGGCGGTATGACGGACGATGTGGCGGTGCTCGGCGCGGGACTGCACCCCTGGGGCAAATGGGGGCGCAGCTTCGTCGCGTACGGGACGGTGGCGGCGCGTGCGGCACTCGCCGAGGCGGGGGTCGCCTGGCGGGACGTCGGCTCGATCGTGGGTGCCGCCACGGTGCGGGGCGGCTATCCGGGGCATGTGGCGGGCGCGACGTTCGCCAAGGCCCTGGGATGGCAGGGAGCCCGGACCGCGAGCGTCTACGCGGCATGCGCGTCAGGGGCACAGGCGGTGAACGCGGCGCGGGCCCAGATCCTTGCGGGGCTCGCGGACGTGGTGCTGGTGGTCGGGGCGGAGTCGGCACCCAAGGGCTTCTTCCGCCCGGCGGGCGGCGACCGGCCCGATGATCCCGACTGGCTGAGGTTCCGGATCCTCGGAGCGGCGAATCCGATGTACTTCGGGCTGTACGCACGCCGGCGCATGGCTGTCCACGGGGACACGATCGACGACTTCGCCCAGGTCAAGGTGAAGAACGCGGCCATGGGGGCGCTGAACCCGAACGCCCGCTACCGCAAGCGCGTCACCCTGGACGAGGTCGCCGCATCGACCGTCGTCGCCGACCCCCTGCGGCTGCTCGACATCTGCGCGACCTCGGACGGCGGCGCGGCACTCGTACTGTCGAGCATGGAGTTCGCGCGACGGCACGGCACGGTGGCGCCGGTGCGCATCCGGGCGGTGTCCACGGTGACACCGCGCTTCCCCAACACCGTGCTTGACCTGCCGGACATCGCGACGGACTCGACCGCGGCGGTGGAACCCCCCGGTGAGACGTTCCGCGCCTCGATCGCGCGTGCCGCCTACGAGGAGGCGGGCATCGGGCCGCAGGACCTCTCCCTCGCCGAGGTCTACGACCTGTCCACGGCTCTGGAGTTGCAGTGGTACGAGGATCTGGGGCTGTGCGCGGAGGGCCAGGCGGTCAAGCTGCTGCGCGAGGGCTCCACGACGCTCGGCGGGCGCATACCCGTCAATGTCAGCGGCGGGCTGGCGTCCTTCGGGGAGGCGGTTCCGGCGCAGGCAATCGCCCAGGTGTGCGAATTGACCTGGCAGTTGCGGGAAGACGCGGGTGGCCGGCAAGTGGCGGGGGCCCGGGTGGGCATCACCGCGAATCAAGGGCTGTTCGGGCACGGCTCCGCGGTGATCGCCGTGCGGTGATCACCGCAGGTCGTCCCGGCATGGCACGGACCTCCCGCGCCTCGGGCAGGCGAACGGCCGGCACGGCGGGCCGCCCAGCCGTTTCCGGTGGCGACTGCGCGTACATCCGCGGGCCGTTCACCATCATTCACACGCTCTGTGATCACCTGGGAATGCTGTGTGAACAGGTCATGAACTGGGCCTCAGGCCGTGCCGACGGCGCCATCATGCTCCCGTGCCCTCCTGGACGGATACTCTCCGCTTCGCCTTCCAGCCGGTGGTCAACCTGACGACCGGAGGGGTCACCGCGCTGGAGCTCCTCGCACGCCCGGAGACCGGCGACGTCCTGGCTCAGGCCCGCCGGGATCCCGAACTCGACGGGAATCTGGCCGCGTTGGCGGTCCGCGCCGCGGCGCGAATGGATGCGCTGTTGCCCCTGCATGTCAACGTGTTCGCCGGGACCCTTGCCGACCTCGGGGGCCTCGCCGCACTGCGGGATGCCGTGCGCGAGGCGGGACGGCTGCCGTGGGAGGTGACGGTCGATGTCGGACCGCCGTACACGCACGTGCCCCAACGGGCCCTGCTCGAGGCCGTCACCGTACTGCGCGGGGAGGGATTCCGGATCTGCGCGGACGGAATCGGCGACGGCGACGTGCCGCTGAGGCTGCTCTGCGACCTGTCACCGGACCTGATGAAACTCGATGTGTCCCTGGTGACACGGCCGGCGGTGGTGCGGGCCATGCGCACGCTGTGCGAGGAACTGGGCGCGCTGCTGTCGGTGGAGGGGGTGGAGACCGAGCGGCAGTACTCGGCCGTGCTGGCGGCCGGGGCTCAGTTGGCGCAGGGCCAACTCTTCGCGCCTCCGTCCCGGCTCCCCGTAGCGGACGTATACCTTCCGGCGCCGCCTGCCGCGGTGCCGTCCACACCGCGCAGCGGGCCGTCGGTGCGGCAGTTCCTGCGGCCGGCAGCGCTGCTGCCCGCCACGGCCTCGGCCGGTCAGGTGCGAGCGCTGCTCACCGGCTCCCCCGATGTGTCCGGGGTGCTGCTGGTCGATCCCGCGGGGGTGCCGGTCCGTTCGGTGCATCGCTCGCGCTTCCTGCTGTCGATGTCGGCACGTTACGGGCATGCGCTGTACGCCGACCGGCCCGCGGCGAAGCTGGGCGACCCGCCGCGTACGGTCGGGGCCGACGCCACGGCGTGGGAGGTGCTCGACGTGGTCGCGGACGGGGAGCGGGACCGCACCTCGGACGACGTGGCGGTGGTCGACCACCACGGGCGGTGCGTGGGGGTCGTCCGGCTCGCGGATCTCGTACGGGCGCTGGCCGAGAGCCGGGTCGAGGAGGCAGCGGGGCTCAATCCGCTGACCAGGCTGCCCGGTTCGGACGCGATCACCGGCGAGGTGGACCGGCGCATCGCGGCCGGACGGCTGTTCGCGCTGAGCTGGCTCGATGTCGACCACTTCAAGCAGGTCAACGACGGGGCGGGATTCGCCGCCGGGGACGAGCTGATCCGTGCGGTGGGGCACGCGTTGCAGGGCGCCGCGTCCGGGAGCACTCGCGTGGGGCACATCGGCGGGGACGACTTCCTGGTTCTCGCGGATCCGGAGGGTCTCGATCCGCTGGCCGCGTCGGTACTCGACGCGCCCTGGTCGGCCGGCGGACGTGCCGTCACGCTCTCAATGGCCACGGTGCTGTGCCCGCCCGGCAGTGTGACCGACCACCGCCAGGCGGCCGCCTGCCTCGCGCCGCTCAAACAGGCCGCGAAGGCACTGAGCGGCGCCAGTTGGGTGCTGGGACGGGCCGGCCTGCCGGGCCATGAGATACGGCGTGGCACAGCGGTGGCACGGGCCGAGGCCGGCCAGCCGGCCTGGGGCTGACCCCTACCCAGGACCCGGTGATCACCGGCCGGGTGGCGGCCTGCTGACGCCCATGGGGGCCGGTCCGCGGCAGTCGGCCGCAACCGTTGCCGTCGCTGACCTTGACGCTCTCTGAGTGCCGGTGAAAACTTCCGGATGTCAGTCGGCATCGCCGCATTCAGGCGTATTCATGGAGTGCGCCCCTGAGGCCCGCCTCCGCACGGGCCGTCCCCCACCGGGCGATTCCGCTGCACAGGCACGCTCGTCGCGGACGCCGGAAGGGGCGCGGGACCGCCCTGCCTTCGGCTGAAGTCGCCAAGGGATACGCACCCTGCACGGAGGACGGACTCGGGGCGGGAACGCCCCGGGGCGAGGGCCCAGGAGCCGCCATGACCCATGGAAGCATCTTCGTCGGCGAGTTGATCGGAACGGCCATCCTCATCCTGTTCGGCGCGGGTGTCTGCGCCGCCGTCACGCTCAACCACTCCAAGGCCAAGGGCGCGGGCTGGGTCGTCATCGCCTTCGGCTGGGGTTTCGGCGTCCTGGCCGGCGCCTACAGCGCCGCCCCGAAGTCGGGCGGACATCTCAACCCGGCGGTGACCCTCGGTCTCGCCATCGCCGGCATCACCCGGTGGGCCGACGTCCCGTACTACCTGCTGGGTCAGATGGCGGGCGCGATCCTCGGCGCCGTGCTGACCTGGCTGCTCTACCTCGCCCAGTTCCAGGCAAACGCCGATGAGGACAAGGCGCTGCCCACGCTCGGGATCTTCTCCACGGCTCCCGAGATCCGCAATCCGGCCGCCAACCTGATCACCGAGATCATCGCGACCATGGGGCTGGTGCTGCCCATCCTGTTCTTCGGCAAGAACCTCGGCACCGGCATCGGCCCGATACCCGGCACGACGGCGTACGGCTCGGGTATCGGCATCCTGCTCGTCTCCCTGCTCGTCGTCGGCATCGGCCTCTCCCTCGGCGGGCCCACCGGCTATGCGATCAACCCCGCCCGCGACCTCGGCCCGCGCGTCACCCACTCAATGCTGCCGATCCCCAACAAGGGTTCCTCCGACTGGGGTTACGCCTGGATACCCGTGGTGGGTCCGCTGATCGGCGGGGCGATCGCGGCCCTTGTGTACAAAGCAGCATTCTGACCCTTTGACGAAGGGGACGTCATGACGGACACCGCTCAGAAGTACGTCGCCGCGATCGACCAGGGCACCACGTCCAGCCGCTGCATCATCTTCGACCAGGGCGGCGCGATCGTCGCCGTCGACCAGCGCGAACACCGCCAGATCTTCCCCAAGCCCGGCTGGGTGGAGCACGACGCCACGGAGATCTGGTCCAAGGTGCAGGCGGTGGTCGCGGGTGCGATCGCCAAGGCAGGGCTGCGTGCCGACCAGCTCAGCGCGCTCGGCATCACCAACCAGCGCGAGACGACGGTGCTGTGGGACCGCGCCACGGGCAAACCCGTGCACAACGCGATCGTCTGGCAGGACACCCGGACGGCCGCACTGTGCAACGAACTCGGGGGATCCGATGGGCAGGATCGTTTCCGCGAGCAGACCGGTCTGCCCCTTGCGAGCTACTTCGCCGGCCCCAAGGCGGCTTGGCTGCTCGACAACGTGCCCGGCCTCAGGGCTCGGGCCGAGCGGGGCGACATCGCCTTCGGCACCATCGACTCCTGGCTGATCTGGAACCTGACCGGAGGCACGGACGGCGGGCGGCACGTCACCGACGTCACCAACGCGGGGCGCACGATGCTGATGAACCTGGAGACACTCCGGTGGGACCCCGCGCTCCTGTCCGCCATGAACGTCCCCGAGGCCGTCCTGCCGGAGATCAGGTCCTCCTCCGAGGTGTACGGAACCGCCGTGGGCCAGCTCGCGGGCGTGCCCGTCGCCTCGGCGCTGGGCGACCAGCAGGCGGCCGTGTTCGGGCAGGCCTGCTACGACGTGGGCACGGCCAAGAACACCTACGGCACGGGCAGCTTCCTGCTGCTCAACACCGGCAACCGGCCGGTGCCCTCGAAGAACGGCCTGCTCACGACCATGGGGTACAAGATCGGCGACGAGGCGCCGGTCTACTGTCTGGAGGGCTCCATCGCGCTCACGGGCGCGCTGGTGCAGTGGTTCCGCGACCAACTCGGCATCATCCGCAGCGCGGACGAGATCGAGACACTGGCGGCGAGCGTCGAGGACAACGGCGGCGCTTACATCGTGCCGGCCTTCTCCGGCCTGTTCGCGCCGTACTGGCGTGCCGACGCGCGCGGCGTGGTCACCGGCCTGACGCGGTACGTCACGAAGGCGCACCTCGCACGCGCGGTGCTGGAGGCGACGAGCTGGCAGACGCGCGAGGTCGTGGACGCCATGTACCAGGACTCCGGGGTGCAGATCACCACCCTCAAGGTCGACGGCGGCATGACGAAGAACCATCTTCTGATGCAGCACCAGGCGGATGTGCTCGGCGTGCCCGTGATTCGTCCGAAGGTCTCCGAGACGACCTGTCTGGGCGCGGCCTACGCGGCCGGGCTGGCGACCGGGGTGTGGCACGACCTGGAGGAGCTGAAGTCGCACTGGCAGCAGGATGTGGAGTGGACGCCTGTCATGGAGTCCTCGGTGCGCGACCGCGAGTACCACAACTGGCGCAAGGCCGTGGAGAGGAGCCTCGGCTGGCACGAGGACGGCGTCGACTGACCACACGCTCCACGCGTGCGTACGTCTCGCCTGCGTCCCACGCGCGCGTGTGCGTCCAAGGCCCGTGCCCCGGTCGGCGGGGTGCGGGCCGAGGGCGGCCTGTGCGGGATCAGGTGGTGACGCCGGCGCGGGAGTGACGCCGGCGCGGGAGATCAGATGGTGACGCCGGCGCGGTGGCCGGCCGAGTACGCCATGGCGTGCCGGACGACCTCGACGATGACCTCCTTCACCGACTCGCGCTCGCGTGCGTCACAGAGGATGACCGGCACACCGTCGTCGAGGTCGAGGGCCCGCCGGACATCGCCGGCGGGGTAACGGGCGGTTCCCTCGAAGCAGTTGACGCCGACGACGAAGGGTATGGAGCGGCGCTCGAAGTAGTCGACGGCGGCGAAGCAGTCCTCCAGGCGCCGGGTGTCGGCAAGGACGACCGCTCCCAGGGCTCCCGTGGCCAGTTCGTCCCACAGGAACCAGAAGCGGTCCTGGCCCGGCGTGCCGAACAGATAGAGCGCCAGGTCCTCGCGGAGGGTGATGCGGCCGAAGTCCATCGCGACGGTGGTGGTGTGCTTGCCCTCCACACCGCTGGTGTCGTCGACGGGGCGACCGACCTCGGTGAGCACCTCCTCGGTGCGCAGCGGCCTGATCTCACTGACCGCGCCGACGAGGGTGGTCTTGCCCACGCCGAAACCACCGGCCACGAGGATCTTGAGCGTGACGGGCTCGACGGGGGGCCTGCCGCGCTCACTGCGCCCCAGGATCATCGTTGTCTTCTCCTGCTTGATGGGGGTCGGTCGGCGGCGGTCCATAGCCTCCGCCGCCGGGGGTTTCGACGACCAGTACGTCGCCGGAGCCCACGTCTGCCGCATCACTGCCCTTCAGGTGCAGCACCGATCCGTCCGCGCGCTCCACACGGTTGGCGCCGAGCGCGCCCGGCCGTCCGCCCGCCATGCCGTAGGGAGGGACCCTGCGGTGCTGGGAGAGCGTGGAGACGGTCATGGGTTCCCGGAAGCGGATCCGGCGGACTGCTCCGTCCCCGCCGCGCCAGCGGCCGGCGCCGCCACTGCCGTACCGTACCGCGAACTCGTCGAGCAGGACGGGCAGTCTCCATTCGAGGACCTCGGGATCGGTCAGGCGCGAGTTGGTCATATGCGTCTGCACGACGGGTGCGCCGGGGAAACCGTCGCCCGCGCCGGAGCCGGAGGCCACGGTCTCGTAGTACTGGTACCGGTCGTTGCCGAAGGTGACGTTGTTCATGGTGCCGGAGCCCTCCGCCTGCACACCGAGCGCCGCGTAGAGGGCACCGGTGAGGGACTGGGAGGTCTCGACATTGCCGGCGACGACGGCGGCCGGGGGTTCGGGCGCGAGCATGGAGCCGGGCGGTACGACGATGTCGAGCGGGCGCAGACAGCCGTCGTTCAGCGGGATGTCGTCGGCGACCAGGGTGCGGAAGACATACAGGACCGCGGCGTTGACGACCGAGAAGGGCGCGTTGAAGTTGGTGGTCAGCTGCGGGGACGTACCGGTGAAGTCGATGGTCGCGGACCGGCTGTCGCGGTGCACGCGCACACGGACGCGGATGACCGCGCCGGAATCCGTCTCGTAGGCGCACTCTCCGTCGTCCAGGGCGTCGATGACGCGGCGGACCGCTTCCTCGGCATTGTCCTGGACGTGCTTCATATACGCCAGGACGACATCCAGGCCGAAGTTCTCGATCATGCGGCCGACTTCGTCGACGCCCTTGTGGTTGGCGGCGATCTGGGCGCGCAGGTCGGCGAGGTTGGTCTTCGGGTTGCGTGACGGGTGGGGCGCCTCGGTCAGAAGCCGGAAGGTCTCCTCCTCACGGAAACGGCCGTTCTCGGCGAGCAGCCAGTTGTCGAAGAGGACACCCTCCTGCTCGATGGTGCGGCTGTGCGCGGGCATGGAGCCGGGGGCGATGCCGCCGATCTCCGCGTGGTGGCCGCGGGAGGCGACGTAAAACAGGATGCGCTCACTCTCCGTACCGAAGACCGGGGTGATGACGGTGACGTCGGGCAGATGGGTGCCGCCGTGGTACGGGTCGTTGACGGCGTAGGTGTCTCCGGGGCGCATGGCGTCGGCACGCCGGCGGATGACCTCTTTGACGCTGGTGCCCATGGAGCCCAGGTGGACGGGGATGTGGGGGGCGTTGGCGACCAGGTTGCCCTCGGGGTCGAAGAGGGCGCAGGAGAAGTCCAGGCGTTCCTTGATGTTGACGGACTGGGCCGTGGACTCCAGGCGGGCGCCCATCTGTTCGGCGATGGACATGAAGAGGTTGTTGAACACCTCGAGCAGGACGGGATCGACTTGCGTGTCGAGATCGGAACTCTCCGTAGTCGCCGCCCGTTCCATGACCAGATGCCCGTCGTCGGTCGCCGCGGCCTGCCAGCCGTCGTCGACGACGGTCGTGGCACTGGTCTCCGTGATGATCGCGGGGCCGGTGAGGGTTTCGCCGGGAGGCAGATGCTCCCGGCGGTGGAGAGGTGCGTCGCGCCAGACGCCGCCCGTGTGGAGGCGGACGGTCTCGGGGGCGGCACAGCCGCCGTCGTACGGGGCGAGGGCGGACAGATCGGGGGGTTGGGTGATGCCGGTGGCTTCCACGGAGAGGGCTTCGACGACGATCGGACGGTCGAGCGTGAAGGAGTATGTGGCGCGATGACGATCTTCGAAGGCGCGTCTCATCGTGCCGGGGTCGGTCAGCTCGACGGTGAGGGTGGTGTCCGTGCCGTCGTAGCGCAGCTGGGCCCGCCGGGCGATGCGGATACGGTCCTTGGGCACGTCCTCCGCGAGGAGTTCGGCGCGGGCGGCGGACGCCAGGTCTTCGGCGGTCTCGTGGACCCGGGGCATCGAGGCGGCCTCCAGGGGCGCCTCGACGGACTGCTCCCGCATGGCCGTGGTGTCGGCGAGCCCGATGCCCAGCGCGGAGAGGACCCCGGCCATGGGCGGCACGAGGACGGTGCGGATGCCCAGGGAGTCCGCGACTTTGCACGCGTGCTGGCCGCCGGCTCCGCCGAAGGTGGTGAGCGCGTAGCGGGTGATGTCGTGGCCCTTCTGGACCGAGATCCGCTTGACGGCGTTGGCGATGTTGGCGACCGCGATCTGGAGGTAGCCCTCGGCGACCTGCTCACAGGTGCGGTCGTCACCGGTCCGCTCGCGGATCTCGCGGGCGAGGGCGGTGAACCGGTCGCGGACCAGGGCGTCGTCCAGTGGCTGGTCTCCGTCGGGGCCGAACACCCTCGGGAAGTGCGCGGGTTGGATGCGGCCGAGCATGACGTTGGCGTCCGTGACGGTGAGCGGGCCGCCGCCCCGGTAGCAGGCCGGCCCCGGGGACGCACCCGCCGAGTCCGGCCCTACGCGGTAGCGGGAGCCGTCGAAATGGAGGATCGAGCCGCCGCCGGCCGCGACCGTGTGGATGTCGAGCATCGGTGCGCGCAGCCGGACGCCCCCGATCTGCGTGGTGAAGACCCGCTCGTACTCACCGGCGAAGTGGGAGACATCGGTGGACGTGCCGCCCATGTCGAACCCGATGACGCGGTCGAAACCGGCGAGCTGCGACATGCGGGCCATGCCGACGATGCCACCCGCGGGCCCGGAGAGGATGGCGTCCTTGCCGCGGAACTGTCCGGCCTCGGCCAGTCCCCCGTTGGACTGCATGAACATCAGCCGGACGCCTTCGAGCTCGTCGGCGACGTGGTCGACGTAGCGACGCAGAACGGGCGAGAGGTAGGCATCGACGACGGCCGTGTCACCGCGCGGGACCAGTTTCATGAGGGGACTGACCTCGCTGGACAGCGAGATCTGCGGAAAGCCCGTCCGGGCGGCCAGCTCCCCGATCGCCCGCTCATGGGCGGGGTGCAGATGGCTGTGCATACAGACCACGGCGACGGCGCGGATCCCGTCGTCGTATGCCTGACGGAGCGCTTCGGCGAGAGCCTCCAGATCGGGGGCGCGCAGGACGCTGCCGTCGGCTGCGATGCGTTCGTCGACCTCGACGACCCGCTCGTAGAGCGGCTCCGGCAGCTCGATCGCGCGGGCGAAGATGCTCGGACGGTTCTGGTAGGCGATGCGCAGGGCGTCGCGGAAGCCGCGGGTGATCACGAGGAGGGTGCGTTCGCCCTTGCGCTCCAGAAGGGCGTTCGTCGCGACCGTGGTGCCCATCCGGACACCGTCGACCGGTCCTTCGTGGCCGAGGAGTTCGCGCACGCCCGCGACGGCCGCGTCGGCGTAGTGGTGGGGGCTGTCGGACAGCAGCTTGTGGGTGAGCAGGTGCCCGTCCGGGCGGCGCGCGACGATGTCGGTGAAGGTGCCGCCGCGGTCGACCCAGAACTGCCAGCCCGTGGTCACGTCCGTGTCTCCGATCACGCTGCTCGGAGCCGTGTCCGCGGGCGGATGATCGGCTCTCCGCAGCTGGTGGTCGACGATCGATCAGATCATAACCGGCGGCCCCTGCCCGCGCCGGTCCCCGCGCGGGAGGGCACACCGGCGCCCGCCCGCCCGGAGGCTTCCCGAGCACGGATGGCCTCACCGGCGGGATCGTCCCGTACGCGCCCGGCCCCTTCTCCCGGGTCCTCCCGCACCATGGCGGCTCCCGCTCGCCGGTGTCCGCGCGCTGTCCGGGAGGGCGCGGACACCCCCGGCTCACAAGGCCCGCAGGCCGTTGATCACATCGCGCAGAATGCTCTCGTCCACCAGCTCGGCGGGCGGCACGGGCCGCGACACATGGACCAGTTCCTCGTCCACGAGGTCCCCCACGAGAACGCGGACCACGCCGACGGGCAGGTCGAGCGCGGCGGCGAGTTCGGCGACCGACTGGGGGATGTCACGGCACAGCTCGACGATGCCCACGTGTTCCGGGGACAGCGACGGGTCCGCCTCGGGGTTGTCCGCATGCGGCTCCGTGACGACCACCGCGATCAGATCGAGGCGGTGCTGGGCATCGTGGCTGGTGCGGCCGCGCGTCATGGCGTACGGACGGACCACGGGCCCGGCCTCGTCGTCGAACCAGTGGCTGCTTCCCTGACCGTCTCCGCTCATACCATCTCACTACCCGCCCGAGGGCAGATCGGTGCGCGGAGCGGAGGCGAGATGTGCGCCGACCCGCTTGACCAGGAGGGTCATCTCGTAGGCCACCTGCCCGACGTCGGAGTCCGCGTCCGACAGGACGGCGAGGCAGCTGCCGTCGCCGGCGGCCGTGACGAACAGGAACGCCTCGTCGAGTTCCACGATGGTCTGCCGGACGCCGCCAGCGTCGAAGTGCCGGCCGACTCCCTTGGCGAGGCTGTGGAATCCGGAGGCGACCGCGGCGAGGTGCTCGCTGTCCTCCCGGCTCAGCTCCTTGGAGACCCCTGTCGGGAGGCCGTCACTGGAGAGCACGAGCGCCTTGCGGATGCTGGCCACACGCTCCACCAGATCGTCGAGGAGCCAGTTCAGCTCTCCCGACGCCTTGCTCGTCGCGGTGGGCCCTGCGGCCTTCGGTGCGGTCATCGACCGTCTCCCTTTGTCGTTCTTCGTGCTGAGCCGTCCCGGGCCCCGTCGCCCGTGGCGTTCTCCTCGCGGCCGCGCTGCCAGCCCCGCTGGAGCGAGGCGAACCGGCTGCGGACCTCGTCGGCGTCGCGGTCGGCCGGGCCTGTCCGGTCCGCGCCGCGAGGCCGATCCCGTTCGGCGAGCCGATCGGGGCCTTCCCTCAACTGCGGTACCAGGCTGGCCTGCCGCACCCGGCGGGGCAGCGCACCCGCGCCCGATTCTGCCCGTCCGTCCTCCGTGTCCCGCCGCGGGACGGTCCCCTCCGGCCCTGTCAGGGGGCGGGTGCGACGCCGCTGCGGCAGGGCCGGGGCCTCGGAGCGTTCACCGTGCGGGCGGGGAGCGCCTCCCGTGGGTTCCGTCGGGCGACCCGATGGCCGTCTGGCCTCCTGGAGATCCGTCACGCGCCGTTCCAGCGGCTCCCCCTCCGCGTCGGCCCGTCCGCGCCGTGATCCTGATCCTGTCACCGGGCGGCCGTGCGAGCTGACGAGTTTGGGGGCACGGTGACGCGGCAGCGGAACGGGAGCGCCCGGGTGGTCGGGGTCGACGGGTCGGGCCGGTTCGCGCCGGGAGTCGCGTGCCGATGGGCGCTGGACTCCCGTGGAGTCGGCGAGCGAGCGCCGGGGGCGGAAAAGACCTCCGCGTTCACTGTCCTCGTCGCCGAGGGCACCGGGGAAGTCGTCGATCGCGTCCAGATCGACGGGTGCCTCAAGCTCCACCGGACCGTCCAGGATCGACGCCGGGATGCCCGGGAGCTTGACGGGCGTGTGGGAGAGCCCGGGCGTGTGCTCCTCGGCTCCGGCCTTGCTGTCCGGCAGCGGGCGGTCGAGACGGAAGCCGATTCCGTTGGTGTCCGGGGCGTCGTCGGTGAGCAGCATGTCGGGGATGAGGACAACGGCCGTGGTGCCGCCGTAGGGGGACGGCTGCAGGGAGACGCGCACGCTCTGGCGCCGGGCGAGTCTGCTGACGACGAAGAGGCCGAGCCGGTCGGTGTCGGACAGTTCGAACTCGGGGGTTTCGGCGAGCCTGAGGTTGGCGTCCAGGAGCGCCTCCGCCCCCATGCCGAGGCCGCGGTCGTGGATCTCGAGGGTGAAGCCGTTGGCCACGCGTTCGCCGATGACCTGCACGGCGGTGTGCGGCGGCGAGAACACCGTGGCGTTCTCCAGGAGTTCGGCGACCAGGTGGGTGAGGTCGGCGACCGCGGGGCCCGTGACGGCGACCCGGGGCAGCCGTCGTACCTCGATCCGCTCGTAGTCCTCGACCTCGGCGACGGCGGCGCGCACCACGTCCATGAGCTGCACCGGTTTGCGCCACTGCCGGGAGGGGGCGGCGCCGGAGAGGATGACCAGGCCCTCGGCGTGGCGGCGCATACGGGTGGTGAGGTGGTCGAGCCGGAAGAGGTCGGCGAGTTCCTCGGTGTCCTCGGTGCGGCGTTCCATGGCATCGAGGAGGGTGAGCTGCTTGTGCAGCAGGACCTGGCTGCGGCGGGCGAGGTTGACGAAGACCTCCGAGACCCCTGCGCGCAGCTCGGCCTGCTTGACGGCGGCCTCGACGGCGGCGCGCTGGAGGGTGTTGAGGGCTTGGCCGACCTCGCCGATCTCGTTCTGGTCGTACTCCAGGCGCGGTACCTCGGTCTCGATGTCGACCTGTTCGCCCGCCGAGAGACGGCGCATCACGCTGGGCAGCCGCACTCCGGACGCCTCGTGGGCGTCCAGGCGCAGCCGGCGCAGATCGCGGATGAGGCCGCGGCCGATGCGTACGGACATGATCAGGGAGACCAGCAGGGCGACGAGGCCCAGGACGCCCGCGAGGACCGCTTTGACGATGACGCCGACGGCCAGGGGATGGACCCGGTCCTGGTAGCGGTCACCGGCCTCGGTGCCCATCCTGTCCAGCTGGTCGAGGACCGGCCCCGCGGCCTCGTCCCAGCTCTTCGCGGTCACGCCGTGCGGGGTCCCGGGTGTGGCGTCGACGACGGACTGCTCGGCCATGCGCAGGGGGGCGGTGTCGGCGTTCGTCCAGTAGCGGCGGAAGCGTTCGCTCTCCGGGCCCGGCAGCAGGGACAGGCTGACGTCGTACATCACGGTGCGCTGCGCGACGAGGCCGGAGAGCTGGTGGATGTCGTCGCGGGTGATCCGCCCGGCGACCAGGGCGGAGGCGAGGAGGGCGTCCTCGCGGGAGAGCAGTTCGCGGGCGCGGGAGACACCGGCGAGCGCGCGGCCCTGCTTGTCCATGTCGACGTCGTCGAGGAGCTGCAGGTTGGCCAGGAACGTGAAGCAGGGGTCGATCAGATGGTTGTAGAGGTCGAAGGCCTGGGTGCGCTTGACGGTGCCGTCCTCGACGCTGCGGCGCAGCGACTTCATGCCGTCCAGGGCGTCCAGGATCGAGGTGAGGCGCTCGGCGGTGCCCGGCCCCATTTTCTCGTGCAGGCCCTTGGCCTTGCTGTTGCGACGGAGCTTCGCCACGACCTCGTCGGTGGCGGCACGGCTGCGGTGGAGCGCGGCGAGGGATTCGGAGGCGCGCGGATCCGCGAGGTAGACGAGGGTCTGGCGGCGCTCCTCCTGAAGGACGCGGACCGTGTCCTCGGTGGGGTAGCCGGCCTTTTCGACGATGTACGAGGCGTGGAACACGGACTGGGCGGCCCGGCCGGTGAGCACGGTCGCGAAGGCCCAGATGGCGGTCAGGGACAGGAGCGGCACGAGAAGGAGCGCCACGATCTTCCGGCGGATGGACTTCCCGCGAAAGCGCATGGCCTCCCCCAGCTCGACCCCCTCCGGCGGGGGGTACACCTACAAACGGCGTGAGCCTACTACCGACACACAGGTATCTCGAAGGGCCGACCAGGCGCACCACCCCATGGGCCGCGAACCGGACATGGGGAGTTGTCCCGCCATTACGGGGAATTTGCTCCCCGGAAGCAGCGTGCGGCGCAGGAGGACACCGGGCCGGGCATCCGGGGCGGTTGGCCGGAAATTTTCGTTCGGTGGGAATCTTCGCAGAACGTCGATCGTCCTTCTGTACGGGAATCGGGGGCGGATTCGGCTACAGGCGCCGCCAGCCGCGCTCAGGCGGCGTAAAACAGCGCAAGCCGGGCAGCCGCTGAGAAGCCGGAGTCGGATGACACCGGGGCGAGGGGCCTGCGGGCGGTGGGGAGTGACGGGTTGATGGGCACGGCAGAGCGGCGCGGGACGCCGGGGTCGGGTGGTGCAACGCCCAGGACGGCGCCAGGGGATGAGCGGAGGCCGGGTCGGGTCGAGGAGCAGTACGAGACGCCGCACTGCCGGCCGTTGTGGGTGGAGGAGCCCGCGCGCAGGCGGCGGCTCCCGGATGCGGTGCGTACGGCGGCGGTGCGGGCCGTGCTCATCATCGCGGTGACGCTCATTCAGGCGGTCGTCGCCTTCCTGTGCACGATGGCCGACTCCTGGCTGGCGTTCCCGATGGTCCTATCGAGCGTCGCCAGCACGGTGGTGGCGACCTGGGGCGTGCTCGACGTCTGGGTGACGCGCCAGGTGTGGTACCAGCGCCATGGAGTGGTGTCGGCCCCCAGCAGCACGGCCCGGGAGCTGCGCCGCGAGCGCCGCACGGAGCGTCGGCGGGCCCGGGCCGCGGAGCGGGCTCAGCGACGCATACCCGGGCAGGGCGGCGCCGGCCAGCTGTCGCACCCGTAGCCGCATGGGGGGAAGGGCGGACGTGGTCGCTCCACCACCGCCCCGGGTCGGCGGGTCCCGTCCCGCCTCCGGGCCGGCGGGGGCACGGTGCCGCCCCCGCGCCGGCGAGTCAGGCTTCCCCCCTCCGGGCCGGCGGGTCACGGCGCCACCGGGGCGGCCCCCTCCGGTGCATGACCCTGTCGGCCTCCAAGCCGCCCCGCCAGTGCATGACCCTGCCGGCCTCCAGGCCGCCCCGCCGGTGCGTCACAAGGCGGCCGGCTCCACCGGTTCGGTGCGGCGTGCCAGGTCACGTCTGGCCCGCATGAAGGGGCGGGGACGGTCGATGGAGAGAACCGCGGTGGTCCGCCCACGGCGTTGGTAGACGGCGAGAAGACCGCCTTCGGCGGGCGCGCCGTCCTCGAGGGTGCCCTCGGTGATGCGGACGGTGTCGGTCTTGTGCCGATGCCCCGCGAACTGGAGGCGAGCGCCGTACTGATCGGACCAGAAGTACGGCAGGGACCGCAGCGTCTCGGTGGTGCGGCCCGCCAGCAGATTGCGCACGGCGACGCGGGGTTGCTCGGTGGCGGACGTCCAGTGCTCGGCACGGTGGCCGCCGACCCGGGCGACGTCGCCGACGGCGACCACCTGGGGGAGGGCGGTGACGCAGCCGTCGTCGCACAGGACGCCGTCGTGCAGGGTGAGCGCCGAACCGGCCAGCCAGTCGGTGTTGGGGGTGGCGCCGATGCCGACGATCACCGTGTCGGCGGGCAGGACGCGGCCGTCGGACAGCTCTACCGCCGTGACGGCTCGCCCTGGTGGGGACTCCGCGCCAGGCGCCGCTGCGGCGTCGGCGCCCTTGACCGGGGCGCCGCGCAGCCGGGCGACCCCCGAGCCGGTGATCAGGGCGACACCTCCGCGGCGGTGCAGCGCGGCGCATACGGCGGCCATCTCGGGCCCGAGTTGCGGGACGAGGGGCAGGGGTGCGGCTTCCACGACCGTGACCTCATGGCCGAGCGCGGCGGAGGAGGAAGCGGTCTCGGCCCCGATGAAGCCGCCGCCGATGACGACGACCCGGCGCGCTCCCCGGGTGAGCTCGGCGCGCAGGGCGCGCGCGTCGTCGAGGGTGCGCAGGGTGTGCACCCCGGCGAGGCGGTCGCCGGGCAGCGGGCGGGCGGACGCCCCTGTGGCGATCACTACGCCCTCCGTGGACACCGTGCGGCCGTCTTCGAGGAGCACCGTGCGGCCACGGGCGTCGAGGCCCCGGGCGCGTACGCCGAGCAGCCACTCCGCGTCGAGTTCGGCGGTCTCCTCCGCGTCGGTCAGCGCGAGTTGTCCCTCGTCGGCGCGGCCGGTGAGGAAGTCCTTGGACAGGGGCGGCCGGTCGTACGGCCGGTGGGTCTCGTCCCCCACGATCACCAGCCGCCCGTCGAAGCCCTGGGCACGCAGCTCACGGGCGGCGTAGAGCCCGGAGAGTGAGGCGCCGACGACGGTGACGGTTTTCATGAGGGTGTCTCCCGTGCGCGTACCGTCCGGAGAGCCGGGGTCGTCATGCCGCGCTGCCCTCCTCCACCACCAGATGCACATGGATCACGCCCTGGTCGACCGTCACCCGGTGGGTGCGCACGGCGCGTCGGGCAGGAAGGCAGGTCGGTTCGCCGGTACGGAGGTCGAACGAGGCGGCGTGGAGCGGGCACTCGATCAGACAGCCCTCCAGCCAGCCCTCGGAGAGGGAGGCGTCCTGGTGGGTGCATGTGTCGTCGATGGCGTACAGCTGCCCGTCCTCGGTGTGGAACACGGCGATGGGCGGGTCGCCGTCGATGCGGATGGCCTCACCCGCGGGGAGGTCTTCAAGGCGGCAGACGGGAATCACGGGCCCCCCTCTCGGTCCGGGACGCGCGGTCCGGGACCCACTCGGTCCGGGAAGTAAGGGAGTTCAGGCGGTGGGGTCGGGGAAGGACCGGGGCCACAGGGGTCCAGATCGTCGGGTCCGCCTGCGCGACCGGTTCCCTTCGGGGGGCTGTCCTCCTCCGGGGCCCGCTCCTCCCCGGGAACGGTCCTTGCGGAGATCGGCCTTCCTCGTAGGCCGGGCGCTTTCGGGGATCGCGCCCCTTCCGGGATCCGGACGCTTCGGTAACATGATGTTTCGCATGGCGCACGTAGTGGCGCTGTGCGCAACAGAATCCGGGCGGGGTGACCGTCGCGTCAAGGGTTTCCCGCAGATGCGGCCCAAACAGGGCCGCCAGGTGGTGAGTGTTGAGCCATGACCCGCACGCAGAAGCAGTCCGGCAGCGGCGAGGAGTCCCAGGAGCGGCAGAACGGCAGAGGAGCGGTCAGCGCCGTGCAGTCGGTCGACCGCGCCGTGAGCGTGCTGGAGATCCTCGCACGGCACGGTGAGGCGGGCGTGACCGAGATCGCCGACGAGCTGGACGTGCACAAGTCCACCGCCTTCCGGCTGCTCGGTGTCCTGGAGAACCGCGGCCTGGTGGCCCAGGCCAAGGACCGCGGAAAGTACTACCTGGGGGCCGGCGTGCTGCGCCTGGCGGGGGCGGCGGCGGTGCGGCTGGACATCTCACAGGAGGGCGTCCCGGTCTGCCGGGAACTCGCCGACGAGCTGGGCGAGACCGTCAACATCGCGGTTCTCGACGACGACGCGGCGGTCAACATCATGCAGGCTCGCGGCACGGCGTCGGTGACGGCGCAGAACTGGCTGGGCCGGCGGACCCCGCTGCACGCCACGTCCAGCGGCAAGGTGCTGCTCGCCCATATGTCCCCCACGCTGCGCGAGGGGCTCCTCGCCCGCTCCCTGCCCCGCTTCACCGAGCGCACGATCACCGGCGCGAACGCACTGCGCGCCGAGCTGGAGGCGGTGATCGAGCAGGGCTACGGCGTCACGATCGAGGAGCTGGAGCTGGGCCTGGCGGCCGTCGCCGCCCCGGTCCACGCCCACGACGGCAGGGTGATCGCCGCGATCAGCGTCTCGGGGCCGGTGTACCGGCTGAACGCCGACCGGCTGCCGGAGCTGGCCAAGCGGACCGTGGCGGCGGGGGCCGAGCTCTCGCGCCGGATGGGGTACGGGTTCTGAGGGGACGACAGCGGCACGACCGAGCGGGGCCACGGCCTTCTGCGAAGGCTCCTGATGGGTCCGCGCCGCGGCGCGGGACCGGGATCTCCGGTCCCGCGCCGCGGTGTGTCGTACGCGTTTCGGCCGCCCCCGCTCCTTTTGCCAAGGGTTAACGCACTCCTCTTGACGGCCCCGTGACGCTGTTCTCAGTATGTTCCCCATCGCGCAACCCATCGTGTATTGCGCAACAGCAGAGGAGCTAGGTCGTGCCATATGAGGTCCGTGCCGTAGTCGCTGTGAAGAAGGGGGCACCCGTCGAGGTGCAGACGATCGTGGTCCCCGATCCGGGCCCCGGCGAGGTGCTCGTCAAGGTGCAGGCCTGCGGGGTCTGCCACACGGATCTGCACTATCGGGAGGGCGCGATCACCGACGACTTCCCGTTCCTGCTGGGTCATGAGGCGGCCGGCACGGTGGAGGCGGTCGGCGACGGCGTCACCGACCTCGCTCCCGGCGACTATGTGGTGCTCGCCTGGCGCGCCCCCTGCGGTTCCTGCCGATCCTGTCGCCGCGGCCGCCCCTGGTACTGCTTCGACTCCCGCAACGCCGCGCAGCCGATGACCCTGTTGGACGGCACTCCTCTCACCAGCGCCCTCGGGATCGGCGCCTTCGCCGAGAAGACCCTGGTCGCGGCCGGTCAGGCGGTGAAGATCGACCCCGCCGCCCGCCCCGAGGCCGCGGGCCTGATCGGCTGCGGGGTGATGGCCGGGTACGGCGCGGCCGTGAACACCGGCAGCGTGGGCCGCGGCGACTCGGTCGCCGTCGTCGGCTGCGGCGGAGTCGGCAACGCGGCCATCGCGGGAGCCTGCCTGAACGGCGCCATGAAGGTCATCGCCGTCGACATCGACGACAAGAAGCTCGACCAGGCGGAGAAGTTCGGGGCCACCCACACCGTCAACTCCCGTGGCACGGACCCGGTCGAAGCCGTACGCGCCCTCACCGACGGGTTCGGTGTCGACATCGCCATCGACGCTGTGGGCCGCCCGGAGACGTTCACTCAGGCCTTCTACATGCGCGACCACGCCGGCCTGCTGATCCAGGTCGGGGTCCCGTCCCCGGAGATGAAGGTCGAACTGCCGCTGCTCGACGTGTTCTCGCGCGGTGGCGCGATCAAGTCCTCCTGGTACGGAGACTGTCTGCCGAGCAGGGATTTCCCGTTTCTCATCGATCAGTATCTGTACGGCCTGCTCGACCTGAACGCGTTCGTCAGCGAGACCATCGCCCTGGATCAGGTGGAGGAGGCGTTCGGCAGGATGCACCGGGGCGAGGTGCTGCGCTCGGTGGTGGTGCTGTGAGCGCCCCCGCGAGCGTGCGCGCCGAGCGCGCGGCCGCCTCGGTCGTCCCCGCCGGGCATGGCCGGAACACGACGATCGCCGCGGAGCGCCCCGACCCGCGCGCCGCGCAAGAAGACCGACCCGACCCACGCGCCGCGCAAGAAGACCGACCCGACCCACGCGCCGCGTAAGAAGACCGACCCGACCCACGCGCCGCGTAAGCGCACTGCCCCATCCCACCCCGCCGCACAAACGGCTGCCCCGGCAGTCCCGCGCTCCCCCGCACCAGCAGCCTCCCCCGCGCCCCGCACCGCACAAGTGCCTCCCCCGACCCCCGTCATCCCCGCCACCACAAGGAGGGGCATGTCCACCACGCCCAAGAACGGCTCCCCCGGACCCCGTGTGGTCGTCATCGGCGCCGGCATCGTCGGCTGCTCCCTCGCCGACGAGCTGACCGCCCGCGGCTGGAGCGACGTCACCGTCCTCGAACAGGGCCCCCTGCCCGCACCCGGCGGCTCCACCTCCCACGCGCCGGGCCTGGTCTTCCAGACCAGCCCGTCGAAGACCCTCACGGCGTTCGCGCGCTACACCGTCGAGAAGTTCGGCTCCCTCGAGATCGACGGCGTCCCCTGCTTCAACCAGGTCGGTGGCCTGGAACTGGCGACGACCCCGGAGCGCCTGGCCGACCTGCACCGCAAGGCCGGCTACGCGGCCTCCTGGGGCGTACGCGGCGAGGTCGTGAGCGCCGCCCGCTGCAAGGAACTGTGGCCGCTCGTCGACGCGTCGCTGGTGCTCGGCGGCTTCCACACCCCCGACGACGGCCTGGCCCGCGCCGTGCTCGCGGCCCGCGCCCAGATGGAGCGCGCGACAAGCCGCGGCGCGCGCTTCCTGGACCGGCACACCGTCACCGGCATCGAGCAGCGCGACGGCCGTGTCACCTCGGTCGTCACCGACCGGGGCGCCTTCCCGGCCGACCACGTCGTCTCGGCGGCCGGCTTCTGGGGCCCCGTCATCGGCCGTATGGCGGGAGTCGACGTATCCCTGCAACCGCTCGCCCACCAGTACGCGAGGACAAAGCCGCTGCCCGCACTCGCGGACCACCGGCACGAGGCCTCGCGTCCGATCCTCCGCTTCCAGGACCGCGACCTCTACTTCCGCGAGCACACCGACCGCATCGGCATCGGCTCCTACGCCCACCGGCCGATGCCCGTCGACCCGTTCGCGGTCCTCGCCTACGACGAGGCCCGCGCCCGGAACATGGAGATGCCCTCCTCGTTTCCCTTCACGGCGGAGGACTGGGCCCCGAGCTGGGAGGACTGCCGCTGGCTGATGCCCGACCTGCGCGATGCGGAGATCGAGGAGGGCTTCAACGGCGTCTTCTCGTTTACCCCGGACGGCATGCCGGTCCTCGGCGAGTCACGCGGTGTGCGCGGCTTCTGGCTGGCCGAAGCCGTCTGGGTCACCCACTCCGCCGGTGTGGCCAGGGCGGTCGCCGAGTGGATGGTCGACGGGCGGCCCTCCCTTGACGTCCACGAGTGCGACCTCACCCGCTTCGAGGACGCGCAGCGCTCACCGGCGTACATTACGGAGCGCGGCTCACAGCAGTTCGTCGAGGTGTACGACGTGCTCCACCCGCTCCAGCCGATGGAGCAGCCGCGCCCGCTGCGCGTCAGCCCCTTCCACGCCCGCCAGGAGGCCCTCGGCGCCCGGTTCCTGGAGGGCGGGGGCTGGGAGCGTCCGCGCTGGTACGAGGCCAACGCCCCGCTCGTGGACGGTCTGCGGCTGCCCGAACGCGACACCTGGTCCGCCCGCTACTGGTCGCCGATCGCGGCCGCCGAGGCCAGGGCGACCCGCGAAAGGGTCGCGCTGTATGACATGACCCCATTGCGCCGTCTGGAGGTCACGGGCCCGGGAGCCCTCGCGTTCCTGGACCGCATGACCACCAACAACGTCCGCAGGAAGCCGGGCGCGATCACCTACACCCTGCTCCTCGACCCCACGGGCGGCATCCGCTCCGACCTCACCGTGGCGCGGCTGGGCACCGATCGCTTCCAGGTGGGCGCGAACTCCCCGGCCGACCTCGACTGGCTCCTGCGCCACGCCCCCTCGGACGTCGGTATCAGGGACATCACCTCCGGCACCTGCTGCATCGGTGTCTGGGGGCCGCTGGCCCGTGACCTCGTCCAGCCGCTGACCCGCGACGACTTCTCGCACGAGGGCTTCGGCTACTTCCGCGCCAAGGAGACGTACATCGGGCACGTCCCGGTGACGGCGATGCGGCTGAGCTACGTCGGCGAACTCGGCTGGGAGCTGTACACCACCGCCGACCTGGGACTCCGCCTCTGGGACACGCTCTGGGAGGCCGGCCGGGAGCACGGCGCGGTGGCGGCCGGACGGTCGGCCTTCAACTCCCTGCGCCTGGAGAAGGGGTACCGCTCCTGGGGCGTCGACATGACGGACGAGCACCATCCGTTCGAGGCGGGGCTCGGCTTCGCGGTCCGCATGGACAAGAACGGCTTCGTCGGGCAGGAAGCCCTCCGGGAGCTCCCCGAGGCGACCCGGAGGCTCACCCCGCTCCTGCTGGACGACCCGGCCGCGAACGTTCTCGGCAAGGAGCCCGTGTACGTCGACGGCACGCCCCGCGGCTATGTCACGAGCGCCTCGTACGGCTACACCCTGGGCCGCTGCATCGCCTACGCCTGGCTGCCGCCGCTCGCCACCGGAAGAGGTGTGCACATCGGGTACTTCGGCGAGAAGGTGCCCGCGACCGTGGCCGACGAGCCGCTGTTCGACCCGAAGATGACCCGTATCCGCCGCTAGGAGGCGCCCGATGTCCCCTTCGTACGACGTCATCGTCATCGGTCTCGGCGGCATGGGCAGCGCCGCCGCCCACCATCTGTCCGCGCGCGGCGCACGGGTGCTGGGCCTGGAGAGGTTCGGCCCGGTCCACAACCGCGGCTCCAGTCACGGCGGTTCGCGGATCACCCGGCAGTCGTACTTCGAGGACCCGGCGTACGTACCCCTGCTGCTGCGCGCGTACGAACTCTACGAGGAGGTGGAGCGCGCCACCGGCCGTGACATCGCCACGCTGTGCGGCGGGGTGATGGTAGGGCCGCCGGCGTCCCGGACCGTCTCCGGCTCGCTGCGCTCGGCCATCGCGTGGGGCCTGCCCCACGAGATGCTGGACGCGCGGGATATCAGGCGCCGCTTTCCGACCCTCACCCCGCAGGACGACGAGGTCGCCCTGTACGAGAGGAACGCCGGCCTGGTCCGCCCCGAGAACATGGTCGCCGCGCACCTCCAGCTCGCCACCCGGCAGGGTGCGGAGCTGCACTTCGAGGAGCCGATGCTCCGCTGGGAGCCGTACCGGGACGGCGTCCGGGTCCACACCGCCGAGAACACCTACACCGCGGGCCAGTTGGTGATCTGCCCCGGCGCGTGGGCGCCGCGGCTGCTGACCGACCTCGGGGTGCCGTTCACCATCGAGCGGCAGGTCATGTACTGGTTCCAGCCACGCCATGGCACCGGCCCGTTCCTCCCCGAAAACCATCCCGTCTACATCTGGGAGAACGCACGACGGGTCCAGGTCTACGGCTTCCCCGCGATCGACGGGCCGGACCTCGGGGCCAAGGTGGCCTTCTTCCGCAAGGGCACCGTCTGCACCCCGGAGACCATCGACCGGACCGTCCACGAGGAAGAGATCCGCGCCATGGCGGACCACATGTCCCACTGCATCCCGGAGCTGCCCGGCACCTTCCTGAAGGCCGCCACCTGCATGTACTCCAACACACCCGACGAGCACTTCGTCATCTCCCGCCACCCCGCGCACCCCGAGTCCGTGACCGTGGCCTGCGGTTTCTCCGGTCATGGCTTCAAGTTCGTGCCCGTCGTCGGCGAGATCCTGGCCGATCTCGCGCTCACCGGCACCACCGGGCACCCCATCGGTCTGTTCGACCCCTCCCGCCTCGCCGCCGCGCCCGCCTGAGGAGCCCGCACGTGACGACGCCTCCCGCCTCCCCCCAGACGCCTCCCGCCTCCCCCCAGACGCCTCCCGCCTCCCCCCAGACGCCTCCCGTCTCCCCCCGGCAGATCCCCGCCTCCTCCCGGCAGATCTCGACGAGCCTGATCGCCACCCTCCCCGGGCACTACTACACCGACCCGGAGATCTTCCGGCAGGAGCAGGAGCTGCTGTTCGAGTCGATGTGGTTCTGTGCGGTCCGCGGCGCGGACCTGGCCGCGCCGGGTGCCTTCCGCACCGTCCAGGTCGGCCGTGAGAGCGTTCTGATCACCCGTACGCGCACCGGTGAGCTGCGCGCCTTCCTCAACATCTGCCGCCACCGCGGCGCCCGGCTGTGCCTGGAGGAGTCGGGCCAGGTCCGGCGCACCCTCCAGTGCCCGTACCACGCCTGGACCTACGACCTCGACGGCAGGCTCGTCGCCGCGCCGAACCTGGTGCGGATGCCGGATGTCGACCGGGTCGCGTACGGCCTCGTCGGGGTCGCGCTGCGGGAGTGGCTCGGCTACGCCTGGGTCTGCCTGGCCGACGACCCGCCGTCCTTCGAGGAGACGGTGATGGGGGCGGCCGTGGAACGGCTCGGCGACGCGGCCGCGATCGAGCACTACGGCGCCGAGCGGCTGGCACTCGGCAAGCGGATCGTCTACGACGTACAGGCGAACTGGAAGCTGATCGTCGAGAACTTCATGGAGTGCTACCACTGCGCGACGATCCACCCGGAACTCGTCGACGTCCTGCCCGAGTTCGCCTACGGGTACGCCGCCCAGTACTACGTGGGGCACGGCGCGGAGTTCGGCGAGGGCATCCGGGGCTTCACGGTCGACGGCAGCGAGGGCTTCGCGAAGCTGCCGGACGTCTCGGAGGACCAGGACCGCCGCTACTACGCGATCACCGTGAAGCCGACGGTGTTCGTCAACCTCGTCCCGGACCATGTGATCCTGCACCGCATGTTCCCGCTCGCCGAGGACCGCACGGTCGTCGAGTGCGACTGGCTGTACGCGCCGGAGGTGGTCGGGGCCGGGGCGGATGTGTCCAAGTCGGTGGAGCTGTTCCACCGGGTCAACGAGCAGGACTTCGAGGCATGCGAGCGGACCCAGCCCGCGATGTCCTCCCGGGCCTACCGCGCGGGCGGTGTGCTGGTGCCCACGGAGCATCACATCGGGATCTTCCACGCGTGGGTTCTGGACAAGCTGGGAGGCGGGCATGGCGGACCTGTTCATTGACGGCGAGTGGCGCGACGCGCTCGACGAGCGCACGCGGGAGATCCGCTGCCCCGCCGACGGCTCCCTGGTCGGCGTGGTCGACGAGGCGGGCGGCAAGGACACGGCCGACGCGATCGCGGCGGCGCGCCGCGCCTTCGACGAGGGCCCCTGGCCGGCCACGCCCGCGGCCGAGCGCGGTGACCTGCTGCTGCGCGTCGCCGATCTGCTGGTCCGCGACAAGGACGCGCTGGCCCGCGCCGAGTCCCTGGACACGGGGAAGCGGCTGGTCGAGAGCGCGTACGACGTCGATGACGTGGTGGGCTGCTTCCGCTACTACGGACGGCTCGCGGCGCAGGAGACCGGCCGGGTGATCGACACCGGCAGACCGGAGGTCGACAGCCGGGTCGTGTACGAACCGGTGGGCGTCTGTGCGCTGATCACGCCATGGAACTATCCCCTGCTCCAGACGGCGTGGAAGGTGGCGCCGGCGCTCGCGGCGGGCAACACCTTCGTGCTGAAGCCGAGCGAGTTGACCCCGCACTCGGCGATCCATCTGGTGCGGCTGCTCCAGGAGGCCGGGCTCCCGCCGGGTGCGGCGAACCTGGTCCTGGGCGCCGGTCCGGAGGCGGGGGCGCCCTTGGGCGACCACCCGGACGTCGATCTGGTGTCTTTCACGGGCGGTCTCAACACGGGCCGCCGGCTGATGGCGGCCGCGGCCGGCACGGTGAAGAGGGTCGCTCTGGAGCTGGGCGGCAAGAACCCGAACATCGTGTTCGCCGACGCCTGCTTCGAGGCGGCCGTCGACATGGCCCTGACGGCGGTGTTCCTGCACTCCGGGCAGGTCTGCTCGGCAGGGGCGCGGCTGCTGGTCGAGGACGGACTGCACGACCGGTTCGTCGACGAGGTGGTCCGGCGGGCCGCAGCGATCCGGCTCGGCGGCCCGTTCGACGAGCGAGCCCAGACCGGGCCGCTGATCTCGGCGGAGCACCGGGCGAAGGTCGAGGCGTATGTGGCCCGGGGCCTCCGGGAAGGTGCGGTGCTGCGCTGCGGCGGGACACGTCCGTCCGGGCCGGGCCACGACAACGGCTTCTACTATCTGCCGACCGTGCTGGACGAGTGCTCCTCGGGAATGAGCGTCGTGCGGGAGGAGTCCTTCGGACCGGTGCTGACCGTGGAGCGCTTCACGGACGAGGCGGAGGCCGTGCGGCTCGCGAACGACTCGGTCTACGGCCTCGCGGGCGCCGTGTGGACCACCGACGAGGCCAGGGCCCGGCGGGTGTCGTCCCGGCTGCGGCTCGGCACCGTATGGATCAACGACTACCACCCCTATGTCCCGCAGGCCGAGTGGGGCGGTTTCAAGCAGTCCGGCTTCGGCCGGGAACTGGGGCCTTCGGGACTCGCCGAGTACCGGGAGGCCAAGCACATCTGGCGGAACACCGCGCCCTCGCCCGAGGGCTGGTTCGCCTGACCCGGCGCTCCTCCGCGCCGAATCGCTTCAGCACCCTCCCCGCCGCCCGACCCCTCCCGATCCGTCCGGCCCGATCCCTGCGACCCCATCCCTCCCACCCCGGCACCCGCAGGAGCCGCGCTCCCTCGACCCCCGCCCTCCCTGGCCCACCAGGAGTCCGCTCATGACGACGACCGAGCAACCATCCGGCCCACGCCACGGTGACGACACCGAACTCACGGAATTCGGGTACAAGCCCGAACTCAAGCGCACCCTCGGCAACTTCCACACCTTCGCCGCCGGGATCAGCTACATCTCGATCCTGACCGGCACCTTCCAGCTCTTCTACTTCGGCTACGGCAGCGGCGGCCCGGCCTACTGGTGGTCATGGCCGATGGTGTTCGTCGGCCAGTTCGCGGTCGCCCTGTGCTTCGCGGAGCTGGCCGCCCGCTACCCGATCGCGGGATCCGTCTACAACTGGTCGAAGAAGGTGGGCAATCCGCATCTGGGATGGCTCGCCGGCTGGATGATGCTGATCGCGTCGATCGTTTCCATCTCCGCGGTGGCGCTGGCCTACCAGCTGACGCTCCCGCAGATCTCGTCCACCTTCCAGTTCGTGGGCGACGGCACCGGGAAGTACGACGTGGCGACGAACGCCGTCGTGCTCGCCGCGGTGCTGATCCTGTTCACCACGCTGGTGAACGCCTTCGGGGTCAAGCTGATGGCCACCATCAACACCGCGGGCGTGTTCATCGAACTGCTCGCCACCGTCGTACTGATCGTCCTGTTCGCGGTGCACATCACCCGCGGCCCGCAGGTGGTGATGGACACGGCCGGAACCGGAGCGGGGTACTCGACCGGCTATCTGGGCGCGTTCCTGGTGGCGTCGCTGGCGTCGGCGTACGTCATGTACGGCTTCGACACGGCCTCCTCCCTCGGCGAGGAGTGTCTGGACCCGTCCCGGAACGCGCCGCGCGCGATCATCAGGGCGATCGTCGCCTCATTCGTCCTGGGGGGTCTGGTGCTGTTGCTGGCCCTGATGAGCGTGTCCAGCCTGAACGGCGACAAGCTGTCGACGGACGGTCTTCAGTACATCGTGCTCGATGTACTCGGCCCGACGGCCGGCAAGGCGATGCTGTGGTGCGTGCTCATCGCGGTCACCGTGTGTGCCCTGGCCGTCCACACGGCGGCGATCCGGCTGGCCTTCGCGATGGCCCGCGACAACAACCTGCCCGCGTCCTCGCTGCTGGCCCGGGTCAGCCCGCGCTTCCAGACCCCGGTGCTGCCGGCCGTGATCATCGGCGTCCTGGCGCTGGCGATCCTGGTGGTCAACATCCGCCAGCCGCAGATCTTCACCGTCGTCACCAGCATCGGCATCATCATGATCTACCTCGCCTATCTGGGCGTCACCGCCCCGATGCTGGTCGCGCGGCTGCGCGGGACATGGCGGCCGGCGGGCGAGGGCAGGTTCTCGCTGGGCCGCTGGGGTCTGCTCGTCAACATCGTGGCCGTGGTGTGGGGCGTGGCCATGACCGTCAACCTCATCTGGCCGCGCGCCGCCGTCTACAACGCGACCGCCCCCCACCACTGGTATCTGCGCTGGGGCGCGGTCCTGTTCGTCGCGGTCATCGCGGGCGGCGGCTTCACCTACTACTGGTTCGTCCAGCGCCACCGCACGGGCGTGCTCGCCGAGCACCGGCTCGAGGCCGCACCGACCGTTCCCCTCGCCGCGCCGGCGGCCGACTGAAGGAGGTCACCAGCTCATGAGCTTCGACACGTTCGACTATGTCGTGGTCGGCGGCGGCACCGCGGGCAATGTGGTCGCGGCCCGGCTCTCCGAGGACCCGTCCGTCACGGTCTGCCTGCTGGAGGCGGGGCCGAGCGATGCCGGCGACGACAACGTCCTCCGGCTGGAGCGCTGGATGGGACTGCTGGAATCGGGCTACGACTGGGACTACCCCGTGGAGCCGCAGGCCAGCGGCAACAGCTTCCTGCGGCACGCCCGGGCTAGGGTGCTCGGCGGCTGCTCCTCGCACAACTCCTGCATCGCCTTCTGGGCACCGGCCGAGGACCTGGACGACTGGGCGGCCCGGGGCTGTACGGGCTGGAGCGCGGCCGACCTCTTCCCGCTCTACCGGCGGCTGGAGTCCAACGACGCCCCCGGCGACCACCACGGCCGCACCGGCCCGGTCAAACTGCGCACGCTCAAGGGCGAGGACCCGTGCGGCACGGCGCTGCTGGAGGCGTGTGCCCAGGCGGGCATCCCGACGGTGCCCTTCAACACCGGCAGGACGGTGGTCCGGGGCGCCAACTGGTTCCAGATCAACTCCGACGAGAACAACATCCGCCAGTCCTCGTCGGTGGCCTACCTCCACCCGATCCTGGGCAAGCGCCCCAACCTCGAGATACGCACCGGGGTACGGGCGAGGAAGCTGGTCCTGGACGGGCGCAGGTGTGTGGGCGCGGACTATCTGGACCCGGACCTGGTGCACACCCGCACGGTCCGGGCCCGGCGCGAGGTCGTCGTCTCCTGCGGCTCCATCGACACCCCGAAGCTGCTGATGCTGTCGGGCATCGGGCCCGCCGAACACCTGCGTGAGGTCGGCGTCGACGTGGTCGTGGACTCGGCGGGCGTCGGCGAGAACCTCCAGGACCACCCGGAGGGCGTCATCATGTGGGAGGCCAGGCAGCCCATGACGACCACCTCCACCCAGTGGTGGGAGGCGGGCATCTTCTACGACACCACGCCGGGCCTGGACCGACCCGACCTGATGTTCCACTACGGGTCGGTGCCGTTCGACATGAACACCGCGCGCTGGGGCTATCCGACGTCCGAGAACGCGTTCTGTCTCACGCCGAACGTGACCCGTGCGAAGTCCCGGGGCACGGTGCGGCTGCGGACCCGTGACCACCGGGACAAGCCGAAGGTCGATCCCCGGTACTTCACGCACGAGCACGATGTGCGGGTGATGACCTACGGGCTCCGGCTGGCGCGGAAGATCGCGTCCCAGCCGGCGCTGGGCGGCTGGGCGGGCGCCGAGCTGGCCCCCGGGCCCGATGTGCGGACCGACGACGAACTGCTCGACTACATCCACAAGACCCACAACACCGTCTATCACCCGTCCTGCACGGTGAGGATGGGCGCCGACGACGACCCCTCGGCCCCGCTCGACGCGCGGCTGCGGGTCAAGGGGGTCGAGGGGCTGCGGGTCGCGGACGGCTCCGTCATGCCGGATCTGATCTCCGTCAACCCGTGCATCACCACCATGGTGATCGGCGAGAAGTGCGCGGATCTGCTCAAGGAGGACGCGTAGGTCACGCGGGCCGTTTGAACATCCTTGTCGCGGTGATCTCGCTGTGCACCGACTCTCCGGCCTGGGGCTGCTGCGGCAGTCCCGGCCGGAGGTGTTCCTCCACCCGGATGTACTTCAGCCCGGCCCGCAGGTCGGCGTCGTTGCGCAACCGGATGACCAGCGGGAACTCCGCGAGCGCAGTGGTGTCGAACAGCCCGGTGGTGTACAGGAGCTGGACGCCGAGTGCGTCCGAGACGGCCCGCTGGAGCTCCAGCAGGTAGGTGGCGTTGGCGCGCCCGATGGGGTTGTCCAGGAACAGCGTGCCCGCGTGGCGGTGCTTGTCGCGGCCCCGGTCGTTGGAGCGCAGCGCGGCCATCGTGCAGTACAGGGCGATGGCGGCGGTGAGCAGCTGGCCGCCAGAGAACACGTCTCCCATCTGGCCGACCGGAACCCGCTCGGCGCGCAGCACGGCGTCCGGCTTGAGGATCTCGACCGCGACACCCTTGGGCTGGAGCGCCGCGCCGACGCCTCTCAGGAGCAGCGACATGCCGTCGCGCCGCAGGTCGGAGTTCTTCCTGACGGCCGCACGGGTCGCCTCGTCGATGACCTCGCCCAGGCGTTCGATCAAGGTGGCCTGGTCGGGTTCGTCGAAGCGGATCCGCAGGAACTCCTGCCCGGACCATTCCCCGAGACCCTCCGGGAGCCGGGACAGCCGCTGCGCGGACCGCAGGGTCGCCAGGGCCGATTCCACCAGGCCCCGCAGACGGTCCACGATGGAGTCCCGGTTGCGCTCCAGCTGTGCCAGCTCGTCGGTCAGGACGCGCAGCCGGGGTGCGAACGCATCCGCCCACCGCTGGGCGTGCTCCGGCAGCGCGGACGCGGGCAGTTCGCGGATCTGCTGCCGGGCGGGCGTGCGGACCTGCTCGTAGCGCGTGGAGTTGGCGTGCCGGACCAGCACGTCGCAGGCCTCGCGCACGGCGCCCTCGGCGGCGGACAGATCGGTGGCGCAGCCGCGCAGCGATCTGCGGGTCTCCGCGGCGGCCCGGCGGGCCTCCTCGAGCGTGCCGGGATAGGGCTCCGGCTCCTCCTGCTCATCCTCAAAGGCGTGCTCGCGCAGCAGGTCGCGGAGCATCGCCGCGACCTCGTCGAAGCCGCCGGCCGCGTCCTCGGCGGCCCGGTGGGCCTCGAGGAGTTCGGCGTGGGCCTCTCGGGCCTGATCGAGCGCCTCGACCCGGGAGGCGAGTTCGGCGGTCGCCGTACGCAGCAGGGCCTGCGCGTGCTCGGCGTCCCGGGGCACCAGTTCCTCGGGCAGCTCGGTGTGGGCCTCGCCGTTCCCGGGCGCGTGCCGCTCGGCCTCGCCGCGCAGCCGCCCGAGCTGCTCGCTGGCCGTGGACATCCGGGTCTCCAGCAGCTGTACCAGCTCCTCGGCGCGCGCGGCGGCGGCCTGCCGGGACGGGCCGTCGGAGCCCTCGGGGGACTCGAGGAGCTGCTCGGCGCGCGTGCGCACCTTGTTGCTGAGCCGGTCCAGTTCGGCGAGCGCGGCGGACTCGTCGCTCTCGGCCCGCGCCTGCTCGGCCCGCAGATCCGCGCCGACGCCTACCTTCTCGTACACCTGGGAGGCGGCCCGGTAGGCCTCGCGGAGGGCGGGCAGGGACGTCTTGGGGGCGTGCGCGTCGTCCTCCGGTACGTCGTCGGGGGCGCCCGCGATCTCGGCGCGCTCGGCGCGCAGCGCACGCGCGGTACGGCGGGCGTCGTCTGCGGCGCGCTGCGCGGCCCGGCGGTCCTCGTCGGCGGCACGGGCGCGCTCCAGACACGACTGGGCGCGGGCCTCCGACTCGACCGCCTCGTCGGCGAGTTCCCGCAGCCTGACCTGCCAGCCCGCGCGCTCGCGCAGCCGGAAGGCGAGCCCGGCGAGGGCGTCGGCGGCGCGGCGGGCCTTCTGGGCGGCTTCCTGCCGCTCGTCCCGCATCCGGGCGGCCTCGGCCGCGGTCTCGTCGGCCTCGGCGCGGGCGGTGCGCGCCTCCGTCAGCTCGGCCTCCGCCTCCTCGGCGAACGCGCGGGCGTCCCGGGCGGCCGTGGCGAGTTCAGTGAGCCGTCCGGTCGGGCATCCGGTGCGCCAGGAGGCCAGCCGGGCCATCAACTCGCGGTCCTTGCCGAGCCGGGCCGCGAGCGCCCGGATCTCCTCGTCGCGCGCGGTGGCCCGGGCGCGCAGCGCCTGCCGTTCCTCGTCGGCGGCGTGCTCGTCGTGCATGGCCGGGTTCGGCGGCACCAGGAAGACACCGCCGACGGCGCCCTCGCTCTCGTCGAGAGCCGGGGTCGGGGCGAGCAGCGCGGCGGCGGTGCCGACGGCGACGGCGGAGCGCGGCAGCAACGCGGCGTCGCCGAGTGCCTGACGGGCCCGGGCGTGCGCATCCGGATCGGTGATGATCACGCCGTCGACGAGTTCGGGGCGGGCGGCCAGCACGCGCGCATGGTCGGCGGGATCGACGGCCTGGGCGAGATAGCGCCAGCCGGGCAGTGCGGGAATGCCGTGCTCACCGAGGAACTCGACGGTCGCCAGCACATCGGGGCCCGGCGGCAGCAGCCCGCCGTCACCGAGCGCGCCGAGGATGCGCGCGTCGTCGGCCGCCGCGGTGCGCAGTTCGAAAAGCTGCCGTTCGGCGGAGGCGACGGAGTCCTCCAGCAGCGCGCGCAGTTCGTCGGCGAAGCCGTCCAGTTCCTCGGGGGTGAGGGGGCCCTCGCCGGTGGCCGGGGTGCCGGCCGGATCCACGTCCGTGTCGCGCCGGGGGCCGGGGACCCGCTTCCGGGCGCTCGTGTCCGTGGCCGCCAGGCTCAGCAGTTCCGCCAGGCGCTCCTCAGCGGCGAGCGCCTCGGCGGTCCGGCGCTCGGCCTGGTAGGCCCGTTCGGCGGCCGTGGCCGCGTCCGCCGAACGGGCCGCCGTCAGTTCCGCCCGGGACTCGGCGGAGGCCGTCTCGCGCGCGTGCTCAGACGCACGGCGGGAGGCCTCGCGGGCGGTGTCCCAGGCCGCGACGGCCTCCTTCTCCGCGTCGCTCGCGGCCAGCGCGGCCCGTGCCGGGTCGGCGTCGGGAGCGCTGTCGTCCAGCCAGCCCGCCCGGACGGCCTGGGCGGTCTCCTGCTCCACCTCGTCGAGCCGCTGGCGCAGATGTCCCGCCTCGCTGCGGGCGCGCTGTGCCTCCGTGGCGGCGGCGGTGGAGTCCCGGTGGGCGGACTCGGCGGTCTCCTGGAGCGCGGCGGATCGCTCCTCCTCCTCGTTGGCGAGGGACTCGGCGCTCTCGGCGGCCGCGTGCAACGCCCGTACGAGGTCGACGGCGGCCTTCGCCCGGGCGGCGAGCGCCGGTGCGGCGTCCCGCTCGGCCTCGCGGATCGCGGCGGCCACGCGCGCGGAGCGGTCGGCGGCGGCGCGATGCCGCAGCACGGCCTCGGCGGCCTGCCACGCGGCGTAGAGCTGGCGGGCGTCGGCCAGTTCACGCTTCTGCGCGGCGGCGGCCTTCTCTGCGCCGGCGAGCGCCAACGACGCATGGCGGTAGGCCAGTTCGGCCGCGATGAGCGCACTGCGCTCCCGGGCGCCCTCGGCATGGGTGACGGCGTACGCCGCGGCGGTCACCCGCTGGGCCAGGTCGGCGGCCCGGACCCGCTCCCGCACCCCGCGCGCGGACAGCCGCCGCGCCAGCGTGCGGGTCCGGCGCTCGGCGCCCGCGTGGATGTCCCGGGCCCGTGACCGTCCCTCGGTGGCCTCGACGATGCGCCCGAGCAGGTCCACCGATCCGGCGGTGAAGTCCCGCTCGGCGATCAGCTCGGAGCGCCGTCCCAGCTTGTTGCCGAATCCGCTGACCAGGTCGGCGAGTCCGTCGGTGTCGCGGGTGTCCGTGACGGCGCGCAGCAGCAGATCGGTGAAGTCGGAGTCCTTCTTGACCGCGAAGAGGCCGGCGGCCTCACCCTCGTCCGCGTTCATCTCACGCTGGTAGCGGAAGAGTTCGGGGTCGAGACCGAGATCGGTCAGATGCTCGTTCCAGCGGTCGTGGATCTCCTCCCAGTGCACTTCGAGGTGCGGGTATGCCTTGCCGGCCTCCGTGAGGGCGTCCCGGAAGCCCTTCATCGTGCGGCGCCGCCCCTGTGCGCCGGACGTGCCCTCGACGGGCGGGCGTACGGCGGTGGACTCGGCGACCGGCAGATTGTCGAGGCTCAGGCCGGGCCCCGGCCGGAAGGAGTACCAGGCCTCCGCGAACTTGCGGGGATCGCTGGAGACCTGGCGGCCGCGCCACTCGCTGACCTTGCCGACCACGACGCACTCGCCTGTCAGCGTGTGCTGCCACTCCAGCGCCACATGTCCGCAGTCGTCGGCGAGCAGGAACTTGCGCAGCACGCCCGAGCTGGCGCCGCCGAGGGTGTTGCGGTGGCCCGGCAGCATCACCGAGAAGATCAGCTTCAGCAGGACGGACTTGCCGCCGCCGTTCTCCAGGAAGAGCACCCCGGCGGGGGCGGGGCGGCGCGGTGGCCCGGCGGGCTCCTCCTCGAAGAACTCCGCCTGGGTGGGCGCGGGGTCGGGCACCAGATCGCCCACACCCCGCAGGTCCAGCACGGTGTCGGCATAGCGCGCACCGGCCGGGCCGATGGAGTAGAGGCGGACCCGGGACAGCTCGTACATGGGGGGCTCTCGTCGTCGGTCGTGCTGAGTGTTCGGATAGTGGGCAGGTTCGGGAGCGTCGAAGACCTGGGGCGCGTCGGGGGCTTCACAGGCCCTTGGCGCTGCGGTGCTTCACAGGCCGGTGGCGCTGCTGGGCTTCGCAGGCCGGTGGCGCTGCGGTGCCTTACAGCCGGTGGCGCTACGAGGGCCGTGAGGGGCCCTCGGCGCTTCGGGGCGTCCGTGGGCGTGGGGCGCCTCGGGCGCCCGCTCCGGAACCCTCACGAGTGGAAGGGCAGTCCGGAGTCGGCCACCAGCTCCAGGTCGTCGGAGTCGTCGGCGGGCAGCAGGGTGGCCGTGCCGTCGGTCACCGGGACGACGCCCAGTTCGAGGAGTTCGGCCATGGCCGCACTGCACGCCATGTCGCGCACCTGGAGCTGGTAGCGGGCCGTGGTGCGGTAGGTGCCGCCGCCGTCGTCGCCGGTGCGCTGGAGGAAGCCGGAGTCCGTGAGGAACGCGACGGCCTTGGCGACGATGCCGGTGGTCGAACCCGCCAGTCTGCGCGCGTCCTTGGTGGCCCCGGTCGCGCTGCGTCTGGCCCAGATGCGCCAGGCCGCCTCGAGAGCGGGGGCGTCCGTCGCCGGGTCGGTGTTCTGCCCCTGCTCCTCGGCCCGCTCCTCGAGACGGCGGCAGGCCTGGCGCACGAACGCGTCGACGCCGTTGACCGTGACCCGGCCGATGTAGCCGTCGTCCGCCAGGTCCTCGGGGCGGGGGAAGGCGAGGGCGGCGACGGCGAGATGGGCGAGCCCGTGCAGAAAGCGGTCACCGGAGTCGGCCGACGTACGACGCGCGTAGTCGCCCATGCGGATGGCGAACACGGAGTCCTCGGCGGCGGTCACGGCCATGCCGGCGCGCGGGGACACCTCCAGCACGACCAGGCCGAGGCCGGTGGCGACGGCGTCGGCGAGGCGCCCGAACGACGGGTCCTCGCGGTAGCGGCGCAGGAGGTCCGCGTACTCCTGGTCGCGTGCGGGCAGCAGCTTGGGCTGCAACCCGAAGGCTACGAGCCGCGCCGCGTCGGCGGCGTCGGCGGGGGTGACGGGGGCGCTCGCCGGCGCGGCGGCGGCCTCCGGATCGCTCCACTCGACGTGCTCGGTCACGGTCGGGACTCCTTGTCGCGCTGGTACTGGTTGCCGTTCATGCCGCCTCCGTCCGGTCCGCCGCCATTCCGGCCGCGTCCAGCAGAGCCGTCCCCACGATCAGATCCGCACCGCCGAACTCGGGGTCGTCCAGCTCCGTTCCGTCGTCGACGGCGAAGAGCAGCTTCTCCTCGCCCTGCCGGTAGGCCGTGCCCACCGGCGGGCTGGCCGCGTGCACGGCCAGCAGGGCCACCAGGTAGGCCAGGTCGGGATCTCCCGTCCGGCGCGCCTCCGCGAGCAGCCCGGACAGCCGCCGGGGCGCGTCCGCCGGCAGGTCGAGCAACTCCGTCGCGGCGGCGAGCTGCTCCTCGCTGAACCGGCTGTCGTCCGGGGTCGCGACCAGATCCGGCTCGGGCATCTCCGCCCCGAGGTGCTCACGCTCCACCGGAGGTGTGAGCAGCAGGTCGACGAGGTCCCCGATCCGGACGGAACCGGATGTGCGCAGCCCCGTGCCGTGAGCGAAGAAGGCGTCGGTGACACGGACCGCCTGTTCCACGGGAAGCGGCAGCACCGGGGCGAGGAGGTGGCCGTAGAGGTCCGTGCCGGACATCGCCATCGGTGTGGCGAACGCCTGCCGGTCCTGTTCGGCGCGGAACAGCGGGCCCGCCTCCAGGAGCCGGGACTGCAACTGCGTGTGTCTGCGGATGCAGTCCTTGACGATGTCGACGAGTTCGGCGGCGCGTCGCTTCTGCTCCGGGTCCTCGGACTCGTCGCGGGCCCTGCGGATGTTGGTGAGGATCGCGTTCTCGTGGCGATAGCGGTCGGCGACATGGTCGAGGGCCTCGGCGATCATGTCCGGCACAGCGTTCAGCCAGTCCACCGCGCGGACGTTGCGCCGGGTGGCCTCCAGGGCCCTGCGCAGCGACTCCGAGTACTGCACGGTGCGGTAGCGCGCCTGCTCGGCGGCGAGCTGGGCGTCGGCGAGGCGCCCGCGGCTGATCAGCACCTCCAGCTTGACCTCGGCGGCGATCTGCGCGCTGGTGACATCCGTGTCGAGGGCGCCGACGAGGACGTTCACCGCCTCGTCCGTCGTGCGGAGGTAGACACTGCCGCCGTAGCCGGGCACCTCTTCGATCAGCTTGAAGTCGTAGTCACGGCGGACATAGGTGCCATCCGGCTCGAAGGTGCCGTAGACGGCCCGAAAGCCCCGGTCGACGCTGCCGACGTTGATCAGGTTCTCCAGCACCCAGCGGGCCACGCGCTCGTGCTCGGCGACCGGGCGCCGCGGGGCCTGGGCGGCGATGCGCGGGAGGAGCCGGGCGACTATCTGGTCGTGGTCGGCGCCCGTGTCGAAGTCCATGTTCAGGGTGACCAGGTCGATGGCGGCGAGAGCGATCTCCGCCATCCCGTAGACCGAGTACTCACCCGCGAGGTTGGCCTTGCGCGCGTCCAGGTCGTGCAGCGGCGCCGTGCAGGCGAGCGCGCGCAGCCGCCGCGCCAGCCCTTCGTCGGCAGCCGGGCCCGGAGCAGGCCGCGGCCCCGCGCTGAGCTGGGGCGGAACACGGTCCGTCGATGCACGCGAAGTCACGGTGCACAGATTAGGTCCTCGGTCTGACAACAGCCCAAACGGCGCGGGCCGCCCCGCGGGGACGGGCCGGGCGAGACACGAGGCGGCCCGGCCCACGAACGGTTCGGCGGCAGCGGAGGGCTGGGGTCAGCCTCCGGCCCGACGGCACCGGAACCGCGGCGTTGGGCGGCATCGCAGTCGGACGGTCAGGCGGCATCCGAGGGCTGGGGTCAGCCTCCGGCCCGACGTCACCGGAACGCGGCGTTGGGCGGCATCGCAGCCGGGCGGTCAGGCGGCACCGGAGGGCGCCGGTCAGCCGCCGGTCCGGCCCCCGTCGGCCACCCGGCGCCCGTAGACCTCGACGAGGCCCGCCCGTGAGTCGTCGAGGTAGACCCGGAGCAGTTCCTCGGCCCGGTCGCGCTCCCCGGCCCGCAGGGTCCGAAGGATCTCGAGATTGCGCGCGAGGTACGGCTCGTGCAGCCGGCGCGGGTCGTCCACCACATGGAAGGCCAGCCGCAGTTCGGCGAAGACGCTGCGCATCAGCTCGTCGGTGCGTTCGCTGCCCGCGAGGGCCACCAGCTCCCGGTGGAAGTGGATGTTCGCCGTGGACACCCCTTTCCAGTCACTTTCGCGCGCCGCCCGCTGCCCCTCGGCGACCGCCTCGGCGAGCCCGTCCACGGCGTACGGCGGCGTGCCGAGGCCGCGTACGACGGCGCATTCCACGAGTCCCCGGACGCGGTAGATGTCCTCGACGTCCTCGACGGCCAGCACCCGCACGAAGACCCCGCGGTTCAACTCGTGGACCAGCAACCGTTCGTGCGTGAGCAGCCGGAACGCCTCGCGCAGCGTGTTCCGGGAGACGCCGAGCGCGCCGCCGATGCTGTCCTCGGACAGCCGGGTGCCGGGCGGGAAGTAGCCCTCGGCGATCCGGCTTCTGAGGATGTCCGCGACCCGCTCGGCGGTGCTGGTGCGCCCGAGGAGGGCGCGGTCGTCGGCCAGTCCCGTCAGCTGCTCTGCCATGCCCGGAATTCAAGCGCAGATACGAGGACGAAACAACACGGGTATTGAAGGATCGTTCAACGATCCCCTACCTTGCTCCGTACGGTGCCGCCCGCTCCCACCGCGGCGCCGTGGCGCACGGCACGGCTCGGTTCCCAGCACCCTCCGTCCCTCAACTGCGAGGTGCCCATGAGCTCGACCCCTCCTCCCAAGGCCCTGACCTCCGACGCCCGGCCGGACACGGCCGAACGCACCGCCGACGACGGCGCGTTGGGCTGGTTGCGGGCCCTGGGGCCGCACGGCCGGCGCGCCTTCGCGGGTGCCTTCGGCGGCTACGCCCTGGACGCGTACGACTACTTCACCCTGCCGTTGAGCATGGTCGCGCTGGCCGCGTACTTCGGCCTGGACAGCGGCCAGACCGGCCTGTTCACCACGGTCACCCTGATCGTCTCCGCGGTCGGCGGCGCCGTCGCGGGTGTGGTCGCCGACCGCGTCGGACGGGTCAGGGCCCTGATGATCACCGTGATCACCTACGCCGTCTTCACCGTCGCCTGCGGCTTCGCGCCCACCTACGGGACGCTGCTGGTCTTCCGCGCCCTTCAGGGGCTCGGCTTCGGCGGCGAATGGGCGGTCGGCGCGATCCTGGTCGCCGAGTACGCGAGCGCCCGGCACCGGGGCCGCACGCTCGGCGCGGTGCAGAGTTCCTGGGCCGTGGGCTGGGCGCTGGCCGCCGCCGTCTACACCCTGGTCTTCTCCTTCGTGGACGACGGCCTGGCCTGGCGGGTGATGTTCTGGACCGGCGCGCTGCCCGCGCTGCTGGTGCTCTGGATGCGGCGTCGGATCCACGACGCCCCGCAGGCGCGGGCCCGGCGCGAACACAGCGCGGACAGGGGCTCCTTCGCGGCGATCTTCAGGCCGGGAACGGACGGGGCACCGGGGCTGCTGCGCACGACAGTCTTCGCGAGCCTGCTCTCCACCGGCGTCCAGGGCGGCTACTACACCCTGGCGACCTGGGTGCCGACCTATCTGAAGACGGAGCGCGGCCTGTCCGTCGTCGGGACCGGCTCCTATCTGACGTTCCTGATCTCCGGGGCCTTCATCGGTTATCTGACCGGCGGCCATCTCACGGACCGGCTGGGCCGCAGGCGCACCATCTGGCTGTTCGCGCTGCTCTCGGCGCTCTGCGTCCTGGTGTACGCGAACATCCCGAGCGGCGCCAACACCCTGCTGCTGGTGCTCGGTTTCCCGCTCGGGTTCTGCATGTCGGCGATCTTCAGCGGCTTCGGGTCCTACCTGAGCGAGCTGTACCCGACGGCGGTGCGGGGCACGGGCCAGGGCTTCACGTACAACACCGGTCGCGCCGTCGGAGCCGTGTTCCCCACCCTGGTGGGCTACCTGGCCGGCAGCTGGGGCGTGGGCGGTGCGCTGGTCTTCGGCGCGGTGGGGTACGGCCTCGCGGCGCTCGCGCTGCTGGGGCTGCCGGAGACCCGCGGGAAGGAGCTGCTGTGAACCGCACGGAGGACCGCCTGGTGACCGCCGTCGACGCACGCGCGCACGCGTGGACTCCGCGGGAGGCCCGGGCCCGCTTCCGCAAGGGGCTGACCGGCGCCACGGCCGGGGCCGCCGCGGGCCACACACAGGTCAACCTGATCTCCGTCCCGGCGGACTGGGCCTACGACATGCTGCTGTTCTGCCAGCGCAATCCGAAGCCCTGCCCGGTTCTGGACGTCACCGACGCCGGCTCCTTCGGCACGATCCTCGCGGACGGCGCCGACCTGCGCACCGACCTGCCGCGCTACCGGGTATGGCGCGACGGCGAGCTGGTGGACGAGCCCACCGATGTGCTCGGCCACTGGCGCGACGACCTGGTGTCCTTCCTCATCGGGTGCAGCTTCACCTTCGAGTGGGCGCTCGCCGACGCGGGCGTCCCCCTGCGCCACATCGAGCAGGGCCGCAACGTCCCGATGTATGTGACCGCCCGTGAGTGCCGTCCGGCCGGGCGGCTGCACGGCCCCCTGGTGGTCTCCATGCGCCCGGTTCCCCCGCGGCACCTGGCCGCCGCGATCCGGGAGAGCGGTCTGCTCCCGGCGGTGCACGGCAGCCCCGTACACTGCGGCGATCCGTCGGCCCTCGGCATCGAGGACCTCGGCCGGCCGGACTTCGGCGACCCGGTGGACGCCGAATCGGACGACATCCCGGTGTTCTGGGCCTGCGGAGTGACCCCGCAGGCGGCGGTGACGGCCTCGCGGCCGCCGTTCGCCATCACCCACGCACCGGGGCAGATGTTCATCACCGACGCCCGCGACGACCAGTACCGCGTCGGATGACGACCAGCACCGCGTCGGGACGCCGGGTGACCAGGAGGGGTCATGATCGATCTGAACGCCGACCTCGGCGAGGGCTTCGGCCGCTGGCGGCTCACCGACGACGAGCGGCTGCTGTCGGTCGTCACGAGTGCCAATGTGGCCTGCGGCTTCCATGCCGGGGACGCGGTCACCATGCGGCGGGTGTGCGAGCTGGCGGCCGAACGCGGCGTACGGATCGGCGCCCAGGTCTCCTATCGCGACCTGGCCGGTTTCGGGCGGCGCGCGATGGACGTGCCGCCCGTCGAACTCGCGGCCGAAGTGGCCTACCAGATCGGTGCGTTGGAGGTCTTCGCGCGCGCGGCGGGCTCCCGCCTGTCGTATGTGAAGCCGCACGGCGCGCTCTACAACCGGGTGGTCCACGACGAGCGGCAGGCCGAGGCGGTCGTCGACGGCGTCCTTCTCGCCGACGCGGCCCTGGCCGTCCTGGGGCTGCCCGGGTCGCGCTTGCTGAAGGTCGCCGGGAAGGCCGGACTCCCCGTTGTCACCGAGGCGTTCGCGGACCGTGCGTACACGGACGAGGGCACGCTCGTACCGCGCGGCGAGGACGGCGCGGTGATCACGGAGCCGGACGCGGTCGTCGGGCGCTCGGTGGGCCTCGCCCGCTCCGGGACCGTCACCTCCCGCTCCGGACGCGAGATCCCCGTACGGGCACGCTCCCTGTGCCTGCACGGCGACACACCCGGAGCGGTCGACCTGGCCCGCCGGGTGCGCGCCGAGCTGGAGGCGGCGGGCGTGCGCGTGGAGGCCTTCGCATGAGAGTGCTGCCGGTCGGTGACGCGGCCCTGCTGGTCGAGGTCTCCTCCGGGGAGGAGGCCCAGGCCCTGCACGCCGAGTTGCTGCGCCGCCGGGCCGCCGGGGAACTGTCGGCGGACGAGATCGTCCCGGCGGCCCGCTCGGTCCTTCTCGACGGCGTGTCCGACCCCTCCCGGGTCGCGTCCCGGCTCCCCGGCTGGGAGGTCCCGCGGGTCCTGCCACGCGCGCGGGAGCCGATCGAGATTCCCGTACGGTACGACGGCCCCGATCTGCCGGAGGTGGCGGCGCTGTGGGGCGTGCCGCCCGACGAGGTGCGGCGGATCCACGCGGCGGCCGAGTTCCGCGTCGCGTTCTGCGGGTTCGCGCCCGGCTTCGGCTATCTGACCGGTCTGCCGGACCGCTACCGTGTGCCGCGCCGCGCCACCCCGCGCACGGCCGTCCCCGCGGGTTCGGTGGCCCTCGCGGGCCGGTACACGGGTGTGTACCCGCGCTCGTCTCCGGGCGGCTGGCAGCTCATCGGCTCGACCGACACGGTGCTGTGGGACCACGCGCGCGTACCGGCCGCGCTGCTCGCTCCGGGGGCCCGGGTCCGCTTCGTGCCGGTGGGGTCCGGATGACGGACCGTGCGCTCGCGGTCGTACGGGCCGGGGCACTGACCACCGTGCAGGACCGGGGGCGGCCCGGCCACGCCCACCTCGGGGTGCCGCGCTCCGGGGCGCTGGACGCGCCCGCGGCGGCGCTCGTCAACCGGCTCGTCGGCAATCCGCCGGAGGCGGCCGTGCTGGAGACGACGCTCAACGGCTGCGCCCTGCGGCCGCGTTCGGCGGTCACCGTGGCGGTCGGCGGCGCGCCCTGTGCGGTCACCGTGGACGGCCGCCCGGCGCCCTGGGGCGCACCGGTACGCGTCCCGGGCGGCGCGCTCCTCGACCTCGGGCCCGCACGGGCCGGGGTGCGCAGCTACCTGGGGGTCGCGGGCGGGGTGGCCGTCGAGCCGGTGCTCGGCAGCCGCTCCACGGATCTGCTCTCCGGGCTCGGGCCGCCGCCGCTCGCGAACGGCGCCGTACTCCCGCTCGGGAGGCCGGCCGGTCCCCCCGCGCGCGTGGACACGGCCTTCCCGCCCGGTCCCCCGGCCGAACTGGTGCTACGGGTGACGCCGGGCCCGCGGGACGACTGGTTCACGGCGGACGCGTTCCGCACCCTCGTCACGCGCGCGTACCGGGTGTCCGCCGCGAGCAACCGCATCGGCCTGCGCACGGAAGGTCCCGCCCTGGAGCGCACCCGGGCGGGCGAACTGCCCAGTGAGGGCATGGTCCTGGGAGCGGTCCAGGTCCCGCCCGACGGCAGGCCCGTGGTGTTCCTGGCCGACCATCCGACAACCGGTGGGTATCCGGTGATCGGGGTCGTGCGCGCCGCCGACCTCGCCGCGGCCGCGCAGGCGCCCCCGGGCACCCCCCTGCGGTTCGCGGCCGTGAGCCGCCGATAGGGCGTACTGCGAAAGTCCCGCCCTTCGGGGGAACGACGGGACTTTCGCAGTACGCCCTGGGCGGCCCGGTCAGGCGGCGTCCGGCTGCTGGTCGGCCACCGACAGGGCGGCAAGCGCGGACGCCACCGCGTGCGAGGCGCTCAGGTCGAGCCGGGCGCTGGTCCCCCTGGCCTTGTGGCGTACCTCGGCGGCCGCCAGGGTGAGCAGCTGGGGCAGCAGGTCCGTGCACCGCCGGGCCACCCAGCCCGTCCCCGCGGTGGCGAGCCACCAGAGGTTGGCCGAGCGGGAGGGCGCGGGGAACTCGGGCTCGGGCGAGGGCCCGGGACCGGTGGCGACACCCGCCCGGGCGAGCAGGGCGTGAAACTGCAGGGCGAGCTGCCGGTGCCCGCGCTCCCCCGGGTGCAGCCGGTCCGCGCTCCACATCGCGCGGTCGCTGATCCAGTCCCCTTCCGCGGCGTGCAGATGGACGGCCCCGTACCGCTCGGACAGCGCGTGCACGACCGCGTTCACGGCCCGCTGCCGCCTGGCGAGCGGACGCGCCAGGGCCCCGGGCAGCCGCAGCATCGACCCCGGGTCGGGCAGACAGGCCGTGAGCAGCACGGCGTTCCGGGCCCGGAAGGCCGCGTAGACCTGGTCGAGCCGGGCGGCGACGGCGTGGATGTCGAAGGTGTAGCGCAGGGTGTCGTTGACGCCGATGACGACAGAGACGACATCCGGACGCAGGGCGAGCGCCCGCGGGGTCTGCCGCTCCAGGACGTCCCGTGTCTGGGCGCCGCTGACGGCCAGGTTGATGAACTCCGCCGCCCCCTCCGCAGGGGCGAGCCCCCCGGCGAGAAGGGGTGCCCACCCCCGCCAGGCCTCCCCTACACGGTCGCCCACGCCCTCCGTCAGCGAGTCACCGAGTGCCACGAACCGCAGGGGTCTCATGCGACTCCCTCCCGAGCGGCGTCCGGTACCCGGGGCTCGACGGACGAGGGCGTGACACGCGGCCGCGCGTCGTGCGACGGGGTCTCGTGCGCGGGGGCATTCTCCGGCTGGGCGTCGTGCGCGGCGAGGAACGCGTCCACCGCGGTCTTCCATCCGAAGCACTCGGCACGCGCGCGTGCCGCCTCCCGGCGCTCGCCCTCGGTCCGCTCCATCAGCAGGTCGACCGCGTCCGCGAAGGCGTCCCCGCTGTTCACGGCGGTGGCCCCGGCGGAACCGATCACCTCGGGCAGCGCGGAGAAGGCGCTGGCCACCACGGGCGTGCCGCAGGCCATCGCCTCCAGGGCTGCCAGCCCGAAGGTCTCGGCGGGTCCCGGGGCCAGGCAGAGGTCCGCCGTGGCCTGGAGCGATCCGAGCAGTTCCCGGTCGCGGACGTGACCCAGGAAGGTCACCGGCAGCTCCCGTTCCCGTGCCCGCTGTTCCAGCCGGGCGCGCAGCGGTCCGTCCCCGGCGACCACCAGCACCACGCGCCGCCCGCGCCGCAGCAGTGCCTCCAGCGCGTCCAGGGCCGTGCCGGGCCGCTTCTCCACGGACAGGCGGGAGCACATGACGAGCAGCGTCTCGTCCGCGCGCGTGTACCGGTCGCGCAACCCGGGGTCCCGCAGCGAGGGGTGACGCTGCTCCAGGTCGACGCCCAGCGGGGCCCGTACGACGTTGCGGGCGCCGATCCGGACGAACTCCCGCTCGGCGAACTCGGTGGTGCACACCACGCGCGCGTACGTGTGGGCCGTGCGGGTGTTGAGGGCGTCGGCGGCGCGCCGGGAGAGGTTCTCGGACAGCCCCCAGGTCCGCAGGACGCCGTCGGCGGTCTCGTGGGAGACCATCACGGCGGGGATCCGGGACCGACGCGCCCACTTGCCGGTCCAGCGCAGCGTGGTGCGGTCGGAGACCTCCAGGCGGTCGGGGACCAGGTCCTCCAGGAGGGCGGCGAGGCGCCGCTTGTCCGTGAGGACCCGGTAGCCGCCGGTGCGGGGGAGCAGCGGACCGGGCAGGGTGATGACCCGGCCCTGCTCGGTCATGCGGTCGGTGTGACGCTCGCCCGGCACGACGAGGACGGGCTCGTGTCCGGCCTCCTTGAAGCCCTTGCCCAGTTCCCTCAGGGCGGTGCGCAGTCCGCCCGACGAGGGCGCCACGAAGTTGGCGAGCCGTACGATCCGCAGACCGTCGCCGAAGCGCTCGGTGGCGAAGCTCATGCAGCCACCACCGCCCTGCGGGCGGCGAGCACGTCCTCGTAGTGCCCGATGAGCTGGTCGACGACGGCCGCCCAGGTGCGGCCCTCGACGGTGGCGCGTGCGGCGGCTCCATATCCGGTCCGCCGCGCCGGATCGGCCGCCAGGGCCCCCACGGCGTCCCGCACGGCGGTCGCGTCGCCGGGCGGGACGAGCAGCCCGGTGCGGGCGTGGGCCACCAGGTCCAGCGGTCCCCCGGCGGCGGGTGCGACGACCGGTACTCCGCTCGCCATGGCCTCCTGCACGGTCTGGCAGAAGGTCTCGAACGGGCCGGTGTGCGCGAACACGTCCAGGGAGGCGAAGATCCGGGCGAGTTCGTCACCCGTGCGGCGGCCCAGGAACACGGCGCCGGGCAGGGCGCCCCGCAGGGTCGTCTCGCTGGGCCCGTCGCCCACCACGACAACGCGGACTCCCGGAAGGCCGCAGACCCCGGAGAGGAGTTCCACGTGCTTCTCGGGGGCGAGCCGGCCGACATAGCCGACGATCAGCTCTCCGTTGGGGGCGAGTTCCCGCCGGATCGTCTCGTCGCGCAGGTCCGGCCGGAAACGGACGGTGTCGACGCCGCGCGGCCAGAGCTGGACCCGGGGCACGCCGTGCGCCTCCAGGTCGTTGCGGGCCGCGCTGGAGGGCGCGAGGGTGCGGTCGGCGGCGCCGTGCACGGAGCGGATGCGCCGCCAGGCCGCGGCCTCACCGGCGCCCATGTAGGTACGGGCGTATCCGGCCAGGTCGGTCTGGTAGATGGCCACGGCGGGGATGCCGAGCCGGGCGGCGGCGGCCATACCGCGGACGCCGAGGACGAAGGGGCTGGCCAGGTGCACGATGTCGGCGCGGTGAGCGGTGATCGCCGCGGCGACGCGTCGGCTGGGGAGTGCCACGCGCACCTGGGGGTAGCCGGGGAGCGGAAGGGAGGGGACACGGACCACGGGGCACGGCGCGAGAGCGTCGGCCGCGGTCCCGGCGGCGGCACCTCCCGGGTCGGACGAGGCCGAGGACCGGGAGGTGGCGGGAGCGACGACGAGGGGAGCGTGACCGCGATCGACGAGGTGCCGGGCGGTCTGGAGCGCGCAGTGGGCCACGCCGTTCACATCGGGGGGAAAGGATTCGGTCACGATGACGACACGCATACCCGTGTTCTCGCCGCGCCGGACGTGGCCGCGTCAACGTCGATCTTTCCGGCCGGGGAACGTCCCATGAGCGTTGAGCTGCGCAGCCGAGCAGGTCAGCCCCCGTCCATACGCTCCTGACTCCTGGGTCACCGAACGTTCATACGGCGGGCATGCGTTCACGCGGTGGGCATGTCGGGTCCGATCCGGCTGCGCACGGCTGTCTGGACCTCGGCCTCCTCGGCCGGGTCCGCGGCGAGCCGGCGCAGCTGCTCCACGACGCGGATGTCCCCGGTCTCGGCGTGCCGTGCGGCGATCTCGCGGGTGGACTCCTCGCAGTCCCACAGGCACTCGACGGCGAACCCTGCGGGGAAGGAGGGGTCGGTGGCTGCCAGCGCGCGGGCGGCGCGGCCCCGCAGATGGGACGAGGCGGTCTCCCGGTAGACGTGGCGCAGGACCGGTGCGGCGCAGGCGATGCCGAGCCGTCCGGCGCCGTCGACGAGGGTCCACAGGGTAGGTGCGTCGGGGCCTTCGCCCCGCACCGCCTCCCGCAGCGCCGCGAGCACCAGCTCGCGGTCCTGGGCGCCGCCCCGGCAGGCCAGCACCCGGCCGGCGGCGGCCCCGAGGGCGTCGGGCCGGCGGGCCCAGCCGCGCGCCCGGTCGACGGCGGCCACACTGCGCATCCGTTCGAAGGCGTCCACGGCCGCGTCCACTACGAGCGCGGACCCGGTGGCCACGGCGTCCTCGACGAGGTCGAGCGCGTCGGGGTCGTTGCCGCCGGCGAGATAGCGCAGGGCGGTGCAGCGCGCGCCGTCGCTCCCGGAGCGGGCGGCCCGGACGATCTCGGGCCGGTCCTCGGGACCCGCGACGGCGGTGAGACAGCGGGCAGCGGGCACATGGAGGGCGGCGCCCCGCTCGATGCCCTGCTGGGCCCAGTCGAATACGGCCTGGACGCTCCAGCCCGGCCGGGGGCCCTGGGGCCGCATCTGCCGTTGCCACCGGTCGAAGCAGCCGGCCTCCTGCGCGGCACGCACGCGTGTGGCGACGGAGTCGCGGGGGTCGTCGGCCCACAGCCGCCAGGGCCGGGGCTCGAAGGCGTCCCGGACGGCGGCGGCGAGTTCGGCCTCGCCCTCGGCGTCGGCCGGGAAGCGGGCCAGCACGGGAGCGGCGAGGGCGCGCAGCCCCGCGTCGTCGTCCCGCAGCGCCAGTTCGTCCAGCGCCCAGGCCCAGTTGCTGCCCGAGGCGGCGTACCTGCGCAGCAGTTCGAGCGCGTCACGCCTGCCGTAGGAGGCGAGGTGTCCGAGGACCGCGAGGGCGAGCCCGGTGCGGCACTCCTCGGTGTCGAGGACGTCCTCGGCGCCGAAGAGATGGGCCTCGATCTCGTCCAGCTCGCCGTTCAGATCGAGGTAGAGCCGGGCGTAGTACAGGGAGCGGTTCTCCACCTGCCAGTCGTGGCGGGGATCGCGCAGCACACAGTGGTTGAGAGCCGCGAGCGCCTCGGCTCGCGGGGCGGTGAGCGCGTGCAGCGTGCCGTCGCCGCGGCCCCTCTGGAGGAGGCCGAGCAGCGTTCCACTGGGCGCTATGACCGGTTCGAACATGGGAAACAGCCTCACATCAAGCGTCGACGCAACCGGGGAACACGCACTACCTGGCCGCGTGACAACACGTCGGAGCGCCCGCCGTCTCTTGCTTGCTGTAGACCATCTTCCTCTGCCTCTCGTCGGTGGCCCGTGCGGACCGCATCACGGTCCGCGCGGTGCGGCAACACCTGCCCAGCCATCGCGTCCGTGAACCACGACGTCATGATGACCCGGCGTCTCACGCTGCCGCGACCTTATTTCGGGCGGCCCCGTACCGCCTCCCCCGTTTTCGTTGCCTTCGCTGGTCAGGGCATTCGGATCAGTGTGCGCCGAACAGTTCGAGCAGGTCGTTCTTGCCGAACATCCGGGCGGTGTCCACGGCCGAGGGCGTCCCGGCGGTTGGGTCGGCGCCGCCGTCCAGGAGCGCCCGGATGACCTCCACCTCACCCTTGAAGACAGCCCCGGCGAGCGGGGTCTGGCCTCGGTCGTTGACCCGGTCCGCCTCCGCGCCCCGCGCCAGCAGGGCCCGGACGGCGTCGGCGTGGCCGTGGTAGGCGGCGAGCATCACCAGGGAGTCGCCGCGGTCATTGGTGAGGTTGGCCGGAACGCCGGCGTCGACGTACGCCACGAGCGCCTCGGTCTCGCCTCGGCGCGCCAGATCGAAGATCTTGGTCGCCAGCTCCACGACCTCGGGGTCGGGGGCTTCACTCATCGGCCTGACCGCCTCTCACTACGACTTGGGGACTGCGGGAGCGTACGACAGCGAGCGATGCCGTCGTACAGGGGCGCGTACGACGGCGAGCCATGCCGCCGTACGGGTGAATCGCCAGCGTACTGGCTTCCGTGGCACATGACCGGCACCCCGACAGGCAAAGATCACGACAGCGTCGGTCGCGGCGTTCCCACGGGCGCCATCCCTACAGGGCACGTCCGCCAGCCGGGGGGAATTCTGATGATTTCACCCGTTTGCACCTTTTATCGTATGGATACATGCTGTGAGCCTGGAAGTACTCATGGTGACAGTCCCCGCGATCCAGGAGAGCACATGGTCCTCAACATCTCCGGTGTGCTGCTGCTCGGCACCTGCGTCTTCCTCTTCTTCAGGAAGGACGGGCTCAAGGGCTCGCACGCCACAATCTGCTCCCTCTTCGGCTTCTACCTCGCCAGCACCGGCATCGCCCCGGGCATCAAGGCCGGCGGCCAGAGCCTTGCGAGCCTGCTCGGAGGGATCAATTTCTGACTCCGCTCCCGCCCCACACGCACCCCCAGGAGAACGACGTGGCCCGGCGCCCACTCCCCCGTATCCTGCGCGACGGCAGCTCCCGGATCGCCCGTAGCCGGCAGCTGGCCCGGACGGCGGCCGGTGGCGCGGGCGACGTCCTCCAGCCGCTGTTCCTCCTCACCCGCGGCCTGCACCGGCTGGCCGGGGCGGGGCGGCGCCGGTGGGCGGCCACACCGAAGGACCGGCGGGGACCGCTCCTCTTCCTGGTCGCCTCGGTGATCCTGGTCGTGGCCCTGGTGCCGTACGGGCCCCTGCTCGCCGGACTCACGCTCATGGCGGCCGCGGCCTGGAAGGGCCGCGACCGCAGACAGCCGCAGCCCTCGGGGCCGGACGACGCGCAGACCAAGCGCCTGCGGACCCTGTACGAGGCGCTGGTGCCGTACCTCTCGGCCGCCCAGGACCCCGATCCGCTCTACGCGCACGGCGGGGACTGGGCCCAGGCCTTTCCTTCCTACGACTTCGACGGCACCGGCCGGATCTCCCGGCTCCGCATCCGTTATCCCGCCTACTTCACCGACGGCGAGGCCGCCTCACGGGCCCGGATCGAGCAGCTCCTGCACGCCAAGTCCGGCCGGGGCCGCGAGTACCACTTCGCCTGGGACGAGGAGGCCAACGAGCTGACGGTGACCGTGCTGCCGCCCCTGCCCACCGACATCGCCGCACAGCGCTTCGTGACCGCACCGGGCGAGACGGTCCTCGGCTTCACCGACCCCACCGGCGTCCAGCGCACGCTTCCGCTCACCCACGGCGACGAGCGGCGTGATGTGCCCCCGGTGGTGTGGCGCACGGGTTCCCGCTCCACCGAGCCGCATCTGCTGATCGCGGGCGCGCCCGGCAGCGGGACGACGACCCTGGTGCGCTCCATCGCCCTCCAGGCGTTGCAGCACGGTGACGTCCTGATCATCGAGGGCGGCGAGACCGGCGAGTACGCGTGCCTGACGGGCCGGGACGGCGTGTTGTCCGTGGAGTCGGGCCTCGTCGGCGCGGTGTCGAGCCTGGAGTGGGCGACCCATGAGACGGAGCGTCGGCTGATCACCGCGAACCGCGCGCGGCAGGCCGGGAACGCCCCGCCCGACGACATCAGGCGCCCGCTGTGGATCCTGCTGGACCGGCCCGGCGCGCTCGGTCATCTCGCCGCCGCCGACGGCCGCGCGGATCCCCAGACGCTGCTCCAGGTGCCCCTGCGGCACGGGCGCGCGGCGAACGTCACGGTCGTGGTGGCCGAGCAGCTCGACGCCCTGGACGGACTGTCCGACGCCGTGCGGCAGTACACCCGCGCGCGCGTGGTGCTCGGCCCCGCGGCCCCGGACGAGCTGGAGAGGGTGCTCGGTGTGCCCCCGCACACCACGCCCGTCCGGGACGTCCCGCCGGGCCGGGGCTACGCGCGCATGGGCTCGGGTCCGGTCCACCGTCTCCAGGTGCCGGCCACACCGGACCCGTACGACGACGCGACCAGCGAGAGCCACCGGCAAGCGGTGCTGGGGCTGCTGCCGCGGCACAGTGCGCCGGTCGCGGCGGTGGGGGTCGAGGCGCTGGCCGCGGAGGGCTGAGGGGGCCGTCACCGCCCCGGCGCGCGAAAGCGGCCCGGGATCAGGCGACAAACGTGCGCGGCGCCTCCCCCGGCCCCGAGACCCCCGTCTCCACCAGGCGCGCGGCGGCGGCCAGCCGGACCGCCGCCTCCTCGGCCACCGCGCCGCCCACCGTGAACGGCAGCCGGACATATCCCTCGAAGGCGCCGTCCACGCCGAAGCGGGGCCCGGAGGGCACCCGGACGCCGACCCGCTCCCCCGCCTCCGCCAGCCGGGAGCCCGAGAGGCCGCCGGTGCGCACCCACAGCGTCAGGCCGCCCTGCGGCACCGAGAACTCCCACGACGGCAGCTCCCTGCGCACCGCGGCGACCAGCGCGTCCCGGTTCTCCCGGGCCTGCCGGCGCCGCAGGCCCACCGCCTGCTCCCAGCCGCCCGCACTGAGCAGCCAGTTCACGGCCAGCTGTTCCAGCACCGGCGTGCCCAGGTCCGCGTAGGCGCGAGCCGCGACCAGGCTGCGGATCACATCGGGGGCGGCCCGCACCCAGCCGATGCGCATGCCCGCCCAGAACGCCTTGCTCGCCGAGCCCACGGTGATGACGGTGGAGCCCGCCGGATCGAAGCCGCTCACCGGTCGCGGCATCTCCAGCCCGTCCTCCAGATGCAACTCGCTCATGGTCTCGTCGACGACCAGGACCGTCCCCGCGGACCGGGCCGCCTCCACCAGGCGGCGGCGCTGGTCCTCGTCGGCGAGCGCGCCCGTCGGATTGTGGAAGTCCGCGACGACATAGGCCAGGCGCGGCGCTGCCTCGCGCAGCACCTGGCGCCAGCGGTCCAGGTCCCAGCCGCCGAGACCCTCGGCCATGGCCACCGGCACCAGCCGGGCACCCGCCTCCCGCATGAGCTGGAGGATGTTGGCGTATGACGGCGACTCGACGGCGACGCGTTCGCCGCGCCCGGCGAAGAGGTGGCAGATCGCGTCCATCGCGCCCATGGCCCCCGTGGTCACCATGATCTGCTCGGGCATGGTGGGGATGCCGCGTGCCGTGTAGCGCTCGGCGATCATGGCGCGCAGCGCGGGCAGGCCCGCCGGGTAGTCGCCGTGCGTGTGCGCGTAGGGCGGCAGTTCCTCCAGGGCGCCCTGCACCGCGCGGGTGAGCCAGGGCTCGGGCGCGGGCAGCGCCGCGCAGCCCAGGTCGATCATGGAGCCCAGGGCCTCCGGCGGGAGGGGTTCGAGGCCGCGTGCGGGCAGCGGGTTCCCGGCCGGCACGGCGGTCCAGCTGCCCGCTCCGCGGCGGGACTCCAGGAAACCCTCGGTACGCAGTGCCTCGTAGGCGGCGGCGACCGTGGTCCGGCTCACGGACAGGGCGAGCGCCAACTCCCGCTCGGCGGGCAGCCGGGCCGCGACCGGCACGCGGCCCTCCAGGACGAGCAGCCGGATGCCGTCGGCGAGCGCGCGGTAGGCGGGCGGGCGGCGGGTGCCGGGGCCCCCGGGGCGGTCCTGCTGGGAGGTGAGCAGCCGGGCGAGCTGTGCCGCCCCCACCGCCGAGGTCCACTGCGCCATGTTCCCAGTCCACCTTCCCCGAATTGGCCATGGATGGCTTCACTTTCCAAGCCACAGAGTGACATGCACCAGGCCAACACCACCACAGGGGGGTACCTTTTGTCCGCCGAGCCGTCTCTCGACCCGTCCAATGACACGTCCATGAAGAGCCGGCTCGGGCGCCGGCTCCCCCAGCTGTACGTGGGCCTGGCGCTCTACGGCGCGAGCTCCGCGCTCCTGGTGCGGGCGGGCCTGGGCCTGGAACCCTGGAACGTCCTCCACCAGGGTCTGTCGGAACTCACCGGACTCAGCATGGGCCTGGTGCTCACCCTCGTCGGCGCGACCGTGCTGCTGCTGTGGATACCGCTGCGTCAGCGTCCCGGCCTCGGCACCGTCTCCAACGTGCTCGTCATCGGCTTCGCCATGGACGCCACCCTCGCGGTGCTCCCCGAGGCCCGCTCCCTGGCCGTGCGGGTGCCCCTGCTCCTCGCGGGCATCGTGCTCAACGGCGTCGCGACCGGCCTGTACATCTCTGCGGATTTCGGGCCCGGCCCGCGCGATGGCCTGATGACCGGACTGCACCGGCGCACGGGCCGGTCGATCCGGCTGCTCCGCACGGCCGTCGAGGTCGCCGTCGTCGCGACCGGCTTCGCCCTCGGCGGGACCGTGGGCGTGGGCACGGTCCTGTACGCGTTGTCCATCGGCCCGCTCGCCCAGTTCTTCCTGCGCGTGTTCGCCGTCCCCGGGGCATCGGGCCGCAGCACGGTCGTTGCCACCGGGCAACCGGAACGGGCGATACTGCCTCGGTGACCACCCTCGTACGCCATCCCTATCTCGACCATCCCGGTCCGATCGCCTTCGCCCACCGGGGCGGGGCGGCGGACGGCCTGGAGAACACCGCGGCCCAGTTCCGGCGTGCCGTCGCGGCGGGCTACCGGTACATCGAGACGGATGTGCACGCCACGGCCGACGGCAAGCTGGTGGCGTTCCACGACGCGACCCTGGACCGGGTGACCGACGGGGCGGGCCGGATCGCCGACCTGCCCTGGAGCGATGTGCGCCAGGCCCGGGTGGCGGGCACCGAGCCCGTGCCGCTGTTCGAGGACCTGCTCGAGGAGTTCCCCGAGGTGCGCTGGAACGTGGACGTCAAGGCGGAGCCCGGCCTGCTCCCCCTGCTCGAACTGATCGGGCGGACCGACTCCTGGGACCGGATCTGCGTCGGCTCGTTCTCCGAGGCACGCGTGGCACGCGCCCAGCGTCTGGCCGGGCCGCGGCTGGCGACGTCCTACGGCATCCGCGGTGTGCTGGGCCTTCGGCTGCGCTCATGGGGACTGCCCGTGCGGGTGCGCCGCTCGGCGGTCGCCGCCCAGGTTCCCTGCTCCCAGTCGGGCGTGCCCGTGGTCGACCGTCGTTTCGTGCGCACCGCTCACGCGCTCGGGCTTCAGGTGCATGTGTGGACGATCAACGAACCCGAGGAGATGCACCGGCTCCTGGACCTGGGAGTGGATGGCATCATGACCGATCACATCGACACACTGCGCAAGGTCTTCGAGGACCGGGGCACCTGGGTCTGACGCCCGCGCACGACCACGTACTGCGGGGAAGCGAGGCCACGGGTGGACACCGACACCGGGCGGGCGATGGGGGTTCCCCCCGGAGAGCGTGTCCCACCCTCCGAGGGGGAGGCAGACGAGGCCGCCCTGCGGAAGCGGGAACAGCACGGCTGGTACTTCTACGACTGGGCGTGCTCGGTCTATTCGACGAGCGTGCTGACCGTGTTCCTCGGGCCCTATCTGACCGCGGTGGCCAAGTCGGCGGCGGACGCCGACGGGTACGTCCACCCGCTGGGCATTCCGGTGCGGGCGGGCTCGTTCTTCGCGTACGCGGTGTCCGCCTCCGTGGTCCTGGCGATCCTGGTCATGCCGCTCGCGGGTGCGGCGGCCGACCGTACCGGCCGGAAGAAGCCCCTGCTCGCCCTCTGCGCGTACCTGGGTGCCGCGGCCACCACGGGCCTGTTCTTTCTGGACGGCCACCGCTATCTCGTCGGCGGTCTCCTGCTGATCGTCGCGAACGCGTCGATGGCCGTCTCGATGGTCGTCTACAACTCCTATCTGCCACAGATCGCCCCGCCGGAGGAGCGCGACGCGGTCTCCTCGCGCGGCTGGGCCTTCGGCTACGCGGCCGGCTCCCTGGTCCTGATCGTGAACCTCGTCCTGTTCACAGCGCACGACTCCTTCGGCCTGTCGGAGTCCATGGCGGTCCGCATCTGCCTGGCCTCGGCGGGCCTGTGGTGGGGCGCCTTCACCCTCGTACCGCTCCGGCGGCTGCGCGACCGCCGTACGGCGTCCTCGGCGTCCTCGGCGTCCTCGGCGCCCTCGGCGCCCGCGGTGCACGGCTGGCGGCAACTGGCGGCCACCATACGGGATATGCGGGGCAAACCGCTCACCCTGGCCTTTCTGCTCGCCTACCTCATCTACAACGACGGCATCCAGACGGTGATCTCGCAGGCGTCGGTGTACGGCTCCGAGGAGCTGGGACTGAGTCAGTCCACGCTGATCACCGCTGTACTGCTGGTGCAGGTGCTGGCGGTGGGCGGGGCCCTGGGCATGGGGCGCCTGGCACGCATCCACGGCGCCAAACGGACCATCCTCGGTTCGCTCGTCGCCTGGACGCTCACGCTCGGCGCCGGCTACTTCCTGCCCGCGGGCGCGCCGGTGGGATTCTTCCTCCTCGCGGCCTGCATCGGTCTGGTGCTCGGCGGCAGCCAGGCACTCTCCCGCTCCCTGTTCTCACATCTCGTGCCGCCCGGCAAGGAGGCCGAGTACTTCTCGGCGTACGAGCTGAGCGACCGCGGCATGAGCTGGCTGGGCCCTCTGCTGTTCGGGCTCACCTACCAGCTGACCGGAAGCTACCGGGACGCGATCGTCTCGCTGGTGGCCTTCTTCGCCCTCGGCTTCGTCCTGCTGGCACGCGTTCCGGTGCGGCAGGCGGTGCGCGACGCGGGGAATCCGGTACCCGAAAGGATTTAGTACCTGATGGCAAAGGGCGGTAGTGTACGCGTTTGGCCTGCCAGGCGTACCGTTACTGCGCGTCAAAGGAGCCGAAACGCTGGGTGACATCTGCTAGCAGATGTGACAAACCGGGCGCAGGTGGGTACAACAAGGGGCGGCTACGACGGCGACGCATGACCCGGAACGGGACTCGGAACGGGAATCTTTACCGCCGACCGGACGTTGACCGGATGACGACGACAGCGACACCTGTCCTGTGGGCGACAAGCCCGGGAGGCACGATTCATGAGTGAGCGAGCTCTTCGCGGCACGCGCCTCGTGGTGACCAGCTACGAGACGGACCGCGGCATCGACCTGGCTCCGCGCCAGGCCGTGGAGTACGCATGCGAGAAGGGGCACCGGTTCGAGATGCCCTTCTCGGTCGAGGCGGAGATCCCGCCGGAGTGGGAGTGCAAGGTCTGCGGGGCCCCGGCACTCCTGGTGGACGGTGACGGCCCGGAAGAGAAGAAGGCCAAGCCCGCGCGTACGCACTGGGACATGCTGATGGAGCGGCGCACCCGTGAGGAACTCGAAGAGGTCCTCGAGGAGCGACTGGCCGTTCTCCGTTCCGGCGCGATGAACATCGCGGTTCATCCGCGGGACAGCCGCAAGTCCGCCTAGTCCCCACGGGGTCTGGGCGGCAGCACAGCGCACGCCGGTTCAGCGGGCGCCGTACGTCGGTGTGACGTGCGGCGCCCGCTTGGCATGCGCGGACCCGGGCGCGCACGGACAAACGCGACGACATCACGAGCGAGTGGTCCCGCGGGGCGCCGCCCCGACCGGAAGTCCCCGGCGGCGTGGGCCCTGGCCCCGGCGGGTGCGCGAGGCCCGGTTCAGGGCGCTGGCGCGCCCGGCCTCAGGGGGTCAGCGGCGGGCGCGGCTCGCGCGGGGTGGTGTCCCCCGGCTCGTCCCTGATGACCTCACCCTGAACGACCTTTCCGTCGGGACGGTTGATGCGAGACTGCCGGAAGGCGTCACCCAGGCTGCCGTAGGGTGCCTCACGCAGCCTGCGGTCGAGGGTGCGCTCCGCACGCCGGCCCACCGCCCGCTGGACCGGCGGGAGCAGAAGCAGCAGGCCCGCCGCGTCGGAGATCAGGCCCGGCAGCATCAGGAGCAGGCCGCCGAGCATCATCAGGCCGTTGCCGCCGTTCGCCGGCTCGGATCCCGAGGACCGGGCCTGAAGCGTCTCACTGAGATTGCGGAAGGCGCGGCGCCCGGCCCGCTTGACGACCATGGATCCCAGCACAAAGCCGGCGACCAGCAGGAGGAACACCGTCAGCCCTCCGGCCGCGCGCCCCACCAGCGTGAGCAGCCAGATCTCCAGGACCAGCCAGGCGGCGACGCCCAGCGGCAGAAACCTGCGCGTCCTGGAGCGCCGCGGGCGGGCCTGGTACGGGGAAGTCGGTGCGCCAGTCGTCATGCTCCCAGTGTGCCTGGAGCAGGCTCAGCGCGGGATAAGCGGGCTGACCGGGACAAGCAGGCTGACCGGCACGAGGGCGATCGGCCCTCCCACCGCGGGCCCGGAGCCGCATCGGGGACCCGTACGGGCGACCACCGGAAGCCGCTCCGGGTTGACGCGCGATCCGGACGGGCCCGGTGTCCGGGCCCAGATCCGCATGGGCCCGGACACCGGGGCCCAGTCCGCGCGGGCCCGGACACCGGGCCCAGGGACGGTCAGGAGGCGGTGCCGCGGCCCTTGAGCTTGGCCACCCGGTCGCCGAAACCCCACGCCGTGACGCGCCACAGCGCCTCGACGAGGATGTCCCGGCTCATCTTGGAGTCGCCCAGCTCCCGCTCGACGAAGGTGATGGGCACCTCGACCACGTGGTAGCCGGCCTTGACGGCGCGGCGGGCCAGGTCGACCTGGAAGCAGTAGCCCTGCGAGGCGACCTCGTCGAGGCCCAGGCCCTCCAGGGTCTCGCGGCGGAAGGCGCGGTAGCCGCCGGTGATGTCACGCAGCGGCAGATCGAGGGCGAGGCGCGAGTAGAGGCTGCCGCCGCGGGAGATGAACTCACGGCTCTTGGGCCAGTTCACGACCCGCCCGCCCGGCACCCAGCGGGAGCCGAGCACGAGGTCGGCGCCCTTGAGCGCGGTGAGCAGCCGCGGCAGCTCCTCCGGCTGGTGGGAGCCGTCGGCGTCCATCTCGACCAGGACGCCGTAGCCGCGCTCCAGGCCCCAGCGGAACCCGGCGAGGTACGCCGCGCCCAGTCCCTGCTTGCCCGTGCGGTGCATGACGTGGACGTGGTCGTCCTCGGCCGCCAGTTCGTCCGCGAGCTTGCCCGTCCCGTCGGGGCTGTTGTCATCGGCCACGAGGACGTGCGCCTCAGGCACGGCCGACCGCACCCGGCCGACGATCGTCTTGATGTTCTCCGCCTCGTTGTAGGTCGGAATGATCACCAGGACGGTGCCGAGCGGACCGAACTGCCTCCCCTGTGCTTCTGCCGCGAGGGTCCCGTCGCCGTCGTTCACTGCTGCCCCTTCATGTCCGTACGCAGGGAACCACCATAGTGGCCGTCGTCTGCACCGACGTGACGGCACGTTCGTATGGGGGTGTCGATTCAACAAGAGTCGGGTAAGAAGGTGGGTTTGCGCATTCCGGGGCTTTCGGCCGTGGTGCCCGGCGCTCCGCCGGGCCGTGCGCGGGCCCTCGGCCCGGGTCCGGTACGCCCGGCGGGGAGATGCTGCGGATGGGGGCCCGGCGCCCTTCGGGCCGACCTGGGACCCGCTGGCTGCGGGTCGACCGAGAGCCGTTGTCTACTGGACGTCCGGGCCCCACCCGGGTCCCACCCTGCCGACCGGCCGGAACGCTCCCGTGCCGTGGCGCGGGCGCTGAGCCTGGCTCCCAGTGGTGGTGCGCCGGCGCGGCACACCATCCCTGACCCAGCGGCGCTCCGGCGACTGCGCGGAGGTTCCCCGGTCGGACGTCCGACGGTGGACGCGGCCGAACCTACCGGCCCCCTGCGCCTCACTGTCAACAGCCGTGCGACCTGCGGTTTCTTCATCCGTTCCCTGGTCAGAGCCGAGGATGCGCAGGTCGCACGACGAGGTCCCGGGGGGCCAGGAGTGATCCGCCGCTCCGGCAGATCACTCGCCCGGCCCTACGAACACCGTCCGGCCGCCCACCACGGTGCGCAGACAGACGGGGAGGCCGGTGCCGGGGGTCAGATCGGGCAGTCCCGGAGTACCGGAACGGGGGTCGGTGGACCAGCGGGCCACCCGGTCGTCGGGCGCCTGGACGACGAGGGCGTCGGTGCGCCAGACGGCGTAGTCCGCGGGCGCGCCCGGTACCAGCACCCCGGCGTCGTCGCGTCCGATCGCCCGCCAGCCGCCCCGGGTGTGCGCCGTGAACGCGGCGCGTGCGGAGATCCTGTGTTCGGGGGTGCGATGGAAGGCCGCCGCCCGCACCGTCCCCCAGGGGTCCAGGGGGGTGACGGGACTGTCGGACCCGAAGGCCAGGGGGACGCCGGTGCGCAGCAGGGCCGCGAACGGGTTGAGCGTCGAAGCCCGCTCGGCTCCGAGACGCTCCGCGTACATCCCGTCCGCGCCGCCCCACAGGGCGTCGAAGGCGGGCTGCACGGAGGCGGTGAGACCGAGTTCGGCGAAGGCCGCGATGGTCTCGGGGGTGAGCATCTCCGCGTGCTCGATCCGATGGCGACCGGCCCGGACGCGGGCGAGACCGACCTTCTCGGCGGCGGCCCGCACACCCTCGACCACGGCGGTGACGGCGGCGTCGCCGATGGCGTGGAAGCCCGCCTGCAACCCGCTCTCGGTGCAGGCGACGACGTGCGCGGCGACGGCGGCGGCGTCCAGGTAGGAGGTGCCGGCGTGGCCCGCGTCGGCATACCTCTCGTGCAGGCACGCCGTGTGCGAGCCGAGGGATCCGTCGACGAACAGATCGCCCGCGGCGCCGAGCGCGCCCAGCTCCCGCGCCCTGGCGACGCCCTCATCGCCCTGCTCGGCCCAGTAGCCGACGACCCGGGGCCCCGGTTCCTCGGCGGCCAGGCGGAGCAGCCCGGTGAGGTCCTCCTCCGAGGAGATCTCCGGGCCGGCGCACTCGTGGACCGAGCCGATACCGAGGGAGGCGGCGTGCCCGAGGGCGGCCCGCTGGGCCTCGGTGCGCTGGGCGGGGGTCACCGCCGCGAACGCAGCGGCGCGCACCGCGTGGTGGGCGTCCCGGGTGAGGGGTTCCCCGTCGGTGAAGCCGTCCCGGTCGCGTACGCCGGGTGTCAGGTCCAGCAGGGCGGTGGTGACGACGGCGGAGTGGACGTCGATGCGGCTGAGGTAGAGCGGACGGCCGCCGGTGGCCTCGTCGAGTTCGTCCCGGCGTGGCGCCCGCCGCTCGGGCCAGCGGGCGGCGTCCCAGCCGTGACCGAGCAGAACGCGGTCCCGGGGGCGGCCGGCGGCGAACTCGCGGACGAGGGCGAGGGCGGCCGCCAGGGAGGGCGCGCCGGACAGATCGAGACCGGTGAGCGCGAGACCCGTGGAGGTGGTGTGCACATGTGCGTCGGTGAAGGCTGGGGTGACGAGCGCGCCGGCCAGGTCCACGACCTCGTCCACGCCGTCCGCGAAGGCGTCGGCCGCGCCTTCGGAACCGACCCAGGCGATCTGCCCGTGCTCGACGACCATGGCCGTCGCGAAGGGGTCGGCCGGGCTGTGGACTTCTCCCCGGCGCAGCAGGACGGTCTGTGGCGGGGCGGTGCGCTCGTTCATGGGAACAGTCTCCCGCCTCGCCGGAGCGGCCCGGCACACAGGTCCGGCCGGATGCGTCAGATCCGGGGCGGGCGTGCCTCGTACGGTGTGGAGAGGACCACCGTCGTGCGCGTCGACACCCCGGCGAGCGTGCGCAGCCGCGCGAGCAGTTCCTCCAGCTCGTGGGGCGTGGCCACGCGGACCTTGAGGATGTAGTTCTCGTCACCCGCGACGCTGTGGCACGCCTCGATCTCCGGGACGCCGGCCAGGCGGTCCGCGATGTCGTCGGGGGCGCTGGGGTCGAACGGCTTCACCGAGATGAAGGCGGTCATCGGCAGACCGACGGCCTCCGGGTCGACGACCGCGGCGTACCCGCGGATGACGCCACGCTGCTCCAGCCGGCGCACCCGCTGGTGCACGGCCGACGTGGACAGGCCCGTGGCCTTGCCCAGGTCGGTGTAGCTCATCCGCCCGTCCTTGACGAGCAGCTGCACGATCTGTCGGTCCAGCTCCTCCATGGCGCTAGAACCTACAGTGCGGCCTGTCCCCGCCGATACCTCAAGCGCAGGTCATACCCGGTTTGTGATGTTGGCGGGAGCGGCGTGGGGGCCCTCCGTGGCCAGCGGTGGCGTCCGCAGGGGCCGCGTGCGGCGGCGGACGGCGGGCGCACCCGGCATCTGCGGGCGGCATGTGACGAACGCCACAGTTACCCGAACAGGCTTCGTGATGTCCTCGTGATTACCGCCGAGACGGAAAGGGAAGTGCTTGCTGTGGTCGAGGCCGCGGTGCCTTGTCGGCCCAGCCCGAGGGGGAGAATCCCATGCAGAGTCTGAAGCGCCCTGGTCGCAGCACGTCCAAGCGCCAGCAGCCGGTCGTCGAGCCCGAGCCGGAGGGCGTCGAACCCGACGACGACGAGTTCGACGCGTACGACACCTTCGAGATGTACCGGGTGATCTGCCCGGACTGCGCGCAGCCCATCGCCCTGCTGGCGGACGAGGAGGTCCTGCCCGAGCACGCGCTGTGCGCCTCGCCGTGGAACCCGTTCGGGCTCACGGTCTGTGCCGGTACGGGCCGCGCGGCGGCCGAGGCCCGGCCCGCGGACGAGTCCACGGTGCCCCAGGAGCAGGACGCCGCCCTGCTGTTGACGCTCCCTCAGGGGCTCGACTGGCGGACGCAGCCGTTCTCGCACGTCGGCGGCCCGGGCTCGCGCCCGATGGTGATGCCCCGTCAAGCGGCCTGATTCCGCTCATCGTCGGGCCGTCGCCGCGCGGCCCCGTACCCCTCCCGGTCCCCGTGCCGCCCGGACACCGCGGTGCCCCGCTGCCCGTCACAGTGGGGTACCCGCCGGCTCAGGACAGCCGGCCGCGCGTCAGCTTCGTCGCCGAACCCTCGCCAGCGGATACCGCGTCCAGGGGGCGCGTCGCCGGAGGCAGGCGCACCATGCCCCCGTACGAGCCCCTCGGGAACTCACGCTCGATTACAGGGGCCGGTGACCCGCGCGCACGCCCCGGCGTTCCCCATGCATGACCGCCACACCATCGGCGACCGGCCGTCGGCGACGAGTCCTCGTTCCGGCGTCGGCAGCACTGCTTCCGCCGCCGCCCCAGCCCCCGGATCCGCCCATCTACCGTGCGCTGATGCGGACTTGGGCCGACCGAGGGCGTACGCTGCCGGGCCGTCACGACCCGGAGTGGGTGCGGCTCGCCGCGCCCCCGGCCGGCCTGGGGCGGCGCACGGCGGGCCAGGAGCCGTTCAGCGCGTCTCGGGACCCACGAGGTGACGGGCGATGACCATGCGCTGGATCTGATTGGTCCCCTCGACGATCTGCAGCGCCTTGGCCTCGCGCATATAGCGCTCGACCGGGAAGTCGGCTGTGTAGCCGTACCCGCCGAGCACCTGAACGGCGTCGGTGGTGACCTTCATCGCCGTGTCCGTGCAGTGCAGCTTCGCCATGGCCGCCTGCTTGGCGAACGGCAGGCCGGCGTCACGCAGTCGGGCCGCCGCCAGGTACAGCGCCCGGCCCGCCTCGATCTGCGTCGCCATGTCGGCGAGCATGAAGCGCAGCCCCTCGAAGTCCGAGATCGGCCGGCCGAACTGCAGACGCTCGGTCGCGTACCCGACGGCCTCGTCCAGGGCCGCCTGGGCCAGGCCGATCGCGCAGGCGGCGATGCCGAGCCGTCCGGAGTCGAGCGCGGACAGGGCGATGGCGAAGCCCTGGCCCTCCTCGCCGAGGCGCCGCACGTCGGGCACCCGCACCCCGTCGAGGTGGACCTGTGCGGTGGGCGAGCCCGTCATGCCCATCTTCTTCTCGGGCGTCACACCGCTCAGCCCTTCGGCGTCGCCGGGGACGAGGAAGGCGGTGATGCCGCGCGGCCCCTCCACGCCGGTGCGCGCCATCACGGTGTAGAAGTCGGCGATGCCCCCGTGCGTGATCCATGCCTTCGTGCCGGTGATCACCCAGTCGTCGCCGTCGCGGCGGGCTCTGGTGCGCAGGGAGGCCGCGTCCGACCCCGAGGACGCCTCGGAGAGACAGTAGGCGCCCAGCAGACCGCCGCCGAGCATCGCCGGCAGATGCTCGACCTGCTGTTCCTTGGTGCCGAAGTGCGCGAGGGCGTGGCAGGCGAGGGTGTGCACGCTGACGCCGAGGCCGACGGTGAGGCGGGCCGCCGCCAGCTCCTCCAGGACCTGGAGGTAGACCTCGTAGGGCTGGTCACCGCCGCCGTACTCGGAGGCGTAGGGCAGGCCGAGGAGCCCGGACTCGGAGAGCAGGCGGAAGACCTCGCGGGGGAAGTGTCCGGCGTACTCCTCCTCGGCCGCCTTCGGCGCGATCTCACGCTGCGCGATCTCACGGACGAGGGAGATCAGATCCCGGGCCTCGTCCGTGGGCAGTTGACGGTCCACCGGCTGCGGGGCGCGATCGGGCATGGCGACGCTCTCCTCCCTTTTCGGGAACATCGACGGACGCGCACCTTGGGTGGGGGCAGCTCCGCCGGGTCTCACTGGGCCTGGCCGATGCTCGCGGCTCCGGGTCTCGGAGGGCGGCTGACCAGCGGTTGTGGCGCTTGGAGTATGCCCGATCGGAGGCATGGAGTCACCAGTTAACGACCGCTTACTCAAAAAACATCCGAGCCCGGGAGAATTGGTCCGTACCATTGACAAAACCGGTCTGGTCCTCTTGAGGGTGCGGACCCTCACCGCACACGGGCACACCCCTCGGCACGCGTTCCGACCAGCGGGCGGGCGGGAGTGGCGGCGGCTACCGCCCAGAAGCGCCGCGGGGGGCGTGCCGTCAGGCGTCCCGGCGGGCGGGCGCCGGGGCGACGTAGGAGGGTTCCAGCTCCTCGATCGCGCGCAGGGTGCCGCCGAGCGTCTTCACGAGCAGTTCGCGCATGGTGTCCCGGGACAGCACCGGACGGTCGATCCAGTCGAGCGTCGCGCCCTCCACGCTGCACACCCAGCCGAGCAGACCCATGCGCGCCAGCGGGGCGATCTCCCGCCGGCCGTACGCTCCTTCGGCGATGGTGGTGACGATCGCCTCGCGCACTCCCTCCCGGATGGCCTGCACCTGGGCGTCGAAGCCCACTCCGCCGCTCACGATCGTGCGGTAGGCGGCCTGATTGTGCTCGGCGTAGCGCAGATAGCTGTCCACGGTGCGATGCACCCGTTCCACCGGCGGCAGTTCGAGGCTGCCGGCCGCCAGGGTCACGAGACTGGCCACCGAATCCTCGACTATCGCGAGGTAATAGCCGCGCTTCGATTTGAAGTAGTAGTAGATCAGCCCTTTGGCCACATGGGCGTGGCGTGCGATGTCGTCCATCGACAACGCGTCGTACGAGGTGTCGGAGAATAACTTCCGCCCGATGGCGATAAGTTCGGCCCGGCGTGCCAGAGAGCGATCGGTGCCGCGCGCCCGTGAGCGCAGGTCGTCTCGCTGTTGACTGTTATTCAATTTCGGCCCAAGCCTCCAGCTGCCGGCGGGACATCCGCAGTATCGCAGAACGACATCACCAGCATGTTCGACTCTGATCGAGCCGATGGGACGCCGTTCGGAAATCCTGGCCGATTCAGGAAGGGCGTGGCGCTCGCGTCACAACCAGCCGAGCCGGGTGACGAGCATCGCGAGGACCACCACGAGTACCCAGCCCACGACATGTTCGAGGGCCTTCGGGTCGTCGTCCCGGGGGCCGCCCGTGCGGATGCGGAGTCGGGCGGCGGCGGCTGAGATGGCGGTCATGGCGGCTCGCTGGTCATGGGTCGTGCGGTGGGCTCCCCCATCCGTCCACCTTGCCACCGGAATGAGCCGGTGCGGCGGAGACCTTGGTCACAGGCAGGGTTCCCGGATGGGCCGGGCGCGGGGTGTCGCGGCGCGCGAGAAGGCCCCCGCGGTGGCGGGGGCCTTCGAGGACGGTGCCGGGGACGTTGCCGTCAGCGCACGCCCACCGCGGCCAGCGCCTTGCGCTGCTGGGCGGTCGGATGAGCCGGGAAGTACAGATAGCAGACCCCGCCGGTGCCGGAGGCGACCTTGCCGGACGCGTTGTACCGCTTGGTCCTGAGCCAGATGTTCTCGAACTCCCGCCGCCGGTAGACGCGTCGCACGGCCGCGTCGTCGGGCGAGGCCGGGTCGTTGGCGATCACATCGCCGGCGGCGGTGAAGCCGATCACGGTCATCAGATGACCCGAGGTGCCGTAGCCCGCACCCGTCAACTCCTCCTTGAGGAACGACTGGGAGGTGATCGCGGGGATCCCCGCCGCGATCAGCCGCTCCAGGTCGGTGAGCGAGGAGAGCCGGGTGACCACGCCCTGAAGGTCCTTGAACGTCGCCGCGTAGGCCGCGTTGAACGGCCAGTTGCCGCAGCCCTGGTACTGGTAGTCGTAGGTGGAGCGGGCCGCGTTGCAGACCTGCGGGTCGGCGTACGAGGGGTCGACCCAGGACAGTTGCTCGGGGGTGAGCCGCCGGCCCCAGTACTCGATGATCATCTGCGAGGAGGTGGGGCTGCACCACGCCTCGCCGCCGTTGTCGTACTCGGGGTACTGGCCCTTGTGGATCTCCTGCGAGTACCGCGGGACGGCCAGCTCCCGGGCCAGGCCCGGGGCGGACGCCGGGACGGTGAAGCGGTCCGGGATGTCGGAGCCCATGGCGCCGAGGCGCCACACGGTCGGGGTGAGCCGGGTGCCCGGCGCGCGGTGGAGGGTCAGGCGCAGGCGGTACGACACCAGGCGCAGCCCGGAGGCCGCGTCCGCGATGGCGAAGGTGTCGGTCCAGATGTTGCTCTTGCCGTCGGTCTGGCCGTCGACGGAGGTCCGCCGGATGTCCTGGTCGCCGGCCGCCCAGCGGCCCATCACGTACCAGGGGGTGTCGGTGCCGTCGGAGTACGTGCCCCGCAGTTCGACCTGGAGCCAGGTGCCCGCAGGGGTGTGCGCGTTCCAGGAGGCGACGGCCTCGGTGGACGGGACGGACAGCCGGTGCACCGGCGAGGTCCAGGTGGCGTACTCCCAGCTCGCGGTCTTCCCGGTGTGCGGGTCGGTGTAGTCGGTGCGGCCGGCCGGCGTGGCGATCACCACCCCGGGGCGGGTGCCGGCGAGGGCCCGGACACCCTGGCTGCCGCCGCTGCGCCAGTCGGAGTAGGTGGTCCAGGCACGGTAGTCCACGGGCCGCGGGGATTCCTTCGCCGGTCCGGTGGCCGGATCGGCCGGGGCGGCCACGGCCGCCGGACCCGTGACCGCCCCGGTCGCCGCGGCCACGCCGATCGCGGCGGCGAGGACGGTTCTGCGGGATGGCTCTGAAGCTCTGCTCATCGGTGGGTGACCCCCAGGTGTCCTGAAGCGGTGGTTCAGACGCACGGTGTGCGCCAACTATGGCGACCGTCCGGGGAGTCCGCCACCGCTTCGGCCCTCGGCGTGTCCACCACTATTGGTCCTGACCACTGGCGGGACCAGGGGCCTGCGCGCGTCTGGCGGACGCAGGCGAGCGCCGTCCACTCGCCTGCATCCGCTCGACGAACCTGCGTGCCCCGCGCCTCCGCGTCCGGCGGGTCAGCCCCCGCACCGCGCGCCTCCGCGTCCGGCCGGTGAGTGCGTGCGCCGCACGGCCCCGTGCCCGGCGGGTCAGCCACTGCATCGCGCGCCTCCGCGTCCGGCGGGTCAGCCACTGCACCGCACACCCCCGCGTCCGGCGGGTCAGCCACTGCACCGCATGGCCCGCCGGGCGCGGCGCCGGGGCCGCTGTGTCCCTCAGACGAGGTCCATCGCCGCCACCTCGTCCGGGCGGCCGTAGCTGACCGGCCCCTGGAAGCGGCGCCGGGCGGTGGCGAACCACCACACCGTGGCGACGACCAGCACGACCGCGAGGGCGATCGGTGCGTAGTTGAAGGTGTCGACGGTGATCGGCGATGCCTGGGGCAGCATGAACAGCACGCTGCTCAGCAGGATCCAGGCCACGGCGACCACGCCGATGGGCCGGCTCCAGCGTCCGAGCTGCCAGGGCCCGGGGCGGAAGTCGGCGCCGAGCCGCAGCCGCAGGAAGATCGGCACGGCGTAGGCCAGGAAGAGCCCCACGACGTTGACGCTGACGATCGCGGTGAAGGCGGTGTGGGACCACCAGCCCGGCAGCACCAGGGCGAGCGAGCAGGCGACCGCCAGCCACACCGCCTTGACCGGGGTACGGGTGCGCGGCGAGACCGAGTGCCACCAGCGGGAGCCCGGCATCGCGCCGTCCCGGGAGAAGGCGAAGATCTGCCGGGTGTTGCTGGTCAGATTGGCCAGGCCGCAGAAGAGCATGGCGCCGATGACGATCAGCAGCAGTGCCTTCGCCGCGCCCGTGCCCAGCCCGTCGATGAGGATCTGCACGGGCGGCGCCGAGGAGCCGGCCACCTTGGCGTAGTCGCCGATGCTGTACACCAGGGCCAGCATGAGGACGAGTCCGGTGGCCGCCGACCAGGCGATGGAGCGGGTGATGCCCCGGGGGGCGTTGACCGTGGCCCGGACCGTCTCCTCGGACATGTGGAAGCTGCCGTCGAAGCCGGTGAAGGTCCAGCTGGTGACGAGCAGGCCGAGCATGCCGCCGTAGAGCCCGTTGGTGAAGCCGGTGTTGTTCACGAAGTGGGTCACGAACGAGGCCGGCCGGTGCTCCTCGGGGCCGGCGACCAGGGCGCCCACGATCACCACGAGCCCGATCAGCAGCCACCACACGGAGATCCGGTTGAGGACCGCCACCAGTCGCACGGTGTAGGTGTTGGCCAGCCCCTGGAGCACGATGATCAGCGCCGTGATCAGCACGGTCTGGTGCGCGGTCGGCTGATAGGAGGGCCACTGGAGGGCGAGGAGCGCCTGGATGAAGGTGGCGGCCGCGTATCCGGTGGCGGCGGTGCCGCCCACCTGGCCCACGAAGTTCAGCCAGCCGGTGTACCAGGACCAGGCGCCCCGGTGCCGTCGGGCGAGTCTTCCGGCGGAGAAATACAGGGCCCCGCTGGTCGGATAGGCGGATGCCACCTCCGCCATCGCGGCGCCGACGAAAAGCACCATGACGGAGACCCCGATCCAGCCGAAGACGAGAATGCGCGGTCCGCCCGCGTTCATACCGAAGCCGAAGGAGGAGAAAATGCCGGAGAGGATATTGATGATGGTGAAGGATATGGCGAAATTGTCGAAGGCCTGGAACCTTCGGGTGAGCTTTCGCGGATATCCCATGGCGTGCAGGGTCGCGTCGTCGTCGATCGCGACGGGATCCCGGCCCGCACGGCGTCTCGTACGGGGCATCGACGTCCGTTCTGACACAACCGGACCCTTTCTGTGGGTGGGGGGTTGACTGGGTGGGGGTCGACCGTTCGACCCAGGGACGGGTCAGGCGGCTCCCGGCACGGGAAGCCCGCAGGCACGGCGGGCGCGCGAGAGCTGTTCCTCGGGGTCCCCGAAGACGCTCCACGGCATACGGGAGGCGTAGGGCCCCATGGCCATCAGGACGGCGCGCGCCTCGAACGCGCACTCGGCCATGACCAGGGCATGGGCGAGGTAGGCCAGGTCGAGCACCGGTGTGAAGCGGTAACCGGCGACCTCCGGCAGCCAGTTCTGGTAGATCGAGAGCGCGGTGGCGCGCCACTGTGGCTGTTCCCAGACGCGGTCGGCGAGTGACTGCGCCGGGTTGTAGCTCTCCACGAGGGCGACGAGGGGCAGCAGCCGCAGCGGTGAGGTGAGCGGCGCCCGCTGGCTGAGGAAGGCGGCGACGTCCCAGGCGGCGTTCACCGAGCCCCGGTGGCGGGTGAAGAAGTAGGCGAGGAAACGGTGGTGGCCCTCGCGGTGGAAGGGGTCGAGCCGCAGGATGTGCGAGAACAGCTCCCAGGGGCCGGGGGGCGCGGTGAGCAGCCCCTGCGGAGCCGGCTCACGGATCTCGTGCAGCCGCGAGAGCGCCAGTCTGGCCACCCAGGGAGTGGGGTCGTGGGGCGCCATGACGGTGGCGCGCGCACACGCCTTCAGCGCGATGTGCTCCAGCGGACGGGCCCGCTCGTCGCGGGCGTCCGCGGCCCGCAGCGCCCGCAGCACGGCCACGCGCGCCCACATCAACGCGGCTTCGGGTCCGGGCTCCTCGGCGAGCCAGCGTTCGGCCAGGTCGGAGTCGGCCGCCTCGGAGGCGAGGACCAGGGAGCGATGGGCGCGCAGCCCGAGGTCGTGCCGCGTCTCGGCCAGCAGGACATGGGCGCCGAGATAGCGGCCGGCCCGCACTTCCACGCACACGCTCGCCAGCTCACGGTCGTCGGCCGCCGGATGCCATACGTACTGCCCTGCGAATAACCCCGCGGCCATGCTCCCCTGTCCGTCCCCGTACGACACCGGCGGTTGCGCACCAGCACCTTACTCACCATGCGGCACAACCGGAATGCCGATTTCTGCCGCCTGGACGCGCCTGGATGATTGACCAATGAACAGTTCAATGCGGCACCGATTTCCCCGGCCGCGGACCGCTGGGCGCCTCGCGTAAAATGTCCCCTCGGAAAATGCCCCTGTCTCTTCCCTCCAGGAATCGCCATTCACACGCTCGCCTCCCGTCTGCTGCGGCTGGCGCCGTCCTGCGGCCCCGTCCGCCTCATCGGCGTCGACGGACACGCCGGATCCGGGAAGTCCACGTTCACCGCGCGGTTGGCGGCGGCGCTCGACGGTGCGCCGGTACTGCACCTGGACGACATCGCCACCCACGAAGAGCTGTTCGCCTGGACGGACCGGCTGCTGCGCGAGGTGATCATCCCGCTCGGCCGCGGCGAGACCGCGCACTACCGGCCCTACGAGTGGCGCACCCGGAGTTTCGCCCCCGCCCGCTCGCTGCCGCCCGCTCCGGTGGTACTCGTCGAAGGGGTCGGCGCCGGACGCCGCGCGCTGCGCCCCCATCTGGCGCGGCTGCTGTGGATGGAGGTGCCGCGCGAGGAGGCCTGGGCCCGCGGGCGATCCCGGGACGGCGAGGAGCAGAGCGCGTTCTGGGCCGGATGGGTGGCCGCGGAGCGGCGGCACTTCTCCGAGGACCCCTCGCGGCCGTTCGCCGATCTCCTGGTGCACCAGAGGCCGATGGGCTATCAGGTGGCGCGCGGGCCTGCCGGTGTAGCTGGTCCGAACCAGGAGATCACCCACAGTGACGGATCCGCACCGTTGTGCTGAACGTGTGAAGGCCCTTGCGGACGAACTTCCTTGAGTGCTTCAGGTCGGCTTGACCCGGGGGCGGGGCAGGACTTACGTTCTCAATGTGCGGTTTCGAAGCCGCCACCAGACGCGAAGCCCCCGGTTGTTCCCCCGTGATCGGGGGCTTCGTTCTGCCCTTGAACCCCTTCCCGGGCGCCGCGAGGCGTGATCCGCTCACCCTCGGTCACCATCCAGCGTGCGCCCCTCCGCCCCCACCTCGGCGAACGGCTCGTGCGGCACCCTTCGGTGCGCCGCTCCCCCGCAGGTACGATGCCTCTCGGTGCGAGCTTCACAACGGCCGCTTCGCGCACTGTTCCAACTCCGGTCCGCGGTACAGCGTTTCGAGCACAACGGCCGGCGGGCACGGGCCCGGCGGTGAACCAACGGGGGCACGGTTTGTGGGGGACGTGATGGACTTCGGCACGCGGGGCCCCGAGGCCCCGGCCGACCTCGCCTGGCTGCGAGGCGTCGACGCCTACACCATGGGCGCCTATCCGCAGGCGGAGGAGGAGTTCCGCGCGGCGGTCCGGATGGATCCCGGGATGGCCGACGGCTGGCTCGGGCTGCACGCGCTGCGCGTGGACACGACGACCGCGCTGCTGCGGATGTTCCGCCATCGCGACCGCTTCGGGGAACAGCGGGCGCGGCATCGGCGGACCCTCAACTCCTGGTACTGGCTGGGCTGGTGGGTGCAGCCGGTGCTGGAGAGTCCGCGGGATCTGCTGCTCGCGCACGCCTCGCACTGGCTGGACGGCCGCCATGTACCCGAGCTGGACCGGGCGCTGGCCGGGCTGCCGCCCGTCGACACCGACGCCCAGGTCCGCTTTCTGCACGCCTGCCGCGCCTACCTCGTCAAGGACTGGGAGCAACTGGTCCGGCACACCGATCCGCTGATCGACGACCCGATGCTGGGTATCGAGGCCGGGCTGTTCGGCGGGATGGCGCGGGTCCGCCTGGAGATGTACGGACAGGCCGAGCCCCTGCTGTCCGCCGCGCTGATGCGCTGCCGCAGCGAGCAGCCGCAGCGCAAGGAGCTGCGGTACTGGCTGGCCCGGGCGCACGAGGGCACCGGCCGTTCGGCGGCCGCCCTGCCCCTGTACCGGGCGGTGCACCGGGTCGACCCGGCGTTCATGGACACCTCCGCACGGCTCGCCGCGATCGCCGAGGGCGACGGGTACGACGACGCGGCCGACCTCACGGCGGTGGCCCTCGCCGGGGGCGGCGATGTGTTCGACGGGCCGGACGGTCTCGATCCGCTCTTCGGTCCCGAGAGCCGGGAGGTGAAGCTGTCCGAGCCCGACCTCCCGCCGACGGGCCCGCTGCCGGCGCAGAGCGACCTCGTGCGGGAGAAGGCGACGGTACCGGCGCCGCCGCTGCCGACGGGCCCGACGGATCCGGTGCTCCTGGAGGAGGCACTGGCCGAACTGGAGCGGATGGTCGGCCTGGAGCCGGTCAAGCGGCAGGTGAAGGCCCTTTCCGCGCAGCTGAACATGGCGCGGCTGCGGGCGGCCCAGGGCTTACCCGTGCAGCCGCCCAAGCGCCACTTCGTCTTCTCGGGCCCCTCGGGCACCGGCAAGACCACGGTGGCCCGCATCCTGGGCCGCGTCTTCTACGCGCTCGGCCTGCTCGGCGGTGACCATCTGGTGGAGGCGCAGCGGGCGGACCTGGTCGGCGAGTACCTGGGCCAGACCGCGGTGAAGGCCAATGAGCTGATCGACTCGGCGATCGGCGGGGTGCTGTTCGTGGACGAGGCGTACTCGCTGTCCAACTCGGGCTACGGCAAGGGTGACGCGTACGGCGACGAGGCCCTCCAGGTGCTGCTGAAGCGCGCGGAGGACAACCGGGACCACCTGGTGGTGATCCTCGCCGGCTACCCCGAGGGCATGGACCGTCTGCTGGCCGCCAACCCCGGGCTGTCCTCCCGCTTCACCACCCGCGTCGACTTCCCCTCGTACCGGCCCCTGGAGCTGACCGCGATCGGCGAGGTCCTGGCCGCCGAGAACGGCGACGTCTGGGACGAGGAGGCGCTGGACGAGCTGCGCTCCATCGCCGGCCATGTCGTGGACCAGGGGTGGATCGACGAACTCGGCAACGGGCGGTTCCTGCGGACGCTGTACGAGAAGAGCTGCGCCTACCGGGACCTTCGGCTGAGTGGGTACCCCGGGATCCCCACGCGGGACGACTTGTCGACATTGCGGCTGCCGGATCTCATGCAGGCGTACGGGGAGGTCCTGTCCGGGCGTGGGCCGCACGACCCCCCGGGTCTGTGAACGGCACCGGCCCCCGTCGTCGACCGCGCGGTTCCCCGCGCCCCGGTCGGGGCGCGGGGAACCATGGCGGCCGCGTGCCACCACGTCAGCCGGGTACGGCTTCCCGCTCCTCCGGCATCCGCGGCTGGGGCGGGGCCTCCCGGTGGGCCGGGTCCCTGACCTCGCCCACCAGGAGTTCCAGGACGTCCTCCAAGGCGACCAGACCGAGCACCCGGCCGGAGCCGTCGGCGACCGCGGCGAGGTGGGTGGCGGCGCGCCGCATCACCGTGAGTGCGTCATCGAGCGGCAGCTCCGCCGCGAGCGTGATCATCGGGCGCCACAGCTGCTGCGGCACCGCCCGCTCGGACTCCTCCAGGTCGAGGACGTCCTTGACGTGCAGATAGCCCATGAAGGCACCGTTGCGGGCCACCACCGGGAAACGGGAGTACCCGGTGCGCGCCGTGAGCGCCACCACCTCGCCCGGGGTCACCGTGGGCTCCACGGTCACCAGCAGCGCCGGATCGAGGAGCACATCGGTGACCGGGCGTGAGCCCAGCTCGAGCGCGTCCTCCAGCCGCTCCTGCTCCTCGGGGTCGAGCAGACCCGCCTGGCCGGAGTCCTCCACCAGCTGGTTGAGCTGCTCGCTGGTGAAGACCGCTTCCACCTCGTCCTTCGGCTCCACCCGGAACAGCTTCAGGATCAGCCGGGCGCAGGCGCTCAGGGTGACCGTCACCGGCCGGCACAGCCGCGCGAACGCCACCAGCCCCGGGCCGAGCCACAGCGCGGCCCTCTCCGGTGCCGCCATCGCCAGGTTCTTCGGCACCATTTCGCCGATCACCAGGTGGAAGAAGACGACGCCGGCGAGCGCGATCACATAGCCGAGCGGATGGACCATCCCGTCGGGCAGCCGCGCCGCCTCGAACACCGGTTCAACCAGATGGGCCACCGTGGGCTCGGCGACCGCGCCCAGCGTCAGCGAGCAGACGGTGATGCCGAACTGGGCCGCGGCCATCATCTGCGGGAGCCGCTCGAGACCGTGGAGCACCTGCCGGGCCCGTGCGGTGCCGAGCGGCTCGATCTGGCTGCGCCGCACGGACACCAGCGCGAACTCGGCGCCGACGAAGAACCCGTTCACGAGCACCAGCACAGCGGCGAACAGGAGTTGCAGCAGGCTCATCGCGCGGCCTCCACGGCCGGCGCGGGAACGTCCACGAGCTTCACGAGCCTGACCCGCTCGGCGCGGTAGTGCTCCACCTGGCGCACCGTGAGCCGCCAGCCGGGCAACTCGGCCCGGTCCCCGGGCGCCGGGATCCGGCCGAGCAGATCGGCGACGAGTCCGGCGACGGTCTCGTAGGGCCCCTCGGGCACGTCCAGGCCTATGCGCTTGAGGGTGTCCACCCGGCAGCTCCCGTCGGCCTCCCAGGCGGGGCGCCCGTCCTCGGGCGGCGCGACGGCGAGTTCCGGCAGGTCGTGTCCGTCGTGCTCGTCGCGCACCTCGCCGACGAGTTCCTCGACGATGTCCTCCAGGGTGACGACCCCCGCCGTGCCGCCGTACTCGTCGACGACGACCGCGATGGGCTGCTGGCTGCGCAGCTGCTCCAGGAGGGGCTGCACGGGCAGGGTCTCGGGGACCAGCAGCGGCGTCTGGGCGATACGGACCACGGGGGTGCGCAGCCGTTCGTGTGCGGGCACCGCGAGAGCGTCCTTGAGGTGCACCATGCCGACGATCTCGTCGATCTTCTCCCGGTAGACGGGGAAACGGGACAGTCCGGTCGCGCGGGTGAGATTGACGACGTCCTCCGCCGTGGCGGACGACTGGAGCGCGCTCACCTTGACCCGGGGGGTCATCACATGCTGGGCGGTCAGCTCACCGAGGGACAGCGTCCGTACGAACAGGTCGGCCGTGTCCTGTTCCAGCGCTCCGGCCAGCGCCGAGTGCCGGGCCAGGGACACCAGCTCCCCGGGCGTACGGGCGGAGGCCAGCTCCGCGGCGGGCTCGACGCCGAGCGCGCGCACCAGCCGGTTGGCGACCGCGTTGAGGGCCGCGATGACGGGCCGGAACAGCCGGGAGAACAGATGCTGGGGGCCCGCGACGAAGCGGGCGACCTGGAGCGGGCGGGAGACCGCCCAGTTCTTGGGTACCAGCTCACCGATCACCATCTGGGCGGCGGACGCCAGGAGCATGCCGACGACCACCGCGATGCCGCCGGCAGCGCCCTCGGGGATCCCTATGAGGCCCAGGGGACCACGCAGCACCCGGCTGAGCGCCGGTTCGGCGAGCATGCCGACGAGGAGCGAGGTGATGGTGATGCCGAGCTGGGTGCCGGAGAGCTGGAAGGACAGCTCCTTGAGCGACTCCACGACCGCATGGGCCCGTCGGTCGCCCCCGGCCGCGGCCTTCTCGGCGTCGGGCCGTTCGACCGTGACCAGTCCGAATTCGGCCGCGACGAAGAACCCATTGGCCAGGATGAGCAGAAAAGCCGCCCCGAGGAGCAGCAGAGCGAGGGTCATGATGCCGCCGCCTCCGCGTCGACGCGGACCTCATGGGTGCGGTCCGCGCTATGTCGGCAGGGGGCGGCGCAGGTACTACAGGACGATCCGTCCATCGCCGGAGGGAGTCACTCCTCGGGTAGCAGGAACCCCTGAGCACCGGGCGGAGCCTCAGGGGCGGAGGCGCAACACGAACGCCTCTCCCCCCAAGATTAATCAAGATTCCGTCGTATGTGTCGGGGGGACGTCCCGGAGTCAGCCCTGATGTCGCTCGGCACCGGCCGTGGAACGGGCCTCGGTGAGCGCGCGCAGCGTGCGCGCGTCCTCGATCGCCCGCTGCTTGGCGATGCCCGGCTGGATGCCGAGAGCGGGCAGGCTGGTGCCGTCGCTCAGGTTGAGGAACACCCAGGGGTCACCCGGACGGAGGTTGACCTGGAGGATCTCCGCCCAGTCCAGGCGGCGCCGGCTGGCGATGTTGACGACGGTGACCCCGGATTCGTCGGCGACGACCTTGGGCCGGGAGAGCAGCAGCAGGACGCCGCCGAGGAGGGCCGCCGTGAGGACGAAGCTGAGCCGTTCCCCGGTGGTGAGCGCCTCCAGCAGCAGGGCGACCGTGGTGATGACGGCGAATATGGCGATCGCCGCGGTGAGCAGCACGGCCCGGGTGCGGGCGGGCCGGAACGTCACGGGGAGGGCGGGCAGGCCCGGCTGATCCGACATCGGTGTGCGATCCCTCACAGACGGCAGGCGTGGATCGCCGTGGTCAGGATGGCCCGGGCGCCGATGGCGTACAGGTCGTCCATGATCCGCTGGGCCTCCTTGGCCGGGACCATGGCGCGGACGGCGACCCAGCCCTCGTTGTGCAGGGGGGAGACGGTCGGGGACTCCAGGCCCGGGGTGAGGGCGACCGCCTTCTCGAGCTGCTCGACCCGGCAGTCGTAGTCCATCATCACGTACGTCCGGGCCACCAGGACGCCCTGGAGGCGCCGCAGGAACTGCTGGACCTTGGCTTCCTCGGTGCCGGCGCCGGTGCGGCGGACGACGATCGCCTCGGACTTCATGATCGGCTCGCCGAAGACCTCCAGCCCCGCGTTGCGCAGCGAGGTGCCGGTCTCGACGACGTCCGCGATGACCTCGGCGACACCGAGTTCGATGGCGGTCTCGACGGCGCCGTCCAGGTGGACGACGCTGGCGTCGATGCCCTGGTCTGCGAGGTGCTTGGCGACGATGCCCTCGTAGGAGGTGGCGACCGTCATGCCCGAGAGGTCCTCGATGCCGTTCGCGGTGCCGGGCTTGGTCGCGAAGCGGAAGGTCGAGCGGGCGAAGCCGAGCGGAAGGATCTCCTCGGCGTTGGCCCCGGAGTCGATGAGCAGGTCCCGTCCGGTGATGCCGATGTCGAGGCGGCCGGAGGAGACGTAGATCGCGATGTCGCGAGGGCGGAGGTAGAAGAACTCGACCTCGTTCTCCGGGTCGACGATTCTCAGTTCCTTGGACTCCCGGCGCTGCTGGTAGCCGGCCTCATGCAGCATCTCCGCCGCAGGGCCGGACAGTGAACCCTTGTTGGGGACGGCGATGCGCAGCATGAGGTCGGCTTCCTTTGCTCGTTCGTACGGAACTGTGTGCGGGCTGGCTCAGAGGTGGGCGTAGACGTCGTCCAGGGAGATTCCGCGCGCCACCATCATCACCTGAACGTGGTAGAGCAACTGGGAGATCTCCTCGGCGGCCGCCTCCTTGCCCTCGTACTCCGCGGCCATCCAGACCTCGGCGGCCTCCTCGACGACCTTCTTGCCGATGGCATGGACGCCCTTGCCGACCAGCTCGGCGGTGCGGGAGGTGGCGGGATCCCCATGGACGGCCTTGTGCTGGAGCTCGGTGAACAGCTCCTCGAACGTCTTCTTGGACATGATGCTGCTAACCCTACGCGCTCCGGGCGCTGTCTCAGTGCCAGGGCTCGGAGACGGAGCGAAGCGTCGCGGCGGTCGCCACCGCCGCCGTCACCGCTTCGTGGCCCTTGTCCTCGTGGGAACCCTCCAGGCCCGCGCGGTCCAGGGCCTGCTCCTCGGTGTCACAGGTCAGGACGCCGAAGCCGACGGGGACGCCGGTCTCCACGGACACCTGGGTGAGGCCCTGGGTGACGCCCTGGCACACATAGTCGAAGTGGGGAGTGCCGCCACGGATCACGACCCCCAGGGCGACGATGGCGTCGTAGCCCCGGCCCGCGAGCACCTTGGCGGCGACCGGCAGCTCGAAGCTGCCGGGGACCCGCAGCAGCGTCGGCTCGTCGATCCCCAGCTCGCGCAGGGCACGCAGGGCCCCGTCGACCAGACCGTCCATCACCTTGTCGTGCCACTGTGCCGCGATCACGCCGACCCGCAGGTCGCTCACGTTGCGTACGGACAGTTCCGGTGCACCCTTGCCGCTCACGTCTCTCCTCAGTGCTCTGTTACTGGTTGCCGCAGGCGGACACGGCGGTCGTGTCCAGCCAGGGCAGGTCGTGCCCCATCCGGTCCCGCTTGGTGCGCAGGTAACGGAGGTTGTGCTCGCCCGCCTGTACGGGCATCGGCTCCCGCTCGGTGACCTTGAGGCCGTGTCGGGTCAACGCCTCGGTCTTGTCGGGGTTGTTGGTCATCAGACGCAGGCTGTGGACACCGAGGTCCGTCAGGATCCGGGCGCCGGCGGCGTAGTCACGGGCGTCGGCGGGCAGGCCCAGCTCCAGGTTGGCGTCCAGCGTGTCCCGGCCGCGCTCCTGGAGTTCGTAGGCGCGCAGCTTGGACATCAGCCCGATGCCGCGTCCCTCGTGGCCGCGCAGATAGACCACCACGCCCCGGCCCTCGGCCTGGATGCGCTCCAGGGACGCCTCCAGCTGGGGGCCGCAGTCGCAGCGCAGGGAGTGGAAGACATCGCCGGTGAGGCACTCGGAGTGGACGCGGACCAGCACGTCCTCGCCGTCGCCGATCTCGCCGTGGACGAGGGCGACATGCTCGACGCCGTCGACGGTCGACCGGTAGCCGTACGCGGTGAAGGTGCCGAAGGCGGTCGGCAGGCGGACCTCGGCCTCGCGGCGGACCGTGGGCTCGGAGGTGCGGCGGTAGGCGATCAGGTCCTCGATCGAGACGATCGTCAGGCCGTGCTTGCGGGCGAACGGGATGAGTTCCGGCAGGCGCAGCATATGGCCGTCCTCGCCGGCGATCTCCACGATCGCGCCGGCCGGGCGCAGCCCCGCGAGCCGGGCGAGGTCGACGGCGGCCTCCGTGTGGCCGTTGCGGACGAGGACGCCGCCGGGCTTGGCGCGCAGCGGGAAGATGTGGCCGGGGCGGACGAAGTCGCCGGGGCCTGCCTCTCCCCCGGCGAGCAGCCGCAGGGTGGTGGCGCGGTCGGAGGCGGAGATCCCGGTGGTCACCCCATGGGCGCCGCTCGCGTCGACGGACACGGTGAACGCGGTGCGCATCGACTCGGTGTTGTGGTCGACCATCTGGGGGAGCTCGAGGCGGTCCAGTTCGTCGCCCTCCATGGGGGCGCAGATCAGGCCGCGGCACTCGCTCATCATGAAGGCGACGATCTCGGGGGTGGCCTTCTCGGCGGCGATGACGAGGTCGCCCTCGTTCTCGCGGTCCTCGTCGTCGACGACCACGACCGGGCGGCCGGCCGCGATGTCGGCGATGGCCTGCTCGACCGGGTCGAGCGTGAGGTCCTCGATGTTGTCCATGCTGTACAGGACCGGCGCGGTCGTCATGCGTGGGCTCCTTCCAGAACGGGCCGCGCGGCGTTGCGGGAGCGCAGCCACCAGTCGCGCATGCCCCACAGGACGAGCGCGCCGTAGATGACGTAGACGAATCCGGAGAAGGCGAAGCCGTTGGCGAAGTTGAGGGGGACGCCGACGGCGTCGACGAGCAGCCAGGCGAACCAGAACTCGACCATGCCGCGCGCCTGGGCGTACATGGCGACGATGGTGCCGACGAAGATGTAGGCGTCGGGCCAGGGGTCCCACGACAGCGACGGGTAGGCGGTGAACAGGCCCGCCACGGCGAGCGTGCCCACGGCCGCGGCGCCGGCCAGGACGGCGCGCTCCCGCCAGGTGGCGAACCGCACGGCGATGTGGCCGTCCTCCCCCTTGTCCTTGCCGCGGTTCCACCGCCACCAGCCGTAGACGGCGACGGTCATGACCACGATCTGCTTGCCGGCGCTGCCGGACAGATGGGCGGTGGCGAAGGCCGCGAAGAGGATGAGCCCGGACAGGAACTGGGCCGGCCAGCTCCACAGGGAGCGCCGCCAGCCGAACGCCAGGGCTATCAGGCCGATGACGTTGCCGATCATGTCCGACCATTTGATGTGCTGGCCGAACAGGACGAAGGCCTCGGAGTTGAGCCAGTTCACCGGGTGGCCCCGTTCGCCAGCAGCCGCTCGACGTACTTGGCGACGATGTCGACCTCAAGGTTGACCGGGTCACCGGGCTGCTTGAGGCCGAGCGTGGTCAGGGCGAGGGTGGTGGGGATGAGGCTGACGGTGAAGTAGTCCGGGCCCGCGTCGACGACGGTGAGGCTGATGCCGTCGACGGTGATGGAGCCCTTCTCGACGACGTAGCGCGAAAGCTGCGCGGGCAGCGCGACCTTGACGATCTCCCAGTTCTCGGAGGCCGTGCGCGCCAGCACCGTTCCGGTGCCGTCGACGTGGCCCTGCACGATGTGGCCGCCGAGGCGCGCGCCGACGGCGGTGGGACGTTCGAGGTTGACCCGGGAGCCGGCCGTGAGGGCGCCGAGGCTGGAGCGTTCCAGGGTCTCCGCCATCACATCGGCGGTGAACTCGTCGCCCTCGTGCTCCACGACGGTGAGACAGACACCGTTGACGGCGATGGAGTCGCCGTGCCGGGCTCCCTCGGTGACGACGGGTCCACGGAGCCGGAAGCGGGAGGAGTCGCCGAGATTCTCGACGGCGGTGACCTCACCCAGCTCTTCGACGATTCCGGTGAACACTTCCCGGGTCCTCCTGCCTCAGTCGGGCACGGACTCCGGGGCCTGTCGATGACGACAGCGGACACGGGCGAGGACACCGGGGCGACGCCGGACAGGGCCCGTCCTCAGGACGAGCCGGTACGGCGGCGCGCACGAATGCCCGCCCGCCGCGCACTGCCTCCCATCCGGACTTTAACCGTCGGTCCAGGAGTTTCACCTGGTCAACCGATCGCTGGAAGCGACCGGGTCGCGGACTGTAACCGCCGGTTCGGACTTTCACCGACCCCGGAGTGCGCTGCTTCTGGTACAGGGCCAGTCTGCCACGCCTCATCCGCGGCCATGCGGGTGACCCGGTGTGCGCTGCCTCACATGTTCACCTACTGCGCGTCAGGGATCCACCGGGCCTCACCTCACACAACGGGGCAACACCGGCGTTCTCGCGTTCAGGACAACACCCTTGCCATTTACGGCGATTGGTCATTGGTCCATACCTATTGACGTACTGGTCTAGTCCTTTTAACGTCGGCGGTCCCGGCGCAGTGCGCCGTCCCCGAACGGCCCGGCGGCGGTGACGGAGGCCCTTGCCCCGCCGCCGGGCCCCCAGACGCGGTGCCGATCGGCCGCCTCCGGTCAGCGGGCGGGGGGCGTGAAGAGGTCGTCCTGCGCGCCGTCCCGAGCGGTCAGCAGCGCACCGCGCAGGACCGCGCCGCCGCCCAGCGCGCTCGCCCGTACCTCGGTCGGCAGCGGCGACATACGGACGAGCCGCTCCTGGACACGCCCCGCGAGCACCCGGCCGCCCGCCTGCCCGACCTCGCCGCCGAGCACCACACAGCCGGGGTCGAGGACCGCGGTCACGGAGGCGGCGCCGATGGCGAGACGGTCGGCGAGGGCGTCGAGGAAGGCGGAGGCGGTGTGCTCGTCCGGGCCGGCGTGGGGGCCCGCTCCCGCGCTCCGGCCCACGGCGGCTCGCCGGCCCGCCCCGGCAGCCCGGCCGTCCCCCGCGCGCCGGACGTCCCCCGCGCGCCGGCCTTCCACCGCCCGTACGGCCCGGTGGACCAGTGCGGCCACGGCCGGGCCGTTGGCCTGCCCCTCGGTCGACATTCCATGGGCACCCGCCAGTTCGGCGATGGCGGCCGCTCCCGCCAGGGAGTGGAAGCCCCCCTCGCAGTCCGTCGCCGACGGCAGCGTCGCCGTACCCGGCACCGGCAGGAAGCCGATCTCGCCGGTGCCGCCCGAGGCACCGCGGCGCAGGGCGCCGTCCAGCACCACGGCCGCTCCGGTGCCGTACCCCAGCCACAGCAGCACAAAGGTGTCATGGTCGCGGGCGGCGCCCTCGCGCTGCTCGGCCAGCGCGGCGAGGTTGGTCTCGTTCTCCACGATCACGCGCGCGGGCAGCCGCTCCTGGAGCGCGGTCACCAGACGGCGGTGCCATTCGGGCAGCCCGGTGGTGTCGCGCAGTTCCCCGGTGGCGGGGTCGATCAGTCCGGGCGCCCCGATCCCGACCGTGTGCAGGGACGCGGCACCGGCCTCCTTCGCGGCGCGCTCCACCAGCGTCACCGCCTGCTCCACCGCGGGCCCCGTCCCGGTGTCGCCGCCGATCGGCACCGACGCCTCGGCGAGCACCCCGCCGAGCAGGTCGGACACCAGGACGGAGACGCCTGCGGTGCGCACGTCGAGGGCCGCGAGATGGGCGCGGTCGGCGACGATTCCGTACAGACGCGCGTTCGGACCGCGCCGCTGCTCGCCCGACTCCCCCACCACCGCGATCAGCCCCGCCGCGGCCAGCCGCTCGACGAGGTCGGCGACCGTGGGCCGGGACAGTCCGGTGAGCTGTTTCAACCGCCCTGCCGTCAACGGGCCTTCCTGCTGCAGCAGGCGCAGGGCGAGCCGGTCGTTGATGGCCCGGGCGGTGCTCGGGGATGCGGGCATGCCGGGATCCTCCCAGATCGACGGGCCGTTCGAGGCGCGGCTCCCTTCCCCGCTCTATCTATCAGGCAGGGTTCCTGATAGTTTACCGCCCGCAGCGGGGCGGACACCTGGGGAGGGGCCCGAGAATGAGTGCGATGACCGGCAAGGGCTGCACGCAGCGCGAGGTGAGGCGCGCCCGGTACGCCGTGGCCGCCGTGTTCGCCGTGCACGGCGCCGTGACCGGCTCCTTCGCGACCCGGGTGCCATGGATCCAGGACCACTCCTCGGTCAGCGCCGGCCAGCTGGGACTGGCGCTGGCGTTCCCCGCGCTCGGTGCGTCCCTGGCCATGCCGCTCGCGGGCCGCATCACCCATCGCTTCGGCGCCCGCACCGCGCTGCGCGGCCTGCTCGCGCTGTGGACGCTCTCCCTGGTCCTGCCGTCCCTGGCCCCGAACCTGCTCACCCTGTGCCCGGCGCTGTTCGTCTACGGCGCCACGGCGGGCATGGCGGACGTCGCGATGAACGCCCTCGGCGTGGAGGTCGAGAACCGGCTCGGCCGCTCGATCATGTCCGGTCTGCACGGCATGTGGAGCGCGGGCGCCCTGCTGGGCTCGGCCGCCGGCACCCTCGCCGCGCACCTCGGCTCGGACGCCCGAATGCATCACGTCCTGGCGGCCGCCGTGCTGACCGTGCTGGGGCTGGTCGCCTGCACCTGGGTACTGGACCTCCAGCCCGGCGAGGACGAGGAGCCGCCGCCCCGGTTCGCGCTGCCGCCGAAGTCGGCGCTGCTGATCGGTGCCATCGGGTTCTGCGCGGTGTTCGCGGAGGGAGCGAGCCTGGACTGGTCCGCCGTGTATCTGCGGCACCAGCTCGGCACCTCCGCCGGGCTCGCGGCCGCCTGCACGACGGGCTTCACCCTCACCATGGCCGTCGCCCGGCTCGCGGGTGACACGGTGGTGGACCGTTTCGGCTCGGTACGCACCGTACGGGCGAGCGGCGTCCTGGCCGTCCTCGGTGGCCTGCTGATCGTGAGCGCGGGCCATCCGGCAGTGGCGATGGCCGGGTTCGCGCTGATGGGCCTCGGCATCGCGGTCGTCGTGCCCCTGTGCTTCGCGGCGGCGGGCCGCAGCGGGCCGAACCCCAGCCAGGCCATCGCGGGCGTCGCGACCATCACCTACACCTCGGGCCTTGTGGCGCCGAGCGCGATCGGCGGACTGGCCCAGGCGACCAGCCTCGTGGTGTCGTTCGGCCTGGTGACGGTGCTGGCCTGCGGGCTGGCCGCGTTCGCGGGGGTGCTGCGCGCGGGCGAGCGGGACCGTTTGAGGATCAGTCGGCCGGACGCAGCAGTTCCCGGCCCACGGTCCTGAACCGCTCGCCCCACGAGGTGGGGCGCAGCGTGGCCGCGTCGAGCCGGACGAGGACCCGGGTGCCGTGCGCGTACGTCACCGCTCCGTCGGCCGAGCAGAACCGGAACCCGTAGGTGAGGCCGGTGTTCCCGAGCCGCTCCAGCCACAGGTGCACGGCGTACACGCCGGGCTTGGTCACCGGGGACTCGTAGCTGATCCGCAACTCCTTGACGGCGTTGCAGAAGTCCCCGGCGGCCTGCCAGTCGCCTTCGAACGTGAACCCCTGTTCGTGCCACAGGGCCGACCATGCGCGCTCGACCATCACCGGGTAGCGCGCGTTGTGGAGCAGTCCCAGCGCGTCCAGGTCGTCGAAGTGCACGACGACGGGGATCAGCCGGCCGTACGACACGGCGGGCGCGGCCTGGGCTTCGACGGTCACGGGCGGGGCTCCTGAGACGTTCCTGGTGAGGCGCTCGCGACGCTGCGGCGCTGGACCCTCCCATGGTAAGCGGTCGCTCAGCCGACTCCCTCCGTGGGGCAGGGGCAATTCTCCGCGCGGTCGACGACAGCACCGCCACCGTCCAGAGCAACCGCCCCTTCCGGAGTCTGGCCTGTCGCAGCCGGGTGCCGTCGAGGACGGCGACCCCCGGAACCTTCGGGCCGCATGGGCCGAGGCGGTGGGTACGCCCGCGATCGCCACGGCCGCGAAGGCGGTCGCGGCCGTGAGAAGGGCGGCCGGCCGGGATCGAGCACTCACCAAAGCTCTGACCATATACGTGAACAAAGTTCATGAGTGGGATCGTGTGAGCGTAGGACCCGCTGGTGCCCCTGACAATGGTTCGGACAGTTCTCCACGTACAGAGAAAGAGAAGCTTCACCATGGACCTCGGCGTGCGCTGGAAGCTGCACGGTGACGGGCGTACGCCCGCGCCCGGAGCGGTCGTCCGCCCCGACGAACGGCTTTCCTGGCCCCGCACGATCGGGCTCGGCGCCCAGCACGTCGTGGCCATGTTCGGGGCGAGTTTCGTGGCGCCCGTGCTCATGGGACTCGATCCCAACCTCGCGATCATGATGTCGGGCGTCGCAACCGTGATCTTCCTGCTGGCCACCCGCGGCCGGGTGCCGAGCTACCTCGGCTGCTCCCTGTCCTTCGTGGGGGTCGCCGCGGTGATCCGGGCGCAGGGCGGCACCAGCGCCACCGTCACCGGTGCCGTGTTCGTCGTGGGCGTCGTGCTGTTCCTGGTGGGCCTCGCCGTCCAGCGGTTCGGGGCGCGGATCATCCACGCGGCGATGCCGCCGATCGTGACCGGCGCGGTGGTCATGCTGATCGGGTTCAACCTCGCGCCGGTGACCGCGTCGACGTACTGGCCGCAGGACCAGTGGACCGCACTGCTGGTGATGCTGTTCACCGGGCTCGCCGTGGTGTGTCTGCGCGGCTTCTGGTCACGCATCGCGATCTTCCTGGGCCTGGTCTTCGGCTACGGGATCTCGTGGGCGTTCGACCGGGTCCTCGGAAAGATCCACTCGGTGGACGCGAGCGGCCGGCTCACCGACCACTGGCGCCTGGATCTGTCGGGTGTCGGCAAGGCGGACTGGATCGGCCTGCCCCACTTCCACGGACCGTCCTTCCAGTGGTCCGCCGTCCTGGTCGCCCTGCCCGTGGTGATCGCGCTGGTCGCGGAGAACGCCGGGCACGTCAAGGCGGTCGGCGAGATGACCGGCGACCCGCTGGACGACAAGCTGGGCACCGCCATCTCCGCGGACGGCGTCGCCTCCATGCTCTCCACCGCGGTCGGCGGCCCGCCCAACACGACGTACTCCGAGAACATCGGCGTGATGGCGGCCACCCGGGTCTACTCGACCGCCGCCTACTGGGCCGCGGCCGGCTTCGCCCTGCTCTTCGGCGTCTGTCCCAAGTTCGGCGCGACCGTGGCCGCGATCCCCGGCGGGGTACTCGGCGGCATCACCGTCATCCTGTACGGCATGATCGGCCTGCTCGGCGCGCAGATCTGGATCAGCTCCAAGGTCGACCTGCGCAACCCGCTGAACCTGGTGCCGGCCGCCGCGGGCATCATCATCGGCGTCGGCAACGTCAGCCTGAAGTTCAGCGACCACTTCTCGTTGAGCGGGATCGCCCTGGGCACGGTGGTCGTCATCACCGGCTATCACGCGCTGCGGGCGCTGGCCCCCGCGCATCTGAAGACACAGGAGCCGCTGCTGGACTCGGGCACCTCCGCGTACGACGAGGAGGGCGCCGGGGACGACGGCGCCGTGGCCTCCCGGGACGCCCGCGGGCACACCGGCTCATAGACGCTGCGCACACGGGCACACCCGCTCGTAAGCGCGGCGCACACCGGAACGCCGGTTCGTGGACGCCCCTCCCGTACCCCTGATGGCCCATGGGGGGCGTCCCCCGTTCCGGGGAAGCGCGCGGGCCGCGGCCGCTCCGGTCGGCCCGGGCTGCGACCCTGCCCCCATGGTGCGCTTGGAGCAGTTCACGACCGAGGTGGACACGGTCGTCTCACGCATGCGCGCGCTCGACGGAGCCTGGCCGGAGCACGATGGGGTCGCGGTCTTCAACCGCGTCTACCTCGCCGTCACCGAGGAGGTCGACCGCCGTCTGGACGCCGGGTACTTCCGGGACCGCCACGGGGCGATCGCGCTGGACGTTCGGTTCGCCGAGCGCTATCTGGCCGTGGCCGAGGAGGGACCGTTGCCCGCCTGCTGGAGGCCGTTGTTCCAGTTGCGGCGCCATCCGGGCGTACGACCGCTGCAGTTCGCGCTCGCCGGCATCAACGCCCACATCGGCCATGACCTGGCGCTCGCCGTCGTGGACACCTGCCGCGCGCTCGGCCGCGAACCGGCCGCTCTGGAGGACGAGTTCGAGCGGGTGGGCGACCTCCTCGGCGCGTTGGAGGAGCGCATCCGTGAAGACCTGATGCCCGGCCCCGATCTGCTCCAGCTCGCCGACCCGCTGACGCATCTGCTCGGCGCGTGGAGCCTGGAGCGGGCCCGGGAGGCGGCGTGGTCGGCGGCCCGGGCACTGTGGGCGCTGCGGCATCTGCCGGACGTCGCCGAGGAGTTCGCGCGCCGGCTCGACGCGGCGGTGGGATTCGCGAGCCGGATGCTGCTCACACCCCTTCCGCACTGATCCGGCCGTCCTCGCCTGTCGTGCCGGGCAGCGCCCTGTGCCCGCTGTACGTTGCATCGGGGGGCCCATCCATGGCGAAGGAGCAACAGGTATGGCGACCCGGCTCGGACTCGGCCTCCCCCAGAACAAGCAGTACGACATCGGGCGGGACGTGCCGGATGTCGCACGCGCCGCCGAGGAGATGGGCTACGAGAGCCTGTGGGTGTACGAGCGGGCCCTGTTCCCCGAGTCCACGGCCCAGGGGCTCTACGACGTCGAGGGCCTGCCCTGGCCGGACAGCTACCGCGGAGTGGCCCACCCCCTGGTCGCGCTCGCCCTCGCCGTCACCGCCACCCACCGGGTCCGGCTCGGCACGAGCGTACTGGTGGCGCCCCTGCACGGCCCCTTCCAGCTCGCCAAGGCGCTCGCCTCCCTGGACGCGGCGAGCGGCGGCCGGATCGTGGCGGGCCTGGGCACGGGCTGGTCCCTCGACGAGTACGCGGCGGCCGGGGTGCGCCCGTTCGAGGAGCGCGGCCGGGTCATGGACGAGATCATCGATGTCTGCCGTGCCGTCTGGGGTCCGGACCCGGTTTCCTACGAGGGCCGGCTCACGACGATCTCGTCGGCGGTGGTCGCGCCCAAGCCGGCCCGGCCGATCCCGATTCTGCTGGCGGCGACCAACCAGAGCGCCCAGCAGCGGCTGGTGGAGAAGGCCGACGGGTGGCTCCCTGTGGGCCTCGGCGCCGAGACGCTGGCCCGGCAGTGGCGCGCCCTCCAGGACCTGGCCGCCGAGCGCGGCCGCGTCGAGCCGCTCCAGACGGTGCTGCGCGCGAACGCCGTGTACTCGGCGAAGCCGCTCCCCGGCGCGGACCGGGGCCCCTTCCAGGGCGATGTCGACCAGATCGTGGAGGACCTGGCGGCGCACGCCGAGGTCGGCCTGGATGAGATCCTCATCGACCTTCAGGGCTCGGTCCGCGACGCGCAGGAGCTGAAGGACGTGGCCGCGCAGGTGTACACGACGGCACGGGCGGCCGACATCTGACCGGCCGCCCGCCTTCGGTCCGTCGGTCCGGCTCAGTCCTCCGGCAGCTCCACCGGCGCGATCTCGTCGTAGACGTCGCCGGGGCCGGGGTTGGTCGGGTCGGTCGCGCCGCCGAAGTGGTGCATCACGCCCCACACGGCGTTGAGCGCGGTCTGCACGGCGCCCTCCGCCCAGCCGGCCGTCCAGGAGATGTCGTCGCCGGCGAGGAAGATGCCCCGCTTGTCGGCGGGCAGCCGGTCCTGCATGAAGTGCGTGAACAGGCGGCGCTGGTAGCGGTAGTGGCCGGGGAGGTTGGCCTTGAACGCGCCCATGAAGTACGGCTCGTTCTCCCAGGAGACCGTCACGGGGTTGCCGATGATGTGCTTCCTGATGTCGACCTTCGGGTAGATCTCGCCGAGCGACTTCAGCATGACCTCCATCCGCTCGGCGGCGGACAGCGGCAGCCACTTCAGGCTGTCGTCGCACCAGGTGTAGGACAGGCAGATGACGGCGGGCTTGTCCGGGCCCTCGTCCAGCAGATAGGTGCCGCGGGTCATCCGGTCGGTGAGCGTCATCGACATGACGTCCCGGCCCGTCTCCTCGTCCTTGTCCAGCCAGAACGGCCGGTCCACCGGCACGAAGAGCTTGCTGGACTCCATGTAGTGGGTGCGCTCGATGGCCGTCCAGTGGTCGATCGGGAACAGCGCGTCGTCACAGGCGATCTTCGAGAGCAGCATCCAGGACTGGGCGGTGAAGATCGCCGCCTGGTAGGTGCGGATGTCGCCGTGTGCGTCGGTGACGGTGATCCGGTTGCCGGCGGTGCGGTGCAGCCGGGTGACGGCGGGCCGGGGCTCGCCGCCCTCGTGCAGGGACTTCAGGGATGTCCCGTGGGCCCAGTGCACGATCTTCTGGGGCTCGCGCTCCCACAGGCGCAGCGGCAGCTGCTGGGAGCCGCCGACGATGCCCCGGTGGTGGTCGTCGGCCTCGGTGTAGACGACCCGCAGGATCTCCAGGATGGAGTTCGGGAAGTCGGTGTCCCAGCCGCCGGTGCCGAAGCCGACCTGGCCGAAGATCTCGCGGTGCCGGAAGGACTTGAAGGCCTCGGACTCGCAGAGGAAGCCGTAGAACGTCTGGTTGTCGAGCTTCTCGACGAGCTTCGCCCAGATCTCGCGGATGCGCGGCACATCGCGCTCGCGCATCGCGCGGTTCATGTCGGAGAAGTCGGCGCCCTCCTCCAGGCAGGCGTTCCACGCGTTCGCCACGTCGCGGTAGACCTGTGGCAGGTCGTCGAGGGTCTCGGCGTAGTGGCTCTCCCCCTTGAGGTCCACGACGGTGGAGGGGGTGGCCTCGGCGAGCGGGTTGGGGAAGGGCTTGGTCCGGAGGCCCACGAGGTCGATGTAGTGCTGGAGCGCCGTGGAGGACGGCGGGAAGCGCATGGCGCCCATCTCGGCGGTCAGCGACGGGTCGCAGCCCTCGAAGCCGACGGTGCGCAGCCGGCCGCCGATCTTGTCGGCCTCGTAGACGACGGGCTTGAGGCCCATCTTCATCAGCTCGTAGGCGGCCACGATGCCGGACAGGCCACCGCCGATGACGGCGACCTCGGTGCCGTGCTCCGTCGCGGGTATCTGGCCGAGCCCCGCCGGGTGGGCGAGGAAGTCGTCGTAGGCGTAGGGGAAGTCCGGGCCGAACATGGTGATCGGCGGCTGCTGCTCGTCTGCGTGCTCGACGGCGTTGGGCACCGTGGACGTCATGGGGTACGGACTCCTTGCGCGGGAAGAACTCGGGGGGAGGAGGCTGCGGGGATCAGACGAGGGACCCGTAGAGACCGGGGCGGCGGTCCTTGAGGTACGGGTTGGCCTCGCGGGAGGCGGCGAGGTGGGCGGGGTCGACATCGGCGAGGACGATCTCCTCGATCCGGGCGGCCCGGGCGCGGGCGACCCCGTCGGGTCCGGCGAGGGTGGACAGCCCGACGAACTCGAACTCCCCTTCCTCGCCGACGCGGTTGACGTAGGCGATGTACATCTGGTTCTCGAAGGCCCGCACCGGTACGAGGGACTCGGCGACGAACTGGAACGGATGCATCTGGGCCGTGGGGACCACGAGGAGGTCGGTGCCGGCCAGCGCGTGGGCGCGGACGTTCTCCGGGAACTCGACGTCGTAGCAGATCATCAGGCCGATACGGAGGCCGTCCAGCTCGGCCTGGACGACCGGCTGGTCGCCCGGGGTGAAGTGGTCGCGCTCGAAGCCGCCGAAGAGATGGGTCTTGCGGTAGTTCGCGAGGCGGGTGCCGTCGGCGCAGATGAGCTGGGCGGCGTTGAAGACGGTCTCGCCGTTGCGCTCCGGGTAGCCGTAGGCGATGGCCAGACCGTGCCGGGAGGCGATGTCCGCGATGGCGTCCGCGGAGTCGCCGTCGGCGGGCTCGGCGAGCCGGGCGATCGCCTCGCCGATCGCGTACCCGGTGAGGAACATCTCCGGGGCGATCAGCAGCCCGGCCCCCGCGGCGGCGGCACGGCCCGCGGCCTCGTCGAGCACCTTGAGGTTCTCGACGACCGAGCCGGGGCGGCCGGAGCTCTGGAGCAGGGCGGTGCGCATGCGTGTTCTCCACCGGTACGAGAGGGTTGGGGGGGCCGTTTAGACGGTACGGTCGGCGCCCTCGGCCGGACAAGGAGGAGCCGTTGCGCGCCGGTGAGCGAATCGTTGCGTGCAGGGCGGGCCGCCCGGCGATTCGTTGCGCGCCGCCGGGGGGCGGTCGGGGCGCTCGGGACGGGAGTGGCACAGGTGCTCCCACCACGGCGTTCCCGCCGGTGCCGGCCCCCGGGGGCCACGGGACTCCGGGGCTCACAGCTCGCGCAGCCGCTCCACGATCTCGCGCAGGAGTTCCGGGTCGGCCGCCGGGGCGCCCGCGGGCCTCGCGTGCGGCCCGTCGATGCGGATCAGGCCGGCCTCCGCCAGGTCACCGAGCAGGACCCGGACGACGGTCAGCGGCAGATCGGCGTCCGCGGCGAGTTCCACGACCGGCCGGGGGCCACGGCGCACCAGATCGAGCAGGGACGCCCGGGCGTGGTCGACCTCCTCGCGCGCGTCCTCCACGTCCAGTGCGGTGACCTGCGACATCAGGTCGATGGTGTGCCGGTGCGAGGGGCGGGTGCGCCCCCGCGTCACCATGTAGGGGCGCACCATCGACCCGGTCTCGTCCTCGTACCAGTGGTCGTCGTCGGACACGGTGGGTCAGGAGGCGGCCGGGCCCGCGGCCGACCGTACGGCGGCGTCCATGTGGCGGCCGACGCGGCGGACGAGCAGCGCCATCTCGTGCGCGAGCTGTCCTACGTCGGTCCGGGACTCGCTCAGCACGGCCAGCCGGGTGCCGGCCCCGGCCGGGGTGATGAACAGATAGGCGTCATCGAGCATCACCATCGTCTGCCGGACGTTCCCCACGTCGAACCGCTCCCCCGCCGAGCAGGCCAGGCTGTGGAAGCCGGAGCAGACGGCGGCGAGGTGCTCGATGTCCCGCCGGGGCATGCCCTCCGAGCGGCTCAGCGGAAGGCCGTCCGCGGTCAGCAGCACGGCCTGGAGTACGTGGTCGGTCCTGGCCACGAGATCGTCGAGCAGCCAGCCGAGGTCGGTACCGGGCGGCTGGTCGGCCTCGTCGGGGTGCTCGGGGCTCTGGTCAGGGCGCATCGTCGGCGTCCGTCCCTTCCTCGGTGTCGGTTCGCTCCGTGGGGGGCTGGTGGGGGCCGGTGGCCCTGGGGATGCCCTTCCGGCCGCGGTCCAGTCCGCGCTGGTAGGCACCGAAGATCGCCCGTACCTCCTCGGCGCTCACCTCGCGGGCCGGGGCCTCCTCGGCGGCCGGGGCATCGGTGCGCAGACCGGGGGCCAGGGAGGTCTGACGGACCCGGGTGGGCAGGGCGGGAGCACCGGGGACGGGGCGCTCGGGGGCCTGGGCATCGGGGCCCCCGCCGTCGGGGGCCGCGAGATCCGGGCCCGCAGCGGGAGCCTTGTGCGCGGGCCGCTGCTCCGGCGCCTGCTCCCGCTCCCGTTCGCGCTCCGGGGCGAGCACCGCCGTCCTCGTCCGCACGGGCAGCGTCAGCACCGGCGCCTCGTCCCGCCGGGCCGGAGTCCCGGGCGGCACGGGCGTGTCGTCCGGTTCGGCCGGAGTCCCGGGTTCCACCTCCGCCAGAACCGCCTGCGGCAGCAGCACCACCGCCGTCGTACCGCCGTACGGCGACCGGGTCAGGGTGACCTCGATGCCGTGCCGGGCGGCGAGCCGGCCCACCACGTACAGGCCCAGCCGGTCGTGGCGCGTCGGGTCGAAGTCGTCGGGCCTGGTGAGCGTGCGGTGCGCCGCGTCGATCTGGTCGGGGTCGAGACCGAGACCTCGGTCGTCGATCTCCAGGACGAAGTCGCCGCGGATGCGGTCGGTGCGCAGGGTGACCCGGGTGTGGGGCGGCGAGAACACGGTGGCGTTCTCGAGGAGCTCGGCGAGCAGGTGCACGACGTCGGCGACGGCGTCCGCCGCGATTCCGACCTCCGGCATCGGCGGGACCACGACGCGCGCGTAGTCCTCGATCTCGCTCACCGCCGAGGACACCACGTCGGCGAAGGGCACCGGCCGCCGCCATCGGCGGCCGGGCACCGCACCGGAGAGGATGATCAGGCCCTCCGCGTGCCGCCGCATCCGGGTGGTCAGGTGGTCGATCCCGAAGAGCTGCTCCAGGACGTCCGGGTCGTCCGTACGCCTCTCCAGGGTGTCGACGAGCTTCAACTGGCGGTGGACGAGCGCCTGGTTGCGCCGCGCGATGTTGAGCAGCACGGCGAAGAGCCCGCTCCTGAGCGTGGCCTGCTTCACGGCCGCCTCGACGGCCGCGCGGCGGGCGGCGTTGAAGGCCCGGCCGACCTGTCCTATCTCGTCGGAGCCCGCCTCGTCCTCGGCCAGCGGCGGTGCCTCGGCCTGGGCGTCCACCTCCTCGCCCGCGCTCAACCGCTCCATGACGTCGGGCAGTTGCCGCGTCGTCAGCAGGTCGGCGGAGTCCCGCAGCGTCTCCAGGCGGCGCGAGATCCGCCGGGCGCCGCGCACCGACAGCCACAGCGACAGGCCCATGGCGGCCAGTCCGACCACCGCGACGACGGCAGCCTTGGTCAGCTCCCGGTAGGCGAACGCCCGCCCGCGCGTGGCGGAGTTCTTGGCGGCCTGGGTGCACAGCAGCATGTACTCGTGCACGGCCCGGTCGGTGGTCGTCCGCCATGAGTCGGCCGCGACGGCCCGGCCCGCGCCGTCGGCGCCCGCCCGCAGCAGAGCGTCCTCGCCCGCGGTGAGGGCCCGGTGGACGTCGTCGTGCCGGAACCGCTCGAAGAGGGTTCGCGAGTCGGACGGCAGAGCGGGGACATAGGTCGCCTCGAAGACACGGCGGTCCTCGACGGTGGCGGCGAGCATGTCGTACTGACGGTCGGTCAGTCGCCCGGCGGCGCGGGCCCCGGCGACGATCGCGTCCTCCCGCGAGACGAACTCCCGGACCCGCACCAGCTCGCTGACGGTCTGCGCCTCGCGGGCGAGGCGGCCGGCCTGCAACGCGGTCAGGGCGGACTGGACGTCGAAGTCGGGTTCCACGAGGGCGCTGTACTCGGTCACCGCGCCGTCCCAGGAGATACGGCCCGACAGCACCCGCTCCCGCAGTCCCTCCAGCTTGTCCGCGGCGGCGAGCGCGGAGTCGATGGCCCGCTGCTGCCCGGCGGAGAGACGGCTGCGGTCCCCGTCCCGGACGGCCTCGCGCAGGGCGTTCACGGCCCGGTCGGTGCGGCGCTGCTGCTCCAGCAGGTCGAGGGCCGCCCCGTTGCGGTGGCCCCCGCCCAGGTACGCGGCCGCGAGCCGCCGTTCGATCTGGATCTGTCCGGTCGCCGTGTCGACGGGGGTGCCGAAGTCCTCGTACACCCCCTGGAGGCGGACCAGTGCCCGGAGTTCGCCGGTGACCGACACCATGGCGAAGCTCCACAGGGTCAGCAGGGCGATCGCCGGAGCCAGCGAGAGCGCCACGATGCGCGCACGAACCGTGGTGGGACGGCCGAAGGGCCAGCGCATGGTCTCCCCCGGGGGACAGGACGGTCGGGTGCGGGGCGGGGATCGGTTGACCTGCAGGTATTACCCGCCGGTAGTGAACGCGCCACAACCTACGGGAAGGATCACGCCGCCGCAATGGTTGTCAGAGGTAACCCGGAGTCAGAACCTCCGGGGCACGGCGAAGGTGGTGACGACCGCCGCGTGGTCCGAGGGCCAGTCGTTGCCGGCGACCTCGGGCCAGGCGCTCGGGGTGCCGGTGACCACGGTGCCGGAGTCGAGCACCGCGAGACCCCGGTGCAGCACGAAGTCGATACGGTCCTGCGGTTCCGGGCGCCCGCTGCCGTCCTCGTGCAGGGGATGGATCGGGGACCAGGTGTGGCCCGGGTCGCGGACCGGGTCCGGGTGCGCCTCGCGGTAGGAGTCGCCGAAGCCCGCCTCCTCGGCGGCCTTCGTCACCGGCCAGGCGACATCCGGCCAGTCCAGGTGCGAGGGGCAGTTGAAGTCGCCGACCAGCACGACCGGAACACCGTCGCCGGCCGACTCGCCGATCCTGCGCAGGGTGTCCCGCATCTGGGCGAGCCGCACCTCCTCGTGGGCGATCAGTCCGGCCGCGGGCAGGCCGTCGAAGGCGGATTCGTAGGGCCCGTACGGCGTGTAGTCCAGGTGGGCCGTCCAGACGTCCACCTCGCAGTCCGGGGCGACGCTCACCCGGACGCCCGCCGCCCCGTAGAAGCCCACCTCCGGGTCGCCGAAGCGGGCGGTGAGGGGGTATCGGCTGATGACGCCGAGGTTCTCCCCGGCCCGGTGGTGGTACCAGCCGAGCGCCTCGGCCAGCTCCTGGGCCGCCGTGCCGGCCGTCTCCTGGAGGCCCACCACATCGGCCCCGGTCTCCAGGACGGTCTTGAGCTGCTTGGCCCGGTGGTCGTCGACCATGCTGCCGCCGAGCCACAGGTTCCAGGTCATCACGCGCAGTTCGTACGACAGCAGGGACCGCAGCCGCTCGGGCGTGACCTCCTCCAGGCTGGCCAGCACGGTCCGCCCGGGCGCCGCGTCGATCGGCGCGAGCGACGGCACGGCGAGCACCGCGCAGCCCGCCGCCTCGGCGGAGGCGACGCCGGTCGGGGTGTCCTCCACGGCCACACAGGCGACCGGGTCCACGACGAGCGCGCGGCACGCGGCGAGGTACGGATCGGGCGCGGGCTTGGTGCGCTCGGTGTCGTCGGCGGTGACGGAGACCGCGAAACGTTCGGCGCCCAGCGCCTCGAGGACGGTGTCGGCGACGGCCCTCGGGGAGGCGGTCACCAGCGCGGTGGGGATGCCGTCGCGGGCGAGGGCATCCAGCAGGGCGAGGGCGCCGGGGCGGGGCTCGACCCCGTCCCGGACCCGGTCGGCGAACTCACGGTGCAGCTCCGCGGAGATACCGGCGGCCGGGGCGCCGGTGAGCGAGGCCAGCCAGTCGGCCGTGTGCTCGACGGGACGGCCGAGCACCTCCGGCTGGTCGTCGGCGTCCAGCGCCCGGCCGAGTCCGGCCGCGATCCGCTCCACCGCCTCCCACCACAGTCGCTCGGTGTCGACGAGCGTGCCGTCCATGTCGAACAGGACGGCCTGGAGCGGGCGTCGGGTCACGTTTGTCTCTTTCCTGTGTGGGGGGAAGGTGTTCATGCCGGGGAGGCAGGCTTCAGCGGACGCGCTCGGCGACCAGCACCGGGCGCTCCGGCAGGGTCACCGCCACGGCAGCACCGGCGCTGAGCGCGGCCGCGTCGTGCGCCGGCAGGTCGGCCTTCACCTCGGTGGCGTCGGCGAGGCGCACGGTCAGCCGCACCGTGGCGCCGAGGAACGCGGTGGCGACCACGCGCGCCTCTCCCTTGTCGTCCGCGGTCACCCGGACCGACTCGGGCCGCACCAGCACGTCCACGTCGGTCGCGGCGGGCGCGTCCCCGTCGACGGGCAGCCGCTGCCCGAGCACCTCGACGATGCCCGAGTTCAGTCGTCCCGGGATCCGGCTCATCGTGCCGACGAACTCGGCGACGAAGGCGGTGGCCGGCCGGCCGTACAACTCGGCCGGGGCGGCGCACTGTTCGAGCCGGCCGGCGCGCATCACCGCGACCCGGTCCGCCATGGACAGGGCCTCCTCCTGGTCATGGGTGACGAACAGGGTGGTGATGCCGAGTTCCTGCTGCACGCGGCGGATCTCCTCGCGCAGGGTGAGCCGCACCTTGGCGTCGAGCGCGGAGAGCGGCTCGTCGAGGAGCAGGACACGCGGGCGCAGGGCGAGCGCGCGGGCCAGGGCGACACGCTGCTGCTGGCCGCCGGAGAGCTGGTGCGGGAAGCGCTCGCCCTTGTCGCCGAGGCCGACCAGGTCGAGCAGTTCGGCGGCGCGGGCGCGCCGCTGCGCGGTGCGCACCTTGCGCATGCGCAGCCCGAACGCCACGTTGTCGAGCACGGTCAGGTGCGGGAAGAGGCTGTACGACTGGAAGACCATCCCGGCGTCGCGGCGATGGGCCGGGACACGGCTGACGTCCTCTCCGTCGACGAGCACCGCCCCGGAGTCGGGGTGCTCGAATCCGGCGAGCATCCGCAGCGCGGTGGTCTTGCCGCAGCCGGACGGGCCCAGCAGGGCGAGGAGCTCGCCGGGCCGGACGGTCAGGTCGAGCCCGTCGAGGGCCACGGTGGGGCCGAACTCCCGCCGCAGGGCGCGGAATTCGACGGTCGCGGCGTTGTCGCGGGATACGGCCGCATCGCGTGGGGCGGCCTGGTCGAGGGTCATGTGGTTCATCCCTTGGCGGCGGTTCGGGAGCGCCCGCCGAAGACGGCGAGCGAGAGGAGCAGGGCCCAGGTGACGAGCAGGCTGAGCACGGAGACGGCGACGGACAGCTGGGCCTGGGAGCCGCCGACGCTGTAGATCCACACGGCGAAGGGGGTGAAGCCCAGCAGCTGGGCGACGGTGAACTCGCCGAGGACAAGCGCCAGCGTGAGGAAGGAGGCGTTCAGCAGCGCCCCGCGCAGATTCGGCAGCACCGCCTGGACCAGCGCCCGGGCCGGGCTCGCCCCGCAGCTGCGCGCGGCCTCCACGAGGGTGCGCACGTCGATGGCGCGCAGGCCCGCGTCCAGGGACCGGTACACGAACGGCAGCGCCATCACGACGTAGGCGAGGACCAGCACGATGGGAAAGTCCTGGTCCTGGATCACCACGAACGTCTCGAACAGGGGTGTCCGGGAGAGATGGTCGGGTCCCCACTTCAGGACCGTGGCGATGCCCGCGACGAACGCGATCGGCGGGACGACCAGCGGCAGCGAGCAGACGACCTCGACGACCGGCCGCAGCCGGGACGCGTCCAGCCGCAGGGCGACGGTGGCGGGCACCATCAGCAGCAGCACCACCACGATGGTGGCGGCGGCCAGCTCCAGCGACAGCAGCAGGCCGGAGCCGAAGCCGGGGGTGGAGACGATCTGGCGGTAGGCGTCGAAGGTGACGCCCTGGCCGGGCACGTCCACCGTGAAGACCACGGAGGCGGCGAGCGGGACCAGGAAGTACAGACCGGCCGGGATGAGGACGCCCCAGCGCCACAGGTTCAGGCGAGCCATCGCGCACTCCGTCGTTGCAGGGGCAGATACACGGCCATGACCAGGCCCGCGACCAGGACCATGTCGAGGCTGAGGGCGAGCGCCACGTTCTCCTGGCCGACCAGGACGTTGCCGGAGAGGGCGTCGGCGATCTGCAGGGTGACCAGCGGCACCGCGCTGCCCACCATGGCCGCGGCCGTGGCGTACGCGGAGAAGGCGCTGCCGAACAGCAGCACGAACCCGCCGAGCAGCGAGGGCCCCAGCACGGGCAGGGCCACATGGCGCCAGTACTGGACGGTGGTGGCGCCGTTGTTCTGCGCGGCCTCCCGCCACTGCGCGCGCAGGCCCTCCAGGGCCGGGGTGATGGCGAGGACCATCAGCGGGATCAGGAAGTACAGGTAGACGATGACCAGACCCCAGAAGCTGTAGAGGCTCCAGCCCTGGTCGCTGAGCCCCAGACGACGGGTCACCACACCGGAGTTGCCGAGGGTGGCGACGAAGGCGAAGGCCAGCGGGACACCGCCGAAGTTGGCGAGGACGCCGGACGCGGTGAGCACGGCCTCGCGCAGGGCGCGGAAGCGGGAGGTCACCACGGCCTGGGCGAGCAGCAGCCCGAGGACGGTGCCGACGGCGGCACAGACGGCGGACAGCTTCACGCTGCCGAGCAGGGCGGTGAGGTAGGCGCCCCGCAGGGACACGGTCAGGTTGGCCGTGCCGTAGGACGTGGCGCCCGTCGTCGGGTCCTTGACACTGAAGGCGCCGTTGAGCATGGCCAGCGCCGGAACCCCGAAGGCGACGGCCGTGAAGACGAGCAGCGGCAGAACGGCGAGCGAGCCGGAGACGCGGCGCCGCCGCTGCTGCGGAGCAGCGGCGGGCGCCACCTCGGCCTCGGTGAGGACGGCGGTCATCCGGAGACGGCCTTGCCCCAGCCCTGGGCGATGACCGTCTTGGCCTTGCTCTGCTGGGCCTCCGTCGGGAAGGACGGCGTGCCGGAGACCTGCGGGAGCTTGGCCGCGGCGCTCTTGTCGAGCGTGCCGGCCTCGTCCATGGCGGGCATCAGCGCGGGGCGGGCGTATCCCTTGAGCCAGAGGTTCTGGCCCTCGGCGCTGTAGAGGTACTCCTGCCACAGACGGGCGGCCGCCGGGTGCGGGGCGTCCTTGTTGATGGCCTGCGAGTAGTACTGGGCGTACGCGCCGTCGCTCGGCACGGCGACCTTCCAGTCCAGGCCCTTGGACTTGAACTCGTCGGCGTATCCGGCGTTCAGGTAGTCCCAGTCGATGCTGATCGGGGTCTCGCCCTTCTCGACGGTGGCCGGGGTCGACTCGACGGGCGTGTAGTTGCCGTTCTTCTTCAGCTTGGCGAAGAAGTCGAGGCCGGGCTGGATGTTGTCGAAGGAGCCGCCGTTGGCGAGCGCGGCCGCGTAGACGCCGCCGAAGGCGGAACCGGACTTGGTGGGGTTGCCGTTGAGGGCGACCTGGCCCTTGTACTGCGGCTTGAGGAGGTCCTTGAAGGTGGTGGGGCACTCCTTGACGCGCTTGGCGTCGCAGCCGATGGAGACGTAGCCGCCGTAGTCGTTGTACCAGCGGGCCTGCGGGTCCTTCTGCACGGCGGGGATGTCGTTGTACGCCGTGACCTTGTACGACGCGAGCAGGCCCTGCTGGGCGGCGCTCAGCGCGAAGGAGCTGCCGAGGTCGAGGACGTCGGGGGCGCGGTCCTGGCCCTTGCGGGAGGTGACGGCGTTGATCTCGTCCTGGCTGGCGCCGTCCGGGTTCTCGACCTGGACCTTGATGCCGTACTTCTTCTGGAAGCCGTCGATCAGGGCGCCGTAGTTGGCCCAGTCGCGGGGCAGGGCGATCGCGTGCAGCGTGCCCTCCTTCTCGGCCGCCTTCACGAGGGCGTCGAGACCGCCGAAGTCCGCGGCGGAGGTCGCGGTGGCCGCGTTCTTGCCGCCCGCGGCGGTCGACGCGTTGTCGGGGGCAGCGCCACAGGCGCTGAGGGCGAGTGCTGCGGCGACGGCGAGGCCACCGGTGAGGACGGCGGTTCTCGGCAGGAACACGGTCACTGTCTCTCCAGGAGTACGCGCGAGCGGTGAAACTGAGGGAGGGAGGGGCTGGCTCAACTTGTCTGAACAAGTTGCCCCTAGTACGCCCGTCGCTGGTGTCCTTTTCGTAAACGCCGGCGAAACCCTGGACCCCTCTTGCCTGCACAATCCCGACGAGGGAAGATCACGCCCAGGTCTCGATTAGGCTGTCCCCGCTGTGAACAGCGGTCGACTCAGAGGGGAAGCATGGCGGCGCGACACGAGGAGATCGCCGACGAACTGCGGCGGGCGATCGACCGCGAGGAGTACACGGTGGGCAGTCTGCTGCCCACCGAGTCGGACCTCGCGGCCCACTACGGCGTCTCCCGCGGCACGGTCCGCCAGGCGGTCGCGGCCCTGACCGCCGAGGGGCTCATCGGGTCCCGGCAGGGCGCCCGGCGGGTGGTCCTGGCCAGCCGGCGCAGCCAGAGCTTCGCGGAGTTGCGCAGCTTCGCCCAGTGGGCCCGCGCCATGGGACGGGAGGCGACCGGGCATGTGGTGTCGCAGGAGTACCGGCCGGCGACCAAGGAGGACGCGGTACGGCTCCATCTGCCGGAGCGCGCACCGGTGTTGCACGTCCTGCGGGTGCGCGGCCTGGACGGGGAGCCCGTGCTGCTGGAGCGCACGGTGTACGCCGACTGGATCTCCCCCGCGGTGCAGTCCCTCGAGCCGGACTGCCCCTCGGTCACCCAGCGGCTCTACGAGGAGACGGGCCTGGTGTTCGCGTACGGCGAGCACACCATCGACGCCGTCGCGGCGGGCGCCCAGGACGCCGAACTGCTCGGTGTCCGCCGGGCCGGCCCGCTGCTGCGGGTCCGCCGGGTCACGACCACCCGCGAGGGCCGCCCGGTGGAGTGGTCGGACGACCGCTACCGCTCGGACGCCGTGAGCTTCAGCGTGCACAACTCGATCGGGAACAACGCGCTGGCCCGGAAGACCGCGGAATAGGACGCCGGGGGCACCGGCCGGCCGGGCCCCTCGACAGGACGGCTCAGGTCGGCGATCCCGACGAGAACCGGCGCAGCAGCGGCGACAGGACGAGCACCGACTTGGTGCGCTCCACGAACGGCTCCCCGGCGATCCGCTCCAGCACCCGCTCGAAGTGGCGCATGTCGGAGGCGAAGACCTGGGCGATCGCGTCCGCCTCACCGGTGACGGTGGAGGCGGCCACGACCTCCTGGTAGCGCTCCAGGCCCCGCTGGATGGTCTCCGGCGAGGTGTTGCGCCGGCAGTAGATCTCGACGAACCCCTCGGTCTCCCAGCCGAGCGCCCCCGGGTCCACCCGGACCGTGAACCCGGTGATCGCGCCGGTGGCGCGCAGCCGGTCCACCCGCCGCTTCACGGCGGGTGCGGACAGGCCGACCAGTTGCCCGATGTCCGCGTAGGAGCGGCGGGCGTCCTCAGCGAGGGCGTGGACGATGCGTTCGTCGAGATCGTTCAGCAAGGCGGGCGGTTCACTTCTCTACGGTGACTGCGGGTGCCGCGGGCTCAGCGGCGGCCAGCCGGGAGCGCCGGTGGCCATACCCGAAGTAGAACACGAGCCCTACCGCCATCCAGACACCGAAGACCACCCAGGTGACGGCCGACAGGCTGCCCATCATCCACACGCAGAAGGCGAAGCCCAGCGCGGGCAGCACCGGCGACAGCGGCACCCGGAAGGTGCGGGGCATCTGCGGGCGCGTCCGGCGCAGGACCACGACCGCGATGTTGACCAGCGCGAAGGCGAACAGCGTGCCGATGCTGGTGGCGTCGGCCAGCTGCCCGAGCGGGATCGCGGCGGCGAGGACACCGCAGAAGACCGAGACGATGACGGTGTTGGCGCGCGGCGTGCCGGTCCGGGGGTGCACGCGCGAGAACACCTTGGGCACCAGTCCGTCGCGCGACATCGCGAAGAGGATGCGCGTCTGGCCGTAGAGGACGGTCAGCACGACGCTCGCGATGGCGATGACCGCGCAGGCCGCCAGCAGCGTGCCCCAGAACGTCTGTCCCGTGACGTCCTTCGTGATCTGGGCGAGTGCCGCCTCGGAGTCGTTGAACCGCTTCCAGGGCTTGGCACCCACGGCGACGGCCGCGACGACGACGTACAGCGCCGTCACGATGACCAGCGACAGCATGATCGCGCGCGGCAGGTCGCGCTGCGCGTTCTTCGCCTCCTCGCCGGCCGTGGAGGCGGCGTCGAAGCCGATGTACGAGAAGAAGAGCGTGGCCCCGGCGGCGCTGACCCCGGCCATGCCGAGCGGCATGAAGTTCGCGTAGTTGCCGGAGCGGAAGCCCTGGATGCCGATGACGCAGAACAGCAGCAGCGCGGCGATCTTCACAGAGACCATGATCGTGTTGGCGCGCGCCGACTCCCGGGCACCGCCGAGCAGGAAGGCCATGGCCAGCAGCACGACGATCAGCGCGGGCAGGTTGAAGATGCCGCCGTCACCGGGCGGTGCGGACAGCGCGGCCGGGATGGTGACGCCGATGGTGCCGTCCAGCAGCTCGTTGAGGTACTGGCCCCAGCCCACCGCGACGGCGGCGACCGACACGCCGTACTCCAGGACCAGACACCAGCCGCAGATCCAGGCGATCAGCTCACCCATCGTCGCGTACGCGTAGGAGTACGAGGATCCGGAGACCGGGATCGTGCCCGCCAGTTCGGCGTAGGACAGCGCGGAGAACAGCGCGGTGAGACCGGCGATCACGAAGGACAGCGTCACGGCCGGGCCGGCCTTCGGGACGGCCTCGCCGAGGACCACGAAGATGCCGGTGCCGAGCGTGGCACCGATGCTGATCATGGTGAGCTGCCACAGCCCGAGCGAACGCCGCAGCGTTCCTCCCTCGCCCTGGCCGCCCTCGGCGACCAGGCGTTCCACGGGCTTGCGGCGCATCAGGCGTGCGCCGAGGCCGGGGGACGGCGGGGCTGGATGACTGGAGGACTGCGGGGGTGCGCCTTGGTCGAGCACGCGTCGGCTCCTTCTCGCTGCCGGTCAAGGGGGCAGGCGGGACCGGCGGACCCCGGACGGGGACCACCGAGCGGGGTCCTCGCCACGCCACGTACAGCGCATGACCCTATGAGTCCGCCCTTCACGGGCGTAATGCAGCAACCTTGCGCACTGTCGCAAGATCCTTGCGTTCATCGAGATGTCATGGGTGTTTGTTGCGCAGGCCGTTTCGATGTTTGCGCCCCGTATGACCGAGCTGCGCGGTTTCCGCCCGGACACGGCGACGGCCCCCGCACCGCCCATGAGGGGGAACAGGGGCCGTGTCGCCGGACCGGCAAGGCCGTGGAGCCGAGGCGGCGGGCATCAGCTCCAGCTGGCGTGCAGCGGCTTGCCCTCCGCGTAGCCCGCCGCGCTCTGGATGCCCACGACGGCCCGCTCGGCGAACTCCTCCAGGGAGCCCGCGCCCGCGTAGGTGCAGGAGGAACGGACGCCCGCGATGATCGAGTCGATCAGGTCCTCGACGCCCGGGCGGACCGGGTCGAGGAACATACGGGAGGTCGAGATGCCCTCCTCGAACAGCGCCTTGCGGGCCCGGTCGTACGCCGACTCCTCCGACGTGCGGTTGCGGACCGCGCGCGCCGACGCCATGCCGAACGACTCCTTGTAGAGGCGGCCGCCCGCGTCCTGCTGAAGGTCGCCCGGAGACTCGTAGGTGCCCGCGAACCACGAGCCGATCATCACGTTGGACGCACCGGCCGCCAGCGCCATGGCCACGTCGCGCGGGTGGCGGACACCGCCGTCGGCCCACACGTGCTTGCCGTACTTCCGGGCCTCGGCCGCACACTCCAGCACCGCCGAGAACTGGGGCCGGCCGACACCGGTCATCATCCGCGTGGTGCACATGGCGCCGGGGCCCACACCGACCTTGACGATGTCCGCGCCGGCCTCGATGAGATCGCGCACGCCCTCGGCGGCGACGACGTTACCCGCCGCCAGCGGCACCTGCGGGTCCAGCGCGCGCACCGTCCTGATGGTGCTGATCATCGACTCCTGGTGGCCGTGCGCGGTGTCGATCACGAGGGTGTCCGCACCCGCGTCGAGGAGCTGCTTGGCCTTGCCGGCGACGTCGCCGTTGATGCCGACGGCGGCGGCTATGCGGAGCCTGCCCTTCGCGTCGGTGGCCGGCGTGTAGAGCGTGGCACGCAGGGCGCCCTTGCGGGTCAGGATGCCCGCGAGCTTGCCGTCACGGTCCACGGCGGGCGCGTACCGGCGGTTGGCGCCGTCGAGGATGTTGAACGCCTCACGGGGGTCGATGTCGGCGTCGAGCAGCAGCAGGTCCTTGGACATCACCACTTCGAGCTGGGTGAAGCGGTCCACGCCGGAGAGGTCCGCATCGGTGACCACACCGATCGGCCGGTGCTCCTCGTCGACGACCACGCCCGCGTTGTGCGCGCGCTTGGACAGCAGCGCCAGGGCGTCGGCGACGGTCTGGTGCGGGGCCAGCACGATCGGGGTGTCCAGCACCAGGTGGCGGCCCTTGACCCAGGAGATGACGTCGGTGACCACGTCGATCGGGATGTCCTGCGGAATGACGACCAGTCCCCCGCGCCGGGCCACCGTCTCCGCCATGCGGCGACCGGCGATCGCGGTCATGTTGGCGACGACCAGCGGGATGGTCGTGCCCGTGCCGTCCGGGGAGGTGAGGTCCACGCCCTGCCGGGAGCCGACCGCGGAGCGGCTCGGCACCATGAAAACGTCGTCGTAGGTCAGGTCGTAGGCAGGCTGGATGTCATTGAGGAAACGCACGTGCTGCACATCCCAGTCGATCAGAGGCGGCCCCCGGACAGGTCAGCCAGGGGGAAGAGCACGTACTTCATTGTCCCATGCCCGGGATTGTGCGATCCCCGGACAGATCATCCAGGCAGGTCAGAGGGGCTTGGTCGGATCATCCAAGCGCGAGCGCCACGGTCAGTTCGGGCGTGCCGTCCGCGGCCTCGGAGAAGACCTCCTCGGCGATCCGCCACTCCTCGGGCCGCTCCCTCGCGTACGCCCGCCAGCCCAGCACGACCAGCAGCAGGCCCCGCTCCACGGCACCGTCGGGCCAGACGGTGAGGTCGGTCAGCGAGTCGGCGAGCGCGTCCCAGTTGCGGCCGAACCAGTCCGGCAGGTCCAGGGCCAGCGCGACCCGCTCCATGAAGGCGGCCTTGTCGGCGACGCCGTCGAGGTCCAGCGTGACCACGAGCCGGTCCGCCAGATCTTCGCTCATCTCAGCACCGCCCCGCGCGTTGGTGATCGTCGATGTGATCGCTGTAGTAGACCGCGCCGGCCCGCACGGTGACAAGGAAGCGGTGCGCGCGCCGGTGTCCCTCGGGACGCATCCGGTCACCGGTGTCCCTTCGGACGCATCCACGCACAGGGTCCCTTCGGACGCACCGGCGCACCGGAGTCCTTCGGGCCGCAACCCACGCACCGGAGCCCCTCGGGCCCCAACCCACGCGCCAGGGGACGGGCATGCCGCGTCAGCCGGGACTGACGCCGCCAGTGCCGGCCCCTCACGTCCAACCGCGGCCCCGCGGGCCCACGCCGGGTCCCGGCCCCGCAGGGGCGCGCCCGGTCGCCGGTCCGGTCAGGGCCTCACGGTCCGTCCGGGTCCGCCCGATGCAGGGCCGGGATCGGCGCCGGCCCCGCCGTCATCAGGTAGTCCGCCGCCGAGGTGTCCGTCACCAGGCTGGTGACGAGCCCCGAGCGCAGGACCGCGTCGATGGCGGCCGCCTTCCGCTGGCCGCCCGCGATCGCGACGACCTCGGGGATACGGCGCAGCTGGTCCGCCTTGACGGTGATGCACCTCTCCCCCAGGTCCCGGCCGACCCGGCGGCCCTGGGCGTCGAAGAGGTGCGCGGACATCTCGGCGGCGACACCGAGGGACGCGTAGTGCGCCCGCTCCTCGTCGCTGAGCATGTCGTGCACCGTCGAGATGCCCGGCTCCCAGGAGCCGATGGAGACACAGGCGACCGTGACCTTGTCGAAGTACTCGAAGGCACGGGCGATCCCCGTCTGGTTGCGCAGCGCCGCCGCCGTCGCCGCGTCCGGCAGCAGCATCGGCGCGTAGATGGGGTGCGCGTCCCCGCCGGAGACCTGGGCGGCGCGGCGGACGGCCTCCACCGAGCCGCGCTCGGCGGTCCCGGCGTCGTACACGCCCGTCAGCTGGACCACCGTGCACGGCGGCAGCCGGTCCAGGGCGGCCGCCATGTGGATGGTCGACCGGCCCCAGGCGAGCCCGAGCACATCTCCCTCGGTCACCAGTTCGCCGAGCAGATCGGCGGCCACCTCTCCGAGGTTCTCGGGGTCGGGCGACTCCTCTGCCTCGGCGGGGGACTCGACCACGACGGCGTGCCTGAGGCCGTAGCGGGCGCGCAGCGCGTCGGAGCGCTCCGCGTCCAGCTCGGCCGGCACCCGGATCTCGATCCGTACGAGATCCCGTTCGAGGGCGGTCTCCAGGACCCGGGCCACCTTGAAGCGGCTGACGCCGAACTCCTCCGCGATCTGGATCTTGGACTTGCCCTCGAGATAGAAGCGACGGGCCATGGCCGCCGCCTGCACCAGCTCAGCGGGCCCCATCCGCATGGCTGACCGGCCCGCCGACATACCCGACACGGCCATCTCCTCACTGCTGTTCACACTCTGCATTCGCCGTTCATCCTTGCAGATCCGACGGTTTCGATCAGCCCGGACGGCCGGCGTTCAGGTTCCGTTGGCTCAGTCGTCGCACGCCCAGGACGCACGGGCGGTCGCCGCCTCCGCCTGGGTGCGCAGTGCACGTACCGCCGCGGCCGGGTCGGCCGCGCCGTACACCGCCGAGCCGGCCACGAAGACGTCCGCGCCCGCCTCCGCGCAGCGCTCGACGGTGGAAGCGGAGATACCGCCGTCGACCTGGAGCCACAGTTCGAGGCCGTGCTTGCTGATCAGCTCACGGGTGCGACGGATCTTGGGCAGCATGATGTCGAGGAAGGCCTGTCCGCCGAAACCGGGCTCCACCGTCATGATCAGCACCATGTCCAGCTCGGGCAGCAGGTCCTCGTACGGTTCGATGGGCGTGGCGGGCTTGAGCGCCATGGAGGCGCGGGCACCCTTGGCCCGGATCTCCCGGGCGAGCCGGACGGGCGCGGCGGCCGACTCGGCGTGGAACGTGACCGATCCGGCACCCGCTTCGACGTACTGCGGCGCCCACCGATCGGCGTCCTCGATCATCAGATGGCAGTCCAGCGGAGTGTCCGTCGCCCGCGCCAGAGCCTCTACGACCGGCACGCCGAGCGTGAGGTTCGGAACGAAATGGTTGTCCATGACGTCGACGTGGAGCCAGTCGGCTCCCCGTACGGCCCGCGCCTCCTCGGCGAGGCGGGCGAAGTCGGCGGACAGGATGCTGGGGTTGATCTGCACGGCCATGCCCCAAGCCTGCCATGCCCGCCATCGGTTGCTCTCCCCGGTGCGTAGCAAGGGGTGCCGCCGGGCCTGCGACGGGGGCACGCCCGGCATGACGGCGCCCCCTCCCGCGCCGGGCGCCGGCTGGTCAGCCGGTACGGCGGATCAGTGCCAGATACATCGCGTCGGTGCCGTGCAGATGCGGCCACAGCTGTACGTCGGGGCCGTCACCGAGGGCGGGCACGCCGGGCAGCAGCGGCCGGGCGTCGACGAGTTCGGCGTTCCGGTCCTGCTTGAGGACGTCGTCGACCACGGCCCGGGTCTCGGCGAGATGGGGCGAGCAGGTGGCGTAGCCCACGACGCCGCCGACCCGTACGGACTCCAGGGCCGTCCGCAGCAGGGCGCGCTGGAGGGGCGCGAACCCCTCGAGGTCCTCGGGGCGGCGCCGCCAGCGGGCCTCGGGGCGGCGGCGCAGCGCACCGAGTCCCGTGCAGGGCACATCCATCAGGACCCGGTCGAACGCCCCGGGGCGCCACGGCGGCCGGGTCCCGTCTGCGGTGACGACCTGGTACGGCCCCGGGTTCCCGGCGAGCGCCCTGGCCACCAGACCGGCCCGGTGCGGCTGCTTCTCGGAGGCGAGCAGCGCGGCGCCCCGCTCGGCGGCGAGGGCGGCCAGCAGCGCGGCCTTGCCGCCGGGCCCGGCACATCCGTCCAGCCACCGCTCGTCGGGCCCGTCCAGGGGCGCGTTCGCGAGGGCGAGGGCGACGAGCTGGCTGCCCTCGTCCTGGACGCCCGCGCGGCCCTCCCGCACGGCCTCCACGGCTCCGGGATCGCCGCCCTCGGTGAGCCGGACGGCGTACGGCGACCAGCGGCCCGGCACCGCGGCCTCCTCGCCGAGCAGCTCCTCGGTGGTGGCGCGGCCGGGCCGGGCCACGAGCGTGACCTCGGGCCGCTCGTTGTCGGCCTCCAGCAGGTCCTCGATCCCGGCGCGCCCGCCGCCGAGGGAATCCCACAGGGCGGAGACGACCCAGCGCGGGTGCGAGTGCACGACGGCGAGGTGGTCCTCGGGGTCCTGGTCGTAGGGCGGCGCGACCCGTTCCAGCCAGCCGTCGAGGTCGTTCTGGGCGACCTTGCGCAGAACGGCGTTCACGAACTTGGCCCGTCCGTCGCCGAGCACGACACGGGCGAGCTCGACGGTGGCGGACACGGCGGCATGGCTGGGGATCCGCGTCCCCAGCAACTGGTGCGCCCCGAGGCTCAGCACATCGAGCACGGGCGGGTCGACCTCGCGCAGCGGGCGGTCGACACAGGCCGCGATGATGGCGTCGTACGTCCCCTGCCGACGCAGGGTTCCGTACACCAGCTCGGTGGCGAGCGCCGCGTCCCGCCCGTCCAGGTCGCCCTTCTCGCGCGCCTTGCGCAGCAGCGGCGGCAGGACGAGGTTGGCGTAGGCGTCCCGCTCGTCGACGGCCCGCAGCGCGTCGAAGGCGAGGATGCGGACGGGGTCCTTCTTGGGCCGGCGGTAGGGCTTGCCGGGCCTGTGGGTCCGACGGGGCTGGTCGCTCACGAAAAAGGTGCTCCGGGTATGGGACGACGTGCGCTTCCCAGCGTACGTCCGGGGGTTGTGGGCAGGCGGGGAGGTCAGCCGCCGAGGGTCTCCGAGGCGCCGATGCGCACACCGCGCGCCCAGTCCGCGGCCTGCATCGGCTTCTTGCCCTGGGCCTGCACCCACACCAGCTCGACGGCGTAGGAGCCGGTGCCGACGTGGACGTGGTTCTTGCCGGCCGCCAGCTGTCCCGGGGCCAGATCCGTGCGCTCGGGCACGGGCGTGACCTGGATCAGCTTGAGCCGCTCGCCGCGGAACGTGGTCCACGCGCCGGGCGCGGGCGTGCAGCCCCGCACCACGCGGTCGACACGGAGCGCGGGCGCGGCCCAGTCCACCTGCGCGTCCTCGACGGTGATCTTGGGCGCGAGGGTGACGCCCTCGGCGGGCTGCGGTACGGCCTTGAGGGTGCCGTCCTCGATGCCGTCCATGGTGGCGGCGAGCAGTCCGGAACCGGCGAAGGCGAGACGGGTGAGCAGATCGCCGCTGGTGTCGGTGGGGCGGATCCGCTCGGTGACGGTGCCGTAGACGGGCCCGGAGTCCAGTCCTTCCTCGATGAGGAAGGTGGAGGCACCGGTGATCTCGTCACCCGCCATGAGGGAGTGCTGCACGGGGGCCGCGCCGCGCCAGGCGGGCAGCAGCGAGAAGTGCAGATTGACCCAGCCGTGGGTGGGGATGTCGAGGGCCACCCGGGGCAGCAGCGCCCCGTAGGCGACGACGGGACAGCAGTCGGGCGCGATCTCCCGCAGGCGCGCGAGGAAGTCCTCCTCGCGGGGCCTGTTCGGCTTGAGGACCTCGATCCCCGCCTCCTCCGCCCGTTCGGCGACGGGGCTGGCGACGAGCCTGCGCCCACGGCCCGCCGGTGCGTCGGGCCGCGTGACGACGGCCGCCACCTCGTGCCGCTCGGACGCGAGCAGGGCGTCCAGCGCGGGAACGGCGACCTCGGGGGTACCTGCGAAGACAAGCCTCATGGGTGGGTGACGGCCTCTCGGGCGGGAGTCGGGACGGGGGCCCGGGCGACTGCGGCGGGCCGAGGCGCACGGATAGCGCACCAGTCTATGGGGGGCAGTGCCGCCGGAAGCGGGAAGGGCGCCCTGATCCAGGGCGAATGCCTCTCACAGCGCACACCACCGCGGGGGGCGTACATCCATCTCCTTACGCCCCCGCACCGTGACCAGAGCCCCACATGCGCGTTGGTCAAGAAAGAGTTGACCACAACGGGCCGCGATCGCGGCCCGATTCCTTTCAACGCCGGTTCGAGAGGCTTGTTCATGGCCGACCACGCAACTCACGACGCCCAGGCCCGGGCCAGCCTGCACTTGTTGGTGCGGGACATCGAGCGGGTCCGCCGACAGGTGGACGCTTTGCGCACCCTCACCGCCCAGTTGGGCAATGTCTACCGCCCGCGCCGCTCCGGCCCGTCCACGGGCTTCGTCGTCTACGGGCGCGCGCCCGCACCGACCGTCCGCCTCGCCCAGGAGCTGCGGGACAGTGTCGAGACCCTGGTCACGGCGGCCGTGGACTTCGACCGCTCGCTCGGGTTCTCGTGGGACGCCGTGGGCTCCGCACTCGGCGTCACCAAGCAGGCGGTGCACCGCCGTTACGGCGCCCGCCGGACCGCCGCCCAGGCGACGACCGAGGCCGAACGCGCGCCGGAGCCGACCGGCAGCCGCACGCTCAACGTGGGCACGGGCATCCCCACGGTGCCCGCGGCCCGCTCGATGCCGACGCAGCCTACGGCGGGCAGTCCCACACTCCGCGACGAGGTGCGGCCGACGGCCTTCCCGGGCCCCCGCAACGGCTGAACGGCCTTCCGCCTGCTTCCCGGCCACACCAGGAGGGCCTGCCTCCCGGCCCCACCGGGAGGCAGCCGCGCGGCCGCGTACGGGCGAGCGGAGGCCCGTACGCCGGACCCGGCCCCACAATCCGTGGACCGAGGCCGGCTCCCCACCGCCACTCCGGCACGCCCCGAACCACCGCCCTTGGGCGACGCGCCCGAGCCGCGAAGTGCCCCGAACCGCGAAGCCGCCGTCCAGCCGGCGGGCCCGGCGCCCCGTATCCCGGGCCCGCCGGCCCGGCCCGCACGCTCCGTGCCCCGGGCCACCGGCCCGCCGCCCGTCAGCCGATGTCCGGCGGGTCGATGCGGATCCGCACCGTCTCGCCTCCGCCGCTCCCCCCGCGAGCCATCCGGGCCGCCAGCGCGGTCTTCAGTGCCGAGGCCAGCGCCGCTCCGCTTCCGGGCGGCACCCGGATGAGCGCCCGCTCCCACCGCTCCCCGGGCGGCGGCCCCCCGGTCCGCCGCGGGCGCCCGGCCTCGGCAACCGGGACGGGCACGGGGCCGAGCACCTCGGCGTCCGGCGGGAGACCGGCCCCCGCGAGGAAGCCGGTGACCACCCCGGCCGGTCCCGACACCGCCGCCATCCGCGACACCGGCGGAAACCCCAGCTCGGCCCGCTCGGCCAGCTCCCGCACCGCGTGCCCGACGGGGTCCCACCGCACGAGCGCCTGCACGGGCCGCAGCGTCGGCTCGGCGACGACCACCACGGTCCCGCCCGCCGACTGCGGCCGGACGAGCGCGCCCGCACCGATCCACCGCCGCAGCGCCTCCTCGCCCGCCCGCAGATCCGGCCGCCCGAGCATGGCCCATCCGTCCAGCAGCAGCGCGGCCGCGTAGCCGCCCTCGGCGACCGGCTCGGCGCCCGGAGTGCTGACGACCAGAGCGGGGACGTCCGGGACCGTGTCCAGCACCTGCTCACGCCCGGACGTCCGTACCGGAACGGCCGGAAACGCGCGCCCCAGCTCCTCGGCGGTCCGCCGGGCGCCCACCACCTGCGCACGCAGCCGGAAGCCGCCGCACTCGGGACAGTGCCAGGCGCTCTCCTCCCGCCCGCACCAGCCGCACCGCAGCTCCCCGGCGTCCTGGGCGGCAAGCGGCCCGGCGCAGCGCCGGCAGCGGGCGGGCGCGCGGCAGTGGGCACAGGCCAGCCGGGGGACATATCCCCGCCGGGGCACCTGCACCAGCACGGGGCCGTGCCGCAGCCCCTCACGTACGACCTCCCACGCCAGCGTCGGCAGCCGGGCCGCCCGCGCCGCCTCGTCCCGCGCGAGATCCCCGTCCCCCACGGTCCGCACGAGCGGCGCGGCGGCTCGCACCCGTTCACGGTCGGCGGCCAGCGGAGTCGCCCAGCCGCTCTCGACCAGCTGCGCGGCCTCGACGGTGCAGCTCCACCCCCCGAGCAGAAAAGCACACTTGTCACGCGAGGCCCGCAGCTCCAGGACCTCGCGCACATGCGGGAACGGGGCGTGGTCATCGCTGTGGCCGGCGTCCCCGTCGTCCCAGACGACGACGAGGCCGAGATCGCGGACCGGTGCGAACATGGCGGCCCGTGTCCCGACGACGGCCCGCACGGCCCCACGCCGTATCGCGAGCCACTCCCGGTACCGCCGCTCCGGCCCGGCGTCGGCGGTCAGGAGCGCGTGCTGCCCCTCCCCCATCAGCGCCCTCAGCGCGGCATCGACCCGAGCGGCGGGCCGCCCCGCCGGCACCACGACCAACGCGCCCCGGCCCGAGGCGAGCGTGGCCTGCACGGCCCGGCCGATCTCCTCCGCCCACTGTGGTCCGGGCAGAGCGGTCCACACGGCCCGCGGCGCACCGCCGGAGGCCAGGGACCGCACGAACTCCGGCCCCCGCCCATACCGCCGCCAGGAGCCGGGATCCGGCGCGGCGGGAGGCGAGGGCGGCGGACCCGTCTCGGTGGCCTCGGCCCGGGCATGCCGCGGCGGCACGGCGAGCTGGAGCACATCGGCGAGACTGCCCGCGTACCGGTCCGCGACGGCGCGGGCGAGATCCAGCAGCTCGGGCGAGAGAACGGGCTCGGGCGACACGACCTGGGCCAGCGCCGCGAGGGGCCCGGCGTAGTCGGACTCGGCCACCCGCTCGACGAGGAACCCGTCGATGAGCCCTCCGCCCTCGCGCCGCCCCTCGCGCACCGTCCGCCCACCGGCCCCGAACCGCACCCGGACCCGGACGCCGGGCCGCGCCACGGCGTCCAGCTCCTCCGGCACGGCATAGTCGAAGTACCGGTCCAGATGCAGCACGCCCTTGTCGACCAGGACGCGCGCGACGGGCAGCTCCTTGGCGAGCGCGGCCCCTCGCCAGGTCCGCGGCTTGGCCCGGGGCGTCCTGGCCTGGCGCACGGCCTCACGGATCAGGGCAAGCTGCTCGGGCGGCCCGGCATCCTCCCCGCCCGCTCCGTGCTGCTGCCCGTTCCCGCTGCTCACGCTTGCATTCTTACCAAACCGCACTGACACCGCCGCGCGGGCCGCGGGCCGCCCCCGGCCCCCGGGCCCGCCGGTGACGCGCCGAGGCCCGGCTCCCTCGAAGGGCGCCGGGCCTCCTGCACGAGTGGGGAAGGGCTACAGCCCTGCCGCCGCGCGGAGCGCCTCCACGCGGTCGGTGCGCTCCCAGGTGAAGTCGGGCAGCTCGCGGCCGAAGTGGCCGTAGGCGGCGGTCTGCGCATAGATCGGGCGGAGCAGGTCCAGGTCACGGATGATCGCGGCCGGGCGGAGGTCGAAGACCTCGGCGATCGCGTGCTCGATCTTCTCGGCGTCGACCTTGGCCGTGCCGAAGGTCTCCACGAACAGACCGACCGGCTCGGCCTTGCCGATCGCGTACGCGACCTGCACCTCGCAGCGGGAGGCCAGGCCCGCCGCCACGACGTTCTTGGCGACCCAGCGCATCGCGTACGCCGCCGAGCGGTCCACCTTGGACGGGTCCTTGCCGGAGAACGCGCCGCCGCCGTGCCGCGCCATGCCGCCGTAGGTGTCGATGATGATCTTCCGGCCGGTCAGGCCCGCGTCACCCATCGGACCGCCGATCTCGAACCGGCCGGTGGGGTTGACCAGCAGGCGGTAGCCGTCCGTCTCCAGCTTGATGCCCTCGTCCAGCAGGGCCTTCAGCTCCGGCTCGACCACGAACTCGCGGATGTCGGGGGCGAGCAGCGAGTCGAGGTCGATGTCGCTCGCGTGCTGCGAGGAGATGACGACCGTGTCCAGGCGGACCGCCTTGTCACCGTCGTACTCGATGGTGACCTGGGTCTTGCCGTCCGGACGCAGGTAGGGGATGGTGCCGTTCTTGCGGACGTCGGACAGCCGCTTGGACAGGCGGTGCGCCAGGAAGATGGGCAGCGGCATCAGCGTCGGGGTCTCGTCGCTCGCGTAGCCGAACATCAGGCCCTGGTCGCCCGCGCCCTGGCGGTCCAGCTCGTCGTCGTCGCCCTCGACACGGGTCTCGTACGCCGCGTCCACACCCTGCGCGATGTCCGGGGACTGTGCGCCGATCGACACCGAGACACCGCAGGAGGCGCCGTCGAAGCCCTTCTTCGACGAGTCGTAGCCGATCTCGAGGATCTTGTTGCGCACCAGCGTCGCGATGTCCGCGTACGTCTTGGTCGTGACCTCGCCGGCCACGTGCACCAGACCGGTCGTGATCAGCGTCTCCACGGCGACCCGGGACGTCGGGTCCTCACGCAGAAGCGCGTCGAGAATGGTGTCACTGATCTGGTCAGCGATCTTGTCGGGGTGACCCTCGGTCACGGACTCCGAGGTGAACAGGCGACGGGACACAACGCTCCCTGGGGTTGCAGCGGCTGCTGGCTGATCATGGGCGGACGGGACGGGGGCTGCGCCCGGCGTCGTCCGAGAACAGTTTATCGGTCGCGCTCGACCACCGGCCCACCTGTCTCGCCTCTCGGGAGCCCTGTGACCTGCGGCACGGGCATTCTGCCCAATGCCACACGCTCTTTTCCAGGGTCGCCACGCGCGAATGTGCCGAGGCCCGAGCGGGTCTCCAGCGGAAGGAGCGATTCAGGACAGGCGCGGCACCACGAGGTCCCACACCGTCTCGGCGAGTGCCTCCTTGGGGCCGTACGGCACCGGGGTCTCAGTGCCGTCGGCCCCCAGCACCACTGCCTCGTTCTCCTCGGCGCCGAAGGTCTTGCGCTCCCCCACCTCGTTGACCACGAGCAGGTCGCAGCCTTTGCGCTCCAGCTTGGCGCGGCCGTTGACCAGCACGTTGTCCGTCTCGGCGGCGAAGCCGACGATCACCTGGCCGGGATGGGCCCGGTCGGCCGAGATCTCGGCGAGGATGTCCGGATTCCTCACCAGGACGATGGGCTCGGGATCCTGGCCGTCCTTCTTCTTGATCTTCCCGGAGGCGTAGACCGCCGGCCGGAAGTCCGCGACCGCGGCCGCCATGACCACCGCGTCCGCGTCCGCGGCCGCCTTCAGCACCGCCTCGCGCAACTGCACGGCCGTGCCCACCCGCACGACGTCCACTCCGGCCGGGTCGGGAAGGCCCGTGTTCGCGGCGACCAGGGTGACGCGGGCGCCGCGGGCGGCGGCCGTGCGCGCCAGGGCGTAGCCCTGCTTGCCGGAGGAGCGGTTGCCCAGGAAGCGGACGGGGTCGAGGGGCTCGCGGGTGCCGCCGGCGGTGACGACGACATGCCGGTTCCTGAGGTCCGGCTCGGTCACGCCCCCGGCCAGCACCCGGCGGCAGACCTCGAAGATCTCGGCCGGGTCGGGCAGGCGCCCCTTGCCGGTGTCGACGCCGGTGAGCCGGCCGACCGCCGGTTCGATGACGACCGCGCCGCGGCGGCGCAGCGTCGCCACGTTCTCCTGGGTCGCGGGGTGCTCCCACATCTCCGTGTGCATCGCGGGGGCGAAGACGACCGGGCAGCGGGCGGTGAGGAGGGTGTTGGTCAGCAGGTCGTCGGCGAGGCCGTGGGCCGCCTTGGCGAGGGTGTCGGCCGTCGCGGGGGCCACGACGACCAGATCGGCGTGCTGGCCGATGCGGACGTGGGGCACCTCGTGGACGTCGTCCCAGACCTCGGTGGAGACGGGGTTGCCGGAGAGCGCCGACCAGGTCGCCGCGCCGACGAAGTGCAGCGCGGAGGCGGTCGGCACGACGCGTACGTCATGCCCGGACTCGGTCAGTCTGCGCAGCAGCTCGCAGGCCTTGTAGGCGGCGATGCCACCGCTGACTCCCAGAACGACCTTCGGCTTGTCCACCGTCTCTCCCCGGACTCGGATCCGTACATCCCCATGCTGCATCACCGCGGAGGCCGTCCCCCGCGCTCCCCCGAGCAGACCACAGGCCCGGCAGGAGTGCTGCCGGGCCTGTGGAAAAACCTGTCGCGGTATGGCGATATGACATACCGCACGTCCGGTTACTGCGCCGGGCCCTCGACGGCCTCGGAGGTCAGCAGACCGGCGTTGATCTCGCGCAGCGCGATCGAGAGCGGCTTCTCGTGGACGTGGGTGTCGACGAGGGGACCGACGTACTCGAGGAGGCCCTCACCGAGCTGCGAGTAGTACGCGTTGATCTGGCGGGCCCGCTTGGCCGCGTAGATCACGAGGCTGTACTTCGAGTCGGTGGCCTCGAGGAGCTCGTCGATCGGCGGGTTGATGATGCCCTCGGGCGCGGTGATGGAAGAGGACACGCTCTGCCTTCCGAAAGATGGGGAAAGATCAGACCTGATCACACAACCCTGATCACACAACGTTTATCAAGGTTAGCAGCTCGCGCGCCACATCCTCGACCGAGGTGTTGACCAGGGTCTCGTCGAACTCGGGCTCCGCCGCCAGTTCGATCGTGGCCGCCTTCAGACGGCGCTCGATCACCTCGGGCGGCTCGGTCCCGCGTCCGGTGAGCCTGCGCACCAGCTCCTCCCAGGAGGGCGGAGCCAGGAACACGAGCTGCGCCTCGGGCATGGACTCCCGGACCTGCCGGGCGCCCTGGAGGTCGATCTCCAGCAGCACCGGCACACCGGACTCCAGGTGCTCCAGTACGGCGGCCCGCGGCGTGCCGTAGCGGTTGCCGGCGAACTCGGCCCACTCCAGCAGCTCGCCGTTGGCGATCAGCTTGTCCATCTCGTCGTCGGTGACGAAGAAGTAGTGGACCCCGTGCCGCTCACCCGGGCGAGGCTTGCGGGTCGTCGCCGACACCGAGAGCCAGACCTCGGGATGTTCCTTGCGCATATGGGCGACGACCGTGCTCTTGCCGACCCCCGAGGGGCCGGAGAGCACGGTCAGCCGCGGACGTTCACTCATGCAGCGATTATTCCAGCAATCCCGGAGTGCACCGGACTCAGCTGGCGGTGCCGCCGAACTCGCGCTCCAGGGAGGCGATCTGGTTGGAACCGAGGCCACGCACTCGGCGGCTCTCGGAGATCCCGAGTCGCTCCATGATCTGCTTGGCGCGGACCTTGCCCACGCCCGGGAGGGACTCGAGGAGGGCGGAGACCTTCATCTTGCCGATGACGTCGTTTTCCTGGCCCTGCTTGATGACCTCGTGCAGGGAGGCGCCGGAATGCTTGAGTCGATTCTTGACCTCGGCCCGCTCCCGGCGAGCCGCGGCGGCCTTTTCGAGCGCGGCTGCGCGCTGTTCAGGGGTAAGGGGCGGAAGAGCCACGCCTACGTCACCTCGGATGTCGAACTGTCGGATACGGACCGGTGAGGAACCTAGTCGCCCCACACCTGGGGAGCCACGAGCAACACGCTTGCCCGTTCTCTCGTCGGAGACTAGCGGGCAAGTCCGCCAGAGTCAGCGAGAACAGCGGAAAAGTCCTGGTCAGCCTCTCTCGAGTCGGACTTTTCGGACATACTGCCCCGGATTTGAGGATGTATTCAGACTCAGGCGGCTCCGCGGACCCACCCCGGAGGACCCCGGCGGAGGCCCGGGAACGTCTAGCCGGCCGCCACCGCGACCCGGATCTCCTCCGCGAAGCGTTCCGCGGCGTCACGGAGCGCGACCGCGTCGGGACCGTGCCGCAACACGCCCCGGCTCACATTCGGCACGACGTTGCGCACGGCCTTGCCGAAGACCCGGGGAAGGTCGGCGGGGGTGGCTCCCTGGGCTCCGATGCCCGGCGCGAGGAGGGGGCCGCCCATGTCGAGGTCGTACGACGACAGATCGCCGAGCGTGGCGCCCACGACGGCGCCGAAGGAGCCCAGGGGCTCCGCTCCCGCGTTCTCGGCCGCGAGGTGGGCGAGCATCGTCGCGCCCACGTTCCGGCCGTCGGAGCGCACCGCGTGCTGCACCTCGCCGCCCTCGGGGTTCGAGGTCAGCGCGAGCACGAAGAGCCCGGCGCCGCTCTCGCGCGCGAGGTCCACGGCAGGCTTGAGCGAGCCGTAGCCCAGATACGGCGAGACGGTCAGCGCGTCGGAGAACAGCGGGGCGTCCTTGCGGAGGAAGGACTCGGCGTACGCGGCCATGGTCGAGCCGATGTCGCCGCGCTTGGCGTCCATGACGACCAGCGCCCCGGCCGCCCGCGCCTCCTCGACCGCCTTCTCCAGGACGGCGATCCCACGCGAGCCGAAGCGCTCGAAGAACGCGCTCTGCGGCTTGAGGACGGCGACGCGGTCGGCCATCGCCTCCACGACCGTCCGGCTGAACCGCTCCAGTCCCGCCACATCGTCGTCGAGGCCCCACTCGGCCAGCAGCGAGGCGTGCGGGTCGATGCCGACGCACAGCGGGCCCCGCTCGTCCATGGCGCGGCGCAGACGCGTGCCGAAGGGTTCTCCGGAAAGCCGCAGCGGCTCGGAGGGCCTCGTTGAGGGGTGGTGGTAGGGCGACGGGTGGGCTGTCATGCGGATTTCCTCACATCGGCGCCGACGGCGTCGGCGAGGGTGGCGTACGGGCTCGTGCGCAGGCGCGCCGCGAGCCCCTTGTGGAGGGCGCGGCCCCAGAAGGGCCCCTCGTAGATGAACGCGCTGTAGCCCTGCACCAGCGTGGCACCGGCCAGAATGCGCTGCCAGGCGTCCTCTGCGCTCTCGATGCCGCCGACGCCCACCAGGGTGATGCGGTCGCCCACGCGCGCGTACAGGCGGCGCAGCACCTCCAGGGAGCGTGATTTGAGCGGTGCGCCGGACAGCCCGCCGGTCTCCTTCACGAGCGAGGGGTCGGAGGTCAGTCCGAGCCCCTCGCGCGCGATGGTGGTGTTGGTGGCGATGATCCCGTCCAGGCCCAGTTCCACGGCGAGGTCGGCCACGGCGTCCACGTCCTCGTCGGCGAGGTCCGGGGCGATCTTCACCAGCAGCGGGACGCGCCGGGTGGTGACCGTACGGTCGGCGGCCTCGCGGACGGCGCTCAGCAGCGGCCGCAGCGCCTCGGTCGCCTGGAGGTTGCGCAGCCCCGGGGTGTTCGGCGAGGAGACGTTGACGACCAGGTAGTCGGCGTACGGGGCGAGCCGCTCGGCCGACTTCACATAGTCCGCGACGGCCTCCGTCTCCGGTACGGCCTTGGTCTTGCCGATGTTGACGCCCACGACGGTCCGGAAGACGGGCGTACGCGAGGCCAGACGGGCGGCGACGGCCAGGGAGCCCTCGTTGTTGAAGCCCATGCGGTTGATCAGCGCCCGGTCGTCGACGAGCCGGAACAGCCGCTTCCTGGGGTTGCCGGGCTGCGGTTCCCCGGTGACCGTGCCGATCTCGACGTGGTCGAAGCCCATCATCGCCATGCCGTCGACGGCGAGGGCGTTCTTGTCGAAGCCGGCGGCGAGCCCGATCGGGCCGTGCATGCGCAGCCCGAACGCCTCCGTGCGCAGCTCCTTGTACCGGGGCGCGAGAAGGGCGGCGGCGAAGGTGCGCAGCACGGGGATGCGCACCGCGCGGCGGATCCAGCGGAAGGCCAGGTGGTGGGCCTGCTCCGGGTCCATCCGGGAGAAAACCAGACGGAAGAAAAGCTTGTACATGTCCCTGTGTCCTCACGAAGAGGGGGACACCGTTTCCGATGTCCCCCTCAAGGGCTGTCAGTCGCGGGCCGCGGTCAGGTGTTCCGCGTGTTCCTGGAGCGAGCGGACGCTCACCTCGCCGCGGTTGAGGGCGTCGATGCCCTGGACGGCGGCCGCGAGCGCCTGGACCGTCGTCAGGCAGGGCACGGAGCGGGCCACCGCGGCCGTGCGGATCTCGTAGCCGTCGAGGCGGCCCCCGGTGCCGTAGGGAGTGTTGACGATGAGGTCGACCTCGCCGTCGTGGATGAGCTGGACGATGGTCTTCTCGCCGAGCGGTCCGGTGCCCTCGGACTGCTTGCGCACCACGGTGACGTTGATGCCGTTGCGCTTGAGCACCTCGGCCGTACCGGAGGTGGCGAGCAGCTCGAAGCCGTGGGCGACCAGCTCCCGCGCCGGGAAGATCATCGACCGCTTGTCCCGGTTGGCGACCGAGATGAAGGCGCGGCCCTTGGTCGGCAGCGGGCCGTAGGCACCCGCCTGCGACTTCGCGTACGCCGTGCCGAAGACGGAGTCGATGCCCATGACCTCACCGGTGGAGCGCATCTCCGGGCCGAGGACCGTGTCCACGCCCCGCCCGTGGATGTCGCGGAACCGCGACCACGGCAGCACGGCCTCCTTGACCGAGATCGGCGCGTCCAGCGGCAGCTCGCCGCCGTCGCCGTTCCTCGGCAGCAGGCCCTCCTCGCGCAGCTGCGCGACGGTGGCGCCGAGCGAGATCCGGGCGGCGGCCTTGGCCAGAGGCACCGCGGTCGCCTTCGAGGTGAAGGGAACCGTGCGGGAGGCCCGCGGGTTGGCCTCGAGGACGTAGAGGATGTCACCCGCCATCGCGAACTGGATGTTGATCAGTCCGCGCACCCCGACACCCCGGGCGATGGCCTCCGTGGAGGCGCGCAGCCGCTTGATGTCGAAGCCGCCCAGCGTGATCGGGGGCAGTGCGCACGCCGAGTCGCCGGAGTGGATGCCGGCCTCCTCGATGTGCTCCATCACACCACCGAGGTACAGCTCCTCACCGTCGTACAGGGCGTCGACGTCGATCTCGATCGCGTCGTCGAGGAAGCGGTCGACGAGCACCGGCCGGGAGGGGCTGATCTCGGTCGACTCCGCGATGTACGTCGCGAGCCGGGTCTCGTCGTAGACGATCTCCATACCGCGTCCGCCGAGGACGTACGAGGGCCGGACGAGCACCGGGTAGCCGATCTCGTCCGCGATCGCCTTGGCCTCGTCGAACGTGGTGGCCGTGCCGTGCTTGGGCGCCGGCAGCCCGGCCTCCGCGAGCACGCGTCCGAACGCGCCGCGGTCCTCGGCGGCGTGGATGGCCTCGGGCGAGGTCCCCACGATCGGCACGCCGTTGTCCTTCAGCGCCTGCGCCAGGCCCAGCGGGGTCTGGCCGCCGAGCTGCACCACGACGCCCGCGACCGGGCCGGCCTGCTGCTCGGCGTGGACGATCTCCAGCACGTCCTCGAGCGTCAGCGGCTCGAAGTACAGGCGGTCGGAGGTGTCGTAGTCCGTGGAGACGGTCTCGGGGTTGCAGTTGACCATCACGGTCTCGTACCCGGCGTCGCTGAGCGCGAAGGACGCGTGGACGCAGGAGTAGTCGAACTCGATGCCCTGGCCGATGCGGTTGGGGCCGGAGCCCAGGATGATGACCGCGGGCTTCTCGCGCGGCGCGACCTCGCTCTCCTCGTCGTAGGAGGAGTAGAAGTACGGCGTCTTCGCGGCGAACTCGGCGGCGCAGGTGTCCACCGTCTTGTAGACCGGGCGCACGCCCAGGGCGTGCCGGACCTCGCGCACGACGTCCTCGCGCAGGCCCCGGATCTCGGCGATCTGCTGGTCGGAGAAACCGTGTCGCTTGGCCTCGGCGAGCAGCTCGGCGTCCAGGCGCTCGGCGGCGGCCAGCTCGTCCGCGATCTCCTTGATGAGGAAGAGCTGGTCGACGAACCAGGGGTCGATCCTGGTGGACTCGAAGACCTCCTCCTGGGTGGCGCCCGCGCGGATGGCCTCCATGACGGTGTTGATGCGGCCGTCCGTGGGGCGGGCGGCCTCGCGCAGCAGCGTCGCCTTGTCGCCGGTCTCGCCCACGAAGGTGAACTGGCTGCCCTTCTTCTCCAGGGAGCGCAGCGCCTTCTGGAACGCCTCGGTGAAGTTGCGGCCGATCGCCATCGCCTCGCCGACCGACTTCATGGTCGTGGTCAGCGTGCTGTCGGCGGACGGGAACTTCTCGAAGGCGAAACGGGGCGCCTTGACGACCACGTAGTCGAGGGTCGGCTCGAAGGAGGCCGGGGTCTCCTGGGTGATGTCGTTCGGGATCTCGTCGAGGGTGTAGCCCACGGCGAGCTTGGCGGCGATCTTGGCGATGGGGAAACCGGTGGCCTTGGAGGCGAGGGCGGACGAGCGCGAGACGCGCGGGTTCATCTCGATGACGATCACACGACCGTCCTCGGGGTTGACCGCGAACTGGATGTTGCAGCCGCCGGTGTCCACGCCGACCTCGCGGATCACGGCGATGCCGATGTCGCGCAGGATCTGGTACTCGCGGTCGGTCAGGGTCATCGCCGGGGCGACGGTGATCGAGTCACCGGTGTGCACGCCCATCGGGTCGAAGTTCTCGATGGAGCAGACGACCACGACGTTGTCGTGCTTGTCGCGCATCAGCTCCAGCTCGTACTCCTTCCAGCCGAGGATGGACTCCTCCAGGAGCACCTCGGTGGTCGGCGAGAGGGTCAGGCCCTGGCCGGCGATGCGGCGCAGCTCGTCCTCGTCGTGCGCGAAGCCGGATCCGGCGCCGCCCATGGTGAAGGAGGGGCGGACGACGACCGGGTAGCCGCCGAGCCGCTCGACGCCGGCGAGCACCTCGTCCATGGTGTGGCAGATCACCGACCGGGCGGACTCACCGTGCCCGGTCTTCCGCCGGACCGCCTCCACGACCTCCTTGAACCGCTCACGGTCCTCGCCCTTGTGGATGGCCTCGACATTGGCGCCGATCAGCTCGACGCCGTACTTGTCCAGGACGCCGTTCTCGTGCAGCGAGATGGCGGTGTTGAGGGCCGTCTGACCGCCCAGGGTGGGCAGCAGGGCGTCGGGGCGCTCCCTGGCGATGATCTTCTCGACGAAGTCCGGGGTGATCGGCTCGACGTAGGTGGCGTCGGCGATCTCCGGGTCGGTCATGATCGTCGCCGGGTTCGAGTTCACCAGAATGACCCGCAGGCCCTCGGACTTCAGGACCCGGCAGGCCTGGGTGCCGGAGTAGTCGAACTCGGCGGCCTGGCCGATGACGATCGGGCCGGAGCCGATGACCAGGACGGACTGGATATCGGTGCGCTTAGGCACGCTGGCCCTCCATCAGGGATACGAAGCGGTCGAACAGGTAGGCGGCGTCGTGCGGTCCTGCGGCGGCTTCGGGGTGGTACTGGACGCTGAAGGCCGGCTGGTCGAGCAGGTGGAGGCCCTCCACCACGTCGTCGTTGAGGCAGACGTGGGAGACCTCGGCGCGGCCGTAGGGGGTGTCGGACACCTTGTCGAGCGGGGCGTCGACCGCGAAGCCGTGATTGTGCGCGGTGACCTCGACCTTGCCGGTCGTACGGTCCTGCACCGGCTGGTTGATGCCGCGGTGGCCGTACTTCAGCTTGTAGGTGCCGAAGCCGAGCGCACGGCCGAGGATCTGGTTGCCGAAGCAGATGCCGAACAGGGGCGTCCTGCGCTCCAGGACGCTCTGCATGACGGAGACGGCGTGGTCGGCGGTGGCGGGGTCGCCGGGGCCGTTGGAGAAGAACACGCCGTCCGGCTGCACGGCGTACACGTCCTCGGCGGTCGCCGTCGCGGGCAGCACATGCACCTCGATGCCGCGCTCGGCCATGCGGTGCGGGGTCATGCCCTTGATGCCGAGGTCGATCGCGGCGACGGTGAACCGCTTCTCGCCGATCGCGGGGACGACGTAGGCCTCCTTGGTGGCGACCTCGGCGGAGAGGTCCGCGCCCACCATCTCGGGGGCCTGGCGGACCTCGGCGAGCATGGTGCCCTCGTCGGGCAGCGCGTGGCCGGAGAAGATGCCGACCCGCATGGCGCCGCGCTCGCGCAGATGGCGGGTGAGCGCGCGGGTGTCGATGCCGGAGATGCCGACGACGCCCTGGTGGCGCAGCTCCTCGTCCAGCGGGCGCTTGGAGCGCCAGTTGGAGGGCACGCGCGCGGGGTCGCGTACGACATAGCCCGCGACCCAGATCCGCTGCGACTCGGGGTCCTCGTCGTTGACCCCGGTGTTGCCGACGTGGGGGGCGGTCATCACGACGACCTGGCGGTGGTACGACGGGTCGGTGAGGGTCTCCTGGTAGCCGGTCATGCCGGTGGAGAACACGGCCTCGCCGAAGGTCACCCCCACGGCCCCGTAGGCACGGCCGCGGAAGATCCGGCCGTCCTCCAGGACGAGTACGGCGGGAGCCTTGGAGGCCCCCCTGGTGGAGGTCGTCATCGTGCGCCTTCCGTCTTGTCGATCATGTGGTTCAGGGTGTCGACCCAGTCGTTGTGCTCGGCCGCGTGGTCGGAGCGGAAACCGGAGTCGAGCAGTTTGCCGCCGTGCTCCCAGGTCACGACGAGGAGTCCGCCCTCGCTGAGGACCTTGCCCGCGATGCCCTTGTCGAGCCGGGCCTCGCGCAGCTGCCCGGCGGGTACGAAGAAGTCGGTCGCGCCGGGGCGTACGACGTCGAGTCCGGCGTCCGTCAGCGTGAGCTCGACCCGGCTGCGGGTACCCAGGCCATGGGCCACGATGCGGTCCAGCCACTGTCCGGCGGTCGTGGTGCCGTGGTAGCGGCCGGTCATGCTCAGTTTCGCCGGGCCGGGCTCCTCGGGCATTCCGGACTGCGGCGGCTTGCCGCCTCCGTCGAGGGTGGTGGGCGACGGGCGGGCGGGCAGCTCCGGCAGGTCGCCCTGGAGCGTGCCGCGCCACTTCCAGCCCTCGCGCATCAGCCAGTAGACGAGGGCGACGAACAGGGCGAGCCCCACGAGCCAGCCGATCCGAGCGGCCCAGTCGGTCACTTCCGCCGATTTCTTCTCGGCGGCCAGCAGGATTTCAGGAGTCACGCGAGCTTCCCGTCCACGAGGGTGGCCTTGCCCCGGAGCCACGTGTGGGTGATGCGGCCCGGCAGCTCACGGCCCTCGTACGGAGTGTTGCGGCTGCGCGAGGCGAAGCCCGCGGGGTCCACCAGGCCACGGTATGCGGTGTCGACGAGGGTGAGGTTGGCGGGCTCGCCTGCCGAGACGGGGCGGCCGTGGCCCGTGGCCCCGCCGATCCTCGCGGGCTTGAGGGACATGCGGTCGGCGACCCCCGCCCAGTCGAGCAGCCCGGTGTCGACCATCGTCTGCTGCACCACGGACAGCGCCGTCTCCAGGCCCACCATCCCCATCGCGGCGGCGGCCCACTCGCAGTCCTTGTCCTCATGTGGGTGGGGGGCGTGGTCGGTGGCGACGATGTCGATCGTGCCGTCGGCGAGGGCCTCGCGCAGCGCCATGACGTCGCGCTCGGTGCGCAGCGGCGGGTTCACCTTGTAGACCGGGTTGTAGCTGCGCACCAGCTCGTCCGTGAGGAGCAGGTGGTGGGGGGTGACCTCGGCGGTGACCTGGATGCCGCGGGACTTGGCCCAGCGCACGATCTCGACGGATCCGGCGGTGGACAGATGGCAGATGTGCACCCGCGAGCCGACGTGCTCGGCGAGCAGCACGTCCCGGGCGATGATCGACTCCTCGGCGACCGCGGGCCAGCCGCCGAGCCCCAGCTCCGCGGAGACGACGCCCTCGTTCATCTGGGCGCCCTCGGTCAGCCGCGGCTCCTGCGCGTGCTGGGCGACCACACCGCCGAAGGCCTTCACATACTCCAGCGCCCGGCGCATGATCACCGCGTCGTCGACGCACTTGCCGTCGTCGGAGAAGACGGTGACACCGGCCGCCGACTCGTGCATGGCGCCCAGCTCGGCGAGCTTCTTTCCCTCCAGGCCGACGGTGACGGCACCGACGGGGTGGACATCGCAGTAGCCGTGCTCCCGGCCGAGGCGCCACACCTGCTCGACGACGCCGGCGGTGTCGGCGACCGGGAAGGTGTTGGCCATGGCGAACACGGCCGTGTAACCGCCGCTCGCGGCGGCCCGGGTTCCGGTGAGGACGGTCTCGGAGTCCTCGCGGCCGGGCTCACGGAGGTGCGTGTGCAGATCGACGAGGCCCGGAAGCAGCACCTTGCCGTCGGCCTCGACGATCTGTGCGCCCTCGGCGGACAGCCCCGCGCCCACCGCCTCGATGACCTCGCCGTCGATCAGGACGTCCTGCGGCTCACCGCCGAGCACCTTCGCACCACGGATCAGGATCTTGCTCATCTGTCTTACTTCTCCTCGGTACCGGTGTGGGGGTGGGCGGGCACGTTCCGGGAATCGAATACCGCCCCGCCGAGCAGCAGGTACAGCACGGCCATCCGGATCGAGACACCGTTCGCCACCTGCTCGATGGCGGTGCAGCGCCCGGAGTCGGCCACCTCCGCGGTGATCTCCATGCCGCGGACCATCGGGCCGGGGTGCATCACGATGGCGTGCTCGGGCATCCTCGCCATCCGGTCGGCGTCCAGGCCGTAGCGCCGCGCGTACTCGCGCTCGGTCGGGAAGAAGGCGGCGTTCATACGCTCGCGCTGGACGCGCAGCATCATCACCGCGTCCGACTTGGGCAGCGCGCTGTCGAGGTCGTAGGAGATCTCGCAGGGCCAGGATCCGACGCCGATGGGCAGCAGGGTGGGCGGGGCGACCAGGGTGACCTCGGCGCCCAGGATGTGCAGCAGGTCGACGTTGGAGCGGCCGACCCGGCTGTGCAGCACGTCGCCGACGATGGTGATGCGCTTCCCGGCCAGGTCGTGGCCGAGCCCCGCGTCCCGGCCGACCAGTCGGCGGCGCATGGTGAAGGCGTCGAGCAGGGCCTGGGTGGGGTGCTGGTGGGTGCCGTCGCCGGCATTGATCACGGCGGCGTCGATCCAGCCGGAGTTGGCCAGGCGGTAGGGGGCTCCGGAGGCGCCGTGCCGGATGACGACGGCATCGACGCCCATCGCCTCCAGGGTCTGGGCGGTGTCCTTGAGGGACTCGCCCTTGGACACGCTGGATCCCTTGGCGGAGAAGTTGATCACGTCCGCGGACAGCCGCTTCTCGGCGGCCTCGAAGGAGATCCGGGTGCGGGTGGAGTCCTCGAAGAAGAGGTTGACGACGGTGCGGCCGCGCAGGGTCGGCAGCTTCTTGATGGGCCGGTCCGCCACGCGGGCCATCTCCTCGGCGGTGTCGAGGATCAGGACGGCGTCGTCACGGGTGAGGTCGGCGGCCGAGATGAGATGGCGCTGCATCTGTCAGGCTCCGTAAGGCAGTTCATCAATCGGGAGGATTCGGGCAGGCGCGCGCGTGCGGAGGCGCACTCGCGGCGCGTACGGCAGGGAGGTACGCCGCAGTGCTACTGCTGTGCGCCCGCCACGGTCTGCTTCACCCCGAGCAGCACGGTGTCACGACCGTCCTCCTCGGTGAGCTGGACCTTGACCGTCTCCCGCAGCGACGTGGGGAGGTTCTTGCCGACGTAGTCGGCGCGGATCGGAAGTTCGCGGTGGCCGCGGTCGACGAGGACCGCGAGCTGGACCGCGCGCGGACGCCCGATGTCGTTCAGGGCGTCGAGGGCGGCACGGATGGTGCGGCCGGAGAAGAGCACGTCGTCGACGAGGACGACGAGACGTCCGTCGAGCCCGTCTCCGGGGATCTCCGTGCGGGCCAGGGCACGCGGGGGCTGCAACCGCAGATCGTCGCGGTACATGGTGATGTCGAGGGAGCCCACCGGGATCGTGCGGCCGGTGATCTGCTCGAGCTTGACGGCGAGCCGACGGGCGAGGAAGACGCCCCGGGTCGGGATGCCGAGGAGCACCACGTCTTCGGCGCCCTTGGCGCGCTCGACGATCTCGTGGGCGATACGGGTCAGTACCCGCGCGATGTCAGGACCTTCGAGGACGGGTCGCGCATCGGAATGCTGTGTGTCCATACGAAACGGACCTCCTTCTCCGCCTCACGGGACGGACCTTAAAGGACGTCGGAATTGCGCCATACAGACTAGCAGGCCGCCGGGAGGGTTCGATCACCCCCCTGGCGCCCCCGTGTCACCCGTTAGGCGTCACCGCACGTCGTCTCCCACGGACGGGTCGGTGCGGACCGTTCGGCTTGACGGGGCAGAGTCACGCTGCGTAACCTCACAGTGAGTCACCAGCCTTCGTCCGGGGAGCTATATGTCCAGCGAATACGCCAAACAGCTCGGGGCCAAGCTCCGGGCCATCCGCACCCAGCAGGGCCTTTCCCTCCACGGTGTGGAAGAGAAGTCCCAGGGACGCTGGAAGGCGGTCGTGGTCGGGTCGTACGAGCGCGGGGACCGCGCCGTCACCGTGCAGCGCCTCGCCGAGCTGGCGGATTTCTACGGGGTTCCGGTCCAGGAACTGCTGCCCGGCACCACCCCTGGCGGTGCCGCCGAGCCGCCGCCGAAGCTCGTCCTGGACCTGGAGCGCCTGGCCAGCGTGCCGGCCGAGAAGGCGGGCCCGCTCCAGCGTTATGCGGCGACGATCCAGTCCCAGCGCGGTGACTACAACGGCAAGGTGCTGTCGATCCGCCAGGACGACCTGCGCACCCTCGCGGTGATCTACGACCAGTCCCCCTCGGTGCTGACCGAGCAGCTGATCAGCTGGGGCGTCCTGGACGCGGACGCGCGCCGGGCCGTGGCGTCCCACGAGGAGAGCTGACTTCTCCCGAGCCTCAGCAGAAACGTGCCGCCGGGGTGGCCGGACCAGTGCGGTCGGGCCACCCCGGCGGCGTTCTCGCGGGCCCCGCGGCGACCGCCGGACCCGGATACGCCGGAGGGCCCACAGCATGCGTGCTGTGGGCCCTCCGGCGTAGGTGCGGCGTCGTCGCGCCCGGGGGTGCCGCCACGCCTGAAGAGGCGCAGAAGACCACGCGGCCCGGACGCCTCGCGGTCCGCGGACACCTCCGCCCCGGATCAGGCCGGCGCCCCGTGGACGTCCCCGCGCCGCGTTGGGCCGCGGACCGCGTCCGCGGAGCTACTCCCGGCGCAATGACGGCTTGAGGTCCTTGAGCCGGCCGAGCAGCCCGTTGACGAACGCGGGCGACTCGTCCGTGGAGAACTCCTTGGCGAGCTGCACCATCTCGTCGAGCACCACGGCGTCCGGCGTCTCGTCGACCCAGATCAGTTCGTAGGCACCGAGGCGCAGGAGGTTGCGGTCGACGACCGGCATCCGGTCGAGGGTCCAGCCGACCGCGTACTGCGCGATCAGCTCGTCGATGCGCTTCGCGTGCTCCGCGTAGCCCTCGACGAGCTGCATCGTGTACTCGCTCACCGGCGGCTGCCGGGTGTCGGTCCGCGAGTGCCGGATCCAGTCCGCGAGGACCGTGAGGACATCGGCCTCGCGCTGGTCCCCCTCGAAGAGGATCTGGAAGGCGCGCTTACGTGCCGTGTTGCGGGCAGCCACGGTTAAGCGTTCACCCGGCCGAGGTAGTCGCTGGTACGGGTGTCGACCTTGATCTTCTCACCGGTGGTGATGAAGAGCGGGACCTGGATCTGGTGGCCGGTCTCGAGCGTGGCGGGCTTGGTGCCGCCCGTGGAGCGGTCGCCCTGGACGCCCGGCTCGGTCTCGGCGATGGTCAGCTCGACTGCGGCGGGCAGCTCGACGAACAGCACCTCGCCCTCGTGCTGCGCGACGACCGCCGTGAAGCCCTCGATGAGGAAGTTCGCGGCGTCGCCGACGGCCTTCGGGTCGATGTGCAGCTGGTCGTAGGTCTCCATGTCCATGAAGACGAAGTACTCGCCGTCCTTGTACGAGAACTGCATGTCGCGCTTGTCGACGGTGGCCGTCTCGACCTTGACACCGGCGTTGAAGGTCTTGTCGACCACCTTGCCGGAGAGCACGTTCTTGAGCTTGGTGCGCACGAAGGCCGGGCCCTTGCCGGGCTTGACGTGCTGGAACTCGACGACGGACCAGAGCTGGCCGCCTTCGAGCTTGAGCACCATGCCGTTCTTGAGGTCGTTCGTGGAAGCCACGGTTGCGGAATCTCCTGGACTGACGTACGACCCCGGCGCGCGCGCTACAGCGCGAGCAGCTCCTTGGTCGTGATGGTGAGTAGCTCGGGTCCGCCGTCCGCCTCGGGGCGCACGACGAGCGTGTCATCGATCCGGACCCCGCCCCGGCCCGGGAGGTGAACCCCGGGTTCGACGGTGACCGGCACGCAAGCGTCCAGTTTACCCATGGCTGCCGGGGCCAACTGCGGGTCCTCGTCGATTTCGAGTCCCACACCGTGCCCGGTCCCCGGTGCGAGGCCGCTGCCGTACCCCGCGGAGTCCAGTACCTGACGTGCGGCGCGATCCACATCCCGGCAGGCGACGCCGGGTGCCAGGGCCTGCCGTCCGGCGCGCTGGGCGGCGAAGACGAGATCGTACAACTCGATCTGCCAGTCCGCGGGCGAGGTGCCGATCACGAAGGTACGGCCGATCTCGCAGCGGTAGCCGCGGTAGGTGGCCCCGAGGCAGACGGAGAGAAAGTCGCCCTCCTCCACCCGCCGGTCGGTGGGGCGGTGACCTGGGCGTCCGGAGTTCGGGCCGGTGCCGACGGAGGTGGTGAAGGCGGGCCCGTCGGCACCGTGGTCGATCAGACGGCGCTCCAGTTCCAGGGCGAGGTGACGCTCGGTGCGGCCGACGAGGATCGACTCCAGCAACTCGCTCAGCGCCTGGTCGACGATCTCCGCCCCGATGCGCAGCAGGGAGATCTCGTCCTCGTCCTTGACCAGACGCAGCTGCTCGACCGCGCCGCCGAGGTCCAGCAGCCGCAGCCGGGGGGCGACCGACGCCAGGGCCCGGTGCCGGGCCACCGTGAGATGGTGCTCCTCGACCGCCAGGGACTCGGCGCCCTGGGCGGCGGCCAGGTCGGCCCCGGTCAGGGCGGGGTCGCCGCCGGACGGCGGCAGCACCTGCACCCGCACGGACTCGTCCGGCCGTCCGTCGATCAGCTCGTCGTCCGGCGATCCGGCGCACAGCAGCACGTCCTCCCCCGTACCGACCAGCAGGACGGCGCCCTGGGGCGAGGCGCCCGCGAGATAGCGGACGTTGGCGGGGCGGGTGACCAGCGCCGCCGCACTGCCACCCGCGCTGCAGCGATCCCTCAGCCGCTCCCGGCGGGCCGCGTACACCTCTGACATGACCCGAGCCTACGAGCGGTGGCCGAATGTCGCCGGTCCAAAGGGGCCGGACGGGCGGCCGGGCCGGCCGCGGAGGCGGCCCGGAGTCCCACGGGGGACGGGCCGGCGCGGGGCCGGCTCAGGTTCCGGCCGGCCCGTCGAGGGGAGCGGGGGCGGTCGCCGCCGCTCACCACCACCGCTCCGTGCCACCTCACGGCCGCGACGAGACCGTCATTTCACCCATACGGCCGCCTACCCCTTCACCACTGCGGCGGGCTGGCGATCGAACGGGCCAGGACCTCGTCCAGCACCCGGGCCGTTCCCGCCACGTCGAGCTGGGAGTTGTCGATGATCGGCAGTCCTGAGCCGTACCAGCCGGCCATACGGCCGTGGATGCGGGCGACCTCCTCGTCGGTGAGGCGGCGGTTGCCCGTGCGCTCCGCGTTGCGCTCCAGGACAATCTCGAGTCCGGGCAGCAGGACGACCGGGAGCAGGCCGGGTCCCACATGCCGTTTCCAGCCACCGAGGCCGACGACCGGACGGTCCGGGAAGACGGCGTCGTCGAGGATGCACGAGATGCCGTTGGCCAGGAAGTTGCGGGCCGCGAAGCCGCAGGTGCGGCGGGCGAGACGATACTGCGCCTCCGAGTGGTCGTTCCACCCCGACTGCGGGTCGGCGAATCCGGAGCGCACCCACTCGCGTACGTCGTCGAGGCTGATGTGGGCCGTGGGGACGCGGCGGTGGTCGGCCCAGTACTTCGCGACACTCGTCTTGCCCGCGCCCGCCGGGCCGATGAGCAGCACGGCCAGCGTGGCGCTGGCGGGATCCGGCGTGCTCACGGCCGGGGGCGCGCCGGGCACGCCGTCCGGGGCGCCGGGCGGTTGCCGGAACTGACCCGTGGTGTCCGGCGCGGGCGGGACGGGGGCGTGGTGCGGGGGGACGTGGGTGTGCGGGGGCCCGGGCGGCACCGGGGGGGCCGCGAAGCCCGCAGGGGGCGCGACGTGCGGTGCCGGACCCGGGTGGGCGCCCGGCTGTCCCGGGTGGTGTGCGGCCGGTGACCAGGCGGTCGCCGGTCCCTGCCCCGGCCGATGGGGCGGCGGCAGCGGAGATCCCACTGCGTGCTGCATCCGGTGCCACTCCGTCTCGTCGTCTCGGGCCCGGTCGCCACCGGCGCGCTCCTCCGGCTCATTCGCGGCAGGCTACTGACTCCGGGAGCGGGGCGCGGGCCCCCCTCCTCACCGAACGGTACCTTCCCCGGCCGTCGTTGTGTGAACGCCCGGCGACGGCCCGAAGTGCCCGTCGCCGCAGGCGAATCGGGGCAACCGGCGCCCTGCGGAACGAGTCGCCCGCGCTCGGCCCCGGCAGCACGAACGCCCAGACCCGGGAGCGTGGGCACCCGGGACCCGGCAGCACGAACACTCAATCCCGGCAGCTCGGGCACCCAGGCCCGGCAGCACGAACACTCAAGCCCGGCAGCACGGGCACCCAGGCCCGAGAGGTGGTGTCACTGGCCCACTTCGCCGTACGCGGCGAGCAGGACCGCCGGGTCCGGGCCCTCCAGCACGGTCGGCTTGGCCAGGCCGTCCAGCACGATGAAACGGAGCAGGTCGCCGCGGGACTTCTTGTCGACCTTCATGGTCTCGAGCAGCCTCGGCCACTGGTCGTAGCGGTAGTGCAGCGGCAGCCCGACGGCCTCCAGGATCGTACGGTGGCGATCGGCCGTGGCGTCGTCCAAGCGGCCTGCCAGCCGCCCGAGTTCGGCCGCGAAGTGCATGCCGACCGCGACGGCGGCACCATGGCGCCACTGGTAGCGCTCGTTCTTCTCGATCGCGTGGCCGAGCGTGTGCCCGTAGTTGAGGATCTCCCGCAGGCCGGACTCCTTCAGGTCGGCGGAGACCACCTCGGCCTTGACCCTGATGGAGCGCTCGATCAGCTCGGCGGTGTGCGGGCCGGCCGGGGTACGGGCGGCGGCCGGGTCCTGCTCGATCAGGTCCAGGATCACCGGGTCGGCGATAAAACCGGCCTTGATGACCTCGGCGAGCCCGGAGACGTAGTCGTGGACCGGCAGGGAGTCCAGAGCGGCGAGGTCGCACAGCACACCCGCCGGCGGGTGGAAGGCGCCGACCAGATTCTTGCCCTCGGCGGTGTTGATCCCGGTCTTGCCGCCGACCGCCGCGTCCACCATGGCCAGCACGGTGGTGGGGATCGCGACCCAGCGCACCCCGCGCAGCCAGGTCGCGGCCACGAACCCCGCCAGGTCGGTGGTCGAGCCACCGCCCACGCCGACGATGACGTCGGTCCGGGTGAAGCCGGACTGGCCCAGCGCCTTCCAGCAGTAGGCGGCGACCTCGGCGGTCTTGGCCTCCTCCGCGTTCGGGACCTGGATGGCGATCGCCTCGAAGCCCTGCTCGGCGAGGTCGGCGCGCAGCGCCTCGCCCGTCTCGGCCAGCGCCTCCGGGTGGATCACCGCGACCCGTTTGACCCGGTCACCGATCAAACCTCCCAGCTCGCCCAGGAGTTGACGGCCCACCAGGACCTCGTAGGGGTCGGTGCCCGCGGTGCCGCCGACCTGGATCCGCGTCACTGCCTCGCTCATGCTTCCTTCAACTCCACTGCGTCCAGGACGGCTTGGGTCACCTCTTCGGGGCCCCGGGCGTCGGTCGGCACGACGGCGGTGGCGACCTCCTCGTACAGGTGCCGGCGTGCCTCCATCAGCTCACGCCACTGGCGGCGCGGGTTGACCGCGAGCAGCGGGCGGGCCACGTTGAGGCCGGTGCGCTTGACCGCCTCCTCGACGTCCATCGAGAGGTAGACCACGCGCTGTCCGGCGAGCAGCGCGCGGGTGTCCTCGTCGAGGATCGCGCCGCCGCCCAGGGCCAGCACCCCGTCGTGCTCGGCGATCGCCCGCCGCACGGCCCGCTTCTCGATCGCGCGGAAGGCGGGCTCGCCCTCGTCCACGAAGATGTCCGCGATGCTACGGCCCTGCTCGGCCACGATGTCCTCGTCCGTGTCGCGGTAGCCCACGCCGAGGTGCTCGGCCAGCAGCCGCCCGACGGTGGACTTCCCCACCCCCATCGGGCCGACGAGGATCACCGCGGGCGCCGCGCTCACCGGATCTCCAGGCTGTCGAGGTACGACCGCACATTGCGGCGCGTCTCCGGCACGCTGTCCCCGCCGAACTTCTCCGCCACCGCGTCCGCGAGCACCAGCGCGACCATCGCCTCGGCCACGATGCCGGCCGCCGGCACCGCGCACACGTCGGAGCGCTGATGGTGTGCCTTCGCCGGCTCACCCGTGGAGACGTCCAAGGTCCTCAGCGCCCGGGGAACGGTCGCGATGGGCTTCATCGCGGCGCGTACCCGCAGCAGCTCACCCGTGGACAGACCGCCCTCGGTGCCGCCGGAGCGGCCCGTCGCCCGCCTGATGCCCTCGGGCGTCGTGAGGATCTCGTCATGGGCCTTGGAGCCCGGCACCCGCGCCAGCTCGACACCGTCACCGACCTCCACGCCCTTGATCGCCTGGATACCCATGAGCGCGGCCGCCAGCCGGGCGTCCAGCCGCCGGTCCCAGTGCACATGCGAGCCGAGGCCCACCGGCACCCCGTAGGCGAGCACCTCGACCACACCCCCAAGGGTGTCGCCGTCCTTGTGCGCCTGGTCGATCTCCGCGACCATCGCCTTCGACGCGTCCGCGTCCAGGCAGCGCACCGGATCGGCGTCCAGCCTCTCCACATCGGCCGGGGTCGGATACACGCCGTACGGAGCCTTCGCCGACGCCAGCTCGACCACGTGCGAGACGATCTCGATGCCCGTGGTCTCCTTCAGGTACGACCGGGCCACCGCACCCAGCGCCACCCGCGCCGCCGTCTCGCGGGCCGAGGCACGCTCCAGGATCGGCCGCGCCTCGTCGAAGCCGTACTTCTGCATGCCCGCCAGGTCCGCGTGCCCGGGCCGCGGCCGGGTCAGCGGCGCGCTGCGCGCCAGACCCGCCAGCACCTCCGGGTCGACCGGATCGGCCGCCATCACCTGCTCCCACTTCGGCCACTCGGTGTTCCCGACCATGATCGCCACCGGGGAGCCCAGAGTCAGGCCGTGCCGGACACCGCCCAGGAAGGTGACCTCATCACGCTCGAACTTCATCCGCGCACCGCGGCCATAGCCGAGCCGCCGCCGCGCCAGGTGATCCGCCACCATCTCCGTGGTGATCGGCACGCCGGCGGGAAGACCCTCCAGCGTCGCGACAAGTGCGGGACCATGGGACTCCCCCGCGGTCAGCCAGCGCAACCTGCTCAACGGTGCTCCTCAGTGCTCGCGCCTGGTACTGCCCTGTGTACGCGCGTCCTCGCACACGGCGACGGCGCGACCGGGTGCGCGGCCCCGGTCCGCCACCACCGATCCTCCCACGTCCGGCGGCGTGAACCGGTCCCGGGTCCATCAGGCGGACGCCGGCACAGGGGGTCGACGCCTTCGGGTGCGGTCGGGAGCGGAGGGGGAACGGGCCGTCCCTAGCGGGCCGCCAGGGCGTGCTCCCCCGCCTTGCGCATGGCGTCCACCGGGGCCGGGGAGCGGCCCGTCATCTGCTCGACCTGGAGCACCGCCTGGTGCACCAGCAGATCGAGGCCGCTGACGACGGCGCCGCCGTACGCGGACCAGCGCGCCGCGAGGGCGGTGGGCCAGGGGTCGTACAGCACATCGAACAGGGTGGCGGGACGCTCCGGGACGGCGGAGGCGAGGGCGTCCGTCGTGCCGGCCGGGGTGGTGGCGACGACCAGCGGCGCGCGCAGCGCCCGGGCGGCGTCGGACCAGTCGGCCGTCCGGACGTCGACGCCGACCCGCTCGCCCCATCGCCGCATCTCGGCGGCCCGTGCCTCGCTGCGGACATAGGCGACGATCTCGCCGGTGCAGACACGGGCGAGGGCGGCCAGCGCGGAGGACGCGGTCGCGCCGGCGCCGAGGATCGCGGCGGAGTCGACCTGCTCGACGCCCCGCTCGCGCAGTGCGGCGACCATCCCGGGGATGTCGGTGTTGTCACCGACGCGCCGCCCGTCCTCGGTGAACACCACCGTGTTCACCGCCTCGACACAGGCCGCCGTGTCGCTGATCGCGTCGAGCAGGGGGATGACGGCCCGCTTCAGCGGCATGGTCAGCGAGAGTCCGGCCCATTCGGGTCCGAGGTCCGCGAAGAACCCCGGCAGCGCCGCCTCGTCGATCTCGAACCGGTCGTAGGACCAATTCCTCAGTCCCAGCTCGTCGTATGCGGCGCGGTGCAGCACCGGGGAGAGGGAGTGGGCGACCGGGGAACCGAGGACGGCGGCCCGGCGCTTGCTGGCGGTGCCCGTCATTGTCCCTTCTTCTGCTCTTCGAGGTACTTCTCGCGGTTGCGGTTCTGCTCTGCGTTGGTCTCGGCGAACAGCGTCTCGTTGTCACTGATCGAGACGAAGTAGTACCAGTTGCCCTTGGCCGGGTTGAGCGCGGCCTTGATCGCCACCTCGCCGGGGTTGTCGATCGGACCGGGGGGCAGGCCCTTGACCCGGTAGGTGTTGTACGGGTTGTCGATCTTCCGGAGGTCGTCGACGGAACCGGTCCCGAGCTTGGACTCGCCGCGCAGGTAGTTCACCGTCGAGTCGAAGTCGAGCAGACCGTTGGTCTCGGTGTTGTTGGGCCTGAGCCGGTTGTAGACGACCGTGGCGACCTTCTCGAAGTCGTGCTTGGACCTGCCCTCGGCCTGGACGAGGCTCGCGACCGTCAGGACCTGGAGCGGGTTGTCCAGGTTGAGGCTCTTCGCCTTGGCCTGGAGGCCGTACTCGGCGTACTTCTCCTTGGCCAGGTCGACCATCTGCTTGAGGACGTCCTCGGGCTTCATGCCCTTGGCGACCGGATAGCTGGAGGGGTAGAGGAACCCTTCCAGAGGGTCCTTGATGCTGCTGTTGCTGTCGGCCCAGTCGGGAAGGCCGAAGGTCTTCCATTTCTTCGCGGCGAGGGCCTGGGTGGTGCCCGCCTTCAACTGGAGTCGGCCGTCGATCGCCGCGTACACCTTCGCGTTGCGCCAGCCCTCGGCGATGATCAGGTTGTTCTTGCTCGCGGGGCTGAGCATCAACTGCACGGCCGCCGCCGCGGACATGTGCTTTTTCAGCGTGTACGTGCCCGCCTGGATGGTCTTCCCGTTCGGGTTCTGCTCCTGCGCCGCGACGAACGCGTCGACGCTCTTGACGACACCGGCCTGCTTGAGCACCTGGCCGATGGCGAAACCGCCGGACCCTTTGGGGATGGTGACCGTGACCTGCTCGCCGCTGCCCTCGCCGACATAGTCGGGCGCCGCGCCGAAACGATTTTGGTAGAACTGATACCCGAAGTAACCGACTCCGCCGATCCCGCCGCCGAAGACCAGGACGACGACCAGGCAGGCGCATCCGTTGCGGCGCTTCTTGCCCTTGCCACCGCGTCCCCGGCGGTCGCCGCGGCCACGGCCGTCCTCGCCGTCGTCGTCGGCGTCGTCCTCGTCGTCACCCGCGAAGAAGGCGTGTTCGCCCTGGTCCGGGCCCGGGTCCCAGTCGGTCTTCGGCTCCGGCTCGGCCTGCCTGCGGTGCGGCGGCTCGGGCGGCGGATAGGCGTCCGGCGTCTGGTAGAGGTCGGGTTGCTCACCGCCGTACGCACCGGCCTGGGCGTACGGGTCCTGGGGATCGCCGGCATAGGGGACATTGCCCTGCCCGCCGCCACCCCAGCCGTTGTTGTCGCCGTAGCCCTGCTGCGGCCCGCCCGGATAGGCCCCCGCGTTCTGCTGCGGCCCCTGCTGGTACTGCTGTCCGTCGGGCCCGTGCTGCTGGTACTGCTGCTGGTATTGCTGTCCGTTTTGCTGCTGGTACTGCTGCCCGTTCTGCTGCTGGTACTGGTCCGGGTGCTGCTGCCCGCCATGGCCGGGATACTGCTGGTAGTCCTGCTGCCCCTGGCCGTATGCCGAGGCCCCCGAGACGCCGTCCCAGTCGCCGTAGTGCTGCTGTGCCTGCTCCGGGTGCTGCTGCGGCCGGCCGCCGTAAGGGGACTGGCCCGCGTGGGCCTGCTGTCCTCCCCATCCGCCGTCCCCGTACAACGGGTCCTCCGGATGCCACGGTGCGGAGCCTGGGCCCCGGCCATACTCAGTCATCGATCCCCTAGAGCCGCGAGGCGGCGGTCGCCGACTCCGGTGTCCCGGCTTCCGTTCCGCCTCTTTGCTGTGCGGTGGCTGTTCGAACACCAACGCATCGCGCGGAACGTTACCGTATCGCGATCAGATGACCACTTCGACGCCCTCGCCGGGTGCTTTACCTGACACCCGTTCGGATTCGAGGGCCTGCTGGAGGATGATGACGGCTGCCACCTGGTCGATCACGGACCGGCCCTTCTTGGACTTCACGCCGGAGGCGCGCAGTCCCTGACCGGCCGTCACCGTGGTCATCCGCTCGTCCACGAGCCTGACCGGCACGGGTGCGATCGAACGGGCCAGCTCCTGTGCGAAACCGCGGACCTTGACGGCGGCCGGGCCCTCACCCCCCTTCAGGGAGCGAGGGAGGCCTACGACGACCTCGATCGGCTCGTACTCCTCGACGAGCTGCGTCAGCCGGCGCTGGGCCGCCGGAACGTCCCGTCCCGGGACCGTCTCCACCGGGGTGGCGAGGATCCCGTCGGGGTCGCACGAGGCGACCCCGATCCGGGCGTCACCGACGTCGATCGCGAGTCGGCGTCCTCTTCTCATGGGGGTGGCCGTCCTACTTGGCGGTCTCGGCGACCAGGCGCTCGACGGCCTCGACGGCCTCACCGATGGCGGCGGGGTTCTGACCGCCGCCCTGGGCGACGTCCGGCTTGCCGCCACCGCCGCCACCAAGGGTCTTGGCGGCCGTACGGACCAGTTCGCCCGCCTTCAGCCCGCGCTCACGGGCGGCCTCGTTGGTGGCGATGACCGTGAGCGGCTTGCCGTTGTTCACGGTGAACAGGGCGACCACGGCGGCGCGTCCGCCCTGGATGCGGCCCCGCACGTCGAGGACCAGCTTGCGCAGGTCGTCCGGGGTGGTGCCGTCCGGGACCTGCCCGGTGACGACGGCGATCCCGCGGATGTCCTTGGCGGACTCGGCGAGCCCGCCGGCGGCCTGGAGCACCTTCTCGGCGCGGAACTTCTCGATCTCCTTCTCGGCGTCCTTCAGCTTGCCGAGCATTCCGGCGACCTTCTCCGGCAGCTCCTCCGGACGGCCCTTGAGCAGTTCGGTGAGCTGGTTGACAACCGTGTGCTCCCGGGCGAGGAAGTGGTAGGCGTCGACGCCGACCAGAGCCTCGATACGGCGGACACCGGAGCCGATCGAGGACTCGCCGAGCAGCTTCACCAGGCCGAGCTGGGCGGTGTTGTGCACATGCGTGCCGCCGCACAGCTCCTTGGAGAAGTCGCCGATGGTCACGACGCGGACCCGCTCGCCGTACTTCTCGCCGAACTCGGCGATGGCGCCCTGCTTCTTGGCCTCGTCGATGCGCATGATCTCGGCGTGCACGTCGAGATCCCGGGCGAGCACCTCGTTGATCTTCTGCTCGACGTCGGTCATCACGGCCGTCGGCACGGCCGACGGGGAGCCGAAGTCGAAGCGGAAACGGCCGGGCTGGTTCTCGGAACCGGCCTGGGCGGCCGTCGGGCCGAGGGCGTCCCGCAGGGCCTGGTGGGTGAGGTGCGTGGCCGAGTGGGCGCGGGCGATGGCCTTGCGGCGGCGGCCGTCGATCGAGGCGTGGGCCTTGGCGCCGACGGTGACCTCGCCGACCTGGACGACTCCCTTGTGGACGTAGACGCCCGGGACCGGCTTCTGGGTGTCGCGGACCTCGATGACGGCACCGGAGTCCACCTTGATACGGCCGGTGTCGCCGATCTGGCCGCCGCCCTCGGCGTAGAAGGGGGTGCGGTCGAGCACGATCTCGACCTCGTCGCCCTCGGCGGCGGCCGGGGAGGAGACACCGTCGACGAGGATGCCGACGACCGTGGACTCGCCCTCGGTGTCGGTGTAGCCGATGAAGTCGGTCTCTCCGGCGGAGTCGGCGATCTCGCGGTACGCGCCGAGGTCGGCGTGGCCGGTCTTCTTGGCCTGGGCGTCGGCCTTGGCGCGCTCCCGCTGCTCCTTCATCAGGCGGCGGAAGCCCTCCTCGTCCACCGACAGGCCATGCTCGGCGGCCATCTCGAGGGTGAGGTCGATCGGGAAGCCCCAGGTGTCGTGGAGCAGGAAGGCCTTGTCGCCGGGCAGGACCGTGCCGCCGGCGGCCTTGGTCTCGGTCACGGCGGTGTCGAGGATGTTGGTGCCGGCCTTCAGCGTCTTGAGGAAGGCGGCCTCCTCGGCGAGGGCGACCTTCTCGATCCGTTCGCGGTCGGTGACCAGCTCGGGGTACTGCTGGCCCATCATCTCGATCACCGTGTCGATCAGGTCCTTGACGACCGGACCGGTGGCACCGAGCAGACGCATGTTGCGGATGGCGCGGCGCATGATGCGGCGCAGGACATAGCCACGGCCCTCGTTGCCGGGGGTGACGCCGTCGCCGATGAGCATGGTGGCGGTGCGCATGTGGTCGGTGACCACACGCAGGGAGACGTCCGAGGGGTGGGAGTCGCCGTAGGCAACCCCGGTCAGCTCGGTGGCCTTCTTGATGACGGCCATGGAGGTGTCGATCTCGTACATGTTCTGCACGCCCTGCAGAATCATGGCGAGACGCTCGAGGCCCAGGCCGGTGTCGATGTTCTTGCTCGGCAGGTCGCCGAGGATCTCGAAGTTGTCCTTGCCGGTGCCCTCGCCGCGCTCGTACTGCATGAAGACGAGGTTCCAGATCTCCACGTACCGCTCGTCGTTGACGGCGGGACCGCCCTCGACGCCGAACTCCGGACCGCGGTCGTAGTTGATCTCGGAACAGGGGCCGCAGGGGCCCGGGACGCCCATGGACCAGAAGTTGTCCTTCATGCCCAGGCGCTGGATGCGCTCGGCGGGGACGCCGACCACGTCGCGCCAGATCTGCTCGGCCTCGTCGTCGTCCTGGTAGACGGTGATCCACAGACGCTCGGGGTCGAGGCCGTAACCGCCCTTGTCCTGGGGCGCAGTGAGCAGCTCCCAGGCGAGCTTGATGGCGCCTTCCTTGAAGTAGTCGCCGAAGGAGAAGTTGCCGCACATCTGGAAGAACGTGCCGTGGCGCGTGGTCTTGCCGACCTCTTCGATGTCGGGCGTGCGCACGCACTTCTGCACGCTGGTGGCGCGCGGGAACGGCGGCTTGACCTCACCCAGGAAGTAGGGCTTGAAGGGCACCATGCCGGCCGGGACGAGCAGCAGAGTCGGGTCGTCCGCGATGAGCGACGCCGAAGGGACGACGGTGTGACCGCGCTCCTCGAAGAAGCTCAACCAGCGGCGGCGGATCTCAGCCGACTCCATCAGTGGTCCTCATTCCGGTTGTGCGAGTACGTCGTGGTGTCGATGTACTTCGGGTTGTTGCGGTTCTGGATGGCGGCGTGCCGCCGGGGTGGGAGTGCCCCCTCCTCTGCGGAGTCCCCACGCTCGAGCGGGCCCGAGAGTCTGGGGCCGGGGATCGCACGGTCGTCGGCGGAGGCGTTCAGGCCGAGCGCGTCGCCGAGTTCCTCCTCCCGCTGGGCCATGCCGGCACGGACGTCGAGCGCGAAGTCCAGCGCGCGGTCCTTCAGCCGGTGACCGGCCTCGAGTGCCTTGTTCGCCGCCTGCGCGGCCAGGCTCTCGGGGGTCAGCTGCCTCAGCTTGCGGTTGACCTTGGTGGTGGCCCACACACCGGCGGCAACGCCTGTGGTGAACCAGAACGTACGGCGGAACATCGCTCGGTCAGAGCCCCTCTTCCCGGTTGTTTCCCCGGTTGTTCCGCTTCCCCCGTCGGGGAGACGGGACGGTGCGGCCCACGATCACGGTACGCCGGGGGGCCTTGGCAGGCACGTTCTCACGGCGGCCGGCGATCGCCCGGCGTACGCCGTAGCCGAACGCCGCGACCTTCACCAGGGGGCCGCCGAAGGTGGAGGCGACGGTCGTCGACAGCGCCGAGGCGTTCGACGTGACCTCCTGGACGTCCGACGCGATCGCGTCGACCCGGTCGAGCTGGGTCTGCGCGGAGCGCACCGCCGTGGAGGCGTCGGACAGCAGGGGGACCGCCTGGTCGGTCACGTCCGCCACCAGCTTGGTGGTCGCCTTGAGCGTCTGGGCCAGCCTCGCCAGCGCGACGGCGAGGAAGGAGACCAGGATCGCCCAGAAGACAGCCACCAGAATCCCGGCCACCTCTCCACCGGACACCGTGTGCACCCGCTCCCTGGAACGTGTCTGAACATCGAAAAGTCGTCTCCCGAGCCTATCGCGCCGGGGCGGCCGGTCCGTACCGGATTAGGGGCCGAGGGCACCGGAGTTGCGCAAGGAATGCACACAGCCGGTACACGGGCTCCGTACGCACCGTGCACGCACGCGTGCGCACTGCGTCAACTCCCGGGCTCCGCCGCCGATTCCGGCCGGGACATGCGAACGGCCCGCCGTCCCGGCCGCCCACAGGGGCGGGGGACGACGGGCCGATGCGCTGGGGTGCTACGTCCGCCGAAAAGGGATCAACGGGCGTAGTACTCGACGACGAGCTGCTCGTCGCAGATCACCGGGATCTCCTTGCGGTTCGGCTCACGGTCCAGGCGGAACGCCAGGGCCTTGAGGTTCACCTGGAGGTAGCGCGGGGTCTCGCCGTCGGGGGCGAAGCCACCCTCGCGGGCGACCTGGAAGAGCGACTTCTCACGGCTGCGCTCGCGGACCATCACGACGTCGTCGGGACGGACGCGGAACGAGGGCTTGTCGACCTTCTGGCCGTTGACCTCGATGTGGCCGTGGACGACCATCTGGCGGGCCTGGTAGATCGTGCGGGCGATGCCCGAACGCAGGACCAGCGCGTCGAGACGACGCTCCAGCTCGATGATCAGGGCCTCACCGGTCTTGCCCTGCACCTTGGAGGCACGCTCGTAGGCACGGACCAGCTGACGCTCGGAGACGTCGTACTGAGCGCGCAGACGCTGCTTCTCCAGCAGACGGACCTTGTAGTCCGAGTTCTGCTTGCGGCCACGGCCGTGCTCGCCCGGCGGGTAGGGGCGGGCCTCGAAGTACTTGACGGCCTTCGGGGTCAGCGCGATGCCGAGGGCACGCGACTTCTTGACCTTGGGGCGGGACTGGTTCGCCATGAACCAAACACCTCGTGTTTCTGTATGGAATCGGCTTCACCAGGGTTAGGGGAGGTCGCATCCGCAGCCGGGGAATCCCTGCGGGTCCGTGTGGGACCTGCCGGGCAGCCGCTCCCCTGGTCTGGGCACATACGTGCAGCACGCGAGTGGCCCACCGACCTGTCTCCGGGGGTGCCGGGAGGTGGTGGGCTGCCCGCGACACCGTTCGACGGTGCGCGACGCTCCTGGATCCCCGTGCCGTACGGCGATGGGGTTCCGGCTGGATGTCCCGCTCTGGTGGTGCCGGCCCCCCATTTCTGAGGCACCGGACACGGGACGCAGCGCTTCGGGTAAGTCTACAGGGTGCGTGGGCATCCCTCGACCCCCGTCCGGCGGCCCGCGCGGGCGTCAGGAGCGTCGCCGGCCGAGGTGCTTGCGGGTCCACTCCACCGCGTCCGCGTACCTCGTCTCCGCGCCGTGCCGGGTCGGGGTGTAGTACTCGCGGTCCTTGAGCGCGTCCGGGGCGTACTGCTGCGCGGCGATGCCCTCCGGCAGGTCGTGCGGGTACACATACCCCTGGGCGTGGCCGAGCTTGGCCGCGCCCTTGTAGTGCCCGTCGCGCAGATGCGGGGGCACGGGTCCGGCAAGGCCCGCCCGGACGTCCGCCATGGCCGCGCCGATCGCCGTGGTCGCCGCGTTGGACTTGGGGGCGAGCGCGAGGGCGATGGTGGCATGGCTGAGGGTGAGGGCGGCCTCCGGGAAGCCGATCATCGCGACGGCCTGGGCGGCGGCCACGGCGATCGGCAGCGCGTGGGGATCGGCGAGGCCGATGTCCTCGCTGGCGGAGATCATCAGGCGGCGGGCGATGAAGCGGGGGTCCTCACCGGCTTCGATCATCCGGGCCAGATAGTGCAGGGCCGCGTCCACGTCGGAGCCGCGGATCGACTTGATGAGGGCGCTCGCCACGTCGTAGTGCTGGTCGCCGTCCCGGTCGTACTTCACCGCTGCGCGGTCGACCGTCTCCTCCAGCGTCGTGAGGCCGATCTCCGTCTCGCCCTTGTCGAGGGCGGCCCCGGCGGCGGCCTCCAGGGCGGTCAGGGCGCGGCGGGCGTCGCCGCCGGCGATCCTCAGCAGATGGGACTCGGTGTTCCCGGGCAGCGCGACGGCGCCGGCGAGGCCCCTCTCGTCGGTCAGGGCCCGGCGCAGCAGACCGCGCACGTCGTCGTCCGTGAGCGGTTCCAGGGTGAGCAGCAGGGAGCGGGACAGCAGCGGGGAGATCACCGAGAAGTACGGGTTCTCCGTGGTCGCCGCGATCAGCGTCACCCAGCGGTTCTCGACGGCCGGGAGCAGGGAGTCCTGCTGCGCCTTGCTGAAGCGGTGGATCTCGTCCAGGAAGAGGACGGTCTCCTTGCCGAAGCCGCCGCTGGCCCGGCGGGCGCCGTCGATGACCGCGCGGACCTCCTTCACGCCCGCGGTGATCGCCGACAGCTCGACGAAGCGCTTGTCGGTCGCCTTCGAGACGACGTACGCCAGTGTCGTCTTGCCGGTGCCGGGCGGGCCCCAGAGGATCACCGAGGAGGGCCCTGCCGGCCCGCCGTTGCCCTCGCCGACCAGTCTGCGCAGCGGCGATCCCGGCTTGAGCAGGTGCTGCTGGCCCACCACCTCGTCGAGGGTGCGCGGGCGCATGCGGACCGCCAGGGGGCTTGCGGCCGGGTCCTTCTCCTGGCGTTCTTCTGCTGCGGCGGTGAACAGGTCGGGCTCCACGCTGAAACCCTATGCCACGCCACTGACAATGCCGCCGGGCCCGGCGCGGGGCCGGCGGCCCCGGTCAGGCCCTCCGGACCAAGCCCCCTCAGGCCCTGCGGTTCAGGCCCAGAGCTGGCTGCCCCACCGGGTCAGGATGAGCATCGCGATGATGCCGACGTGCGTGACGGGGAGCACCCAGGTGAACTCGCCGAGGAACCTCTTCACGGGGCGGGGCGCGGGCAGGAAGTCGTTGCGTACGTTGAACGAGGTCACGTACCAGAACATGGTGATCGTGGCGACCCAGGCCAGCGAGCACCACAGGCACAGCGCGTTGATCCGGTACAGCGACTGGAACTGGAGCCAGGTGCAGAAGGCCACGCCGAAGAGCGTGCCGAAGTTGAAGGTCAGCCAGTACCAGCGGGGGAAGCGGACCCGGGTGAGCAGGCTCATGCCGACGCAGATGACGATGCCGTAGCAGACGAGGCCGAGCATCGGGTTGGGGAAGCCGAACACGCCGGCCTGCTTGCTCTCCATGACGCTGCCGCAGGAGATGATCGGGTTGATGCTGCAGCTCGGGGTGAACGTCTTACCGCTCACCTTGCCCTCGAGGATCTTGAACTTGTCGAGGGTGATGACCCACGCGGCGAGCAGACCGGCCGCGCCCGTGATCACGAGCAGCAGGGCGAACGCACGACTGCCACCGACCGTCCGCGGCGCGTCCGTGCGTTCCGGCTCGATGTGTCCGGTGGAGACGTCCGTCACTGTCGTCTTGGTCATCACGCCGATTCCGATGCTCGGGGTTGGATCTGCGGGCTCAGGTCATTGTGCCGCACACGTGCCGGGGCCCACCGTCCGATGGACATAAGAAAGTACGCACGGCCGTCGCGGAACGTTCGGTTCAGGCCGCGGCTCTCGGCCATGACCACATCCGCGAACAGATTTCCGGTGGACGTACGAGGGCCGCGCGAGCAGTGCGGGGACGTCACCGCGGTCGACGGGATCGGGCTCGCGATCCGGCGGGGCGAGGTGTTCGGCCTGCTCGGACCCGATGGCGCGGGCAAGACCACCGCCGTGGAGATCCTCCGGGGCAACCGTGACCGGGACGGCGGAAGGTGTCCGTGCCCGGGGCGGAACCGGCGCGCGCACACGCGCGTGGCGCTCGAAAGGGGGGATCGTCTGGGAGGACGAATCGGCGCCCGCGGAGTTGACGTTCCACGAGGCCGTGCGGCACCGCGGCCGAGCGGGCAGGAGTACGCGCGATGACCACGGCGGCCGTACGGGCCGGGCCCGAGGCCTCCGCCACGCGCCTGGCGCGGAGCGCGGCGGCGGCGATCGGCCGAGGGTGCCCAGAGCGCGGCACGGCGGCACGGGAAAGGGCCCCGGCCGTATGGCCAGGGGACCTTGCCCGTCGGTGTCGTCCCCGGTCAGCCCAGCCGGGACTCCAGCTCCGCCACGATCTCGTTCACGCCGACCGCCGTCTGCTCCCCGGACTCCATGTCCTTGAGCTGGACGACGCCCTCGGCCAGATCGCGTTCGCCGGCCACGATCGTGTAGCGCGCACCGCTGCGGTTGGCGTTCTTCATCGCGCCCTTCAGTCCCTTGCCGCCGTACGCGAAGTCCGCCGCGATACCGAGCTTGCGCAGCTCCGTGACCTTGCCGAAGAGGATCCGGCGGGCCTCCTCGCCGAGCGGGACCGCGAACACGCTGGTGGACGCGGGCAGTTGGAGTTCGATGCCCTCGGCCTCCAGCGCGAGCACCGTGCGGTCGACGCCCAGCGCCCAGCCCACGGACGGCAGCGCGGGACCGCCGATCATCTCCGAGAGGCCGTCGTAGCGTCCGCCGCCGCCCACCGCGGACTGGGAGCCCAGGCCGTCGTGGACGAACTCGAAGGTGGTCCGCGTGTAGTAGTCCAGGCCGCGCACCAGCTTCGGGTCGTCCTCGAAGGACACGCCCGCCGCGGTGATCAGCTCACGGACCTCCTCGTGGTACGCCTTGCACGCGTCGCACAGGTAGTCACGCAGCAGCGGGGCACCGGTCAGCTGCTTCTGGACCGACTCGCGCTTGTCGTCGAGCACCCGCAGCGGGTTGATGTCGACGCGGCGGCGCGTGTCCTCGTCCAGGTCCAGGCCGCGCAGGAAGTCCTGGAGCGCGGCGCGGTAGACCGGGCGGCACTCCTTGTCGCCCAGGCTGTTGAGCAGGATGCGGAAGTCACGCAGGCCCAGCGAGCGGTAGGCCTGGTCGGCCAGGATGATCAGTTCGGCGTCCAGAGCCGGGTCCTCGGCGCCGATCGCCTCCGCGCCCACCTGCGAGAAGTGGCGGTAGCGGCCCTTCTGCGGGCGCTCGTAGCGGTAGTACGAGCCCGAGTACCAGAGCTTGACCGGGAGGTTGCCCGCCTTGTGCAGGTTGGCCTCCAGGGCGGCGCGCAGCACGGAGGCCGTGCCCTCGGGGCGCAGGGCGAGCCTGTCGCCGCCCTTGGTCTCGAAGGCGTACATCTCCTTCGTCACGATGTCGGTGGACTCGCCGACGCCGCGCGCGAACAGCTCCACGCTCTCGAAGCCGGGGGTCTCGATGTAGCCGTAGCCGGAGTTGCGCAGCGGAGCGGCGATCGCCTCGCGCACCGCGAGGTACTTGGCGGAGTCCGGCGGGATCAGGTCGTACGTGCCCTTGGGGGCCTTGAAGGTGCTCACGGAGGTCTCGTCACATTCCTCGTCGGGGAGCGTCCACATCCGCTCCCGGGCCGGCGGCCACCTGCCGCAGATACGGGTTGGTGGCGCGCTCCCGGCCGATGGTCGTCTGGGGGCCGTGGCCGGACAGCACCACGGTCGAGTCGTCGAGCGGCAGGCACACGCGGGCCAGCGAGTCGAGCATCTCGGCCATGTCACCGCCGGGCAGGTCGGTGCGTCCGATGGAGCCGGCGAACAGCAGATCGCCCGAGAAGAGGATCGGCGGGATGTCCGCCGCCTCGGGCAGGCCGAAGGTCACCGACCCCTTGGTATGGCCGGGCGCGTGCGCGACGGACAGCTCCAGACCGGCCAGCTCCAGCTTCGCCCCGTCGGTCAGCTCCTTGACGTCGTCCGGCTCGCCCACGGTCAGCTCGCCCATCAGCGGCATCCCGATGGACCGGCCGAGCGCCTTCTCCGGGTCGCTCATCATGTACCGGTCCTCGGGGTGGATCCAGGCCGGCACGTCGTGCGCGCCGCACACCGGGACGACCGAGGCCACATGGTCGATGTGGCCATGGGTGAGGACGACCGCGACGGGCTTGAGCCGATGCTTCCGGAGCGCCTCCTCGACTCCCCCGGCGGCCTGGTGGCCCGGGTCGATGATGACGCACTCCTCACCCGCGGCGGGGGCGACCAGGTAACAGTTGGTCCCCCAGGCCCCGGCGGGGAACCCGGCAATCAGCACGATCGTCCTTAGGTGTGTCGTACGGAGAGTGACTGTTTCGCGGTCAGAGCCTACCGGCGCTGCCGTTTCCTCAGCGAACCCATATACGGTACGGGGCTACAAGCAGGGGTCGGCTCACGACTACGCACGCGTACCGGTCGGCACACGACACGCATGAGGAGAGAACCCGGTGGTCAGCCAGGAGCAGCGGCGGCGTCAGCTCGCCCGGGAGAAGTTCTTGCGGCAGCAGCAGCGACGCACCCAGGCGCGCCGCAAGGCCCGTATGCGCAACTCCGTGACCGCGTCGGTACTGGGCGTGATCGCGATCGGCGGCGTCACGCTCTACACGACCGGAGTACTGAAGAGCGGCGGCGACCACAAGAAGAACACCGCCTCCGACATCACGCCCAGCGCCACGCCGTCCAGCAAGGCCCCGGACCCGTGCGCGAAGCCGGCGGCCGGCTCGGTGAAGAAGCTGAGCTGGAAGAAGGAGCCGCCGATGACGATCGACACGTCGGCGAAGTACACGATGAAGCTCGCCACGACGTGCGGCGACATCGACATCGACATGAAGACGGCGGCGGCCCCGCACACGGTGAACTCGTTCAACTTCCTGGCGGGCAAGGGCTTCTTCGATCACACGAAGTGCCACCGCCTGGTCACGAGCGGGATCTACGTGCTCCAGTGCGGCGACCCGACGGGCACCGGGAGGGGCGGGCCCGGCTACACGATCCCGGACGAGAACCTGAAGGACAAGACCCTCAAGGGCAACGTGTACCCAGCGGGCACCGTGGCGATGGCCAACCAGTACAACGCGCAGACCCAGCAGGGCCGCAACAGCGGCAGCAGCCAGTTCTTCCTGGTCTACCAGGACAGTCCGCTGCCGCCGGACTACACGCCGTTCGGCACTGTCTCCGGCGCGGGCATGAAGGTACTGAAGGAGATCGCCGCCGCCGGCGCCCAACCAGCCGACCCGGCCACGGACAACACCGCGCCGAACGCGACCGTGGTGATCAACAAGGCGACGGTGACGAAGTCCTGACCCTGCCCTGATACCCGAGACGGCCAACTGCGGAATTTCGGTCGCGCTGGATGCGGACAGGCAACCCGCTGGTCGCCTATGTTGGCCGTGACGAAACTGTGGACGATGCCCGGGGGTGTGCAAGGCCCCCGCAGGCATCATGTGGAGGAGGCGCTGTGAGCAGCGACCCGTGGGGCCGCGTCGACGAGACGGGGACCGTGTACGTGCGTACGGCCGACGGCGAGCAGGTCGTCGGATCCTGGGCGGCCGGCTCCCCCGAGGAGGCGCTTGCCTACTTCGAGCGCAAGTACGAGGGCCTGGTGGTCGAGATCGGCCTCCTCGAGAAGCGAGTGCAGACCACCGACCTGTCGGCGAAGGACGCCCAGACCGCGATCGGCCATCTGCGGGAGCAGGTGGACGCGCATCACGCGGTCGGCGACCTGGACTCGCTGCGGACCCGTCTGGACAAGCTCGTGGAGACCGTCGAGTCGCGGCGGGAGGAGCGCAAGGCACAGCGGGCCCGGCAGTCCGACGAGGCGCGCCACGCGAAGGAGGCGCTGGTCGTCGAGGCCGAGGAGCTGGCGCAGTCCGACCAGTGGCGGGCCGCCGGTGAGCGGCTGCGGGCGCTGGTGGACACGTGGAAGGGGCTGCCGCGGCTCGACCGCAAGTCGGACGACGAGCTGTGGCACCGCTTCTCGCACGCCCGGTCGGCGTTCTCCAAGCGCCGCAAGGCGCACTTCGCGCAGCTGGACGCGCAGCGCGAGGAGGCCCGCAAGACCAAGGAGAAGCTGGTCGCCGAGGCCGAGGCGCTGTCCGGCTCGACGGACTGGGGTCCGACGGCGGCGCGCTACCGCGAGCTGATGGCCGACTGGAAGGCGGCGGGCCGCGCCCAGCGCGAGCACGAGGACGACCTGTGGAACCGCTTCCGCGGCGCCCAGGACGTGTTCTTCGCCGCCCGTAGCTCGGTGTTCGCGGAGCGCGACGCCGAGCAGGCCGAGAACCTCAAGCTCAAGGAGGAGCTGGCCGAGGAGGCGGAGAAGCTGCTGCCGATCACGGACCTGAAGGGCTCCCGTGCCGCCTTCCGCTCGATCAACGAGCGCTGGGAGGCCATCGGCCATGTGCCGCGCGACGCCCGGGCACGGGTCGAGGGCCGGATGCACTCGGTCGAGCGGGCCATCCAGGAGGCCGAGGAGGCCGAGTGGCGGCGTACGAACCCTGAGGCGCGGGCGCGTGCCGAGGGTCTGACCGGCCAGCTCCAGGCCGCCGTGGACAAGCTGAGGGGCCAGATCGAGCAGGCGCGCGGCCAGGGCAACAACGCCAAGGCCGACAAGCTCGAGCGCGAGCTGGAGGGCCGCCAGGCGCTCCTGGACCAGGCCCTGAAGGGGCTCCAGGAGTTCGGCGGCTAGCAGCTCACTGGAAGTGTCGTGGGGTTCTGGCCCCGATCCGTCCGGATCGGGGCCAGTTTGCATGCATGCGGGGGGGGAACAGGCCGCAGGGACGGTCAGGCCGGACGTGTGGGAGACCTGCCACGGGTTGATCGCGGCCGGGAGTGTGTGCGTGTTCGGTCTCTGTGGCCGAGCGGCGGGAGGCACCGTTGCCACCGTCGATGCCCGCCGAGACGTGTCCCTCATCCAAGGCTGTCCGGGTCTCCTGCCTCCGAGTCCGGTCGCGACCGTCATGCCGCAGAGACTGGTCGGCCGTGGAGACGGTCCGAGAGCTGCGATGTGACCTGCCATGCAAAGCGGTTGAGGCGGCCGGCCTGCCCGCGGGCGCACGATGCCCGCATTCGACCGGTCCGCATTACAGGTGCAAGAAGCCCGCCCGACGGCGAACTCACCAGCACGCAGCGGCAGCTCAAAATGCTCATTCAAGATCGTGAGGCTCGTCACACGGGCCCCGTCCATCACGCTTATTGAATCCGTACATTCCGATAAATTTCCGCCGCAATGCGGGGCGATTTGAGCAGTAATTGAGGTATAGGGACGTTGCTCGACAAGCAACTCGGCCTTTAATGTCAGTGCAGCGGCTTTGACCAGGCCGCGCCGAACGGCATCGACCAGCCAGTTCGGCTTCATAAAGGAATCGGGGAACATGTATATCCGCAGGGGTATAACTGCTGCCGCACTGGCCGCCGTTACCGCTACCGCTGGAGTCGCCCTTACGGCTCCGGCTGCGTACGCCGCAAACACGACGTCCAGCCAGGTCTACAAGTTCTATCCCGGGGGTGGCTACAAGTCCACCCGCACCGGAGAAATCGACTTTGTTGTCACCACCGTCCGCGATGGCAAGGGTAACCTTGTCAGCGCATCGGGAACCCTGTCCGGCCACAACAATGTGCAGGGTCAGGCTCTCGGGATCAACATGGCCTTCACCCAGCCCTACCCGAGCGGAAGTTCGGCCGGCTACGTCGTGACGGGGAAGGTTGTACTACAGGCCTGCCTGGCCAAGAAGCTCCCCGTCTGCGGCCCGAGCGGTACGATCACCTTTACTGATACGGTGGTCAAGTATGGACCGCAGACTCCCGCCACAGCCAAGTCCAGCAACCCGAACCTGTGGCCTATATTCGGCACTCCGTAAAGAGAACTGACCGGAGGAGAGTCAACATGAAGCCTCTCTGGGCAAATTTCTCAGGCCTCATCCTGGGTATCCTGCTGGCTCTGGCCGGCGTGGGGTATCTGTCCATGGAGCCCGGGAAATCCGGATGGATTATCGCCTTGGGGGTCCTACTCACTGGGTCCGGTCTTTTCTTGGCTGCCAAGTTCACGGTACGTCTTCGACGAACGCGCTAATGGGCGCCACGAAAAAGCCGTCACGTAATTAAGCAGCTGCACATGCACATCGCTCGGCCGGGGTTTCCCAGCCGAGCGATGTGCATGTGAACCACCTTGCGGTCCTTGCCGGGACGTGGCTACGACCGGCTGCGCCCCGACGTCACGCGGTACACGTCGTACACGCCCTCGACGCCCCGTACGGCCTTCAGCACATGGCCCAGGTGTTTCGGGTCGCCCATCTCGAAGGTGAAGCGGGAGGTGGCGACCCGGTCGCGGGACGTCTGTACCGCGGCCGAGAGGATGTTGACGTGCTGGTCGGACAGGACCCGGGTCACATCGGAGAGCAGCCGCGAGCGGTCCAGCGCCTCCACCTGTATCGCGACCAGGAAGACGGACGACTGGGTCGGGGCCCACTCCACGTCGAGGATGCGTTCGGGCTCACGCGAGAGCGAGTCGACGTTCACACAGTCGGTGCGGTGAACCGATACGCCGCTGCCGCGGGTGACGAAGCCGATGATGGGGTCGCCGGGGACGGGCGTACAGCAGCGGGCCAGCTTGACCCAGACGTCCTCGACGCCCTTGACCACCACGCCGGGGTCCTGGCTGCGGCGCCGCTTGCGGCCACGGCCGCGGGTCGGCGGAACGGCCTCGTCGATCTCCTCGGTGGCGGCCTCCTCGCCGCCGAGCGCCTGCACCAGCTTCTGGACGACGTTCTGCGCCGCGACATGACCCTCACCGATCGCCGCGTACAGCGACGAGATGTCGGGGTAGCGCATCTCGTGGGCGAGGGTGACGAGTGAGTCGCCGGTCAGGATGCGCTGGATCGGCAGGTTCTGCTTGCGCATGGCCCGCGCGATGGCGTCCTTGCCCTGCTCGATCGCCTCGTCGCGCCGCTCCTTGGAGAACCAGGCCCGGATCTTGTTGCGGGCGCGCGGCGACTTCACGAAGCCGAGCCAGTCGCGGGACGGGCCCGCGCCGGGCGCCTTGGAGGTGAAGACCTCCACCAAGTCGCCGTTGTCCAGGGTGGATTCGAGCGGCACCAGTCGGCCGTTGACCCGCGCGCCTATTGTCCGGTGGCCGACCTCCGTGTGGACCGCGTACGCGAAGTCCACCGGGGTGGCCCCGGCCGGCAGCGCTATGACATCGCCCTTCGGAGTGAAGACGAAGACCTCGTTGCGCGACAGGTCGAAGCGCAGGGACTCCAGGAACTCGCTCGGGTCCTCGGTCTCCTTCTGCCAGTCGAGCAACTGCCGCAGCCACGCCATGTCGTTGACGGCGTCGTGGTCCTTGGCGTTCCTGGTGCCCGAACGGGGCGCGTCCGTACGGATCTTGGAGGCGCCCGCCACGGCCTCCTGCTTGTACTTCCAGTGCGCGGCGATGCCGTACTCGGCGCGGCGGTGCATGTCGAACGTGCGGATCTGCAGTTCGACGGGCTTGCCGTTGGGGCCGATCACCGTCGTGTGCAGCGACTGGTACATGTTGAACTTGGGCATCGCGATGTAGTCCTTGAACCGCCCCGGAACCGGGTTCCAGCGGGCGTGGACCGTGCCCAGTGCCGCGTAGCAGTCGCGGACCGTGTCGACGAGGACGCGGATGCCGACCAGGTCGTAGATCTCCGCGAAGTCGCGGCCACGGACGATCATCTTCTGGTAGACGCTGTAGTAGTGCTTGGGCCGGCCGGTGACCGTCGCCTTGATACGGGCGGCGCGCAGGTCGCCCTGGACCTCGTCGGTCACTATCGCCAGATACTCGTCGCGCTTGGGCGCGCGCTCGGCGACCAGCCGGACGATCTCGTCGTACATCTTGGGGTAGAGGATCGCGAAGGCGAGGTCCTCCAGCTCCCACTTGATGGTGTTCATCCCCAGGCGGTGGGCGAGCGGCGCGTAGATCTCCAGGGTCTCGCGCGCCTTCTTCTCCTGCTTCTCGCGCTTGAGATAGCGCATGGTGCGCATGTTGTGCAGGCGGTCGGCGAGCTTGATGACCAGAACGCGGGGATCCTTGGCCATGGCCACGACCATCTTGCGCACGGTCTCGGCCTGCGCTGCCTCGCCGAACTTGACCTTGTCCAGCTTGGTGACGCCGTCCACGAGGAGGGCGACGGTGTCGCCGAAGTCGCGGCGCAGCTGGTCCAGGCCGTACTCGGTGTCCTCGACGGTGTCGTGCAGCAGGCCCGCCATCAGGGTGGCCGGGTCCATGCCCAGCTCGGCGAGGATCGTGGTCACCGCGAGCGGGTGGGTGATGTAGGGGTCGCCGCTCTTGCGCTTCTGGCCGCGGTGCCAGCGCTCGGCCACCTGGTAGGCGCGCTCGATCTGGCGGAGCGTCGAGTTCTCGATCTTCGGGTCGTTGCTGCGCACTATCCGCAGCAGCGGCTCCAGGACCGGGTTGTACGGGTTGGCGCGCTGCACGCCCAGGCGGGCCAGGCGGGCGCGGACTCGGTTGGAGGAGCCCGAGCGGGCGAGCGGGGCCGGAGCGGGACGGACCGCGGGAGTGCGCTCGGCGGGGGCCGGCTTGGGGCGCGGCCGCTCCGCGGCCGGCTCGACGGCTGCCGACTGGGCATGCTCCACCGGCCCGTGCGGGTCGTCCTTCGCACTGCGCGCGGGCTGGTCCGCGGCCTTCGACGACGGGTCGGGCTTGGCGGCGGTCAGGTGCTGGGCCTCGTCTGGCAAGAGGGCTCCTCGTGCGGGATCCGGGTCCCCGGTCAGGCCCGGATGTCCATGGTATCGAGCCGACGTCCTCCCCGCCGACGAGCCCGGAGAGCGATCAGGGGCCCGAGTCCGGCTCGGGCCCCTGATCTCACCTCACCTGCTCATCGGGCTTCGAGCAGTGCGGGGCGTCACCCTCACTTCCAGTTGAAGGCCGCCGTGCCCTTCACCTGGATCTCCTTCTCGGCAAGCACGTTCCCCCAAGGCACAGTGAACGAGCCGGACTTGCCGCAGCCGAGGTCGAACCACTTCTTGCTGCCATTGACGAAGCCCTTGGCCTTGACACAGACCTTGGTGCCCCTGAAGACGGCCCAGGAGTAGCCCATCCGCAGGCCCGGACGGCCGAAGTGACCGCACCCGTCGTTGAGGGTCTGCCACTTCCACGGAACGGCTACCGCCCTGTTCCAGTCGCTGCAGCCGGCCGCCACGCGTGTGGTGGTCGGGGCCTGTGCGTGGGCCGGGCTCGCGCTGGCGGTCGCCGTCCCCGCACTGAGGGCGGCGACAGAGAGAAGCGAGATGACCCCCGTCGTCGTCTTGCGTGACATGCTCATCGAATCCTCCTCTGTGATGCCTTGGTCAGTGGCATCGGGAAGATCCAACCAGCGGGACCCCATCCTCGAACATACATTTGAGGAACATCTGAGCAAGCGGTCGCTCACCCAAGGTCACCGGCGGCAGTGAGGAGAAGGGCGCCCGGGATGTTCCGGGACGCCCTCTGCCATGCCCGGCTGTCTCACCGTCGGGAGGTCTCTCAGATGGTGAGGAGAGCCTCCAGCGGTGCCCCCGCGAGGGCTGGTTCCAGGCGGGTGCGGCCGCCGAGGAAGCCGAGCTCCATGAGAACCGCAAGGCCGGAGACGACAGCGCCGGCCCGCTGAACCAGCTGGATCGCCGCCTCGGCGGTGCCGCCGGTCGCGAGGACGTCGTCCACGATCATGACGCGGTCGCCGGAGGCCAGGTCCTCGGCGTGCACCTCGATCTCGGCCGAGCCGTACTCCAGGTCGTAGGCCTGGCGCAGGGTGGCTCCGGGGAGCTTGCCCGCCTTGCGGACGGGGATGAAGCCGACGCCCGCCCGAACGGCGACCGGGGCGCCGAGGATGAACCCGCGGGCCTCCAGACCGACGATCTTCGTCGCGCCGTGCCGCACGACGAGCTCCGCCAGTGCGTCGGTGAGCGCGGTGAAGGCTCCGGGGTCCGCGAGGAGCGGGGTGATGTCCTTGAACATCACGCCCGGCTCCGGGTGGTCGGGCACATCGCGGATGCGGCTGAGCAGCAGATCCTTTATGTCGGCTGTGTCGGTCATCGACGCTTTCCTGAGGGTCGGCCGCGGCCACGGCCACGGGACGCGGGCTGGTGCCGCTGGCCGACGACCGCGGGCGTGGCGTCCTGCGGCTCGTCGGCGGTGGGCGTCCCGGCGATCTCCTCCTCGGCGGCGGCCTGGGCCCGCTTGGCCAGGACGCGCTTCCTGAGGGCCTTCATCTGCGGCTCGCGCTCCTTGAGGTCGGCGACGAGCGGCGTGGCGATGAAGATCGACGAGTAGGCACCGGCCGCGAGACCGACGAACAGCGACAGCGAGATGTCGTTCAGCGTGCCCGCGCCGAGGAAGCCGCCGCCGATGAACAGCAGGCCGGCCACCGGCAGCAGTGCCACCACCGTGGTGTTGATGGAGCGGACCAGGGTGCTGTTGATCGAGCGGTTCGCGACGTCGCTGTAGGTCCAGCGGGTCTGCTTGGTGAGGTCCTTCGTCTGCTCCTTGAGGCTGTCGAAGACGACGACCGTGTCGTAGAGCGAGTAACCGAGGATCGTCAGCAGACCGATCACCGTACCGGGCGTCACCTCGAAGCCGACGAGGGCGTAGATACCGGTCGTGATGGTGATGTCGTGGATCAGCGCGACCAGGGCCGCCAGCGCCATCCGCCACTCGAAGGCGATGGCCAGGTAGATCACCACGAGCACCATGAAGATCGCCAGGCCCTGCCAGGCCTTGCTGGCGATCTGCTCACCCCAGCTGGGGCCGACCAGGTCGGCGTTGATCTGCTCGGAGCCGACCTTCAGGTCCTTGGCCAGCGTGTCCTTGATCTGGTCGGACTTGTTGGTGTCGATTCCGGCGATCTGGATGCGCAGACCGCCCGTGCCGAGCTTCTGCACGACGGCGTCATGGCCGGCGGCGTCCCGGGCATAGGTCTCGGCCTGGGCCACCGAGACGCTCGTCTTCGGCGTGGTGAGGATCGCACCGCCCTGGAACTCGATGCCCATGTTCAGGCCGCGCACCGTCAGGCCCAGGATGGCCGTGATGGTGATCAGGATCGAGATGCCGTACCAGATCTTGCGGTTGGCGACGAAGTCGTAACCGACCTCGCCTCGGTGGAGCCGGGCGCCGAGGTTGCCGAGCTTCGACATCTCTCACGCCTCCTTCGGGTCGACGGGGGCGGAGGGACGACGGGTGCGCCGCAGGGGCGGCTTGGCGCCGAGACGCTTGGGGTCGAGGCCGGACCAGCTGTGTCCGCTCGCGAAGAACGTGCGGCGGGCGAGGATCGTCATCAGCGGCTTGGTGAACAAGAAGACGACGACCACGTCGAGCACCGTGGTCAGGCCCAGCGTGAACGCGAAGCCCTGGACCTTGCCGACGGTGACGATGAACAGCACCGCAGCGGCGAGGAACGACACGAAGTCGGAGACCAGGATGGTGCGCCGGGCACGCGGCCAGGCACGCTCGACGGCGGGCCGCAGCGAGCGGCCCTCGCGGATCTCGTCCCGGATGCGTTCGAAGAACACGATGAAGGAGTCCGCGGTGATACCGATCGCGACGATGGCACCGCACACGGCGGGCAGGTTCAGCGCGAAGTGGATGGTGGGGCCGAGCAGCGCCATGATCACGTACGTCAGGGCCGCGGACACCAGCAGCGACGCGACGGCGACAAGCGACAGACCGCGGTAGTAGGCGACGAGGTAGATCACGACCAGGGCCAGGCCGATGGCACCGGCGATGAGACCCGCCTGGAGCTGCTCGCCGCCGAGCGCCGCGGTCACCGTGGTCACGCTCGACTCCTTGAACGTGAGCGGGAGCGCGCCGTAGGACAGCATGTTGGCGAGGCTCTGGGCCTCCTGCTGGGTGAAGCTGCCGGAGATGTACGCGCTACCGCCGCTGATGGCGGTCCGGACGTACGGGTGGGAGACGACCTCGTCGTCCAGAACGATCGCGAACTCGTTCTGCGGGGTGGCCTGCTGCGACAGCTTGGCGGTGACGTCGGCGAACTTCTTGGAGCCGCTGGAATTGAAGTTCATCTGGACCTGCCAGCCCGAGGCGTCCGTGGTGCTGAAGGTCGCCTGGGCCTTCGTGACCTCCGTGCCGTCGACCGCGACCGGGCCGAGGATGAACTTGTTCCAGGTGTTGCCGTCCTTGCCGCAGGCGACGGTGGCGTCGCCGGGCTTGGCGCCCTTGCCGGCCGTGGCGCGCTGCTCGGGCTTGCTGCAGTCGAGCGCGGCGTACTGGGCCTGGAGCTTGCCCGCGTCACCGGAGCCGCCGCTCGCGGACGGCGAGGGGCTCGCGGAGGCCTTGGCGGCGGCGGAACCCGTGGCGGAAGGGGTGGCGGAGCCGGTCGCCGACGGGGTGGCGGAGCCGGCCTTCAGCGCGTCGGTGACGGGGCGGCCCTGCGTGGTGGCGGAGGCCGTCGGGGTGGCGGTGGCCGTGGAGCCGGAGGAGGGCTTGGCCGTGCTGCCCGCCTTGGCGCTGCTCGACGCGCTCGGCGCGGTGCTGCCGCCCGTGCTCGGGCCGGCGCTCGGGCTCGCCGGGGTGGCGGCACCGGAGGCCTCGCGCTGGATGACCGGACGGAAGTAGAGCTTCGCGGTGGTGCCGACCTGCTGGCGGGCCTCCGTGGAGTTCGTGCCCCGGGGGATGTTGACGATGATGTTGCGATCGCCCTGGGTCTGCACCTCCGCCTCGGACACGCCCAGACCGTTGACACGGCGGTTCATGATGTCGACCGCGGTGTCCATGTTGGCCTTGTTGATCGCGTTGGGCTGCCCGGGTTCGTTGACCGCCGTCAGCGTGATGCTGGTGCCCCCGGCGAGGTCGATGCCGAGACGCGGAGTGGTGTGCCCGGAGGCGAACATTCCCCCGGTGAGCGCCGCGATGGCGATCAGGATGAGGGCCAGCGAGCGCCCCGGCCTGCTCTGGGCGCTCGCGCTCCGGCCCTTCTTCGGTGCTGCCACCTTCTCGTACTCCCTCTCGGGCCGACCGGCGCCGGTCGGGCGCGCGGTCGGCCATGACATGGTGTCGGGACTCCGTGCGGGAACGACACGTCCCGGGAGGCATGCGGCGCGAGCGGTGCGCGCCGTGCTCCCGGGGCGTGACTACTTCGCGTCGGACTCGCCGTCGGTCTTCTTCGGCTCTGCTGCGTCGGCCTGCGCGCCGGTCGTCTCGTCGGCGTCGTCGGCCGTGTCCTTCTTACCGAGGTCGACGGGCTTGTCGGCGGAGGCGTCGGCGGCGGGCTCGTCCGTTTCGGTGAGGGAGGAGACGTCGTCCGGCACGACCGCGCCGTCGGCCTTCAGGTGGTGCTCGATGCCGTGCACGATGCGGTTGTACTCGTCGTCGGTCAGGACGGCGCCGATCGCGTTCTTCGCGAAGAGCAGCTCCACCCCCGGGCCCGCGTCCAGCAGGACCGTGTCGTCGTTGACCTCCTTGACCGTCGCGTACATGCCCCCGATGGTGCGGACGCCGGAGCCGGGCTGCATCTGGTTCCGCATGGTCACGGCCTGCTGTTGCTTCTTCTTGGCCGAGCGCGTCATCAGGAACATGGCCGCGATGAGCACGATGAAGGGGAGAAGGGTCAAGGTATTCACGGGACGGAGTTTCCTTCGCACGACCGCTCGATCGGCGGCCTGGTGGATGGGAGTGGTCGGCACCGCCCACAAGGGCGGCATCGGCGGAGTCTAAGCGAGTCCGCACGCATGGAACAACGCCCAGCATGGCACCCGGGTTCCTGCCCGTGCGAGTCCCGCGCCGTCACGCACCGAACAGGCCCTGTTGTCCGTTTGCCCCGGTCGTTCCACGGGTTCCGGCCCCGGCCGCGCCGCTCGGGGCGGTGAGGCCGAGATGGACCCAGGCGGCCGGCGTGGCCACCCGCCCGCGCGGGGTACGGGCGAGCAGCCCCTCCCTGACCAGGAAGGGCTCGGCCACCTCCTCCACGGTCTCACGTTCCTCCCCCACCGCGACGGCCAGTGTGGAGAGTCCCACAGGGCCACCGCCGAACAGTTTGAGCAGGGCCTCCAGAACGGCCCGGTCGAGGCGGTCGAGGCCCCGCGCGTCCACCTCGTACACACGGAGCGCCGCCGCGGCGATCTCACGGGTGATCACCCCATCGGCCTTGACCTGCGCATAGTCCCTCACCCGGCGCAGCAGCCGGTTGGCGATACGGGGCGTGCCACGCGAGCGTCCGGCGATCTCCGCCGCGCCGTCGGTGTCGATCTCCACGTCCAGCAGGTTCGCCGAGCGGTGGATGACGCGCTTCAACTCGGTGGGCTCGTAGAACTCCATGTGCGCGGTGAAGCCGAAGCGGTCGCGCAGCGGCGGCGGCAGCAGGCCCGCGCGCGTGGTGGCGCCGACCAGGGTGAACGGCGGCAGCTCCAGGGGAATGGCGGTGGCGCCCGGGCCCTTGCCGACGATCACGTCGACCCGGAAGTCCTCCATCGCCATGTAGAGCATCTCCTCGGCGGGCCGGGACATGCGGTGGATCTCGTCGAGGAAGAGGACCTCGCCCTCCTGGAGGGAGGAGAGGATCGCGGCGAGGTCGCCGGCGTGCTGGATGGCGGGACCGCTGGTGATGCGAATGGGGGCGCCCATCTCGGCCGCGATGATCATCGACAGCGTGGTCTTGCCGAGGCCGGGGGCGCCGGACAGGAGGACGTGATCGGCGGTGGCTCCCCGGGCGCGCGCAGCGCGCAGCACGAGGTCGAGCTGCTCACGGACCTTCTCCTGGCCGATGAACTCGTCCAGGTCCTTGGGGCGCAGCGCGGCCTCGACGGCCTGGTCGTCACGGTCGGCGACAGAACCCACCAGCCGCTCGGGGGCGGGGGTGTCGGTCGTGTCGTCCCAGTTCATGGAGTGTGCCTCGCGGTCTCGTGGGGGGCGGATCGGTTCAGCGGGCGCGCATCGGTTCAGCGGGCGCGGTTCAGGGTCTGCAGGGCCGCCTTCAGAAGCGTGCCCACCTGGGGCGTTCCCTGGCCGGCCTCGGCCTGCGGGGCGACCGCGGCCACGGCCTCGTCCGCCTCGCGGGTCGCGTACCCGAGGCCGATCAGGGCGGCGTGCAGCTGGTCGCGCCAGCCGGTGGTGGCCGGCGCGCCGGCCACGGGTGCGCCGGTCGGCCGGCCCAGCCGGTCCTTCAGCTCCAGCAGCAGCTTCTGGGCGCCCTTCTTGCCGATGCCCGGCACGGCCGTGAGGGCCTTCTCGTCGCCGGTGGCCACGGCGCGGCGCAGGGCGTCCGGGGTGTGGACGGCCAGCATCGCCTGGGCCAGGCGGGGGCCGACGCCGCTCGCGGTCTGGAGCAGCTCGAAGACCTGGCGCTCGTCGTCGTCCGCGAAGCCGTACAGCGTCAGCGAGTCCTCCCGCACGACCAGGGAGGTGGCGAGCCTGGTCTGCCGGCCCGTCCGGAGCCCGGAGAGGGTGTTCGGCGTGCACTGGACGGCGAGGCCGATGCCGCCCACCTCGACCACGGCGGAGTCCGGGGCGAGGGCGGCGACGGGGCCGCTGACGAAGGCGATCATGCGGTACGGCCTTTCGAGGCGTGCAGGGCGACGGCCTGCTGGAGTCGGTTCTGGGCGGGGGCGCGCCAGATGTGGCAGATGGCGAGGGCGAGGGCGTCCGCGGCGTCGGCGGGCTTCGGCGGCGCGTCCAGCCGCAGCAGCCGGGTGACCATGGCGCCGACCTGGGCCTTGTCGGCGCGTCCGGTGCCGGTGACGGCGGCCTTGACCTCGCTCGGGGTGTGCAGGGCGACGGGGATGCCGCGGCGGGCGGCGCAGAGCATGGCGACAGCGCTGGCCTGGGCGGTGCCCATGACCGTCCGCACGTTGTGCTGGCTGAAGACGCGCTCCACGGCGACGAACTCCGGCCGGTGTTCGTCCAGCCAGTGCTCGATGCCCTGCTCGACGGCGACGAGGCGGTGCCCCAGGTCGGCGTCGACGGGTGTACGGACGACTCCCACGCCGAGCAGCGTCAGCGGCCGGCCGGGCACGCCCTCGACGACGCCGACGCCACACCGGGTGAGTCCCGGGTCCACCCCCAGTACGCGCACCCCCGTGCCTCCCTTCGCTCTCCCCCAGCCACCGCTGGGCGGTACCCCCTGTTCGTGCAGGCTATCGGGTGCCACCGACAACGACGGGCAAAGCGACGGGCCGACGGGGGGTGTCCCGTCGGCCCGGTCGGTTCGCGTCGGATCTAGGCGTCGACCTTCTCCATGACCTCGTCGCTGACGTCGAAGTTGGCGAAGACGTTCTGCACGTCGTCGCTGTCCTCGAGCGCGTCGATCAGCTTGAAGATCTTCTTGGCGCCCTCTTCATCGAGCTCGACCTGCATGGTCGGCACGAAGTTGGCCTCGGCGGAGTCGTAGTCGATCCCGGCCTCCTGGAGGGCGCTGCGGACCGCGACCAGGTCGGTGGCCTCGCTGATCACCTCGAAGGACTCACCGAGATCGTTGACCTCCTCGGCGCCCGCGTCGAGTACGGCGCCCAGGACGTCGTCCTCGGTCAGGTCACCCTTGGGGACGATCACCACGCCCTTGCGGTTGAACAGGTACGACACGGATCCCGGGTCGGCCATGGAGCCGCCGTTGCGGGTCATGGCGACACGGACGTCCGAGGCGGCGCGGTTGCGGTTGTCGGTGAGGCACTCGATGAGCACCGCGACACCGTTGGGGCCGTAGCCCTCGTACATGATCGTCTCGTAGTCGGCGCCGCCGGCCTCCAGGCCCGCGCCGCGCTTGACCGCCGAGTCGATGTTCTTGTTCGGGACCGACTGCTTCTTGGCCTTCTGGATGGCGTCGTAGAGAGTCGGGTTGCCGTCGGCGTCCGCGCCTCCCGTCCGGGCCGCGACCTCGATGTTCTTGATCAGCTTCGCGAAGAGCTTGCCGCGCTTGGCGTCGATCACGGCCTTCTTGTGCTTCGTCGTGGCCCATTTAGAGTGGCCGGACATCTGCCTGTCTCCTTCGCGTAACCCATCTCTGTACGAACGCCAGAGATCCTACAAGGACTCCGGTGTCCGGTTGGCGCGCACCATGTCGACGAACAGGGAGTGCACGCGGTGGTCGCCGGTCAGCTCCGGGTGGAACGACGTGGCCAGAGCGTTGCCCTGGCGTACGGCCACGATGTGACCGTCGTGCTCGGCGAGCACCTCGGCCTGGGCGCCCACGGACTCGACCCAGGGGGCCCGGATGAAGACGCCCTCTACAGGATCGCCCTCGACGCCGTGGACGTCGACCGCCGCCTCGAACGACTCGTTCTGCCGTCCGAAGGCGTTGCGGCGCACGATCATGTCGATGCCGCCGATGGTCTCCTGTCCGGAGCGCGGGTCGAGGATCTTGTCGGCGAGCATGATCATGCCCGCGCAGGTGCCGTAGACGGGCATGCCCGCACGCACGCGCGCGCGGAGGGGTTCCATCACTCCGAAGAGGACGGCCAGCTTGGAGATGGTGGTGGACTCGCCGCCGGGGATGACGAGGCCGTCGACCTCGGCGAGCTCTTCGGAGCGCCGCACCGGCCTGGCCACGGCGTCGGCCGCGGCCAGGGCGATGAGGTGCTCCCGTACGTCGCCCTGGAGAGCCAGGACGCCTATGACGGGTGCGTCGGTCATGTACGTGGTGTCCTCGGTGGGGTCGGGCTGTGTCAGGGCCGGGGTGCGTCTTACCAGCCGCGGTTGGCGTAGCGCTCGTTCTCGGGGAGGACGTCGCAGTTGATGCCGACCATGGCCTCACCGAGGTTGCGGGACGCCTCCGCGATGATCTTCGGGTCGTCGTAGAAGGTGGTGGCCTTCACGATGGCGGCGGCACGCTTGGCCGGGTCGCCGGACTTGAAGATGCCGGATCCGACGAACACGCCCTCGGCGCCGAGCTGGCACATCAGCGCGGCGTCCGCGGGGGTGGCGACACCGCCGGCGGAGAACAGCACGACCGGAAGCTTGCCCAGCTCGGCGACCTCCTTGACCAGCTCGTACGGGGCGCGCAGCTCCTTGGCGGCGGCGTACAGCTCGTGGTTGTCGAGGCCGCGCAGACGGGCGATGTCGCCCTTGATCTGGCGCAGGTGGCGAACGGCCTCGACGACGTTGCCGGTACCGGCCTCGCCCTTGGACCGGATCATCGCGGCGCCCTCGGCGATACGGCGCAGGGCCTCGCCCAGGTTGGTGGCGCCACAGACGAACGGCGTGGTGAAGGCCCACTTGTCGGAGTGGTTGACCTCGTCGGCCGGGGTGAGGACCTCGGACTCGTCGATGTAGTCGACGCCGAGGGACTGGAGCACCTGGGCCTCGACGAAGTGGCCGATCCGGGACTTGGCCATGACCGGGATGGACACGGCGTTGATGATGCCCTCGATCATGTCCGGGTCCGACATGCGGGCGACGCCGCCGTCCTTGCGGATGTCGGCCGGAACCCGCTCCAGGGCCATGACGGCGACGGCGCCCGCGTCCTCGGCGATCTTCGCCTGCTCGGGCGTGACGACGTCCATGATCACGCCGCCCTTGAGCTGCTCGGCCATGCCGCGCTTGACACGGGCCGTGCCGGTCTCGGGAGTCTGGGGGGTGGAGAGCGTGCTGGACACGGTTCGACCTCACTCGGGAAAAAGGCTGATTTCTGCTGGACCGAGGAAACGCCGGGTGAACAGGCCACGGCAAGGGCCAATGGGGAGGCGGTGGATCGTTTTGGGTGAGGGCGCGCCCCCGGCGGCCCCTACGGCACGGGCCGCACGCCCCGGGCGACAGCGGTCCGCACCGCCCTGTATGGCGCGGATCCGCACGCCCCGTCCCTCACACCACCGACCGGTCCGTCAGCGCCACCGGGGGCTCGTCGTCCATCTCGAAGGCCATCGGGAACGGGGCGTGGCCCGCCAGCCGGAACCAGCGCACCTTGCGGTGACGGCGCAGCGCCCGGGCCGCGCGTACGGCGTCGTTGTGGAACCTCCGGGCCATCGGCACCCGGCGCACGGCCTCGGTCAGCTCACGGGCCGCCGCCTCGCCGCCGGGCGCCTCCCGCACCGCCTCCACCTGCTGGGTCTCGCCGAACACGGCCCGCAGCGCCTGGCTGAGCTCGCTCTCGGCGACCTCGCGCTGCTCCTCCTCCGCCTGCCGGGCCGCGTGGGCGGCCTCGTACAGCACGATCGACGCGGCCGGATCGAGCACCCCCGAGGTCGCCAGCTCCTGGGCGACGGAGGCCCGGCGCAGCAGCTGGGCGTCGAGCGCGGCGCGCGTCGCGTCGATACGGGAGTGCAGCCGGTCCAGGCGGCCCGCGGTCCAGCTCAGATAGAGGCCGATCGCGACAAGGGCGACGAGGATCCAGATGAGGGTTGCGGTCACGGGCGGCAAGGCTACCGGGCGGCCCGGCGGCCGGTGTCGGGTGCCGGGCTCAGTCGCGGACCAGGCCCAGGCGGGCTCGCAGGCCCGTCCGTTCGTCCGTGGCCACCGCGGCCGCGCCGTCCGTCACCGTCTCGTAGACCGACAGGATGTCCGCGCCGACCGTCGACCAGTCGAAGCGCCGCACATGGGCGCTGCCGCGCGCCCGCAGTTCCGCGCGGCGCTCGGGGTCCGCCAGCAGCCGCAGGGCCGCGTCGGCGAGCGCGTCGGCGTCCTCGTTGGCGAACAGCTCGCCGGCCGCCCCCTGGTCGAGGACCTGGGCGAAGGCGTCCAGATCGGAGGCGAGCACGGGCGCGCCCGCCGACATCGCCTCGACCAGGACGATCCCGAAGCTCTCGCCCCCGGTGTTGGGCGCCACGTACAGGTCGACGCTGCGCAGGAAGCGCGCCTTGTCCTCGTCGCTGATCATGCCGAGGAACTCCACGCGCGGGCGCAGCTCGGCGGGGAGCGTCTCCACCGCCTCCTCCTCGTCGCCCCGGCCGGCCACCAGCAGCCGGGTGCCCGGGCGCGCGGCCAGGATCTTCGGCAGGGCCTTCATGAGGACCGGCAGGCCCTTGCGGGGCTCGTCGATGCGGCCTATGAAGCCGATGGTGTTGCCCGCCTGTTCCCCGCGGCCCTCGACGGAGCCTCGCGCTTCCTCGGACTGCCACTCGGCCTTGGGTTCGGCCTTCGCGAAGAAGTCGACGTCCACGCCGTTCGGGATCACCACGGCGTCGCCGCCCAGGTGTTCGACGAGCGTGCGCCGCGCGTACTCGCTCACCGCGATGCGCGCGCTGATCTTCTCCAGGGCCGCCTGGAGGATCGAGTAGGCGGCGACCATCGCCCGCGAGCGCGGGTTGGAGGTGTGGAAGGTCGCCACGATCGGGCCCTGCGCCGCCCAGCAGGCCAGCAGGCCCAGCGAGGGCGAGGCCGGCTCGTGGATGTGGATCACGTCGAACCCGCCCTCGTGCAGCCAGCGCCGCACCCGGGCCGCGCTGAGGAAGCCGAAGTTCAGCCGGGCCACCGAGCCGTTGTACGGCACCGGGACCGCGCGGCCGGCGGAGACGACGTAGGGCGGCAACGGGGTGTCGTCGTCCGCGGGGGCGAGGACGGAGACCTCGTGCCCGAGGCGGATGAAGTACTCGGCCAGATCCCGGATGTGGAACTGGACGCCGCCCGGCACGTCCCAGGAGTACGGGCAGACGATGCCGATCCTCACTCCGTACCCTCCCGTGGGGCCCTGTTCCGGGGCTCCTTGCCGGAATCCAGGTCGGCGAGCCACAAGCGCTGCAGCATGTGCCAGTCCTCCGGGTGCTCGGCGATCCCCGTGGCGAAGGCGTCTGCCAGCGCCTGTGTCATGACAGACGTCTTCTCGGCCCGGGTACCTGACTCGGGTACCTCGATCGGGGGATGCACGCGCCCGCGCATGACGGGCGAGTCGTCATACCAGAGCGTCACCGGCAGGAGCAGCGCGCCGGTCTGCTGGGCGAGCAGCGCCGGTCCCGCGGGCATGCGCGCGGTCTCCCCGAAGAAGGTCACCTCGACGCCGGAGGCCGACAGATCGCGGTCGGCGACCAGGCAGACGAGTCCGCCGTCGCGCAGCCGCCGGGCCAGGGTGCCGAACGCCGAGCCGCCGCTGTGCGGGAGCACCTCCATGCCGAGGCCCTCGCGGTAGGCGACGAAGCGGTCGTAGAGCGTCTCGGGCTTCAGCCGCTCGGCGACCGTCGTGAACGGCGTCTCCAGTTTCGTGGTGACCCAGGCGCCCGCCAGGTCCCAGTTGGCCAGGTGCGGCAGCGCGAGGACGACGCCCTTGCCCGTGGCCAGTCCGTCGGTGAGGAAGTGCAGGTCCTTGGGGTCGAAGCCGTCCTTGATGCGCTCCGCGCTCCAGGACGGGAGCCGGAAGGACTCCATCCAGTAGCGCAGATACGAGCGCATGCCCGCCCGCGACAGCTCGGCGAGCCGCTCGGGGCTCGCGCCGGGCACCACGCGCGCGTAGTTGCTCTCGAGCCGCTGCACGCCCTTGCCGCGCTGTCTCCAGGCGACGTCGGCGATGGTCCGGCCGAGCCGGGTGGCGACGGGCTCGGGCAGTGTCCTGACCGCGCCCCAGCCGAGTCCGTAGAGCCCGTCGGTGAGCCGCTCCCGCAGGCTGGTCACGTCGTCACCCCGCTTCTGTGCACGTCCTTCACTGTGCCGTCCCGCTTCCGTGCGAGGCGTTCCGGTTGTGGTGATCCGCCGCCGCCTCCGCCTCGGCGGATTCCCGGCGAACCGTGACGACCCGCTGGATCAGAGTGATCAGGCTGCCGACGGCGACGATCCACAGCGCGATCGGCAGCAGCACCTGGATGCCGGGCACGCCGAACTTGTGCAGACCCGCGAACCCAGCCGCGACCAGCGAGATGACCAGCCGCTCGGCCCGCTCGACGAGTCCGTTCACGGCGACGGGCAGGCCGATCGACTCGCCGCGGGCCTTGGTGTACGACACCACCTGGCCGCTGGCCAGACAGAAGATCGAGACCGCGCACAGGACGTTGTCGTTGCCGTTGCCCGCGTACCACAGGGCGAAGCCGCCGAAGATCGCGCCGTCGGCGACCCGGTCGAGGGTGGAGTCCAGGAAGGCGCCCCAGCGGCTGGTGCGGCCGAGCTGGCGGGCCATGTTGCCGTCGACGAGGTCCGAGAACACGAACAGGGTGATGACGACCGTGCCCCAGAAGAACTCGCCCCGGGGGTAGAAGACCAGCGCGCCCGCGATCACGCCGGCGGTACCGATGAGCGTGACCGTGTCAGGGCTCACGCCCCTGCGGATCAGAAACGCGGCGAACGGTGTGAGGACACGCGTGAAGAATGCACGCGCGTACTTGTTCAGCATGGCCTTCCCGACGGTCGGTGAGCCGCGCGGCCCCTGCTGGCCACCGGCTGGCCCATCGTAGCCACGCGCGTGTGTGCGCGACGGCCGGGCACCCACAGCCCGTGTCACGTCCCGGCCGGCGCCGGGGTCAGGGGCGAACGCCGCGGGCGCTGCCCGCGGGTGGCGGGATGCCGTCCTTCGTATGGACGCACCGTGACGGGAGTGCAAAGCTCGAAGACACCGCGGGCGTCACCGGATCCGCCTACCGCACGCGGGTCCGCATGTCCGCGCCCACAGAGACCTCACCGTGCACGGGAGGCAAGGCCATGGGCGACAAGGCGAACGTACACCCTGGAGCCGCCGGCAGGGCTACGGCGGCCGACCACCCCGCGTCCGTACGGAATGTGGTGCTGGTCGGCCACAGCGGATCCGGCAAGACGACACTGGTGGAGGCTCTCGCGCTGACCGCGGGAGCGGTGAACCGGGCGGGCCGCGTGGAGGACGGCGGCACCGTCTCCGACTACGACGAGATCGAGCACCGGCAGCAGCGTTCGGTGCAGCTCTCGCTGGTCCCCGTCGAATGGGACGGGGTCAAGATCAATCTGCTGGACACTCCCGGATACGCCGACTTCGTCGGGGAGCTGCGGGCCGGTCTGCGCGCTGCGGACGCGGCCCTCTTCGTGGTCTCTGCCGCGGACGGGGTGGACGGCTCCACCCGCATGGTCTGGGACGAGTGCGCGGCCGTCGGGATGCCGCGCGCCCTCGTGATCACGCACCTGGAGGCCGCCCGGGCCGACTTCGAGGAGATGACCCGGGTGTGCGCGCAGGAGTTCGGCCGGGACGACCCCGACGCCGTACTGCCCCTGTACCTGCCGTTGCACGGCCCTCAGGGGCACGACGGGCACGCGCCTGTGACCGGGCTGGTCGGGCTGCTGTCGCAGCAGCTGTTCGACTACTCCTCCGGCGAGCGCAAGGAGACCGAGCCGGGGCCCGAACATCTGCCGCTGATCGAGGACGCCCGCAACCGGCTCATCGAGGGGATCATCTCCGAGAGCGAGGACGAGACCCTCATGGACCGCTATGTGGGCGGCGAGGAGATCGACATCGGCACCCTGGTGCAGGACCTGGAGCGGGCGGTCGCGCGGGGGGTCTTCTTCCCGGTGCTCGCCGCCGCGCCGGCGGCCGAGGGCGCCCGCCAGGGACTCGGCACCGTCGAGCTGCTGGAACTGATCACGGGCGGCTTCCCCACCCCGCTGGAGCGGGAGGCGGCCGCGGTCACCACCCCCGACGGCAAGCCCCGTGAACTCGCGCTCTGCGACCCCTCGGGGCCCCTGGTGGCGGAGGTCGTCAAGACGTCCTCCGACCCCTATGTGGGCCGTATCTCGCTGGTCCGCGTCTTCTCCGGCACCCTGCGTCCCGACGACACGGTCCATGTCTCCGGGCACGGATTGTCCGACCGCGGCCACGAGGACCACGACGTCGACGAGCGCATCGGCGCCCTGTCCGCCCCCTTCGGCAAGCAGCAGCGCCCGCTCGCGCAGTGCATCGCGGGCGACCTGGCGTGCGTGGCGAAACTGAACCGGGCCGAGACCGGCGACACCCTGTCCGCCAAGGACGACCCGCTGCTCATGGCGCCCTGGGAAATGCCGGACCCGCTGCTGCCGCTCGCCATCCAGGCGCACAGCAAGCCGGACGAGGACAAGCTCAGCCAGGGGCTCGCCCGGCTGGTCGCCGAGGATCCGACCATGCGGCTCGAACAGAACCAGGACACCCACCAGGTGGTGCTGTGGTGCCTGGGCGAGGCGCACGCGGACGTGGCCCTGGAGCGGCTGCGCAGTCGCTACGGGGTCCAGGTGGACGTGGTGCCGCACAAGGTCTCCCTCCGGGAGACGTTCGCGGGGCCGTCCGGCGGGCGCGGGCGGCACGTCAAGCAGTCCGGCGGGCACGGCCAGTACGCGATCTGCGAGATCCAGGTGGAACCGCTGCCCGGCGGCTCCGGCATCGAGTTCGTCGACAAGGTGGTCGGCGGGGCCGTGCCCCGGCAGTTCATCCCGTCCGTCGAGAAGGGCGTGCGCGCCCAGGCCGCCAAGGGCGTGGCCACCGGGCACCCCCTCGTGGACGTGCGGGTCACGCTCCTCGATGGCAAGGCGCACTCCGTGGACTCCTCGGACGCCGCCTTCCAGACGGCGGGCGCGCTCGCGCTGCGCGAGGCGGCGGCCGACGCGACGATCCACCTTCTGGAACCGGTCGCCGAGGTCTCGGTGCTCGTCGGCGACGACTACGTCGGCGCCGTGATGAGCGACCTGTCCACACGCCGTGGCCGGGTCCTGGGCACCGAACAGACGAGTGGCGGCAGGACGTTGGTACGGGCCGAGGTGCCGGAGATCGAGATCGGCCGGTACGCGGTCGACCTCCGCTCCCTCTCGCACGGCACGGCACGCTTCAGCCGCTCCTACGCGCGGCACGAGCCGATGCCGCCGCAGCTCGCCCAGAAGATCCGCGAAGAGGCGCAGCGCTCCGCGTAGCCCGGCCCTGCACGTCTCCCTCCCCCCGGCGGGCGGCTTCTTGGCCGTCCGCCGACGGATGTCAGCGGCTGCGGATACGCTGATGACCTGATCAAGTTGAGACGCGATCACCACGATGACCTGTTCAACAGGTGTGCGGGGCAAGGAAGTCGGGAAGGCCGCAGAAGCGGGTTCGGCGGCGAGGGGGCGGGCAGTGACGGACGGATTCGATTTCAGCCCCGGGGCACAGGTGCCCCTCTCGGGCTCGGCGGGCCAGACGGCGGCGACCTATGCCCTGGCCTCGGCGGCCTACCGGGACGCGAAGGTCGAGACGATCCTCGACGCCAACAACGAATGGCACGAGTCGAAGGTCAGCCCTCCCCGTCCCTGGGCCAGGCTCTTCCGGCCGAACCTCGGCGAGGCCTTCTCGCTCGCGGTGCGCGACCGCATGCTGGGCGCCGACCGCAAGCCGCTCATCCAGTCCTTCGGCACCGAGCCCCAGGTGGTCGTGGAGCACTGCCTGGCCGCGCACCGCATCCGCCGGGAGCGCGACAACTGGCTCACGGCGGTGACCGTGCTGTGCGGGGTGCTCTTCCTGCCCGGGCTGCTCGTGTGGCTGCTGGTCTTCTCGATCCGCGCCACCATCGCCAAGCGGGACGCCAAGCGCGGGTCCGCCCTCGGCACCACGCTGCTGGTCGCGGTGGGCGCCCTCGCCGTGATCTTCCTGATCCGGATGCCGTTCACGGGCTTCTGGGGGTGGTATGCGCGCGCGGCGGTGGTCCTGCCGGTGATCGGCTGGTACTGGGCGAAGCAGATCTGTGAGCGGACCGCGCGGGACCTGCGTGAGCGCTGGGAGAGCCTGCTCGCCGGCGGCGGCCTGGGCGCGAAGATCCCCGAGGCGGTGCCGGGCAGCCCCGGGGAGAACTCCGCCGAGCGGCTGCGCCAGGCGCTCGTCCGGCTGAGCGCCGAGCAGCGGTCCAACTCCGTCTTCTACGCGGGGCCCAAGGGCATCCTCGGCATGGGCACGCGCTGGGGCAGCTGGCAGCTCGCCGAGGATCTCGTGCCGCGCGACCCGGACAAGGAGATCCACCCCTTCCGCAGCTGGGACGTGATCAAGGCGATCCACGACCAGCTGAGCATGCTGGAGCGCGGCCCGCTGAACACGGGCGGCTTCCCGACCCCGTCGATCAGGCACTGGATCGTCAGCCCGATCGGCGAGAAGGCCGGGGAGGTGTCCCGCCCCGAGGGCACGGACGTGGACGCGTACCAGATCAAAACGCACGCGATACAGGAGATCTGCAACAAGCAGCAGTTCGGCGGCGGTGAGCGGCACTATCTCGGGGTCCAGTGGACTCTGTGGGACGGCCAGCTGGTCCTCACCATGCTGATCACGGTGACGGTCCTGCACGAGACGCTGCGCATCGAGGTCACCGGGCACGCCCTGGGGCCGGTGAACGCGCTGTTCACGACCAAGCCCGCGGCGCCGACCAGGAAGGTGCAGAAGCAGATCAGGTTCTGGGAGACCCGCGAGGTGAAGCTCCCGCTGGTCGACACGGACGAGGTGGTGCGCCTGGCGGTCCGCGCCCCACTGACCTGGTATCCGCCGGTGCTGAACTGGCTCGGCGGCTCGCTGACCCTGCCGGAGCCCTTCGGTCTGCGTCACGCCTGGGCGGACCAGCCGTGGCGCCACCGCTTCATGGCGGACGACGCGCTGCGGGCGGCCACTCCGGTGCTGCGCGTGGTGCACGCGGCGGCGATCCGGGTGCTGGAGGAGAACGGCGTGGACACGGAGAAGTTCGGGACGCGGTCGGCGTTCCTCAGCACGCAGGTGCAGGATCCGATGCCGCGGAAGGCCGACGTCTACGACGCCTAGCGTCCGAGGCGGTCCTGCCGCGCCGCCGGGTGGCCCGGCAGGGCCGGGGCTGCCGCACCGGAGCCGTCAGGGCTTCGCCCTCACGCCGTGGGCCAGGCCTCGGCCAGCATCGCGCGGGTGTCGGCCAGCAGTTGCGGCAGCACCTTGGTGTGGCCGACCACCGGCATGAAGTTCGTGTCGCCGCCCCAGCGCGGGACGATGTGCTGGTGCAGGTGGGCCGCGATGCCCGCGCCGGCGACCGTGCCCTGGTTCATGCCGATGTTGAAGCCGTGGGCGCCGGAGGCGGTGCGCAGGGCGGTCATCGCCTGTTTGGTCAGCTCGGCCAGCTCCGCGGTCTCCGGCTCCGTGAGATCGGTGTAGTCGGCGACGTGGCGGTAGGGCACGACCATCAGATGGCCACCGTTGTACGGGTACAGGTTCAGGACCGTGTAGACCTGCTCGCCGCGCTTGACGATCAGCCCGTCCTCGTCGGACTTGGCCGGGATGGTGCAGAACGGGCAGCCGTCATCGGCGCCCGGACCGGTCGGCTTGTTCTCGCCCTGGATGTAGGCCATCCGGTGGGGCGTCCACAGGCGCTGGAACGCGTCCTGCGTCCCCACTCCGATCTGCTGCTCCGGCTCACTCGTCATGCAGTGCAGCATATGACTTCACCCGTGTGCGGCGTGGCGGCGGCCCTCGGACGCATCGGTCCCGGGCCGCCGGGCCGATGGAACGAGGCATCGGTACGGACCGCTGGGCGCCGTGGGCGTGGTGCCGTCCGCGGTGCGGTCCGGGAGACGAGGCATCGGTACGGACCGCTGGGCGCCGTGGGCGTGGTGCCGTCCGCGGTGCGGTCCGGGAGACGAGGCATCGCTACGGACCGCTGGGCGCCGTGGGCGTGATGCGGTCCGGGAGACGAGGCAGGGCCCTCGGGGCGCAGCGCTCCCCGAGGGCCCTGATGCCGTATGCGGATCGGACGCACACCTCAGAGGCGCGATCAGACCTGCGCCCGCTCCTCGACGACCTTCACGATCTTCGCGATGGCCTCGTCGAACGGGATGGCGTTCTCCTGCGAGCCGTCCCGGTAGCGGAAGGACACCGATCCGTTCGACATGTCCTCGTCGCCCGCGATGACCATGAAGGGGACCTTCTGCTTCTGGGCGTTGCGGATCTTCTTCTGCATACGGTCCGAGGAGGAGTCGACCTCGACGCGCAGGCCCTTCTTCCGGGCGGCCTCGGCGAACCGGTGCAGGTACTCGACGTGGGCGTCACCGATCGGGATGCCGATGGCCTGGACCGGTGCGAGCCACGCCGGGAAGGCACCCGCGTAGTGCTCGAGCAGCACCGCGAAGAACCGCTCGATGGAGCCGAACAGGGCGCGGTGGATCATGACCGGGCGCTGCTTGGAGCCGTCCGCGGACGTGTACTCCAGGTTGAAGCGCTCCGGCAGGTTGAAGTCCAGCTGGACCGTCGACATCTGCCAGGTGCGGCCGATCGCGTCCTTGGCCTGGACGGAGATCTTCGGGCCGTAGAAGGCGGCGCCGCCCGGGTCCGGGACCAGCGGCAGGCCCTGCTTCTCGGCGACCTGGCGGAGGGTCTCGGTGGCCTCCTCCCAGGCCTCGTCGGAACCGACGTACTTCTCCGGGTCCTTGGTGGACAGCTCCAGGTAGAAGTCGGTCAGGCCGTAGTCGCGCAGCAGGTTCAGCACGAAGGTGAGCGTCTTGTCGAGCTCGTCGGCCATCTGCTCGCGCGTGCAGTAGATGTGCGCGTCGTCCTGAGTGAAGCCGCGGGCACGGGTCAGGCCGTGCACGACACCCGACTTCTCGTACCGGTACACGGTGCCGAACTCGAACAGGCGCAGCGGCAGTTCGCGGTAGGAGCGGCCGCGCGCGTCGAAGATCAGGTTGTGCATCGGGCAGTTCATGGGCTTGAGGTAGTAGTCCACGCCCTCGTCGAGCTGCATGGGCGGGTACATGCCGTCGGCGTACCAGTCCAGGTGGCCCGAGGTCTCGAAGAGCTTCCCCTTCGTCGCGTGCGGGGTGTAGACGAACTCGTAGCCCTCTTCCTCGTGGCGGCGCCGCGAGTAGTCCTCCATCACACGGCGGACGATGCCGCCCTTGGGGTGGAAGACGGCGAGGCCGGAGCCGATCTGCTCCGGGATGGAGAACAGGTCGAGCTCGCTGCCCAGCTTGCGGTGGTCGCGCTTCTCGGCCTCGGCGAGGAAGTCCAGGTACGCCTTCAGCTCCTCCTTGGAAGGCCAGGCCGTGCCGTAGATGCGCTGGAGCATCGGGTTCTTCTCGCTGCCGCGCCAGTAGGCGGCCGCGTTGCGCATCAGCTTGAACGCCGGGATCAGCCGGGTCGAGGGCAGGTGGGGACCGCGGCAGAGGTCCTTCCAGCACAGCTCGCCGGTCTTGGCGTCCAGGTTGTCGTAGATCGTCAGCTCGCCGGCGCCGACCTCGACGTCCGCGCCGTCCTCGCTGGACGCCGAGCCCTTGAGGCCGATCAGCTCCAGCTTGTACGGCTCGTCCGCCAGCTCCTCGCGGGCGGCCTCGTCGGTGACGACGCGGCGGGAGAAGCGCTGGCCGCGCTTCTGGATCTCCTGCATCTTCTTCTCGATGGCCTTGAGATCCTCGGGGGTGAACGGCCGCGCCACGTCGAAGTCGTAGTAGAAGCCGTCCTTGACCGGCGGGCCGATGCCCAGCTTGGCCTCGGGGAAGATCTCCTGCACGGCCTGCGCCATCACATGCGCGGTGGAGTGGCGCAGGATGTTGAGGCCGTCCTCGGAGGTGATCTCGACGCCCTCGACGGTCTCGCCGTCCCGCACCGCGTAGCCGAGATCCTTCAGTTCGCCGGCCACGCGCGCGGCGATGATCGAGCGCTCGGCGGCGAAGAGGTCGGCGGCCGTAGTGCCCGTCGTCACCACGCGCTCTTCCCGCTCGGAATCGCGTTGGATGATCACACGGACGTCTGACACCGGTCTCTCCTGACTGCTGGCGGATGCGGCGCCATACCTGGAGCGCGCGCATGACTGGGATCGTACCGACCCACGGCCGCCCACCGCGAAACGGTTGTGGTCAGTCCCCCTCGCACGCCTCCTCGAAGATGTCCGTGTCCTTCGCGTCCTGGAGCGACTTCATCAGCCGGTCCCGTTCGGCCTCGTCCACCTGCACCGGAACCACCCCGGACGCGTCCACGAGGCGCCGGAAGCCGCCCCGGCTCTCCAGCCGCCCGTGCACCCGCACCGGCAGCCCGACGAGATGGGCGTAACACGCTGTCCGGTACGCCTCCTCGTCCAGGGTCATCCGTACCTGCGGCACCTCGGCCCCGGCGATGACCCGCAGCCGGACCGTGCCCTCGCCGCGCGGCGAGGAGCGGCGCAGACGTACGACGGAGCCGGTGATCCGCACCGGGACGGACGGCTCCTCGCGCAGATAGCGGGCGCCGGCCTCGCGCAGGACGGGCAGGTCTCCCGGCGAGAACTCGACGGGCTCGGCGGGCGTCGCACCGCCCTCGGGCACGCCGGCGGCAGGTGCCCACTCGACGGCGATACGGGCACCCTCGGAACCGCGCACAAAGGCCACCAGGGCCTCGGTCAGCTCACGGCTCACACCCGCCTCGACGGCGGCGTCGAAGGCGTCCATGCCTCCGGTGGCGCGCTGGTAGTCGACGGCCTCCCGGGCCGCGTAGAGCGCCTGGTGCAGCCGTACGGCGAGCGGCCGGCCGGTGGCGACGGGGACGAAGGCGGTGAGCCGGCGGCCCCCGGGGGCGGCGCCGACCAGTACGTCCTCCAGGGATGCGACGGCCGGCCTGCGGTGCCGGGCGCCGTAGTAGCCCGCACGCGCGCGGGTGGCGAGCGCGGCGGCCAGCAGCATGCCGCGGGCGGCGGAGCGCAGCTCGTCCTCGACGGCCCAGGGCGCGGTGCCCACGGGTCCCGTGGGCACGTCCCGCCACCAGTGGATCTCGTCACTGGGCACGGAGAGCCCGACCAGCACGTCACGGGCGGAGGGCGAGCCGCTGCGGGAGAGGGCGAGCAGGGCCTCGCCGAGCAGGTCGTCGCTGTCGGGGAAGGCCCGGCTCTCCGGCACCAGCAGGCTGGTGCCGCCGCTGCCCGGACCGGGCGGGGTCCACCGGCCGTAGCGCCCCGGGGCGCCGCCGCGGCGCTGCCAGCCGTGCCGGTGCAGGAGGGCGCCGAGCACGGCGGGATCGACCTGGTCCGGTGCGGGCGGCTGGTTCCACGGCGGCTCCGCGGGGTGTGGTCGGACGGCGCGGAGTGGCTCGTCGAGGGGACGGTGGGTCACGGTCTGCCTCCCGTTCCGACCCGGGTCATGATCTCGCACAGGGCACGGTCGTCGAAGATGCGCGCGGTGGGGATGCGCACGGTGGTGCGGTGCCGGCCTGTGATCGGGTGTCCGGCCAGATTGATCCAGTAGCAGCAGTGCCGCAGGTCGAGGCGGTCGTGGCCGGCCCGCAGCCACTGCTCCTGGGACCGTGGCACGATCATCACTACGAGGATCTTGTGCACGGAGACGGGGGTGCGGGCCAGCTTCGCCAGGTGCTCGTTGTCGAGCGTGAAGGAGAAGAAGCGGCCCGGAGGGTTCGGCGGGATCTGGTAGGTGCACTTGAGCTGCACCTTGATGGTGACCTCGTCATCGACGGTGTGGCCGGGGGCGCTGTGGCTGACGTGCCAGTCGATGCCGTTGTCCGGAAAGGGCTGGGACAGCGAGCAGCCGGCCGCGGCGGCGACCGCGTGCAGATATCCCACCTGCAGTGTCTCCATGCAGGCGGTGGTGGCGAGTGTGCCGCGAAGGGGGCCCGTGCGTTCGGGCAGCAGCCCGCCCCGCTCGGGCTGCGCTATCGCCATGGCCAACAGCCTTCCCCGTCGGATCGATCCCCGTGACGGGTCGCTGAACTGCAAAGACCCGTACTCCTGTTGTCTCCTCCCGGCGTACGACGCAAACAGCCCGGGTATCACCAAACGGGCAGAAGACGGTACGTCAACTGCCGAAGATGAACAAGGAGTTGAGTTCGTATGGCGTGCTGGTACGAGGGCCCCTTGGCCGCGTTCGACACGGAGACCACGGGCGTGGACGTCGAGACCGACCGGATCGTGTCGGCCGCCGTCGTCGTCCAGGACGCACCGGGCACCCGGCCGAGGGTGAGCCGGTGGCTGGTGAACCCGGGCGTGCCGGTGCCCGCGGAGGCGACGGCGGTGCACGGACTGACGGAGGAACATCTCCAGCACAACGGCCGCTGGCCGTCGCCGGTGATGGAGGAGATAGCCAGGGAGCTGGGCGAACATGCCGCGCTGGGACGGCCGTTGGTCGTGATGAACGCGCCGTTCGATCTGACGCTCCTGGACCGGGAGTTGCGCCGTCACCGCGCCTCCGCGCTGGACCGCTGGTTCGCGTCGGAGCCGCTGTGCGTGCTCGACCCGCGGGTCCTCGACAAGCATTTGGACCGCTACCGCAAGGGCCGTCGCACCCTCACCGACCTCTGCGCGCACTACGGCGTCGCCCTGGAGGGGGCACACGACGCGGCGGCGGACGCGATGGCCGCCCTGGACGTCGTACGGGCGCTCGGGCGCCGTTACGCGGCCCGTCTGGAGCGGCTGACGCCGGTCGAGCTGCACACCCTGCAGACCGGGTGGCATGCGGCGCAGGCACGGGGGCTCCAGGCGTGGTTCGCGCGCAGCGGCTCGGAGGAGGTGGTGGACCCGGCCTGGCCGCTGCGCCCGGAGCTGCCGGCGGCCGCCTGACGTGGGCCCGCGGGCGGGAGGCAGCCCTTCCGGACCCCGGCACCCCGCACACGAAAAACCGGTCCGTCTGTGACGGACCGGTCTTCTCCGGGTGGGCGATACTGGGTTCGAACCAGTGGCCTCTTCGGTGTGAACGAAGCGCTCTCCCACTGAGCTAATCGCCCGGGAACGCTGTGAAGAATACAGGTCCGGGGCCGGTTCGTTCAAACCGCTCGCAGACGCGCGAGCAGTCCCCTGCGTCCCGCCCGCATCATGAGCCAGTGGTTCGCGCGGAAGACGGGCCGCCCGGGCACGGCCCAGCGCCTGAGCAACGGCTTGGTGACCTCGACTTCCTGGTCGTAGCGGGCGAGGGTGCCGGAGGCGGTCGCGGTGACCGTCCAGCGGGCCCAGCCCTCGAGGTCGCCGGAGAGCGCGGCCTGAAGGACCCCGGCCGCCGGGTCGCGCCGCACCTCCCGCGCGGTGAAGGTGATGTCGTACGGGAGCAGCGAGCGGACCCGGACGACGTCGGTGGTGTCGTCGAGCCGGATCACCTCCCGCACCTGGGGCCACCACCTCGGGTAGTCCTCGCCGCGCTCCAGCACCGCGTACACGGCCGCGGGGGGCGCGGGCAGCGGCCACAGGCTGCGGAAGCGGTAGTGGTTCCGGTCCATGGACAGAGTGTGCCCGGGAGCGCCGCGGGTATCTGAGTATCCGTACTCATGCCGTACGCGGTGCGGCGGACCAGACTCGCGGTGCGAGCGCCGTCGCCCGTGCGGCGGCGCTCGCGGCACCCGCCCGTCGTCGAATTCCCGGCATCCACCTCGGACTTGAGGCCGGGAACAACGCCTCTTCCGCCGTACTCCCGGGGAATGCGCCGGTGTTGTGGAATACGTCCGTGGGATTCCCGTCGGCCGCCTGATCCGGAACTTCTCCCAAAAGGCCAGGGAAAACGGAAGTCCGTCTTCACCTCGCTCTCCGGGTGCTTCCCTTTCGACGAGCCCGGCGGGACTGGTTGACCCTCTTCCCGATCCACTTCGCGCGCGCCGGCGCCCACGAGGCGCAGTGGACCGTGACCGTTTCCCGCGGCGATGCCCTCACGGTCGTGAATCGATTAAGGAAAGCGCTTGCCGAGCTGGGCCCGCAGGGGGTGCGCATACGACGAGGGTGGCGGGGGGGGGGGGGGCGCGCGCCCCCCCCCCCCCCCCGGGGGGGGGGGGGGGGGCGCGGGCCCCCCCCCCCCCCGCCACCCTCGGTGCTGTGGGCGATACTGGGATCGAACCAGTGACCTCTTCGGTGTGAACGAAGCGCTCTCCCGCTGAGCTAATCGCCCGGGCGCAGGAAGAACATTACCCCATGTCAGGGGGTGCCTCGGACCAGGGCCGGATCACTCCTGCCCGATGCTCCGGGGCATGACGAGGCCGAACTTCCCTACATGGACCCCGGCAAGGGTCGCGGCGATCGCCATGCCCGCCGTCGTCAGGGCGATGTTCCGGTGGCGCAGCTCGGGGTCGAGCGCCCGCTGAGCCGCCGGTGACCTTCCGCCCGGTCCGGCGCAGCACCAGCCGGGCCCAGACGAACTCCGTCGCCCTGAGCGCCAGACCCGCGAAGGTCACGTGCCAGCCGGGACCGGGCGGCGGAAGCATGACCACGCCCGCGCCGACCACCGCGAGGCCGACCGCGAAAACGCCCACCTGCCGGCTGAGACGCAGGGCCCCTCGCCGCCGGATGAATTCCGGCGCCCGGGAACCGAGGGCCCGCTCGGACTTCCGCCGCTCCTCGGACACGGCACTCTCGCGCGGCTCGTCACTCCCCGTATTCATACGACCAAACCGCACCGGAGAGAAACCGGTCACCGGAATGGACGTATCGCCCGAAGAGCGTCTCGGCCGGATGAGGTACGTAAAGACAGGCAAAACTCTCAGAGGGGTTTACAACGGCACCGTAGGTGGCATGTCGATTTCGCCGACGTGCGAATCCCCGAGCGCACACTGAGCGAAAGGCCCTGGCGCTTATGAACACCACGGTCAGCTGCGAGCTGCACCTGCGCCTCGTTGTGTCGAGCGAGTCCTCACTGCCTGTTCCCGCAGGACTGCGGTATGACACGGCCGATCCCTACGCCGTGCACGCCACCTTCCATACCGGAGCCGAGGAGACCGTCGAGTGGGTGTTCGCCCGCGACCTCCTCGCCGAGGGCCTGCACCGGCCCACCGGGACCGGCGACGTCCGCGTCTGGCCGTCCCGTAGTCACGGTCAGGGCGTCGTGTGCATCGCCCTGAGCTCCCCGGAGGGCGAGGCTCTGCTCGAGGCCCCGGCGCGGGCACTGGAGTCGTTCCTGAAGCGGACGGACGCAGCCGTGCCGCCGGGCACGGAGCACCGCCACTTCGATCTCGACACCGAGCTCTCCCACATCCTGGCGGAGAGCTAGCGCACCACCCGTAGCCACCCGGCGCCGTCCACTCGGGGAGACGGCTCGGGCCGGGACAACCGCATACGGCACACCCGGGCGCCGTCATCGCGAGCCCTCGCGGAGGCGGCGCCCTGGCGTGTGCGCGCGGAGTGACCACACGGCTCCAGGTCGTGGCGTGAACGCTCCGCCGGGCGTCACGCGGCCAACCGACATCACGGCTTGGGCCCGTGACGGCCCCATGGCGGCGCCGAGCCGCTAGGCTCGGCCAGCATCGGCGGGCGTCCGCCCGACCCCCAGGCCAGGGAGCGACACGTGCTGATCACCCACGACACCCGGTGCGCGCTCGACCTCGTAGTGGATCTGGTGAACACCGCACCCGAGGGCGACGAGACGGACGGGCTTCCGGATGTCGCCACCCTCGACCGTTTCGCACGCGAGCACGATCTGAGCGATGTCGGTGTGCTGTCGGAGTTCGACCTCGCGGCGGTGCGCAGGATCCGCGGGCGGCTCGCCACGATCTTCGCCGCGCCCGATGCCCGGACCGCGGCCGGACTGATCAACGAACTGGTGGCGGCCGCCGGCACCACGCCCCGGCTCACCGATCACGACCACTACGACTGGCATGTGCACTACTTCGCGCCCGGCGCCTCCGTCGCCGACCACATCGCCGCGGACTGCGGAATGGCGCTGGCGTTCTTCGTGGTGGCCGGAGAGCAGGAACGGCTGCGGCACTGCGAGGCACCCGACTGCCGGCGCGCGTTCGTCGACCTCTCCCGCAACCGCTCCCGCCGCTACTGCGACAGCCGCACCTGCGGAAACCGTCTCCATGTCGCTGCGTACCGGGCGCGCCGCAAGGAAGCGGCGGGCTGAGCCGCGTCCGGCCGCTTCCCGGCAGCGGGGCGCCGGCGCACGCTCGCCCGGCCCGCGGTGGGCGCACGGTTGGTCCACGGTCGGCCGGAAGCCGTCGCGGCCCCGCCGGTGCCTTCGGAGCCGAGGCGGACGGAGTCTTCGGTTCCGCTACGCTCCGTGAGCGCCGATGTGGCCGAACATGGACCCTCTCGGCGCGTTCCCCTGGCGGGGCTGACGGAGCCCTCGGCGGGTGGCGCCAGGGGCTCCGCATACGGCTCAGAGCAGCAGCAGGTCGTGCAGCGATGCCATGAGCAGCAGGCAGCCGATCACCGCAAGGAAGATCATCAGCGGTGGCTGGGAAAGCGCGAAGAGACAACCCCGGCGTTCCTCGGGAGGCACGCCGGTGTCGCTCTGGGTTCTGTCCAGCATCTCGCGGCGATGATGACGCAGCCCACGCCCGCTCCGCGATCAACACGCTCGTAATGCGAGGGAGTTCGCCGATATCCGCGACACCGGGACCGAAGTTGATCTCCGTGTGGTCTCTCGTGATCGTCGGGCGCGCGCCGTCCGATCACTGTGTCGTTTCAATCCGTCATATGCCGTGCTTCTTCAGGATGGCCTCGATGTCGCCGAAGTCGTCGGCGGAATCGCCCCTGCCCGGGCTGCCCGCGGGCCGGGTCCCGGGGCCGAGGGCCGGCTCGGAGGAGGAGGGCGCGACCGCCTCCCGCCGCGCGCTCTTGTCCGCTCCGCGCTCCTTGCGCCCACGGTTTCGGCGCTCCACGGCGCGGGTTGTCAGGAAGAGGAGCCAGGCGACACCGAGCACGCCGAAGCCCGCCCAGGCCACGGGACTGAACGCCGTGTGGGCCAGCCAGCCGACGAGGCCGGTCATGACCAGGCCGACGGGCACGAGCGAGTACGCGGCGATGCGGGCGGCCGCGAGAAAACGCTTGCGGTAGGCCGTGACGGCCGCGACGCCCAGGCCGGCCACGGAGACGGCGGAACAGACTGTCTCGGCGATCATCCGGTCCTCCAGGCACAGCTCGGTGGGGTTCGTCCCTTCCATCCTGCACCGCCTCGCGCCCCCTGGGCCATGGTCGGAGCGGACCTCAGGGAGATCTCCGGGTCGGCTCGTCCTCAGGGTGCGCAAGCGTGTCCACCCCCGAGCGCAGCGGCCCCGCCCCCGTCTCCACCCCGGAAGGTCCCGCCCGCTCTCCGGCTCGGGTCCGGAGGTCTCGTTTGGGGCGTGGTCGCCGGGGCTGGGAGACTGGTGACCATGAGCGACTCCTCCCCCGTACCCGCCGCCGCGCCCGTCCTCGACGTCTGGTGCGAACTCCAGTGCCCCGACTGCCGCAGCGCCCTCGATGACCTGCGCGCGCTGCGTGCCCGCTACGGCGGCCGGCTGGAGCTGCGGCTGCGGCACTTCCCGCTGGAGAAGCACCGGCACGCCTTCGCCGCCGCGCAGGCCGCCGAGGAGGCGCTCGAGCAGGGGCAGGGCTGGCCGTATGTCGAGGCGGTGCTCGCCCGGGTCGAGGAGCTGGACCGCAAGGGGGAGGCGTTCCTGGTCGAGGTGGCGCGTGAACTCGGCCTGGACGCCGAGGAGTTCGACACCGCGCTGATCGACGGCCGGCACATCCTGATCGTCGACGCCGACCAGGCCGAGGGCAAGGCGATCGGCGTCACCGGCACCCCGACCTACGTCGTCGGCGGCGAGCGCCTGGACGGCGGCAAGAGCCAGGAAGGGCTGCGCGGGCGTATCGAGGAGATCGTGGACCGGCTGCTGGCCGAGAAGGGGTGAGCCTCGGACCGGTTCCTCGTACAGACGTCGGACCGCTTCCTTGTACCGACGGGTGAGCCCCGGACCGGTCCCTCGTACAGACGTCGGACCGGTCCCTCGGGCAGCCCTCAGATCAGTTCCTTGTACAGGTGGTACGCGGTCGTCTCGTACCCCAGTGAGGCGTAGAGCCGTTCGGCCGGGGTGTTGCCCGCGAAGACATTGAGTCCCATGCGGTCCCGGCCGGCCCCGGCCGCCTGTGCCTCCGCCAGGGCCATGAGCGTGCGGCCGTGGCCGCGGCGCCGCTGCTCCGGACGGACGTCGACGCCGAGCACGAACGCGGTCTCGGGCCACAGCCCGAGCCACAGGGTCCCGACCGGGTTCCCCTCCTGCTCCAGCACGCTGATGAGGATGTTCTCGGTCGCCAGGCCGTTCGGCAGGAACCGGGTGTGGTTCCGTTCCGCCTTGATGCGGGCCTGACTTTCCGTCACACCACGCGCGACCAGGTCGCGCACGAAGCCCTCCTGGTCACGCGCGTGCCACGGCCCGTACTCCGCCTCGGTCATGGGCCGGGCGGCGCTGCCGGCGGGCAGCCGGGGCGGGCCGGATCCCAGGCTCTTGGCCATGTTGCGGCTGCGCGGGACGTACCCGAGCGCCGTCATGAGCCGGAGGGCCGCCTCGGCGTCCCCGGGCACCGACGCCTCGATGCGCGCGCAGCCCCAGCCCCGTACCACTTCCTCGGCGGCGAGCGCGGCCACGGTGCCCCGGCCCCTGCCCCGGTCCGGTTCCTCGATGCGCAGGTCCTCCAGGCGCGCCACGGTGGGCCCGTACTCGGGGTGCGTGGCCAGCCGCAGCGCACCGACCGGACGGCCGTTCACACACACCAGATAGTGCCGTGAACGCGTTCCGTCCTCATGCTGTCGAAGCGGCTCGGTCGGCCGCAGGGTCGTGGTCATCACGAGTGTTCTACCCGCGGCGGCGATCCGTGTCAGCCCGGTTTTCCGGGCCTCACGGGTCCAGGTCGTCCCCGGACCGCTCCGTGAAGATCCGCATGGCCTTGGCGGTCACCGGTCCCGGTGCGCCGGGCAGTTCGCGGCCGTCCACCCGGTGCACGGCCTGGATGTCCCTCAGCGTGGACGTCAGGAAGATCTCGTCCGCACGCTCGAGCGCATCCAGCGGCAGATCGGTCTCCTTGGCCCCCGCCCACTCGAGGGTCAGCGCGCGGGTGATGCCCGCCAGGCAGCCGGAGGCGAGCGGCGGGGTGTGGATCTCGCCGTCGAGGACGACGAAGACGTTCGAGCCGGTGCCCTCGCAGAGCCGTCCGAGGGTGTTGGCGAACAGCGCCTCGGAGGCGCCCTGTTCGCAGGCCCGGGCGAGAGCGACGACGTTCTCGGCGTACGAGGTGGTCTTGAGGCCGGCCAGCGCGCCGCGTTCGTTGCGGGTCCACGGCACGGTGATCACGGCGGTGGAGTCGGGACGCCGGGTGCTCTCGGCGACGGCGACCACGAGGGTCGGGCCCCGGTCGCCACGGTCGGAGCCGAGCGGGCCGTAACCGCCGGTGTAGGTGATGCGCAGGCGCCCGAGCGGCATCGGGTTGGCCTCCAGGACGGCGGCGCAGGCGCGGCGCACCTCGTCGAGGTCGGGGTCGGGCAGGCCCAGGCCGCGCGCCGAGCGGGTGAGCCGTTCGAGGTGGCGGGTCAGGGCGAACGGCCGGCCGTCGGCGGCCTTGACGGTCTCGAAGATGCCGTCGCCGACGGTCAGTCCGTGGTCGAAGACGGAGACGCGGGCGGCGTCGATGTCCTGCAGCCCGCCGTCGAGCCAGAGCTTCACTGGTCTTTACCTCGCAAAATGGTGGCGGAAGCGTCATCCGACGCATGGGTGCGGCCGGGAGTCCGGCCCACGACCACGCCGCGCACGGATGCGCCGCCCCCCGGATGGGCACGGCACGGGAGGGAGCTCATGCCGGTCCCGTGCCCTGGTACTGCCCCGACGCTACCGCGAGCAGCCTGGCGGCCTTCAGTTCGGTCTCATGCCATTCCCCCTCGGGGTCGGACCCCCAGGTGATGCCCGCGCCCGCGCCGAAGCGCAGCACGGGGGCGTCACCGGCGGTCCGGTCGATCCAGAAGGTGCGGATGCCGACGGCCAGCTCACCCACGCCCCGGTCCGCGTCGACCCAGCCGATGCCGCCGCAGTAGGGGCCACGGGGGGCTGTCTCCAGGGCGTCGATGATCCGCAGGGCGCTGGACTTGGGGGCGCCGGTGATCGACCCGGCCGGGAACGTGGCGGCGAGGAGCTCCGGCCAGCCCGCGTCCGCGCGCAGCTCACCGCGGACGGTGGAGACGAGATGGACCAGCCCGGGGTGCTTCTCGACGGCGCACAGATCGGGGACGGTCACGCTGCCCGTGGTGCAGACGCGCCCGAGGTCGTTGCGCACCAGATCGACGATCATCACGTTCTCGGCGTAGTCCTTGTCCAGGAGTTCCGCCTCGGTCCGCGCGGTGCCCTTGATCGGGCCGGAGGACACGGAGCTGCCGTCGCGGCGCAGAAACAGTTCGGGGGACGCCGTGGCCGTCTCCACTCCGTGACGCGGCAGGCGAATCGTTCCTGCATACGGTGCCGGGTTGCCCCGGGCCAGCACGGAGGTCAGGGCGTCCACATCGGCGTCGGGCGCGATCGGCGCGGAGAGCACGCGGCAGAGATTCACCTGGTACACCTCGCCGGTCGCGATGTGCCGGCGGATCCGGCGCACGCCGGCCGTGTACGCGGCGCGGTCGAGCGAGGACGTCCAGTCACCGACCGCCGGGCCCCGCCACCTCCCGGGCCGGGGGGCGGGCACCGGCTCCTGCCGTACGTCCGCGAAGCGGGCACAGGTCAGGCGCCCCTCGTAGTCCGCGCAGACGGCCCAGAAACCGGTGGAGTCGAGGGCCGCGGGATCGCTGGTGACATCGCGGAGACCGCTGGCGACGCGATCACCGAAACGCGCGAGAGGAGGGAGGTCGGACACACAGCCGAGTCTATGGCGGGTGTCGCGGAGGTGGCTCACGCATGTCCTCGCGGGACCCTGACCATGTACGCGACCAGGTGCAGCGCAGCACGCTGCGCAAACGCGTTTTTGTACTGGCCCGGGAATCCGCTAGAGTTCAACACGTCGCCGGGACGCGCAAGCGTTCCGAAAAGACAAGCGGACGTAGCTCAGTTGGTAGAGCGCAACCTTGCCAAGGTTGAGGTCGCGAGTTCGAGCCTCGTCGTCCGCTCGAAGGAACCAGGGGATCTTCCCGACCCCCTGCACTCCTGGTGGAGTGGCCGAGAGGCGAGGCAACGGCCTGCAAAGCCGTCTACACGGGTTCAAATCCCGTCTCCACCTCCAAGGACGATTAGCTCAGCGGGAGAGCGCTTCCCTGACACGGAAGAGGTCACTGGTTCAATCCCAGTATCGTCCACTGGACCCCGGCGACGGGTGTCCGACCAGCGCGATTAGCTCAGCGGGAGAGCGCTTCCCTGACACGGAAGAGGTCACTGGTTCAATCCCAGTATCGCGCACGCAGTACCCCCGACCGTCTCCCCGGAGCGGTCGTGGTCCCGAGGACGATTAGCTCAGCGGGAGAGCGCTTCCCTGACACGGAAGAGGTCACTGGTTCAATCCCAGTATCGTCCACACCCCGTTGCCCCCGGCCCTGCGGCCGGGGGCTTCGTCGTGGGCTCAGCTGGAGAACAGCATGTGGCCGAAGCTCTTGTGGCCGTGGTGGCCGTAGTGACCGTGACCGCCATGGCCCCCGTGGCCGCCGTGCGGGGCACCCCAGGCGGGAGCCGCCGGGTAGCCACCCGGGGCGGGAGGGGGCGGCGGGGCCGGCTGGGCCCACTGGGACTCCAGGCGGGTCAGCGCCTCCAGCTCCCCGTAGTCGAGGAAGATGCCGCGGCAGCCGCTGCACTGCTCGATCTGGACGCCGTTGCGGTTGTACGTGTGCATCGGCGCATAACACTTCGGACACTGCATGGTCTGCTCAACTCCTCGCACTTCGGTGCTGCTTCGCCGGATAGGGACTCGGATCGAAGCCGATCGGTTGCAGCCTACTGGGCACCTGCTTGCACCAATTGAGGCGGAATCGCCCCCATTCGGACACAGGCGTCGACGACCGCCTGCTCCACCTCGTCCAAGGGGCGCCCCGCCGCCGTGGACTTGGCGATGGCCAGGGCCGCCGTCTGCACGGTGAGGGCGCGGGCGGGGACATCGAGCAGCGGCCAGGGGTCGCCCGTGGACGGGACGGCCGGGCCGCCCTCCTCCCGGTACGCGGAGAGGAAGCGGGACCACTCGTCGGGCGGGAGCAGACCGCAGGCGTACCAGGCGGCCGGGCGGGCCAGGTCCCAGGCCGGGTCGCCCACGCCGAGGTCGTCGACGTCGATGAGCAGCCATCCGCCGGTGTCCGCGGGGTGGCGTACGAGCTGGCCGAGGTGGAGATCGCCGTGGCACAGGGTCCGCGCGCGCGGCGGGGGAGCCTCCGCCCGGGCCCAGGCCGGGAGGGCGGCCCAGGCGCGCAGGACGGGCTCGGCGGCGGGGTGGGGACCGGCCGCGCGAAGGCGCCCGAGCGCGCGGGCGGCCTTGGCGGGACCGCGCATGGGCGGCAGTCCGGCGGGAGCGGGGGCCCGGTGCAGCCGCGCCAGGAGCGTGGCGGCGGCCTCCCAGGGAGCGGCCTCGGGGATGCCGGGATCCACCGGGGTGCCGTAGGGCCAGAAGGTGACGAGGCGCTCGTGGAGGGTCACGGGGGCCGGCCGGAGAGGCGTCAGCAGGATGCCGGGGAGCCGGGCGGCGGTGGCGAGCCGGAGAGACAGTTCGACGGGGTCGGTGCCGGGGGCGTGGGCCTTGGCGACGGTGTCGCCGTGGCGGACGACGGCCGCGTCGTCCTCGCGCTCGGCCAGGACCGCGCCCGCGATCGCGCAGCGGCAGGCCCCGTCGGCGGGATGCGCCGCGGAGCGCACCGTCGCCGTCAGCGCGGGCAGGAGTACGTTCACGGGTCCCCAGAGGTGTGCGGAGGGCTGTGTCGGGAGGGTACGGGCCCGGGCGGTGGCCGGGTGGAGGGGGCCGGGAGGTGGGCGGTGGCCGGGTGAAGGGGGCCGGGGGTGGGCAGGGGGTCGGACAGGGGCCAGGGGTCGGACAGGGGCCGCGTGACAGGGCCGGGGCCGTGCAGGGGCCGGATGAAAGGGCCGGGGGGTCGGACACGGGCCGGTGCTCCGGCACGGGCCCGTGGTGCGGCGGACACCGGCCGCTCGGGCACGAGCCAGGCGCTGCGGCGGGCACCCGGCGCTCTGCGCGAGCCCCGTGCCTCTCAGACAGCCCGGGGAGTAATCCGCCTCCCGGGCCGGGCCGGGAGGCACCTCCCCGCGCCGGGCCAGGATGCAGCCTTCCCGGGCTCGACGGGTCCCCCGCCAAAAGCAACGCCCGCGCAGCTCCCCAGCTGCGCGGGCGTCTGTGCCGTCCGCCGCACCCCCGTCCCCACGGGGTTTCATGGGTGGATGTCCCCGCCCGGACCGCTCTTCCGGGCCTGGGGCGCCGCTCAGCGCCCCAGCATCACGCCCACGGACGACGCTTGTGTGACCACTGCCTCCCAGCCGCCGAAGGCGTACACGAGCAGGGCCGCCAGGGGGAGGACCATCACGGCCGCCACCAGCGGGTGGCGACGGCCCGGGCGGCGGGTGCCGAACGCCGCGTACGTCCTGCGTCCCCGTGTGCGGATCAGCGTCCGCGGTGCCGTGTGGGCCATGGTCCCTCTCCTGACCGTGATTCTGTTGTCGTGGCAGCGGCGGGTGTCTGACCTCGGGGGACGAGTGCTCCACCCGCCGCTTGACCTCAAATCTAGGCTCCGGGCGCGCCGTGCACGTCATGCCCTCGTATCGATTGCCGGGCCTCCCGGAGGATGAGCGAAGAACTGCGGCGTACTCCCCTGGGTGGAGACGCGGTCCCAGGTCTCAGGGTCTTCCCTGAGGGGACAACCGCCGCGCCCGTTCCGCCCGCGCCCTCGCGGCGCTCACCGGGTGACTTCGCTCACCTCCGCCCTTCCCCCGGGCACCGTGGCCGCCACCCGGTGATCCACACCCCTGGTCACCACCGCGTCGCTGCGCGTCGGTGACCCGGCGTCCACGGCCGTCCCGGCACGGTCACCCCTCACGGATCCAACCCCCTTACTCTGAAGGCCTGTTGAGGTCAAGAACCATGCGCGGCCGGCCCGTTCGCCTCTCTCCTGACCGACCTTCAAGTTTCCCGCCCCGCACGGACACTCGATCGGTGCGAGAGGGCGCGGCCTCTGCGCGGACATGGCCGTGGAAACGTAAGCTGTGGCTCGTCAGACGGACCGGGCAGCGGGGATGGACATGGCGATGATGCGCCTGAGGCGTGAGGACCCGCGTGTCGTCGGCTCGTACAGACTTCACCGGCGGCTCGGCGCGGGCGGGATGGGCGTCGTCTACCTGGGCTCCGACAAGCGGGGCCAGCGGGTCGCGCTGAAGGTGATCCGGCCGGACCTGGCGGAGGATCAGGAGTTCCGGTCGCGGTTCGCTCGTGAGGTCTCGGCGGCACGTCGGATTCGTGGTGGGTGTACGGCGCGCCTTGTGGCCGCCGACCTCGAGGCGGACCGTCCGTGGTTCGCCACGCAGTACGTGCCCGGCCCCTCCCTGCACGACAAGGTCGCCGAGGAGGGACCGCTCTCGGCCGCCGACACGGCCGCCGTGGGCGCCGCCCTGTCCGAGGGACTCGTGGCGGTGCACGAGGCCGGGGTCGTCCACCGCGATCTGAAGCCGTCCAACATCCTGCTGTCCCCGAAGGGGCCGCGGATCATCGACTTCGGCATCGCGTGGGCGACGGGCGCCTCGACGCTCACCCACGTCGGCACGGCCGTCGGGTCGCCCGGCTTCCTCGCTCCCGAGCAGGTGCGCGGGGCTGCCGTCACTCCGGCCACGGACGTGTTCTCGCTCGGTGCCACGCTGGCGTACGCGGCCACCGGCGACTCCCCCTTCGGGCACGGCAGTTCCGAGGTCATGCTCTACCGCGTGGTGCACGAGGAGCCCCAGCTCCACGGGGTGCCGGACGCGCTGGCCCCGCTCGTCCGCGCCTGTCTGGCGAAGGACCCCGAGGAACGGCCCAGCACGCTTCAACTCTCCCTGCGGCTCAAGGAGATCGCGGCCCGGGAGGCGCAGGGTCTCACGGATGTGCGGCCGCCCGCCCAGCGCGGCGAGCCGGACCGGCCGACCGGGCGGCTGGCGGAGCAGTACGCCGAACAGCGCACCGTACGGCGCCCTCAGGGGCCCGGTACTCCCCCGCCCCGCAGCACCGGCTCCCGTCCCGGGACGCGCCCGACGCCCGCGCAGCGCAACACGACCCGCTCGGGCGGCCGGCCCGCTCCGCGCAGCGGGGCCGGACGGCCGGCGCCCCGCACCACCGGGACCGGCCGCCGCCCGGCCAACCCCCGGCTGCTGCGCCAGCGGCTGTTCGTGTTCGTGGTGGTGACGCTGCTGGTGGCGCTGGGCATCGCGGCCGCCCAGGGCTGTCAGGGCCCGGCGCGCGGGCTGGACGACGGGCGCGTACGCAAGGACGTACGCCTCGAGCAGTCGCACGCTCCCCTGCCCGGGCCGTTGATGGCCGGGCAGTACAGGAGCGAGCTGAGCCAGGACGGCTGAGCGGCGCCCGCACCCACCCGCCCCCTACTGTGGACGGCTGAGCGGCGCCCGCACCCACCCGCCCCCTACTGTGGACGGCTGAGCGGCGCCTGCACCCGGTCGCCCCCTTCTGTGGCCACCGGGGCCGTCAAGGAGCGGGGTGGCGGCCCGCCGGCACCGGGGACGGCCGCCCGTTGGACCGGGGACGGCCGCCCGTTGGACCGGGGACGGCCGCCCGTTGGACCGGGGACGGCCGCCGGCTGGACCGTGGGACGCGGCCCGTCAGGGCTGAGGGCGGCCGGTGGCCACCGCGTAGAAGGCCACCGCGGCCGCCGCGCCGACGTTGAGGGAGTCCACTCCGTGGGCCATGGGGATGCGGACCCATTCGTCGGCGGCGACCAGCGCCTGGGTGGACAGGCCGTCGCCCTCCGCGCCGAGCATCAGCGCGACCCGCTCCATCCGGTGCGGTGCCGCCTCGTCGAGCGCCTTCGCCTTCTCGTCGGGGGTGAGCGCGAGCAGGGTGAAGCCCGCGCCGCGGACCGCGTCCAGGTCCCTCGGCCAGGTGTCGAGGCGGGCGTAGGGCACCGAGAAGACCGCGCCCATGGAGACCTTCACGCTGCGGCGGTAGAGCGGGTCGGCGCAGTCGGGCGACAGCAGGACCGCGTCCATGCCGAGCGCGGCTGCCGAGCGGAAGATCGCGCCGATGTTGGTGTGGTCGTTCACCGACTCCATGATCACCACCCGGCGGGCGGCGGCCAGCAGCTCGTCCGCCGTCGGCAGCGGTTTGCGCTGCATGGAGGCGAGGGCGCCGCGGTGCACGTGGTAGCCGGTGACCTGTTCGGCCAGCTCGGGGCTGACCGCGTACACCGGCGCCGGGAGTTCGTCGATGACGTCCCGCATGACGTCGACCCACTTCGCGGACAGCAGCATGGAGCGCATCTCGTACCCCGCCGCCTTGGCCCGTCGGATGACCTTCTCGCCCTCGGCGATGAACAGGCCCTCGGCGGGCTCGCGTTTGCGGCGCAGCTCCACGTCGGTCAGGCCCGTGTAGTCACGAAGCCGCGGGTCGGTGGGGTCCTCGACGGTGATGAGATCGGCCACAGGGTGATACTGCCTTGTCCTGGGAGCGGTGCCAACGGCTGGAACGGGCCGGGTTACCGCGGGTTACGAACGGCTGGAACAGGTCGGTGGGGCCCGGTCACGCGCCCGGACGCGGGCCTTGCTTCACGACCGGGCCGATGACGATGACGGCCGGTGGCCGCACGTCCTGGGCGCGTACGGTCTCGGCGACCGTCTCGAGGGTGGCGTCGACCCGGCGCTGGGCGGCCGTGGTGCCCTCCTGGACCAGGGCGACGGGTGTGTCGGGCGCCTTGCCGTGGGCGACGAGCGTCTCGGCGATCTTCCCGATCTTGTCGACCCCCATGAGGATCACGAGGGTGCCGGTCAGCCTGGCCAGCGACGGCCAGTCGACCAGCGAGCGCTCGTCGTCAGGGGCTACATGGCCGCTGACCACGGTGAACTCGTGTGCGACACCACGGTGGGTGACGGGGATGCCGGCCGCGCCGGGCACCGAGATCGAGCTGGAGATGCCCGGGACCACGGTGCACGCGATGCCGGCCTCGGCCAGTGCCTGCACCTCTTCCATCCCGCGGCCGAAGACGAAGGGGTCACCGCCCTTGAGCCGCACGACCGACTTGCCCTGCCGGGCATGCTCGATCAGCGCGTTGTTGATGGCCTCCTGGGCCATGTAGCGGCCGTAGGGGATCTTCGCCGCGTCGATCACCTCGACATGCGGCGGCAGTTCGGCGAGCAGGTCACGGGGGCCGAGCCGGTCCGCGATGACCACGTCGGCCTCCGCGAGCAGGCGCCGGCCGCGGACCGTGATGAGGTCGGGGTCGCCCGGGCCGCCGCCGACCAGCGCGACCCCGGGGGTGCGGGTGCGGTGGTGCGGGGCCACGAGCGTGCCGTCGCGCAGCCCTTCGACGACGGCGTCGCGGATGGCGGCGGTGTGCCGGGGGTCGCGGCCCTTGGCCTCGGTCGTGAGCACGGCGACCGTGACGCCCTCGCTGTGGCCCGTCGCCGGGGTCCAGGCGGTGGCCGCGTCGGCGTCGTCGGAGCGGACGCACCACACCCGGTGGCGCTCCGCCTCGGCGGAGGCGGCCGCGTTGGCCTCGGGATCGCTGCTCGCGATGAGGGCGTACCAGGCGTCCGCCAGGTCCCCGTCCCGATACGGGCGCCTCAGCCAGGTGATCTCCCCCGCGTCCGCCATGGCCTCGACCGAGGGGGTCGCCTCGGGGGACACGAGACGGACGTCCGCGCCGGCCGCGATCAGCGCCGGGAGACGGCGCTGGGCGACCTGGCCGCCGCCGAGGACGACCACGCGGCGGCCGGCGAGGCGAAGCCCTACGGGGTACGGGGGGTGTTCGGCCATGGAGGTGCTGCTCCTCGTCCAGGCGGTGCGCAACGATGCCTCTGCGGCTCTGCAGCGGCCCTGACATGCGGATTTTACGGTGCGGGTGACGGACGGGGCAGGTGGGCCCAGGCCCTGGGCACATTGGCCCGCGCAGGGTGGGCTGCGCGCTGCGGTGAGGGGCGCGGGCAACGGCGGCCCGCGCCCGGCCCGATGACGAGAGGCCCGATGACGAGAGGCCCGGGGCCGCGGGGCCCCGGCACCGCTCTACTTCTCCGTGACTCCCGCCGAGTCGAACGTCGCCACCTCGTGCATCGCCCGCGCGGCGCTCTGCACAAGCGGCAGCGCGAGCAGCGCGCCGGTGCCCTCGCCGAGACGCAGGTCCAGGTCGACGAGCGGGCGCAGGCCGAGCTTGTTCAGGGCGGCGACATGGCCGGGCTCCGCGCTGCGGTGACCGGCGATGCAGGCCGCGAGGACCTCGGGGGCGATCGCGCGGGCCACCAGGGCGGCGGCGCCCGCGCTGACGCCGTCCAGGATCACCGGGGTGCGCAGGGAGGCGCCGCCGAGCAGCAGGCCCACCATCGCCGCGTGTTCGAGGCCGCCGAACGCCGCGAGGACGCCGATCGGGTCGGCCGGGTCCGGCTGGTGCAGTTCGATCGCGCGGCGCACGACCTCCGTCTTGCGGGCCAGCGTCTCGTCGTTGATACCGGTGCCCCGTCCGGTCACCTCGGACGGGTCGGTGTCGGTGAAGACCGCGATCAGGGCGGCGGAGGCCGTGGTGTTCGCGATGCCCATCTCACCGGTGAGCAGCGCCTTGTTACCGGCCGCCACCAGATCGCGGGCCGTCTCGATGCCGACCTCGATCGCCTGCTTGACCTCTTCGCGGGTCAGCGCCGGGCCGGTCGTCATGTCCGCCGTGCCCGCGCGGACCTTGCGCGGCAGCAGGCCCGGGGTCGCCGGCAGGTCGGCCGCCACGCCCACGTCGACGATGCAGACCTCGGCGCCCACCTGGTTGGCGAACGCGTTGCAGACCGCGCCGCCGCCGAGGAAGTTGGCGACCATCTGGCCGGTCACCTCCTGGGGCCAGGGGGTGACGCCCTGGGCGTGCACCCCGTGATCGCCGGCGAAGATCGCGACGGCCGCGGGCTCCGGGATCGGCGGCGGGCACTGCCGGGACAGCCCGGACAGCTGCGCGGAGATGATCTCCAGCATGCCGAGCGCGCCCGCGGGCTTGGTCATGCGCTTCTGCCGCTCCCAGGCCTCGCCGAGCGCCTTGGCGTCCAGCGGGCGGATGCCCGCCACGGTCTCGGCGAGCAGATCGTGCGGCTCCTCGCCTGGCAGCGCGCGACGCCCGTACGTCTCCTCGTGGACGACCCAGGACAGCGGGCGGCGCTTGGACCAGCCCGCCTGCATCAGCTCGGGCTCCTCCGGGAACTCGTCGACGTAGCCCACGCAGAGGTACGCCACGACCTCCAGGTGCTCGGGCAGGCCGAGGGCGCGGACCATCTCGCGCTCGTCGAAGAAGCTGACCCAGCCGACGCCGAGGCCCTCGGCGCGTGCCGCGAGCCACAGGTTCTCGACGGCGAGCGCGGAGGAATAGGGGGCCATCTGCGGCTGGGTGTGCCGGCCGAGGGTGTGGCGGCCGCCACGGGTCGGGTCGGCGGTGACCACGATGTTGACCGGGGTGTCGAGGATGGCCTCGATCTTCAGTTCCTTGAACTGCTTCGCCCGGCCCTTGGGCAGCGACTTGGCGTACGCCTCCCGCTGACGCTGGGCCAGTTCGTGCATGGTGCGGCGGGTCTCGGCGGACCGGATCACCACGAAGTCCCACGGCTGCGAGTGGCCGACGGAGGGCGCCGTGTGGGCGGCCTCCAGGACGCGCAGCAGCACGTCGTGGGGGATCGGGTCACCACGGAAGCCGTTGCGGATGTCGCGGCGCTCGCGCATCACGCGCAGCACCGTCTCCCGCTCGGCGTCGTCGTATCCGGGCGCCGCCGGGCCGGTGGACTCGATGACGTCTGCCACTGCGGCCGTGCTCTCTTCCTGGTCGGCGGCCCGGGTGTCCAGGTCCTCCGCCTGCTGTGCGACTTCGGGCTCGGGGTGCGCGGGACGCGGCTCCCGGGCTGATGCCTCGCCCTCGCGGGGCGCGGGAACGAGGGCGACGGACTCCTGCGTCGCCGGTACGGCGGCCGCCGGCTCCTGCTGCTCGGCGCCGGCCGGAGCGGCTTCGCCCAGGGCCTGCTGCCCCTCGGGGCCCGGCGGCACGATCAGGGCCTGCGGCGGGGTGGGGGCCAGATGCGGACCACCGGGCACAGTGCCCTCGACCGGCAGGAAACGGCCGAGCGCGTGGTCCGTCCCGGACTCCGCCGGGGCGGCGGCCTGCTCCTCGTGCGCCGGATGCTCGCCGGGAACCTGGTCGGCGGCGGCCAGAGGCGCCGCGGCCTGGGCGGCGACGGCGGCCGGCACGGCCTGGACGGGCTCGGCTCCCGCGGACTGCGCCTCCTCCGCGGCGGGCTCCGGGAACGGGGCCGCCGGATCCGGAACCGGGCCGTCAGCCATCTGGAGGGACGGTGCGCCGAGCCCCGCCCCGGCCGGCTGCTGGTCCGGCGCGGGCACACCGGCCTCGGAGGCCGGATCGGGAACGCCGGGCTGCTGGTCCGGTGCGGGCCGCTCCGCGAGGGGGGCCGCGGTGGTCTGGACGTCGGGCGACTGCGCGGGCACACCCGTGCCGGACGCGTCGTCCGCAGGCTGCGGGGCGTCCGGCGCGGCGGCGAGGGAAGCGGCGTGCGACGGCTCTGTGTCCGGTGCCGCGTGGGGGGCCTGGGGGGCGACCGCGGCCGGCGGCCCGTCCGGGGCCTCCACCGGGAGGGATCCGGCGGGTGAAGTCTCCGGTGCCGGTACGGCTTCGGGGGTCGGCGCGGCGGCCCCGGCGAGCGACGCCTCGGGGGCCGGCGTGCCCTCGGGGGCCGGCTCGACGGCCTGGAGCGGTACGCCCACCGCGGCGGGCGCGGCACCGGCGGCCGGGTCCTCGGCGCCGGCGGGCGGTGCGTCGGGGGTGGGGACCACAGCGGCGTCGGGCGGCAGATGGGCAGCCGCGGGCTGGGCCGTGGACGGGTCGTACGCGTCCTGCGGCAGACCCTGGATGCGCTGCGACTGGTCCGGGATGTGGTGCGGCAGACTCCGGCCGTCCTGCGGCGGGACCGGGACGTGCTGCGACTCGGAGGCGGCCGGCGCCGCGGGCGCGGGGGTGGCGGGGGCGTGCGGGGCCCGGGGGCCCACCGGAGCCGCCGGCATCTCGAACTGGCCCGAACCCTCGGGAGCCTGGGCGGCCCCGGGGGCGAACGGCGCGGCCTCCGGGGCGAACGAGGGGGCCTCCGGGGCGAACGCGACCGGTTCCGCCTCGGACGCCCCAGCCGGAACGACCGTTTCTGCGGCGCTCCCCTCATGACCCACCGGGCCCGGGACCGGCGCCTGATTCGGGGCACCCCACGGCACCGCTCCCTGCGGGGAGTTGTCCCCGGGCTGCGGCACGTCGAGGTACTCGGGGCCGGTCGTCGGCGGTCCCGCCGGGCGCATCGGCGCGTGCGCCGGACCGCGGTCGGAAAGCGAACGCACCGGGCTCAGGGAGGCGTCGGGGATGGGCGGGCCGAGGTGCAGCGGACGGCGCGACGGGGCCGGCTGCGACACGGGCGCGGTAGGCGGCGTACGGACGGCGCCGAGGTCGATCGAGCCGCTGTCCCGGCCGGCCGTCTCGTGCGGGCCGGGCTCGTGGGGGTACGACGCCGGGGCCGGGGCGGACTGCGGCATCTCGTTGCCCCACGCGCCCTGCTGGCCGGGCATCAGGAGCAGATCGTCGTCTTCGGTGGCGCCGTCGGAGGGGTCGAGGTAGGTGTACGCGCCCGGCGCGAGGACGCCCGGCTGATCCACCATGCCTGCGCTCTCCGGCAGCCCCTCGCCCGGGACCTGGCCGGTGTCGGTCATGCGTACCCCTCGCCCATCGGTTTAGTGCTTCTACGACCAGCTCGCCCGGAACGGCGCGCCGACCGCCCGCAGTGAAGAACGAGCGTGCGTGCCCAGCGGCACGAACGACCCGCCAACAATGACGACAAAGCCATTGAACGGCATTGTCGCGGCCGTCCGGCCGTCCTGGCAGCCTGATCCGCGACGCCCCGCTGTGGACTGCGCCACGTTGCGCGCCCTCCGGTTCTGCCGTACCACACTGCCCCCAAAAGAGGCATGCTTTCCGGACATTGACTGACGAAATGCCGGATCACCCAAGTGCGGTACAACGATCGGCCAGCCTACCGCGCCGGTACGACAACCGGATCACGGGGCGCGTTCGGGCAGTCGCCCGCTGAGCAGGAACGCGACACTCCGTTCCCTCTCCGTCCAGGCCCGCGTGTCGAGCTCGACGGACTGGAGCAGAGCGCACTCGACGTCGTAGCCGTGCTCCGACAGGTCCCGGCCGACGAGTTCGGCCGCGTCGCGGGTGGCCGCGTGCGCGACGATGCGCTGCGGGCGTCGGTCGGCGACCGCGGAGACCACCGCGGCTCCCCCGCCTCCGACGCGTACGACGTCCGGCTCGGGAAGGTTCTCGAGGACGTGCGGGGCCAGGCCGTGCACCACCTGGAGCTGGACGCCGAAGCGGCGGGCAGCGGCCGTCGTGCGGCCGCACGCGTCCGGGTCCCGGTCGACGGCGAGGACGGCCGCCCCGCAGCGGGCGGCCTCCACGGCGAACGCCCCGCTGCCGCTGCCGATGTCCCACACCAGGTCTCCCACCCGTGGTCCGAGGCGGGCGAGTTGGACGGAGCGCAGCAGATCCGTTTCCCCTTCGCCGAGTCCGCCGCCGTACGCCTCGGCGGGCAGCGCCCAGCCGCGCGGCGCGGCGCCCGGGTCGCGGCCGGCGATCCAGCCGCCGTCGTCCGCCGCGGTCACCGGCCCCCCGATGACGATGACGACATTGGGGTCCCGCCAGGTGTGGTCGGCGGCCTTGTCGGAGGTGACGACGCTGACCTGTTCCCGGTCGGTGCCGAGTTCCTCGCAGATGACGAAGGTGCGGTGGACCCCTTCGAGGAGCAGACCGAGTTCGGCGGGCCCGGCACCCGGTGAGGTGAGGACCGCGACCTTGGCGTGCGCCCGGCATACATTCACCGCACGTCGCAGGGTGCGGCGGTGTGCGACGACCACCTGTGCGTCGTCCCAGGGCATCCCGGCGCGTGCGAAGGCGGCGGCGACCGAGGAGACGGCGGGGACGACCTCGACCTCCAGTCCGAAGGCGGGGGCGCGCAGGGTGCGTACGACGCCGAAGAAGCCCGGGTCGCCGTCGGCGAGGACGACGGCGGTGCCCCGGTGGGCGGCGATGCGGCGGGCGGCGAGCGCGAGGCTGCCGAGGCGGATCCGCTCGGCCGACTGCGGCACCTCGGGGAGCGCGAGGTGGTGGGCCGCGCCGGCGACGAGCGTGGCTGCACCCAGTGCGGAGCGCGCCGCGGCGGTCAGCGGCGAGCCGTCCCAGCCGATCACCGTGACCCGGTCGGCCATCGTCGTCAGTCTCCCAGCAGGTCTTCGCAGGTCGTCAGGGGGAATCCCGCACGGCGGGCTCCGTGAGAGTACCGGGTCGAGCCGGCTCCGGCCGCCCCGGGTCCCGGCCGGTGGGAGAGGATCGCCGGGGTCAGCGCCAATTCGAGAACGACGTGAAACCGCCGCTGTCGGCCAGCTCCTCGCTGACCCCGTCCAGATCCTCCGGCAGCAGGCTCCAGACGATGTAGTCGGTGCGTACGTCGGTCCAGGTGCCGTCCTCCGCGCGGAGGTGGGCTATGCAGGCGTTGCGCAGGACGCCCTCGCTGATGCAGCCGATCTTCTGGGCGACCTGCTGGGAGGCGGTGTTGTCGGCCGCCGTGCGCACTTCGATCCGCTCGAACTCCTGGTCGCCGAACAGCCATTGGGCGGTGGCGAGGGCCGCCTCGGAGGCATAGCCCTCGCCGCGGGCCCAGGGGGCGATGATGTACGACAGCTCGGTGGACCGCACATGCCAGTTGGTCCTCCCGAGCCGGACGACGCCCACGAGCCGCTGGGTGAGGAACTCGGTGACCGCGAGGTCGAGGCCGCCGCCCGTCTCGCGCTGGGTGGGCGCGTACTCGGTGATCCAGGTGCGGGCGGCCTCCTCGGTGAAGGGCTGCGGCACATCCGTCCAGGCTCCGACCAGCTCGTCGTTCATCATCTCGGCCAATGCGGGGATGTCGTCCTCGTCGAGAGGGCGCAGTACCAACCGCTCCGTGCTGATGGAGACGTTGGGGAAGGTGCTCGTCATTGCGCCGCTCCGTAACCTTCGGAAACCGTCAGTGCCTGCTGAACTGCCCAGCATGCAGCATGAAAGCACCGAACCGCACCACGGGGTCCACACCCGGTGAGGGCGTGGACCCCATGCGTGGCGATGCGCGGTGTACGCGATGTGCCGGGCCCGCGGTGAGGCGGGATCAGAAGGACGGGATGACCGAGCCCTGGTACTTGTCCTCGATGAACTTCCTCACCTCGGGCGAGGTGAGGAGCTTCGCGAGCTTCTTGACCCGCGGGTCGTTCTCGTTGCCCTTCTTGACCGCGAGGAAGTTGCCGTACGGGTTGTTCTTCGCGGACTCCAGGACGAGGGCGTCCTTCGCGGGCTTGAGCCCGGCGGAGATGGCGTAGTTGCCGTTGATCACCGCCGCGTCCACGTCGTCCAGGGAGCGCGGGGTCTGTGCCGCCTCGACCTCCTTGAACTTCAGGTCCTTGGGGTTCTTGGTGATGTCCTGCGGGGTCGCCTCGTTGCCGGCGCCGTCCTTGAGGGTGATGAGCCCCTTGGAGGCGAGCAGCTTCAGGGCCCGTGCCTCGTTGACGGAGTCGTTGGGGACGGCGATGGTCGCACCGCTCTTCAGCGCGTCGGCGCTCTTCACCTTGTGGGAGTAGAGGCCCAGCGGCTCCAGGTGCACCGTGACGACGGGCACGATGTGGGTGCCGCGCTTGTTGTTGAAGTCGTCCAGGTACGGCTGGTTCTGGAAGTAGTTGGCTCCCACGGAGCCGTCCTCGGTCGCCGTGTTCGGCGTGATGTAGTCGGTGAACTCCTTGACCTGGAGGTCCAGGCCCGCCTTCTTCGCGAGGTTGTCCTTCACGAAGTCGAGGATCTCGGCGTGCGGGGTCGGGCTCGCGGCGACGACCAGCGGGCCGCTGGTGTCGGCGGCGGAGGACGAGCTCTTGCCGGCGCCGCAGGCGCTGAGCCCGAAGGTGAGGGCTCCGGCGGCGAGGACAGCGGTGGTGATCTTGGCGGTGTTACGCACGAAAAGTGCCTTTCCTTATGGGTGGTGCGACCCCGTCTTGGGTGGGCGGGGAGTCGGGGGGCAGGCGAGCCGGGTGGGGCGGGCGGCCTGCGGGGGTCCAGGCGGCTCGGACGGGACTCAGGCGGCCTTGCTCACGTCGGCCGCCGCGGGCTCCTTGGCCTTGAGCAGCCGCAGCTTCGGCACCGGGCCGGAGCGCCCGCCGCGCCGGTGCAGGGAGCGGGCCGCGTAGTCGCCGGCGAACTGGATGAGCGAGATGACGACGGCGAGGATCACCACGGTGATCCACATCAGCTGGGTCTCGAAGCGCTGGTAGCCGTAGCGGATGGCGATGTCGCCGAGGCCGCCCGCGCCGACCGTGCCCGCCATGGCGGAGTAGCCGATGAGGGCGACGACCGTGGTGGTGGCGGAGGAGATCAGCGACGGCAGGGCCTCCGGCACGAGGACCTTGCGCACGACGGTCCAGGTGTTGCCGCCCATGGCCTGCACGGCTTCCACGAGCCCGCCGTCCACTTCGCGGACGGCCGTCTCGACCAGCCGCGCGAAGAAGGGAATGGCGCCGATGGCGAGCGGGACGATGGCCGCCTCGCGGCCGATGGTCGTCCCGGTGACCCAGCGGGTGAAGCTCATGAGGGCGACCATGAGGATGATGAAGGGCATCGAGCGGGCGATGTTCACGATCTGCCCGAGGACCTTGTTGGCGGCGACGTTCTGCAGCAGCCCGCCCCGGTCCGTGAGAACCAGCAGGATGCCGAGCGGAAGTCCGCCGAGGACGGCGACGAGGGTGGACCAGCCGACCATGTAGAGGGTGTCCCAGGACGCCTGCGACAGCAGCGGCTGCATCTCGGACCAGGTCACTTGGCACCTTCCTTGACCAGTGCGGGCTCCTCGGCGGCCCGGCCCACGACGTCGATCTGCAGGCCCTGCTCACGCAGGAAGCCGATCGGCACCACGTTCTCCTCGTAGCGGCCGGGCAGTTCGATGCGCATCCGGCCGACCTGCCTGCCGCCCACGGTGTCCATCGCGGCGCCGAGGATCGAGATGTCGATGTTGTAGGTGCGCGAGAGCTGCGAGATGACGGGCTGGGTGGCGGCGTCCCCGTGGAAGGTGACGTCGACGACGGTGCGCTCGTCGCCGGACGCGGCGCCGCTGAGCGGGAAGAGGGCGGCGGCCAGTTCGGAACCGGGTGTGGCGAGCAGTTCGCTGACCGTGCCGGACTCGACGATGCGGCCCTTCTCCATGAGTGCGGCCGAGTCGCAGATGGTCTTGACGACGTCCATCTCGTGGGTGATGAGCAGCACGGTGAGACCCAACTGCCGGTTCAGGTCGCGCAGCAGCTGGAGGATGGAGCGGGTGGTCTCGGGGTCGAGGGCGCTGGTCGCCTCGTCGGAGAGCAGCACCTTGGGGTCGCCGGCGAGGGCGCGGGCGATGCCGACGCGCTGCTTCTGCCCGCCGGACAGCTGGGCCGGGTAGGCCCCTGCCTTGTCGGCGAGGCCGACGAGGTCGAGCAGTCCAAGGGCCTTGCGGGAACGTTCCTTCCCGGATTTGCCGAGGATCTCCAGCGGCAGCTCGATGTTGTCCTGGACCGTCCGCGAGGACAGCAGGTTGAAGTGCTGGAAGACCATGCCGATGCGGCTGCGGGCCCGGCGGAGTTCCCGGCCCGCGCGCGGACCGCGGCCGGCGAGCGCGGTGAGGTCCTGGCCGGCCACGGTCACCGTGCCGGAGGTGGGGCGCTCCAGGAGGTTCACGCAGCGGATGAGCGAGGACTTGCCGGCGCCGGACCGGCCGATGACGCCGTAGACCTCGCCCTCGCGTACATGCAGGTCGACGCCGTCGAGGGCGGTCACCTCGCGGCCGCGCGAGCGGTAGACCTTGCTAAGGCCCGATGTGGTGATCACTGGGGTTTCCGTCACTGTCGGGTGCAGGGCGTGGGTGTGCGCCGGGCACGGGTGCGTGCGGGGGAACGCGGCACGGTTCTCGCGATCGCGAGCGAACCGGGGGAGAACATGTGCGCGGTGGGGGTTCCCGACGCCGGGAGGGCGAGGGGGAAAGGCTCAGTCGCGTACGCGACGGGCGTACGGACAGGGCACGGCGGACTCGCTTCGGGGCGCGAGGCTCTGGATGGTGCGGGGGCCCTCTAGCAGGCGCACATTCGACACATACAACGAGCACCGGGCGTCAAGGTCGCCTCGGTCGCAAGGGTGCGGCAGCTCGTCGTGGTCATGGGCCCCAGTAAAGCAGACACACCGCCCGGGGCCTCCACGCCTGTCCGCTATTCGGACAGGCGTGGACGGGGTGCGGTCCCGTCCGGTGGGCGCTTGGACAGGCCCGTTGACCAGTCGGGTCGGGCCTGGCAGGCCCCGCGCGCGGCATGGCGTCCGGCGAGTGGACCGGGCGGCTTGTGGTCAAGGCCACGGTGACCGGACCGGCCGGTCCCGGCCGCCGGTGTCCGCCGGGGGCGAGCGCTCCGGCCCTTTTGGCCCGTAATAGGGTCACGGCATGCTTGATGCCCTGACGCTGGCGACCGGTGTCGCCGCGCTGCTGCTCGCCGCCTGGTGCGGCTGGGCGGCCTACCGTGATCAGCCCACCAAGGACTGGCACTTCATCGGCATGGCCGTGGTGACGCTGCTGGCGCTGGTCCAGCTGATCGTCGGCATCGTCCAGCTGGCGCGTGGCGAGAAGCCGGAGCAGGGCACGACGATCTTCGTGGCGTATCTGCTCGGCGCCTTGGCATGCGTCCCGGCCACGGGCTTCATGTCGCTGGCGGAGCGCACGCGATGGGGTTCGGTGACGGTCGCGGCCGGCGGTGTGGTCCTCGCCGTACTGGAGGTGCGGCTCTATGACATCTGGGGAGGCTGAGATGGCGGCCACGGAGGAGAAGCCGGCGAAGGCGCGGCTCATCACCGGGCCCGGCATGCTGCTCGTGTGGCTGTACGGCGTGATGGTGGTCGGGGCGACGGCGCGCTCGGCCGTGCAGATCTCGACGCAGTTCGACAAGGCCCCGCTGGCGTACTCGCTGTCCGCGGTGGCCGGGGTCGTCTACGGCTTCATCACCTACTCCCTGGTGCGCGGCGGCGAGACGGCCCGGCGGGCGGCGTTGGTGTGCTGCGCGGCGGAGCTGGTGGGTGTCCTCACCGTCGGCACCTGGACCCTGGTGGAGCCGTCCGCGTTCCCGGACGCGACCGTGTGGTCGGACTACGGGATGGGGTACCTCTTCATCCCCGTGCTGCTGCCGCTGTCGGCCATGTACTGGCTGCGCAAGGCGCACGCGCGGCAACAGCAGGGCTGAGCCGCGCCAGTCGGGGCCGCGCCCCTTGCGGGGCGCGGTGCCGGGCTCAGGCCGTCGTCGCGTACGTCGCCGCGGGGGCCTGCTTCTCCAGGACGATCATCGGTACGCCGTCGGCGCCCTGGGACGTGCCCGCGGTCTCGTAGCCGAGGCGGCGGTACAGCCGCAGACTGCCCTCGCTGCGGTGGCCCGCGCTGAGGCGGAACCTCGTCGCGCCGCGCTCCTCGACCAGCGCCGCCTCCGCGGCGCGCAGCAGCCGGGCGCCGATGCCGTGCCCCTGCAAGCGGGGGTGCACGCACAGCTTGCCGATGGACGCCGCGCCGTCCTCGGTGGCGCTGCCGCGTACGGAGCCGACCACCTCCTCGCCGAGGCGCGCCACGAAGACGCAGTCCGAGGCGACCTCCTCGCGGACCGAGTCCAGGCTCTGGACCAGCGGGTCGATGCGGTAGTTGCCGTACAACGCGGCCTCGCTCTGGAAGCACAGGTACTGCAGCCTGAAGATCTGCTCGGCGTCCTGCTCGGTCGCCACAGAGATGGTCACGCTCATGCCCATGTGCGCATGCCTCCCGCTCACCTGATCGCCGGTCGTCCCCCACTCCTATCCCCGCGGTTCGCAGGCCGCAACCTCCGCCGCCAGCAATCGCCGCAGACATCCAAGGCATTTGGAGCGTTCAGGACCAAGACTGCCCTGTGAGATACCCAACTCCCCTGCGATTTCCCGATAGGTCAGGTCATGGGGGGAGAGCAGAGCGGCCATGAGGCGGGGACAGCGGCCGGGCAGCCGGCGTACGGCCGCGTACAGGGCCCGGCGGCGGGCCGCCATGAGGGCCTGCTGCTCGGGATCGCGCCCCGTGTCGTCCGCGGGCTCGGCCCCGTAGGGCAGTTCGAGGCGGGCGGTGCGCCGGCCGCGGCGCGCCTCGGCGCGGACGGCCCGGCGCAGCCATCCCTGCGGGTCGGTGGGCGGCCGGTCCCCTTTCAGCCGCTCCAGGAGCCGCAGCCACACCGCCTGTTCCAGATCGCCCGGCTCCATCCCGGACGCGTGTGCCTCCGCCGACGCCTCGGCGGTGAGCAGCGGGCGCAGGGCCGTCAGCAACTCGTCGGTCATATGCGGCGGGACGCGGCCGCCCCGGCAACGGGTTGCCGGGGCGGCCGGGAATCACCCCATCGGGGTCCCCGCGTCAGGCGTTGACCCCACCTCCGCGCAGGAAGTCCTCGCGGGCCAGCAGTCCGGTGTCGGCATTGTCGGTGAAGACGCCGTCGATGCCGGTCGCGAAGTACGTCTTGAAGGCGCCGAAGGCGTCCCCGTACGCCGACGGGTCGGTGCCCCTGTGGAAATCCGTGGGCAGGAAGGTGTTCTCGTTGCGCATCGTGTAGGGGTGCAGGATCAGGCCCGCGGCGTGCGCGTCGGCGACGAGCGTGGACGGCTGGGCGAGAGCGCCGTTCGCGTCCTTGGGGATGACCAGGTCGAGGGTCGGGCCGATGCCCTGGGCGTACGAGGCGATCTCCTTGAGGCCCTTGGGGGTGATGAGGTCGGCGACCGTCCGCGGGTCGCCCGTCTCGACGAAGTCCCACGGGCGCGTGTTCGCGGCCGACAGCAGCACGACGAGCGGGTTGCCGACCAGCTTGTTCAGGCGCCGGATGCTGGTCGATTCGAAGGACTGGATGATGACGGGCGACTTCCGGCGGTCCTTGCCGTGCGCCCGCAGGATCTTCGCGAGCCGCTCCTCCAGGCCGAGGCCCAGCCTGCGGAAGTACGTCGGGTGCTTGGTCTCGGGGTAGATCCACACCTGCTTGCCGCGCCTGCGGGTCTGCTCGTCCTGCCACCGGAGCACCTCTTCGAAGGTGGGGATCTCCCAGCGGCCGTTGTAGAGCGTGTTGCGCTGCCGGGTGGCCGGGATGCGCTCGATGGCGCGCAGCGTCTTCAGCTCGGCGAGGGTGAAGTCCTCGGTGAACCAGCCCGTGGTGGAGACGCCGTCCAGGACCTTGGTGGTCTTGCGGCCGGCGAACTCGGGGTGGTCGGCGACGTCGGTCGTGCCGCCGATCTCCGGCTCGTGCCGGCACACGAGGTGGCCGTCCTTGGTGGGCACCAGGTCGCCGGCCTCCACGATGTCGGCGCCCAGGTCGAGTGCCAGCTCGTAGGAGCCGAAGGTGTGCTCCGGACGGTAGCCGCCGGCGCCCCGGTGCCCGATGACGGCCGGCACCGGCAGGCCCTTCAGTCCGCCGCCGTGCCGCGCGTCCGCGTTCGCGGCGCCGGGCAGTCCGAGAAGCGCGCCGCCCGCGCCCAGCACCGCCGCCCCGAGCAGCGCCCGCCGGCCCGTCCCTCGCCTCTGCTCGTACGACTCCTGCGTCCCCATGGGTTCCTCCCGCCACATATGTCGTAAGCGGGTCGATCGTAGGTGCGGGCGTGTGACGGCCGGGAGACGGAAACAGGAACGCCTGACGCACGCGGGCCGTCCTGCCGGACGCATGGAGACGCCCGTGCGGGACACCCGTGATAAGGACAGCGCGTGACGACCCGTCACCCCCGGGCGCGATGTGCGTCACACCCGTCCGGCGGATGACGAGCGTGCAACGCGACGCCGCCGCAGGTAAACAGTCGTCCATGACTCGTCACGACCCGGTGAACCCGATGTGCGCCGGACCGGGCGCCACGAGTATCGTCCTCACCTGCACAGACTCATACCGCATCCCTTGACACCGGAGGGCCCGTTGTCCCGCTTCGTGCTCATCAAGGCAGTGCTCGCACCGATCATGCGCCTGATGTTCCGCCCACGGGTGGAGGGCGCGGAACACATCCCGGGAGACGGCCCGGTCATCCTGGCGGGCAACCACCTGACCTTCATCGACTCGATCGTGCTGCCGATCGTGACCACCCGGCAGGTGTTCTTCATCGGCAAGGACGAGTACGTCACCGGCAAGGGGTTCAAGGGCCGGCTGATGGCCTGGTTCTTCACGGGTGTCGGCATGATCCCGGTGGACCGGGACGGCGCGAACGGCGGTGTGGCCGCGCTGATGACGGGCCGCCGGGTGCTGGAGGAGGGCAAGGTCTTCGGCATCTACCCGGAGGGCACCCGCTCCCCCGACGGCCGTCTGTACCGCGGCCGCACCGGCATCGCCCGCCTCACCTTGATGACCGGCGCCCCGGTGGTCCCCTTTGCGATGATCGGCACGGACAAGCTGCAGCCGGGCGGGCGCGGCATGCCGCGTCCGGGACGGGTCACCGTGCGCTTCGGTGCACCGATGGAGTTCTCCCGGTACGAGGGGATGGACCGGGACCGCTATGTGCTGCGGGCGGTCACCGACTCCGTGATGACCGAGGTCATGCGGCTGTCGGGGCAGGAGTACGTGGACATGTACGCCACGAAGGCGAAGGCCGCGTAGCGCCCCCGGCGACGAGCCCGGTTTTCCCTGGTGCGGTCGCTCGCGCCCACGCGGCGGCGCGAGACCGCCCGCGCCCCTGGAGGAGCCGCGCCCCGACCGGAGCGCGGCTCCTTGCTCATGACGAGCTGTCCAGACGCTGGTCCCGGAGCAGGAACCACGCCGTCACGGCCGTGGCCAGCAGGACCGCCGCGCCCACGCCCGTCGCCAGCCGCAGGCCTTCGACAAAGGTCTCGCGGGCCGACGACAGCAGCGCCTGGCCGGCGCCCACGGGCAGGTGCCTTGCCGCCTCGACCGCGCCCCCCAGCGACTCGTGGGCCATGGCCGGGGTGCCCGCGGGAGCGGTGAAGTCGCGGTAGACACCGGTCACGACCGAGCCGAGCAGGGCGATGCCGAGGGCCGCGCCCAGTTCGTACGCCGTCTCGGACACCGCCGAGGCCGATCCCGCCTGCTCGCGGGGCACGCTGGAGAGGATCACGTCCGCGGTCACGGTGAACGACAGTCCCGCGCCCACGCCCACGACCAGCAGTGCGGCCCCGATCAGCGGATAGCCGGTGGCCCGGCCGAGCAGGGTGAGGGCGCCCAGCGCCAGCCCCACCGCGGCGAGCCCGCCGGAGACCACCGCGCGCACGGAGAAGCGCCGTGCCGCCGTGCCCGCCATGAGGCCCGCCGCCACCGCGCCGACGGCGGCGGGCAGTTCGGCGAGACCCGCCTCGAAGGGCCGCCTGCCCTGCACGAGTTGCAGATACTGCGAGAGGAAGAAGACCAGCCCGGACATGCCGAGGACGGTCAGCAGGTCGGCGAGGACCGCGCCGCTGAAGCCGCGGCGGCGGAACAGCCGCATGTCGAGCAGCGGCACGGCAAGCGTCAGCTGGCGGCGTACGAAGCCGGTGAGCGCCGCGACGCCGAGGACACCGGTGGCCGCGCCCGCCCAGGTGAACCCGTGCACGGCCGCCTCCTTGACCGCGTACACGACACCGACCATGCCGATGAGCGACAGTCCGACGCTGATCAGGTCCCAGGGGCCGGGGTTCGGGTTGCGCGACTCGGGCAGCGTGCGGATGCCGACGAGGACGAGGACCACCATCACGGGCACGTTGATGAGGAAGACCGAGCCCCACCAGAAGTGTTCGAGCAGGAAGCCGCCGGCGATCGGGCCGACCGCCGTGCCGGCCGAGGCGGTGGCGCCCCAGACCCCGACCGCGACGCTGCGTTCGCGCGGGTCGTGGAAGATGTTGCGGATCAGGGCGAGGGTGGCGGGCATCAGGGTCGCGCCCGCGACTCCGAGCAGCGCCCGCGCGAGGATCATCATCCCCGCCGTCGCCGCGTAGGCGTTGAGGACGGATATCAGGCCGAAGGCCGCGGCGCCGCCGAGCAGGATCCGCTTGCGGCCGATGCGGTCGCCGAGGCTGCCCATGGACACGAGCAGACCGGCGATGACGAACGAGTAGACGTCCCCGATCCACAGCAGCTGGGTGCCGGACGGCTTCAGGTCCTCGCTGATGTATGGGGTCGCGAGGCCGAGGACGGTCGCGTCCACGGCCACCAGCAGCACGGCGAGCACGAGGACGGAGAGCGCGAGCCACCGGCCCGGTCGCCGCTCCGCCCGCAGTGCCCTCTCCCCCGAGCTCTCGGCTTCGCTCGAGTGGGGGGCGCCCCCGTGCCGCAGGGTGCTGGTCATGGTTCCTCTCTCCGTAGCGCGCCGCCGAGGAACATCTCGGCGATCATGTAGGTGAAGTCCTTGGAGGCCAGTCGGCCCTCCGTCACGGCCCAGGCGCCCGAGGCCAGCAGGCCGTACAGCGCGTCGGTGAGCCAGACGGGGGTGAGGTCGATACGGAATTCGCCACTCGACTGACCGCGCCGGAACAGCGCGGCCATCCGGGCGTCGATCCGGGCCCAGCCCTCGTTCTGCTCCCCGCCCTCGTAGAGCTGGTTCTCGCTGTAGAGGAAGGCGAGCAGGGCCGCGGCGGGCTCGATGCGGGTCACGAACCGGCGCAGGGCCTCCTGGGCCGAGCCCTCATCGAGCCGGGCGGAGTCCAGAGCCCCCTCGCACTCCTCGATGCCGAGTGCCTCCAGGGCCCGTACGAGGGCGTCACGCCCGGCGAAGTGGCGGTGCAGCGTGGCCCGGCTGATCCCGGCCGCCCTGGCGACCTCGTCCATGGTGGCGGTGGATTTCCGGGTGAGCAGGGCGGCTGCGCTGCGCAGCACGTGGTCACGGTCTACGGCCATGAGACGAGAATAGCGCATGTGAGACATTGACGTCTCAGACGAAGCACGAAGGTCTCAGAATTCGCGGCTTCGCCGGAGCATCAGTGCCAGGGCAGCTGTCCGCGCCGCTCCCAGTACGCGCGCGGGTCCTCGGCGAGGGACTCCAGCCGGGCGAGCTGGTCCCCGTCCAGGTCGACGGCGGCGGCGTGCAGATTGGAGGCGAGCTGGGCCGTGGTGGCGGCACCGGAGAGGACGACGTCGGCCCAGGGCCGGTGCAGCACCGCGGCGAGGGCGACCGCGTCGGAGCCGAGTGACGTCTGCGCGGCCACGGCCCGCAGCGCCTCGGGCGCGTGGGGATCCGCCAGCCGGCCGTTGGCCATGCCCTCCTTGACGATCACCGTGAGCCCGGCGTCGTGGGCCTCGGCGAGCGCGGGGGCGGCCGATGTCTCCAGGAGGTTGTACGTGGACTGGACGGTACGGAAGAGGGGCTCGCCGTCGACGGTCACGGCGAGCGCGGCGCGGATCGCGTCGGCCTGCGCCGGGCCACTGGTGGAGAACCCGATCGTCAGGCCCTGGGCTGCGGCCCCGGCGAGCTTCGCGTGGAGTTCCTTGTCGGTGAGCGCCGGGCTGTCGGGGGTCACCGAGTGGATCTGGTAGAGGTCGAGCCGGTCGCCGAGCAGGGCGGCGGTCTCGGCGCGCTGCCGCTCGTAGGTGGCCGCGCTGTGGTCCTTGACCTCGTGCTGCTCGGCGTCGGTGGTCCAGCCCGCGGTGTAGGTGTAGCCCCATTTGCTGCCGACGACGACGTCGTCGATCCCGGGGTGCGCGGTCAGCCAGTCGGCGAGGAACTCCTCGGATCGGCCGTAGGAGCGGGCCGCGTCGAAGTAGCGGACGCCCTGGGCGTAGGCCGCGTCCAGCAGTTCATGGGTACGGGCGCGCAGTGCGCCTGCGCTGCGGACGGCCGGGAGGTCCTGCTCACGGCCCAGGTTGATGTAGCCGGGGCGTCCCACGGCGGCCAGGCCGAGGCCGAGGTGGCAGGTGGGCGTGGTGGCTGAGGCCAGTCGCGCGAAGGGCATCGCGGGCTCCCGTTCGGTCGGCTCCTTGCTGCTCCGACCAACGTAACCCGCGCCGCCCCTTCCCCCGCGCGCCGTCTACTTCCTCAGTTTCGCGGTGGCCCACGCGTGCTGCGCCGCCAGGTCCGCCTTCACCTCGGCGAGCTGGACGGCGACCGCCTCGGGCGCCGTACCGCCGCGGCCGTTGCGCGAGGCGAGGGCACCGGGCACGTCGAGGACGGTGCGCACCTCGGGGGTGAGATGGGTGCTGATTGTGGCGAACTGCTCGTCCGTCAGCTCGTCCAGCTCCTTGCCCTCGGCCTCCGCGGCCTTCACGCACTCGCCGGCGACCTCGTGCGCCACCCGGAAGGGCACGCCCCGCTTGACCAGCCACTCGGCGATGTCGGTGGCGAGCGAGAAGCCGGCCGGGGCCAGTTCCTCCATGCGCTCGCGGTGCACGGTCAGCGTGGCCATCATGCCGGTGAAGGCGGGGAGCAGGACCTCGAGCTGGTCGATGGAGTCGAAGACCGGCTCCTTGTCCTCCTGGAGGTCGCGGTTGTACGCGAGCGGCAGGGCCTTGAGGGTGGCGAGCAGGCCCGTCAGATTGCCGATCAGACGGCCGCTCTTGCCGCGCGCCAGCTCCGCGATGTCCGGGTTCTTCTTCTGCGGCATGATCGAGGAGCCGGTGGAGAAGGCGTCGTGGAGGGTGACGAAGGAGAACTCCTTCGTGTTCCAGATGATGACCTCCTCGGCGATCCGGGAGAGGTTGACGCCGATCATCGCGGTGACGAAGGCGAACTCGGCGACGAAGTCACGGGAGGCCGTGCCGTCGATGGAGTTGGCAGAGCTGCCGTGCTCGAAGCCGAGGTCCCGTGCGACCGCCTCCGGGTCGAGACCGAGGCTGCTGCCCGCGAGCGCGCCCGAGCCGTACGGGGAGACGGCCGTGCGCTCGTCCCACTGGCGCAGCCGCTCGGCGTCCCGGGACAGCGCCTGGACATGCGCGAGCACATGGTGGGCGAAGAGCACCGGCTGGGCGTGCTGAAGATGGGTGCGACCGGGCATGGCCACGTCCGGGTGAGCCTCCGCCAGGCCGACCAGGGCGTCCTGGAGATCGGCGATCAGCCCGCCGATGACGCGGGCGTGGTCGCGCAGGTACATCCGGAAGAGGGTGGCGACCTGGTCGTTGCGGGAGCGGCCCGCGCGCAGCTTGCCGCCGAGGTCGGGGCCGAGCCGCTCGAGGAGACCGCGTTCCAGGGCGGTGTGGACGTCCTCGTCGGCGATGGTGCCGACGAAGGAGCCGTCGGCCACGTCCGCCTCCAACTGATCGAGCCCGGCGATCATCCGCGTCAGCTCGTCCTCGGTGAGCAGCCCCGCCCGGTGCAGCACGCGCGCGTGGGCGCGGGAACCGGCGATGTCGTACGGCGCGAGCCGCCAGTCGAAGTGGACGGACGCGGACAGCCTGGCCAGGGCCTCGGCGGGACCGTCGGCGAACCGGCCGCCCCAGAGCCGTACGTCACCGCTGTTGCTGCTCAACTCTGTACTCCTCGGGAAGGTGGGGATGTGCCACCGCCTCCCCACCCGGGGGTGAGGAGGCGGCTGTCAGCTCATGCGTGTCTGTGGCGTGGAGCGAACGGCCCCCTGCCCTACGCGAGGTCCCGCTTGGCGGCGATCTTCGACGAGAGGCTGTAGATGTCGATGAAGCCCTTGGCCGCGGACTGGTCGAAGGTGTCGCCGGTGTCGTAGGTCGCGAGGTCGAAGTCGTACAGCGACTCCTGGGAGCGCCGGCCGGTGACGACCGCCCGGCCGCCGTGCAGCGTCATGCGGATGTCGCCGGAGACGTGCTGGTTGGCCTCGTTGACGAAGCCTTCCAGGGCGCGCTTGAGCGGGGAGAACCACTGGCCGTCGTAGACCAGTTCGCCCCAGCGCTGCTCGACCTGGCGCTTGTAGCGGGCGAGTTCGCGCTCGACGGTGACGTTCTCCAGCTCCTGGTGGGCGGTGATCAGGGCGATCGCGCCCGGAGCCTCGTAGACCTCGCGGGACTTGATGCCGACCAGCCGGTCCTCGACCATGTCGATCCGGCCGATGCCCTGGGCGCCGGCCCGCTCGTTGAGCTGCTGGATGGCCTGGAGGACGGTGACGGGCTTGCCGTCGATGGCGACCGGGGCGCCCTCCTTGAAGGTGATGACCACCTCGTCGGCCTCGCGGGGCTCGGCCGGGTTCGAGGTGTACTCGTAGATGTCCTCGATCGGCGCGTTCCAGATGTCCTCGAGGAAGCCGGTCTCGATGGCCCGGCCGAAGACGTTCTGGTCGATGGAGTACGGGGACTTCTTGGTGGTCGCGATCGGCAGGCCCTTGGCCTCGCAGAAGGCGATGGCCTTGTCGCGGGTCATCGCGTAGTCACGGACCGGCGCGATGCACTTGAGATCGGGGGCGAGGGCCACGATGCCGGCCTCGAAGCGAACCTGGTCGTTGCCCTTGCCGGTGCAGCCGTGGGCGACCGTGGTGGCGCCGTGCTTCTTGGCGGCGGCGACGAGGTGCTTGACGATCGTCGGCCGGGACAGGGCGGAGACCAGCGGGTAGCGGTCCATGTAGAGGGCGTTGGCCTTGATCGCCGGGAGGCAGTACTCGTCGGCGAACTCGTCCTTGGCGTCGGCGACCTCGGCCTCGACGGCACCGCAGGCGAGCGCGCGCTTGCGGATGACGTCCAGGTCCTCACCGCCCTGGCCGACGTCCACGGCGACGGCGACGACCTCGGCCCCGGTCTCCTCCGCGATCCAGCCGATGGCGACGGAGGTGTCCAGACCGCCGGAGTAGGCGAGTACGACGCGCTCGGTCACGGGTTTCTCCCTCACAGTGCATTCGCTGTTATGCATGAGTATGCAGCAGTCTGCATGGTTCGTCAATCTCATCGCCGTCGTGGCGTGGGTCGCGGCGGGGATCGCGTGGGGTCATGCCGGGTCGAGGTGGGATGGTCGCGTGGCCGAGGCGGGGTCGCGGCGGGGATCGTGTCGGCCCCCGTGGCGGGGTCGCGGCGGAGCCCCGTGGCGGCCTCGCGCTGGGGTCAGGGCGGGGCCGCGGCGGACGTTCGAAAGGAGATGCCAAAACTCGTGAACGCCCGAAACCGGTTTCCCGTATCTCTCACCGAACGCAGGCGCCACGTTTGCCGCAGGGCCTGGACTCCCCGGCCGCCTGCACGCTCAGCACATGACGTGACAGGCACCGTGGCCGCCCCGCGCGCCGGCCGGGGCGGCCACGGACTTCTCCGCGGACGACACCTCCCTCGATGCGTACTTCCGGAGGAAAAAGCACGTCGAAACCAGCCTCGACGGCCTGCCCGGACTGCCGTTGCCGCTGCCGCCCTCTACGTTCTGAGGCATGCGCTCCGGTGTCGTCGCCGCCCTTGTCTCCGCCTCTCTCCTCTCGCTGCTCGGTGCCGCGCCGCACACCGCCGGGGAGGTCCCGCTGCCCGCGCGGATGGCGGACACCGGCGGCGGCGCCCAGCTGATCACCGCGGAGGCTGTCACGACCGCCGCCACCTCGGGCACGGTCGCCTGGTGGGACCGGCGCGGCGGCCAGTGGTTGAAGGCCGGTTCGGCGGCGGCGCGCTTCGGCGCGCGCGGTCTCGTGGAGGGCGGCTCACGCAAGCAGGGCACCAGCACGACGCCGACGGGGCTGTACGACCTGCCGTACGCGTTCGGCATCGCGGCCGCGCCCCCCGGGACGAGGTCACCGTACCGCCGGGTGCATCAGGACTCCTGGTGGTGCCAGGACAACGGCTCGCGCTCCTACAACCGCTGGACGGAGCCTCTGCCGGCCGACTGCCGGGCCTCCGAGTCCGAGCATCTCATCAGCTACGACCCGCAGTACTCCCATGCCCTGGTCGTCGGCTTCAACTACCACGCCCCGGTGCATGACCGCGGCGCCGGCATCTTCCTGCATGTGAACGGCAGGGCGGCGACGGACGGCTGTGTGTCGGTGCCCGGGGAGGCGATGCGGGCGATCCTGGCCTGGGCGGACCCCGGGCGGGCACCGCACATCGCGATCGGCACGACCGGCGGGACCACCGCGCTCACCCGCTACTGACCCGGGCCCGTCCGTCCCCCGTCATCCGCTGCCCCGGCAGCCGTACCGTGAACGTCGTCGAACCGGGGCGGCCGGCCAGCTCCACCGTGCCCCCGTGCGCCTCCGTCACCGCCGCCACGATCGACAGGCCCAGCCCCGCGCCGCCGCCGTGGTGGCCGGGGCGGCGGCGGTGATCGGCCCGGGTGAAGCGTTCGAAGACGCCGGAGCGCAGGTCCTCGGGCACTCCGGGGCCGTCGTCGTGCACCGCGAGGACGGCCCCCCGGCCGTCGGTCTCCAGCGAGACGCGCACGCTGGTGCCGGCAGGGGTGTGCAGACGCGCGTTGGCCAGCAGATTGGCCAGTACCTGCTGGAGCCGGTGGGTGTCGCCGGTCACCGTGACCGGCTCCTCGGGCAGCTCCATGGTCCAGCGGTGGGCCGGGCCCGCGGCCCGCGCGTCCGTGACCGCGTCGAGGACCAGGCGGGTGAGGTCGACGGGACGGCGCTCCAGCGGGCGGCCCGCGTCCAGCCGGGCGAGCAGCAGCAGATCGTCGACCATCTCGCCCATGCGCGCGGACTCGGCGGCGATCCGTTCCAGGGCACGCCGCACCTCGGGCGGGACGGGACCCGGGTGCAGCAGCGCCAGCTCGGCGTGACCGCGCACCGAGGCGACCGGCGTCCGCAGCTCGTGGCTGGCGTCGGCGGCGAAACTGCGCAGCCGTTCCTCGCTCGCGTGCCGCTTGGTCAGCGCGTCCTCGACATGGCCGAGCATGCGGTTGAAGGCGGTGGCGACCCGGCCCACCTCGCTGCGCGGTTCGCTCTCGGGGGCGCGCGGCGGCAGAGCGACCTCACCGCTGGCGAGCGGCAGCTCGCTGACCCGGGCGGCGGTGTTGGCGACCCGGCTGAGCGGCCGCAAAGACCAGCGCACCCAGACGGCGCCCGCGACACCGGTGACCACGAGGGCCACCCCGAAGACGATGGCGGCGACCCACTCCAGCCGGTGCACCGCCGCCTCAACCGGTTCCAGCGGCAGCCCGGTGAGCAGGACGTCGCCGTCCCGGCCGTCCGTCGCCAGCACGCGGTAGCCGCCGAGGGACGACAGCCGGACGCTGTGGCCCCTGCCGTCCGTGGGGACCGCCGCGAGCGTGTGCTGGTCCCGGGCGCTCAGCGGAGCACGCAGACCGGCGCTCTGGTCGCCGGGGCGCACGACGGCGGCCTGGGTGACCGTCTCGCCGACCAGCCGGGCGCCGAAGGTGCCGGCGGACTGCTTGCGGGTGTCACCGTGTTCGTCGCCGTCATGATCCGACGGTTTGACGCCGTGTTCGAGGCTCGCCGGGAACCGTGGGCCGGCATCGCGCAACTGCTGGTCCAGCCGCCCGGTGAGGAAGCCGTTCAGCTCCACCACGGCGGCCACCCCGACGGTGGCGCAGCTGAGCGCGAGCAGCACGACGAGCCCGGCGGTGAGCCGGGCCCGCAGGGTGCGCGGCCGCGGCAGGCGCCGCGCCCGCCGTATCGCCGCCCTCACCGGACCACCGGCTTGAGCACATACCCGGCGCCGCGCACGGTGTGGATCATGGGCTCACGCCCGGCGTCCATCTTCTTGCGCAGATAGGAGATGTACAGCTCGACGACATGGGCCTGGCCGCCGAAGTCGTACGACCACACCCGCTCCAGGATCTGTGCCTTGCTGAGCACGCGCCGCGGATTGCGCATCAGGAAGCGCAGCAGCTCGAACTCCGTCGGGGACAGCTCGATCAGCTCACCGGCCCGGGTCACCTCACGGGCCTCCTCGTCCATGACCAGGTCGCCGACGGTCAGCCGGGGACCCTCTTCGAGTTGCCGGGCCATGCCGGCGCGGCGCAGCAGTCCACGCAGCCGGGCGACGACCTCCTCCAGGCTGAACGGCTTGGTCACATAGTCGTCACCGCCGGCGGTGATGCCGGCGATGCGGTCCTCGACGGCGTCCCGGGCTGTGAGAAACAGCACACAGACGTCCGGCCGCACCTCACGCAGGGAGCGCAGCACCGCGAAGCCGTCGGTGTCCGGCAGCATCACATCCAGGACGACGGCGTCGGGCATGAGGTCACGGGCCTCGGCGACGGCCGTGGCCCCGTCGCCGGCCGCGCGCACGTCCCAACTCTCGTAGCGCAGAGCCCCCGCCAGCACCTCGGCGAGGTCCGGGTCGTCGTCGACGACGAGGACCCGTACGGGTGTGCCGTCGGGGCGGGAGAGGGCGGGGCGGCCGGATCGGGGTGTGTTCATCGCACTCACCAGGATCCACCCTCCCCGAGGCGACCGGCGCCGCCGGGACCTCTGAGTTCGCTGTGAGTGTCCGGCACCCCGCCGCGGGCGACCTGCGCGACCGCCACCGCCGGCTGCCGCCCTTCAGGCGGGGCTCATGTTCCTCAGAGCACCCTCAGAGGTTCCACCTGCACAGTTGCATCCTCGACAGGCGAAAGGAACCGCCATGGCCACCGTGTACCAGCAGCAGGCGCCGCCCGTGCCGGCGATCGTCCGGCGCTCCCCGGCACCGTGGCTGCTGGCGGCTCTGTGGGCCGGGGCCGCCGCCGTGGTCGCCCTGTGGTGGCAGCACACCGGATCGGTGGTGGGCACGGCCGGCTGGCTCACCGGGGCCGGGAGGATCGCCGGGCTGCTGTGCGGGTACGCCTGCGCGGTCCTGGTCGGGCTGATGGCCCGGGTGCCGCTCCTGGAGCGGCGGATCGGCTCGGACCAGGTGGCCCGCTGGCACGCGGCGGCCGGACGCTACACGGTCTGCCTGCTGCTCGCGCACCTCGTCCTGATCATCGCCGGGTACGCCGCCCAGGACCGGGTCTCACTCGTGCGGGAGACGCTCACGGTGGTCCTCGACTATCCGGAGATGCTCAAGGCCACCCTCGGGACGGTCATCCTGTTCGCCGTCGGGATCACATCGATGCGCGCCGTACGCCACCGGACCGGCCATGAGTTCTGGTACTACGTGCACCTCCTGACCTACGCCGCCGTCTTCCTGGCCTTCGGCCATCAGCTTGCGCTGGGTGCGGAGTTCGCCGGGAACGCCCTGGCGCAGGGTGTCTGGTACGCGCTGTATCTGGGGGTCGCGGCCCTGGTGCTGTGGTTCCGGATCCTCGCCCCCGTGCGGCTGAACCTGCGCCACCGGCTGCGGGTGGAGGCGGTCCACCAGGAGGCACCGGGCGTGTGGTCCGTGGTCGTGGGGGGCCGGCACCTGAACCGACTGGGCGCGGCGCCGGGGCAGTTCTTCCGCTGGCGGTTCCTCGCGGACGGCCTGCGCTGGACCTCGACGCCGTACTCCCTGTCGGCGCCGCCGCACCCCACCCGGCTGCGCATCACCGTCAAGGCGCTCGGCGACCACAGCACCTCCGTCGCGCTGCTGCGGCCGGGCACCCGGGTGTGGGCCGAGGGCCCGTACGGATCGCTGACCGCCGACCGGCGGGAGTCCGGCAAGTCCCTGCTGATCGCGGGCGGCGTCGGGATCACCCCCCTGCGCGCCCTGTTCGAGACGCTGCCGGGCGAGGTCACGCTGCTGTACCGGGCGCGCTCGGCCGTCGACCTGGCGCTGGGGGGCGAACTGGAGGCCATCGCCCGCCGGCGGGGCGCCCGGGTGCTGTACGCCCTCAACGGCGAGGACGGCTCACGCCCGCGGCTGACCCCCGGCGCGCTGCACGCCTCGGTGCCCGAACTCGTCGACCACGACGTCTTCCTGTGCGGCCCGCCCGCCTTCGCCAAGGACATGTACGAGGCGCTGCACGCGGCCGGGGTCCCGGACCGCCGTATCCACCACGAGTCGTTCGAGCTGTGAGGGCGTCATGCACCCGTTGAAGAGGAAGAGCCCGCTGCGGCGCGTCGTCCTGGCGAGCGCCGCCACGGTGACCGGCATGGTGACGCTGCTGTCGCTGAAGCCGCACGCGTCCCCGTCCGTGGCGGTGGGCGCACCCGCGCCGTCGGGGTCGAGCACGGCGGGCGCCTCGGGCGGATCAAGCGGGTCGGATGGATCTGCCGGGTCGACGGGTTCCGGCGGATCCGGCGGCTCGACCGGTTCCGGTGGGTCCGGCGCGGCCGGCGGGTCCGGCGGGTCCGGCGCGGCCGGTGGCACCAAGACCGTCACCGGGAACTCCGTGCAGACCCGGTGGGGACCCGTCCAGGTCCGGGTCACGGTGACGAGCGGCAGGGTCACCGACGTCACGGCGGTCGACTACCCCCGGGACAATCCCAGGGACCAGGAGATCAGCAGCTATGCGCTGCCGCAGCTGCGCAGGGAGGTCCTCGCCGCCCAGAGCGCAAACATCGACACGGTCTCCGGCGCCAGTTACACCAGCGAGGGTTACCGCCAGTCACTTCAGTCGGCCCTTGACTCCGCGGGGCTTTGAACGCGGGGCAGGTCCCGCACGTACCTCTGGGCCAAGGGGGCCTCTGGCCTCACCCGTCCCACGGAGGAACACGGAGGAGCCCGTGTCCACGATCGCCGGTGGCCGCGCCGCGCGGCGCCAGACGATGCGCGCCATCCGCCCACGCCGCTCCCCTGCCGTCCCACTGCTGGTCGCGGTCTGGGCCGGCGCGGCGGGCGTGATCTGGCTGTGGTGGATGAACACCCCGTCCATCGCCGACAACAACAGCAGGATCCTCAACGCGGGGCGGATCACCGGCCTGCTCGCCGGCTATCTGATGGCCCTGGTCGTGCTCCAGATGGCGCGGGTGCCCGCGCTGGAGCGGCGGGTCGGCTCCGACCGGGTCGCCCGCTGGCACGCCATGACCGGCCGGTACACCATCTGCCTGGTCCTCGCCCACCTCTTCCTGACCATGTGGGGCTACGCCCTGCAGGCCGGCAAGGGGCTGGGCGGGATCGTGCAGCAGACCATCGACTCGATCAACCAGCTGCCGGACGTGGGCAAGGCCACCATCGGCACGGGCCTGCTGGTGCTCATCGGGCTCATCTCGATCGGCCCGATCCGCCGCAGGATCTCCTACGACCTGTGGTACCACGTCCATCTGCTCACCTACGCGGCCACGTATCTGTCGTTCTGGCACCAGCTGTCGACCGGCAACGAGTTCGCCGTCCAGCCCGCGGCCAAGACCGCCTGGTACGCCCTCTACGGCTCGGTGACCGCGCTGGTGGTCTGGTACCGGATCGTCACCCCGATCCGGCTGAACCTGCGCCACCGGCTGCGGGTCGAGGCGGTCATCGAGGAGACGCCCGGAATCGTCTCGGTGCTGATGACGGGCCGGAAGCTGCACCGGATGGGCGCGACGGCCGGGCAGTTCTTCCGCTGGCGCTTCCTCGCGCCGGGCATGCGCTTCAGCTCTCACCCGTACTCGCTGTCGGCGGCGCCCCGTCCCAACATGCTCCGCATCACGGTGAAGGCCATCGGCGACCACAGCTCGGCGCTGCGGGACCTCACCCCCGGCACCCGGGTGTGGGCGGAGGGCCCCTACGGGGCACTGACGGCGGACCGGCGCAGCCGCGGCAAGGTGCTGCTGGTGGCCGGTGGTGTCGGTATCACGCCGATGCGGGCGCTGTTCGAGACGCTGCCCGGCGCACCCGGCGATCTGACCCTCCTCTACCGGGCGAACACCACCCAGGACCTGGCCCTGTGGGACGAGCTGGCCCAGATCGCCGAGGAGCGCGGCGCCCGGCTGATGTACGCGGTCAACAGCCCGGAGGGAGAACGCCCGGACATCTCGGCGGACACCCTGCGCCGCAAGCTGCCGGACATCGACCGCCACGACGTCTTCATGTGCGGACCGCCCGGCTTCGCACAGCAGGTGTACGAAGCAGTGCGCGGCGCGGGGGTTCCCGCCCGCCGCATCCATCACGAGTCGTTCGAGATGTGAGCGACGGGATTCAGGAGCTTTGGGAGCCATGAGGAAGACCCACCCCGTGCGGCGTGCCGTGCTCGCCGGCGCCGCCACCGTGTCAGGGATCGTCCTGCTGCTGTCGCTGAAGCCGGCGTCGAATCCGGCCTCCCCCCAGGCGGCGGGCGGAGTCGCACCGCGGCAGACGGCCGCGGCCCAGGAGGCGCCGCAGGGCGGCAGCGGACAGCAGGCCGGCACGCAGAGCGTCACCGGTGACGTGGCCAAGACGCAGTACGGCGACGTCCGGGTGCGTCTGACGCTGAGCGGCGGGAAGATCACCAAGGCCGAGGCCGTCCAGGCGCCCAAGGGCGGGCTGAGCGACCAGAAGACCGCCATGTCCGTGCCCAGGCTCAACCAGGAGGCCGTCGCCGCGCAGAGCGCGCAGATCGACGCGGTCTCGGGCGCCACCTACACCAGCGGCGGCTACAAGCAGTCGCTCCAGTCGGCGATCGACAAGGCGAAGGCCGCGCCGGGCGGCGCCTCTTCGGGCTCGGCGGGCGGCAACGGCTCCGCGGGCGGCTCCGGCTCGTCGTCGGGATCGTCGGCCCAGGCGCGTACGGTCTTGGGTACCGTGTCCCAGACCCAGTACGGCAATGTCCAGGTGCGGGTGACCGTCAGCGGTGGGAAGATCACCAAGGCGGAGGCCGTCCAGGCGCCCGAGGGCGGGGTCAGCGACCAGAAGACCGCGCTGGCCATCCCCAAACTCAACCAGGAGGCGGTGAGCGCACAGAGTGCGAACATCGACGCGGTGTCCGGCGCGACCTATACCAGTGCCGGATACAAGCAGTCCCTTCAGTCGGCCCTGGACAAGGCCCGTGGCTGAGTGGCGGGACAGGTGACCGATCCCGGGGCACCGCCCGCGCTGCGCCACGCGGAGGAGGTGATGGGCACCGTCGTCTCCTTCGATGTGCGCGGTGGCGAGCCCGAGGCCGTGCGCACCGCGCTGGTGGAGGCGATCGCCGGACTCCACCGGGTGGACGAGGTGTTCAGCACCTACCGGGAGCACAGCCAGATATCGCGGCTCGCGCGCGGTGAGACGACCGTCGAGGAGTGCGACCCGGAGGTCGCCGAGGTGCTCGCGCTCGGCGCCGAGGCGGAACGGCTCAGCGACGGCTGGTTCAGCACGCGCTACGCGGGACGGACCGATCCCACCGGGATCGTCAAGGGCTGGGCGGTCGAGCGGGCGGCCCGGCTGCTGTCGGCGACCGGGGCGAGCGGAGTGAGTGTCAACGGCGGCGGGGACGTCCAGCTGTACGGGGCTCCAGAGCCGCACCGCCCCTGGCGGGTCGGAGTGTCGGATCCGCTGCGTCCGGGCGGGCTGGCCGCGGTGGTCTCCGCGGCCGGCGCCGACGAGCTCGCCGTGGCCACGTCCGGGACCGCGGAGCGCGGCACGCACATCGTGGACCCGCGCACCGGGCGTTCGGCGGTGACCGACCTGGTCGCGGTGACCGTGGTGGCCCCCCGGCTGATCTGGGCCGACTGCTGGGCGACGGCCGCGTTCGCCATGGGCTCGCGGGCGGGCCTGGCCTGGCTGGAGTCGCTGCCGGACGTGGAAGCGCTGCTGATCACGGCGGGCGACGAGGTGCGGTGCACGGGCGGTCTGGCGGCCCGGCTGGGCTGACCGCACATGGGGGAGGGCGCACCGGTTCCGGTGCGCCCTCCCCCATGTGTACGGGCGATCTCAGTGCCCGGTCTGCGCCAGCCGCAGCAAGTGGTCCGCGAGCGCCTGGCCCCCGGTCGGGTCCCGGCTGATCAGCAGCAGGGTGTCGTCACCCGCGATGGTGCCGAGGATGTCGTGCAGTTCGGCCTGGTCGATGGCCGAGGCGAGGAACTGTGCCGCACCCGGAGGGGTGCGCAGGACCACGAGATTGGCGGACGCCTCCGCGGAGATCAGCAGTTCCTGGGACAGGCGCCGCATCCGCTCCTCCTTGGCCGACCCGCCGAGCGGTGCGCGCGGGGTGCGGAAGCCTCCCTCGCTCGGGACGGCGTAGATGAGGTCGCCGTCGGTGTTGCGGATCTTCACCGCGTTCAGCTCGTCCAGATCCCGGGAGAGCGTCGCCTGGGTGACGTTCAGCCCGTCGTCGGCGAGAAGCTTCGCCAACTGGCTCTGGGAGCGCACCGGTTGCCGGTTGAGGATGTCCACGATCCGGCGGTGGCGCGCGGTGCGGGTCTGCGGCACGGCCGGTCCCGTGTGCTCATGGTCCTGCGCCTGGGTCATCGTCGTCTCATTCTCCGGATCGTCCGTCCCCGTTCACTGCGTCGAGGACACCGGGGAGTGCCCGGAGGAACGCCGCCACATCGTCATCGCCGAGGTTCAGCGGCGGCATCAGCCGTACGACGTTCGGGGCGGGCGCGTTCACCAGGAGACCGGCGTCCTGAGCCGCCTGCTGCGCCTGCTGCGCGAGCGGTTCGCTGAGCACGATACCCAGGAGCAGGCCCGCACCCCGGACATGGTCGATCAGCGGGTGCCCCAGCGACTCGATTCCCTCCCGCAGTCGCTCGCTCTGCCGCTTGACGTTCTCCAGGAGACCGTCGGCCGCGATGGTCTCGACAACGGCGAGCCCGGCGGCGCAGGCCACGGGGTTGCCGCCGAAGGTCGTGCCGTGCTGGCCCGGCTGGAGCAGCTCGGCGGCGCGGCCGAAGGCCACGGTGGCGCCGAGCGGCAGTCCGCCGCCGAGGCCCTTGGCGAGCGTGACCACATCCGGCAGGACGCCCTCATGGGCCTGGTACTCGAACCAGTGCCCGGTGCGGCCGATGCCGGTCTGCACCTCGTCGAGCACGAGCAGCGCCCCGGTGGCCGCGGTGATCGCCCGGGCCGCCTTGAGGTAACCGGCGGGCGGGACGACGACCCCGTTCTCGCCCTGGACGGGCTCGATGATCACGAGCGCGGTCTCCTCGGTGACCGCGGCGGCCAGCGCCTGCGCGTCGCCGTAGGGGACGTGCGTGACCTCGCCGGGCAGCGGCCGGAACGGCTCCTGCTTGCCGGGCTGGCCGGTGAGCGCGAGGGCGCCCATGGTGCGGCCGTGGAAGCCGCCGTCGGTGGCGACCATATGGGTGCGCCCGGTCAGCCGGCCGATCTTGAAGGCGCCCTCGTTGGCCTCGGCGCCGGAGTTGCAGAAGAACACCTTGCCGTCCCGGCCGAAGAGCTGGAGCAGCCGCTCGGCGAGGGCGACGGGCGGTTCGGCGATGAACAGGTTGGAGACATGGCCGAGGGAGGCGATCTGCCGGCCGACCGCCTCGACGACCGAGGGATGGGCGTGGCCGAGCGCGTTGACCGCGATGCCGCCGACGAAGTCGAGGTACTCCTTGCCGTCGGCGTCCCACAGCCTGGTGCCCTCGCCGCGGACCAGGGGCAGCCTGGGGGTGCCGTAGTTGTTCATCAGCGCGCCCCGCCACCGCCGGGTCAGCTCCTCGTTGGCGGAGTGCGCGACGCCTGCGGAGCCGGCGGTGACATCGGTCGTACCAGTCATACGGAGGTCCCCTGAGCGAAATCGTCGGGCACGACCATCGTGCCGATGCCCTCGTCGGTGAAGATCTCCAGCAGGATCGAGTGCTGGACCCGGCCGTCGAGGACGCGGGCGGTGGTGACGCCGTTGCGCACGGCGAACAGGCAGCCCTCCATCTTCGGGGCCATGCCGGAGGACAGTTCCGGCAGCAGCTTCTCCAGCTGGGAGGCGGTGAGGCGACTGATCACCTCGTCGGAGTTGGGCCAGTCCTCGTAGAGTCCCTCGACGTCCGTGAGGACCATGAGGGTTTCGGCGCCCAGTGCCGCAGCGAGTGCCGCAGCCGCCGTATCAGCATTGACGTTGTAGACATGTCCGTCGTCCTGACTGCGGGCGATCGAGGAGACGACCGGGATGCGGCCGTCGGAGAGCAGCGCCTCGATGGCTCCGGTGTCGATAGCGGTGATCTCGCCGACCCTCCCGATGTCGACCAACTGGCCGTCGATCTCGGGCCGGTGCTTGGTGGCGGTGATGGTGTGCGCGTCCTCGCCGGTGAGGCCGACGGCGAACGGACCGTGCTGGTTGAGCAGCCCGACCAGTTCGCGCTGCACCTGGCCGGCCAGCACCATGCGCACCACATCCATGGCGTCCTCGGTGGTGACCCGCAGGCCCGCCTTGAACTCGGTGGGGATGCCCTGCCGGTCGAGGGCCGCGCTGATCTGGGGGCCTCCCCCGTGCACGACGACGGGTCGGAGGCCGGCGTGCCGCAGGAAGACGACGTCCTGGGCGAAGGCGGCCTTCAGCTCGTCGTTCACCATGGCGTTCCCGCCGAACTTGATGACGACGGTCTTGCCGTGGTGGCGGGTCAGCCAGGGCAGCGCCTCGATGAGGATCTTGGCCTTGGGCAGGGCGGTGTGCTTGCGCGTGGTTCCGGTGCTCATGAGGAGTAGGCGCTGTTCTCGTGGACGTAGTCGGCGGTGAGGTCGTTGGTCCAGATGGTGGCGGTCTCGTTGCCGGCGGCGAGGTCGGCGAGGATGTGCACCTCGCGGTAGCGCATGTCGACCAGCTCGCGGTCCTCGCCGACGGAGCCGTTCTTGCAGACCCAGACGCCGTTGATGGCGACGTTGAGCTGGTCGGGCTCGAAGGCGGCCCGGGTGGTTCCGATCGCCGACAGGACGCGGCCCCAGTTGGGGTCCTCGCCGTGGATCGCGCACTTGAGGAGGTTGTTGCGGGCGATGGAGCGGCCCACCTCCACGGCGTCCTCCTCGGTCGCGGCGCCCACGACCTCGACCCTGATGTCCTTGCTGGCGCCCTCGGCGTCGCCGATGAGCTGGCGGCCCAGGTCGGCGCAGACCTCCCGGACGGCGTCGGCGAACTCCTCGTACTCCGGGGTGATGCCGGACGCACCGGAGGCGAGGAGGAGGACGGTGTCGTTGGTGGACATGCAGCCGTCGGAGTCGACCCGGTCGAAGGTGACCCTGGTGGCGGCGCGCAGGGCCCGGTCCAGGGTCTCCTGGTCGACGTCGGCGTCCGTGGTGAGGACGACGAGCATGGTGGCGAGGCCGGGCGCGAGCATGCCGGCGCCCTTGGCCATGCCGCCCACGGTCCAGCCTCCCCTGGTCACCACGGAGGTCTTGTGGACGGTGTCGGTGGTCTTGATGGCGAGGGCGGCCTTCTCGCCGCCGTGCTCGGAGAGCTGGGCGGCGGCCGTGTCGATGCCCGCGAGCAGCTTGTCCATGGGGAGCAGGACGCCGATGAGGCCGGTGGAGCAGACGGCGACCTCGATGGCGCCCCGACCGAGTACGTCGGCGGCCTTCTCGGCGGTCGCGTGGGTGTCCTGGAAGCCCTTGGGGCCGGTGCAGGCGTTGGCGCCACCGGAGTTGAGGACGACCGCGGAGACCTGGCCCGCCTTGAGGACCTGCTCGGACCACTGCACCGGCGCGGCCTTCACACGGTTGGAGGTGAAGACGCCCGCGGCGGCGCGGCGGGGCCCGTTGTTGACCACGAGGGCCAGGTCCGGGCCGCCGTTCTCCTTGATCCCGGCGGCGACACCGGCCGCGGTGAACCCTTTTGCTGCCGTGACACTCACTGCGACTCCTTGTTCGCTTCTCCGCCCGTACGGCGCGGCGGTGCGCTCTTCTCCCCCGGTGCCTCAAGGGCCTGGGAGGCGCCCCCGGTCTGCGGCCCGGTGGCTGCACGTACGTCGCTCACGGTGCGACTCCGATCGTGGAAAGCCCGGTGGTCTCGTCGAGCCCGAGGGCGATGTTCATGCTCTGGACGGCACCGCCCGCGGTGCCCTTGGTCAGATTGTCGATGGCGCTGATCGCGATGATGCGGTGCACAGCGGCGTCGTACGCGACCTGCACCTGAACGGCGTTGGAACCGCAGACGGACGCAGTGGCGGGCCACTGTCCCTCGGGCAGCAGATGGACGAAGGGTTCGTCGGCGAAGGCCTTGTCGTAGGCGGCGCGGACGGTCTCGGCGGTGACGCCGGGCCTGGCCTTCGCGCTGCAGGTGGCCAGGATGCCGCGGGGCATGGGCGCGAGGGTGGGCGTGAAGGAGACGGATACGGTCTCCCCGGCGGCCGCGCTGAGGTTCTGGATCATCTCGGGGGTGTGGCGGTGCACCCCGCCGACGCCGTACGGGGACATCGATCCCATGACCTCGCTGCCGAGCAGGTGCGGCCTGGGTGTCTTGCCGGCGCCGGAGGTGCCCGAGGCGGCGACGATCACTGCCTCGTTCTCGGCGAGACCCGCGGCGTAGGCGGGGAAGAGCGCGAGCGAGGCGGCGGTCGGGTAGCAGCCGGGCACCGCGATGCGCTTGGCCCCCGCGAGCCGGGGTCGGCCGCCGGGCAGCTCGGGAAGGCCGTAGGGCCAGGTCCCGGCGTGCGCAGTGTCGTAGAACCTCTCCCACTCGGCCGCGTCCTCCAGCCGGAAGTCCGCGCCCATGTCGATCACCAGCACCTCCGGCCCGAGCTGCTCGGCGACCGCGGCGGACTGTCCGTGGGGCAGGGCCAGGAAGACCACGTCGTGCCCGGCGAGAACCCCGGGGGCGGTCTCCTGGAGCACGCGGTCGGCGAGGGGCAGCAGATGCGGCTGGAGCGCTCCCAGCCGCTGCCCTGCGTTGGAGTTCCCGGTCAGGGCGCCGATCTCGACCTCGGGATGGGCCAGGAGCAGACGCAGCAGCTCCCCGCCCGCGTATCCGCTCGCTCCGGCGACCGCCGCACGTACCGTCATGGAACCTCCTCCTGGATGGCATGACTATACGTATCGCTGCACGTTTATGCAATCCTGGAGACCGACCCTCCCTTCCGATGGTGACCGCCGAACCGCGTCACCGCACAGGAGGATGCGCGGGAGCGCCTCCGTCCCGGGAGAGCATGATCGTGCGGGAGACCACGAAGGTCACCGGAATCGCCGCCGAGGTGGTTGTGCCCTCATCGGAAAGTGAGGCGATTAACTCCGAATACGCGCCGGGGGTGGTGCGGCGCGGCACGGGCCGGAGGCACCGCTCGTCCCGGGCCTGGGCGGCTGCGGGCAGGGGCGGACGCGGGCATAGGGTCGGCGGCATGGATTCCAGCTTCTGGCCCGTGCCGGACGTGCTCGCGCATCTCGCCGGGCGGTGGAGGGTCGAGCGCGTCGTACGCGACCTCGCGAACGACGAAAAGGGCCGCTTCACCGGGACGACGGTGTTCCGCCCGCTGGAGGACGGCGGCGACGGGCTCCTGCACCATGAGTCGGGCACGTTCGTCTGGCGGGGCACACCCCGTCCCGCCGAGCGGACGCTGTGGTTCCTGCCCGGGGACTCGGCCGGCACGGCGCAGGTGCGGTTCGGGGACGGCCGCCCGTTCCACGACCTCGACCTCACCACCGGCCGCCATGTCGCCGACCATCCGTGCGCGGCGGATCTGTACCGGGGGGAGTTCACCGTCCGGGACGCGGACCACTGGCGCACGGTGTGGCGCGTCGGTGGGCCCGCGAAGGACCTGGTGCTGACAACCGACTACACACGCGAGCGCCAGCCGCCCGTCCGGCCCTGTGTGTCGCGCGCCCAGCGGGGAGCCGCCCCACGCGGGGCCGCTCCCGCTACCGGGCCTCCGGCTCCAGACGGAGGTTCCAGCGCCCGTCCCGTCCGGCCAGCGTGACCGTCGACAGCGGACGGACGTCGATGTTCCAGTACGACGACGGCTGCGCCCGCAGCGCGTAGACCAGGGCGGCCCGCACCACCGAAGGCTCCGCCACGGCCACGATGCGGCTGCCGTCGTCCACCGGACGGGTCTCCAGCCAGCCGCCCACGCGGGAGATGAACGCGGTCAGCGACTCGCCGCCGTGCGGTGTGGAGCGTGGGTCCGCGAGCCAGGCGTCCACCGCCGAGGGCTCCCGGGCCATCGCCTCGCCCAGCGTGAACCCGCGCCAGCGGCCCATGTCGCAGTCCCGCAGCGCGAGCTGTACCAGCGGCGCGTATCCGAGCGCGTCCCCGGTGGCCCGGCTCCGCGGCGTCGGCGAGCAGTAGCGCAGCTCGGCCGCCGCCAGCGGCACCAGATCCCGGGCGGCCCGTTGCACCTCGTCCCAGCCCGCCTGGTCCAGCGGGCGGTCGTCCTCGAAGCGTTCCGCGAGCAGCGAGGAGCTGCGCGCGGCGGCGACGAACGTGACCCGAACATGCACACGGCGATGGTGTGACGCGCAAGTGCGCAGGTCAAGACCTGTTACCCAGGAGATACCAAGGGCGTCGTCCGCGCCGGCCGGTGCGTCTTGCGGCCCGGTGACCCGTTTCGTCCGCGCTGGTGCCCCGTTCCGTGCGCGGACCCGTGACCGTTTCATCCGCCGGCCGGCGCGCCTACCTCCGCGGGCGCGGCGCCCTTGGCTACCGAGCCCCGAGCACCTCGTCGCAGGCGGTGCGCAGGCGCCGTACGCCCTCCACGATCTCCCCGGTCCCGCCAACCGCCGCGAAGCTCAGCCGGAGGTGGGCGGCGGGGGGTTCCGCACTGAAGTAGGGACGGCCGCGGGCGACCGCGACGCCCGCGCGCAGGGCTCCCGCGACGAGGGACGACTCGTCGGTGCCGTCGGGCAGACGGGCCCAGAGGTGGTATCCGCCGGAGGGGACGTGCGCCAGGGCGAGTTCGGGCAGGTGCAGTCCGAGGGCGGTGGTCATCGTGTCCCGGCGCAGCTTCAGCTCGGCGGCCACGGCGCGCAGATGGCGGGGCCACGCGGGCGAGCCGACGAGCTCCAGAGCGGCCTCCTGGAGGGGGCGCGGCACGAAGAAGGTGTCGACGACCTGGATCGCGCGCAGCCGCTCCAGGACCGGGCCGCGTGCGGCCAGCGCGCTGACCCGGAAGCTGGGCGAGGTGGCCTTGGTGAGCGAGGAGACATGCACGACGACCCCGTCGGGATCCTCCGCGATCAGCGGGGGCGGCAGCGGACCGGCGTCCTCGTGTGCCAGCCGCCGTACGAAGTCGTCCTCGATGACGAACGCGCCGGCCTCGCGTGCGATGCGCAGCACCTCGCGCCGGCGCTCCGGCGCGAGGACGGCTCCGGTCGGGTTCTGGAACAGCGGCTGGCACACGACGACACGGGCCCCGCTCGCCCGGAAGGCGTCCGCGAGCAGGGCCGGTTTCATCCCGTCCGGGTCGACCGGCACGGGCACGGGCCGCAGACCCGCCGCGCGGGCGATCGCCAGCATGCCGGGGTAGGTGGGTGACTCGACCAGCACGGGCGCGCCGGGCGGTGCCAGGGCCCTCAGCGCGGTGGTCAGCGCGGACTGGCCGCCCGCCGCGATCAGCACATCGGCCGCGGTGATCGCGCCGCCGATACCGCGCGCGAACCACTCACGCAGCTCGGCGACGCCCTCCACCGGCGGCCGGGCCCACACACCGGGGCGGCGCCCGGCCCGGGACAGGGCCGCGCCCATGGCACGCTCCGGTTGCAGGCCCGGGTGCAGATAGCCGCCGTTGAACTCGACGACGCCGGCGGGCGGGGCGGCCAGCGTGTCCAGCACGCCGGAGGCATCGACACTCCGGGGCACGAGCTCGGCGGCCGCCTCGGCACTGAGGGCCACCTCCTGCCAGGCGGTGTCCCCCACGGCCGGGGCCGACGCACGCGGCTCGGCCCGGAAGGCGCCGGCCCCGGGCCGCGTCACCACGAGCCCCTCGGCGGCCAGCCGGGCGAGCGCGCGCGACACGGTCACCGGACTGACCCGGAACCGCTCGACGAGTGCCCGACTGGCGGGCAGCTTCTCGCCCGGAGAGTAGCGGTTCACCTCGGACCGTAGATGCTTCGCCAATTCGGTGACACTGCTACGCTCTTGCATGAGAGCAGAGGATAGCGCTACTAACACTACGGCGATAGCGGCCGCACAGCCGAACGGCGGCACGGCCGGGGAGCCGAGGGCTCCCCGCCGCATCCGGCGGGGCGGGGCGGCGGGAACCGCCCCGCGGCACGGCGGCACGGTGCAGGCCGCCCTCGGAGTCGTCGCCTTCTCCCTCACGTTCCCCGCCACCGCCTGGGGACTGGAGGGGTTCGGGCCGTGGTCGCTCGTGGCGGTGCGCAGCGCGCTGGCCGCCGTCATCGCCGGCGGCTGTCTGCTCGCGCTGCGGATCCCTCTGCCCCCGCGCCCGCACCGGGCGGGGCTCGCCGTGGTCGCGGCCGGGGTCGTGCTCGGCTTCCCGCTGCTGACCACCCTCGCCCTCCAGACCTCCACGACGGCGCACGCCGCGGTGGTCGTCGGACTGCTCCCCCTCACGACTGCCGTCTTCTCCGCGGTGCGCGTCGGCGCCCGCCCCTCCCGTACCTTCTGGCTGGCGGCCCTGGCCGGTGCCGCGGCCGTCATCGCGTTCACCGTGCAGCAGAGCGGCGGCGCGCTGACCGGAGCGGACGCCTATCTCTTCGGGGCACTGCTGATCTGCGCCGCGGGCTACACCGAGGGCGGCCGGCTGGCCCGGGTCATGCCCGGCTGGCAGGTCATCGGCTGGGCACTGGTGCTGTGCCTGCCGCTGAGCGTGCCGGGCGCGCTCATCGCCCTCTCCCACGAGCCGGTCCACCTCACCGTGCACGCTGTGGCGGGGGTGCTGTGGGTGGCGGCCGGCTCCCAGTTCCTCGGACTGGTCGTCTGGTACCGGGGCATGGCGGCCGTCGGAATCCCCCGTGCCAGCCAGTTGCAGCTGGCACAGCCGCTGCTCACACTGGTGTGGTCGGTACTGCTCCTCGGCGAGCATCTCACCCCGGCCGCTCCGCTGACGGCCGCCGCGGTGCTGGTGTGTATCGCGGTCACCCAGCGGACGCGGTCCTGACCGGGGCGGAGGGCGCGGACGGGTCGACCGGCGCCACCGGCCGTAGACCGCGGCCACGGACCGATACTCCCGCACGTGACGAGGAGGGCCCCAGATGCACGCAACTGTGGGTGACAAGCTGGTGCAGCACGGCAGGATCGTCGGGCAGCACGACAAGGTCGGCGAGATCGTCGAAGTGATGGGCTCAGACGGCACGCCGCCGTACCGTGTCCGCTTCCAGGACGGGCACGAGGGGCTGTGCTCCCCCGGACCCGACACCGAGATCCGCCACAAGGAAATGGGTCAGCAGATCGGACAGTAGAGCGAGGACCGGACGGCGGGGCCCGGATCGGAGCGGGTCCCGCCCTCGTGCGCGGCGATCCGGGCACGGCGACGGCGATCCGGCACGCTCAGCGCGGGGGCCTCGCCGGCTGCCCGTAGTGGTCGGCGACGACCCGCGCCATCGCCCCCGCGGGGTCCGCCCGTACCTCCTTCGCCGCGAAGAAGACATGACCGCGCACCTGTGGATACCTCGCGGCGAGGCCGAGGTGGCGCGAGAGTTCCTCCGGGTCCTGCCACGCGTCGGGTTGCGCCAGGTCCCCGGCCTTGTAGAGCGCCTCTCCCACGTACAGCTGCACGCGCGTGCCCCGGGTCACCTCGGCCCACCAGGGCACGAGCGTCGCGTAGTCGGCGGCGGGGAAGCCGATGTTCCAGTAGATCTGCGGGCAGATGTAGTCCAGCCACCCGGACCGCACCCATGCCCGGGTGTCGGCGTACAGGTCGTCGTAGGCCTGCACCCCGGCCCGGGTGTGCGAGCCTCGGGGGTCGTTCTCGGCGTTGCGCCACACCCCGAAGGGGCTGACGCCGAAGCGCGCGGTGGGCCGGAGCGCGTGGACGCGCGTCGCGGTCTCCCGCACCAGGAGGTCGGTGTTGTGCCGCCGCCAGGCGGCCCGGCTCGCGAACCCGCCGCCGTAGGCCGCGTACGCCTCGTCGTCGTCGAAGACCCCGCCCGCGACGGGATACGGGTAGAAGTAGTCGTCGAAGTGGACGCCGTCCACCGGATAGCGGCGTACGGCGTCGAGGATCGCGTCCTCGACGAACATGCGCACCTGCGGCATCCCGGGGTTGTAGTAGAGCTTGCCGCCGTAGGCCACCACCCAGTCCGGGTGCCGGCGCGCGGGGTGCCCGGCGGCGAGTCGCGTCAGGTCGGTGTGGGTGGCCACCCGATACGGGTTGAACCAGGCGTGCAGCTCGAGCCCCCGGGCGTGCGCCTCCTGGACCGCCGTGCCGAGCGGGTCCCAGCCCGGGTCCTTCCCCTGGGTGCCGGTCAGGAACTGGGACCAGGGCTCGTAGGGCGAGGGCCACAACGCGTCGGCCGAGGGACGGACCTGGAAGAAGACGGTGTTCAGCCGGCGCCGTACCGCGGTGTCGAGGTAGGCACACAGCTCGGCGCGCTGCACGGCGGCCGGCAGTACGGCCCGGGAGGGCCAGTCACGGCGGAACTCGGTCGCCAGCCACATCCCCCGCATCTCCCCGCCCGCCGCCCGGCGTGGGAGCGCACGGGCATCGCCCGCCGTCACCAGGGCCGACAGGGCGGCCACCGTGAACGCCCGGCGTGACACTCGTCGCATGCACTCGCCCCCATACGTACTGTTTCCGTCCGGTCACGGATCGTATCCCCTGGAGTGGGTTCCCACCCGGACGATCGATCATCGGCACGCCGGGGGTAACGTGCAGAGTCACAAGCAGGCACCGAACCACGGGGGACCTGCCAGAGGGCGTCCTGTGACCGCGCGAGCCGGCGTGGTGCGCACACCCCCTCCCCAGGTCGGATGATCAGCGAAAGGGACGATGTGACCGACATCGAACGCGTCGGAGTGGTGGGCTGCGGCCAGATGGGAGCGGGCATCGCCGAGGTGTGCGCCCGCGCCGGACTGGACGTGAAGGTCGCCGAGACCACCGGCGAAGCCCTGGAGATCGGCCGGACCCGCCTGCTCAACTCCCTGTCCAAGGCGGCCGAGCGAGGCAAGATCTCCGAGGAGGAGCGGGAGGAGACGCAGGCGCGCCTCACCTTCACCACCGACCTCGGGGAGTTCGCCGACCGCGACCTGGTGATCGAGGCCGTCGTCGAGAACGAGCAGGTGAAGACGGAGATCTTCCAGGTGCTCGACCAGGTGGTCACCCGCCCGGACGCGATCCTCGCCTCCAACACCTCCTCGATTCCGCTGGTCAAGCTCGCGGTCGCCACCTCGCGGCCGGACCACGTGATCGGCATACACTTCTTCAACCCGGCGCCGGTGCAGAAGCTCGTCGAGCTGATCCCGGCCCTGACCACCTCCGAGGGCACGCTCGGCCGGGCCCAGCTGTTCGCGGAGAAGGTCCTCGGCAAGCACGCGATCCGTGCCCAGGACCGCTCCGGCTTCGTCGTCAACGCACTGCTCGTGCCCTATCTGCTCTCCGCCATCCGGATGTTCGAGTCGGGCATCGCGGGCCGCGAGGACATCGACAACGGCATGGAGCTGGGCTGCGCCCACCCGATGGGCCCGCTGAAGCTCTCGGACCTGATCGGCCTGGACACCATCGTCTCCATCGCCAACTCGATGTACGAGGAGTACAAGGAGCCCCTGTACGCCGCTCCCCCGCTGCTCCAGCGCATGGTGGAGGCGGGCCGGCTCGGCCGCAAGACGGGCTCCGGCTTCTACACCTACAGCTGATCCGGGGGTCTCCCACCCCACCTGGTCACAGACCGTGAGTCTCGGGCCAGGACGGGCCCGGCGCCGTTTTCGGTGCCGGGCCCGCGCCATTCACACACCGTGTGTGCCGGGGACACGCATATGCCTTTCGCACACTCTCCCCACGCGTCCACCAGGCGAGTTGACTTCTCATGCGCATGCAAAGGGATGTGACGACTACGGAAAGGAGCGGACACGTGAGCGCCGACCCCGAGCATCCCGTGGTCCATGGAGAAGTCGCAGAGTTACGCCGTCGCCTCGATGTGGCGCACGCCCGGGTCGAGGGAGGGCTGGCACTGCTCAGTCATCGTGCCGAGGAAACCGCCAAGGATCTCGACGAGTTGAGCCTGCGGGTGGTCGCGCTGGAGCACACGCGCTGGCCACTGCCCGCGGTCGCCGTCCTCACGGCGGTGGGCGCACTCGTCGTGGCGGTCTGGCAGGCGCTGGGTCGCTAGCCCGTCGGACGCGGTGGGGATTCAGGGCAGTGCGTCCTGCCCGAGCCTGAGGTGGTGCAGCAGGAGTAACGCGGCCGCCATGGTGGCGGCCGGGACCTCTCCGCGGGCGACCAGGTCGGGGGCGAGCTTGAGGGGAACCCATTCCCGACGGTCCGACTCGAAGTCGTCCACGGGGTGTCCGACGTACTCTCCCTCGTCGGCCCAGTAGACGTGGTGCCGGGCGTCGGTGAGTCCGTTGGAGGGCTCGACGCTCATGAGATGGCGCAGAGGTCCCGGCCGCCAGCCGGTCTCCTCCTCGAGTTCGCGGGCCGCCGCGGCGGCGATGTCCTCGCCGTCCTCCACGACCCCGGCCGGGAGCTCCCACCCCCAGCTGTCGGTGATGAAGCGGTGCCGCCACAACAGGAGCACCTCGTTGGCCTCGTTCACGACGGTGGCCACGGCGACGGGCCGCAGCCGGATCAGGAAGTGGTCGAGATGCCGGCCGCCCGGCACCTCCACATCGGCCAGATTGACGCTGAACCAGCGGTTTTCATACACAGTCTGTTCGTTCAGTTTCGTCCACTGCACGGTTCTGCCACCTTCCGCTGAGTAAGTGGCAATATCGCAGCAGGAGCGGCCTCTCAGCAGGCTCACAGCGGTGCATGCCCGGCGCATCGGGAGACACAGTGGCCCGCGTCGGCGGGAATCCCGGTGGGCCGGCGCGGCCGTCCGCAGGGGCCCCCGGGTCTCTACAGCGGTACGCGCAGTGCGCCGTCGATGAGTTCGGCTGCCTCCGCCGTTCCGGCACAGCCGCTGCGCACCAGGTGCTCGCGCACCGCGCGCAGTCTGTCGCGCAGGCGCATGGACTCCATCCCCCGCGCCCGCTCGGCCATTTCGACCGCGGTGGCCGCCGCCCGGTCGGCATTGCCCTGCCGCAGTTCGATCTGGCTGAGCATGGCGAGCCGGTGCACACGGCCCCGGTCGTGCGCGGGCGTGTCCACGGCGGCCGCGGCGTGCTCCCCCGCCGCCGTCAGATCGCCGAGGCTGAGCAGCGCCTCCGCGACCTGGACGTTGACGAGGCCGGGCTGGACATAGCCGGTCTCGTCCGGTTCGTGGCCGCGCAGGATGCGGTCGGCGGCCGACTCGGCCCGCCGGATGCAGGCCAGCGCGCTCGTCGCGTCCCCGAGATGCGCGTACGCCTTCGCCTGCATGGCATAGAGGTCGGAGGCGAGCGCCGGGGTGATGTGGGTGCCCGCGGCGCGCAGCGCGGCCTCCGCGAAGGCGACGGCCTGCCGGTACTCCTTCATGAACAGGGACTGGTTGACCAGCAGCGCTATCACATACGCGCCGAGCCCCCGGTCCCCACTGGCCTTCGCCAGGCGCAGGGCCTGGTGGAAGTAGCGCTGGGCGAGGCCGTGGGCGTCCGAGTCGTAGGCGCAGATGCCGGCGATGGCCACCAGGCCGCCGGTGGCGCGGTGCAGTTGGCGGCCCATGGCGTCGGTGTAGCTGCCGCGCAGCAGCGGCGCGGTCTCGGAGTTCAGGAAGCCGACGATCCGGCTGCGGGTCGCTATGCCGCCCGCCTTGCGGTACATCTGCTCGTAGTGGCTCCGGGCGGCGCGCAGCATCTCGATGTCGGCGGGGGTGACCCGGTGCCGGCCGCCGCGCGAGACGTCCACGTCCTCGGGCGGGTTCTCCCACTCCCACACCGGCATCACGGCGGGCGTGCCCGTGACCGCGGGCGCGTCGAGGAGGTGCGAGCGCTGCTGCTCGTCGGAGCGCCACAGGGCGGTGGCCCGTTCGACGAAGCCGGACAGGCCCGAGCTGTGCGGGGCGGCCGGCTCGCCGGGCACACCGAGGCCGATGTCGTCGAGGGTCACGGGGCGGCGCAGCCGGGCGGCGAGCACCTCGCAGATCAGATCGGGCACCTGGCCGCGCGGACGCTGGCCCTTCAACCACCGTGCCACGGCGGTGTGTTCGTACCGCAGCGCGAGGCCGCGCGCCCGCCCCGCCTGGTTGACGTGTGCGGCGAGTCCCGCGTGGGAGATCCCGGCCTCGTCGAGGATCGCGTCGAGCAGGGTGTTGGGCTGCATGGAATGCCCTCCGGTGGCTCGGTGCGGACAGCGTAGTGCGTCCGGGTTCACACGGGGTGTGAACGGAGTGCCCGCATCCGGGCTGTGCGTGCGCTGTTGCGGAGCGTTTCCGGCCGGTTGACTGAAACCCCTCGTAAGGGGCCGGCGGGCCGCCGGCTCCCCCTCGTACAGTGCGGCGGCCCGAACTCCGCGCCGTCCGCCCCGCTGCCTGCCCGACACTCCGTGGCGGGGTGGACGGCGCGTCGGCGCGCCGCCGCGAACGCCGGGGGGCCGATCCGTGCTTCGGCCGGTGGCCGACCGCGGCTCGTGGATCGCCGATCCGTGCTTCGGCCGGTGGCCGACCGCGGCTCGTGGATCGCCGATCCGTGCTTCGGCCGGTGGTCGATCCGTGCTTCGGCCGGTGGTCGATCCGTGCTTCGGCCGGTGGTCGATCCGTGCTTCGGCCGGTGGTCGATCCGTGCTTCGGCCGGTGGCCGATCCGTGCTTTGGCCGGTGGCCGATCCGTGCTTTGGCCGGTGGCCGATCCGTGCTTTGGCCGGTGGCCGACCGCGGCTCGTGGATCGCCGATCCGTGCTTCGGCCGGTGGCCGACGCCTGGCTCGTGGATGGCTATCCGTGGTTCGTCGGATGCGGATCCGTCGTGGTGTGCCGCGCGGCGCCCCGGGCCCCCGACGGGGCGTCCCGGCGGTCGTTGCGCACCGCCAGGAGGGCCACGTCGTCGGAGAGGCGTGCGCCGCTGTGGCGGAGCAGGCCGGCGAACACGGTGTGCAGCACCCTCTGGGGTACGACGTCGTCGCGGACGGCCTCCGTCAGGGCCGCGGCCAGGGGGAAGAAGCGCCCCTGCGGGTCCCGGGCGTCCTCGGCGCCGTCGGTGTGCAGGAACAGCGCCTGTCCGGGCGCCAGTCTCCCGCAGTCGACGGCCGGCAGATCCTCGGGAAGGGGGAACGGGCCGAGCGGGGGCAGGGGTTCGGCGCCGCTCAGGGGGACGGCCCCGCCCCGGTCCAGCAGATACGGCCACGGATGGCCGCAGTTGAGGACACGCAGTTCTCCCTCGCGGCCGACTTCGAGGAGCAGGAGGGTCACGAACTCCTCCGCGACCGGGCTGTCCGGCTCCCGGCCGGACGAGGGGTGTTCCGCCCGGACCCGCTCGCGCAGATGCCGGGCCAGCGCCCGGTCCAGCCGCCGCAGCACCGGGGCGAGTTCGGACTCGTCGTGCACGGCTTCGCGGAAGCTGCCGAGGACGGCGGCGGCCGTGGCGAGGGCCGCGAGTCCGTGTCCGCGCACATCACCCATCACGATGCGCACCCCGTGCTCGGTGGCGATCACCTCGTACAGGTCACCGCCGACGGCGGCTCCGCGGTCCGCGGAGAGCTGCGCGGCGGCCACCCGCAGCCCGTCGATCCACGGCGGCAGCGGGCGCAGCAGCACGCTCTGAGCGGCTCCCGCGACCTTCCGGGCCTGTCTCAGCTCCCGCAGATACACCTGCCGGACGTGCAGCAGCAGCCCCGCGCCGGCCGCCAGGAACACGGCGCTGCCCGCGATCCGCGCACCGAGTGCGTGCTGCTGGGCGAGCGGACAGGCCAGCTTGTACGAGACCATGGTCGCGCCCCACACGGTGGGCAGCCCGACCGAGAACGCCCGCCGCAGACGCCGGGGGCCCCTGTGGGCGCGGTGCCCGACTCCGCGGGCGACGACCGTGCCCCATCGGCCCCGGCAAGGTACACCGGGCCACGGCCCGCGAGGGGGCCCAGCCTTGATACGGATCATGCCGGCCCCCCATGAGAGCCCCGAATGCCCAGAATCGGCCCGCGGAGTCCCACCTCACGCCCCTGGGCCGGTCCGATTCTGTCGGTCCGATCGGCTGCCGGTCGGGATCATCGGGACTCGCCACCCTAATGAGTGAGGTGGCTCAAGGGAGTACGGGGGCGCAGGGCTGAGGGGAGCCGCGCGGTGAAGCTCCCCTCGCCCTGGTGCGTGCGGTGACTAGCTCCGCAGTGCCGCCCCGGTGCGCTCGGCCGCCAGCGCGACCGCCGCGTCACGGGCCGCGGAGGCCTCGTCGACGGTCAGGGTGCGGTCGGGGGCGCGGAAGCGCAGCGCGTACGCGAGCGACTTCTTGTCCTCGCCGAGCTGCTCGCTCTCGTAGACGTCGAACAGCCGGATGGACTCCAGGAGTTCACCGGCACCCTCACGCAGCGCGGCCTCGACGTCCGTGTGCGGGACCGTCCTGTCCACGACCAGGGCGACGTCCTGGGTGGCGACCGGGAAGGTGGAGATGTGCGGCGCCTGCGGGGTGTCGTTGCCCACCTGCTCCAGGACGTCCAGGTTCAGCTCCATGGCGCAGGTGCGCTCCGGCAGGCCCAGCGTCTTCACCACCCGCGGGTGCAGCTCGCCCGCGTGGCCCACGACCCGCTCGGTGCCGTCCATGGCGACCGTCAGCTCGGCGCAGCGGCCCGGGTGCCACGGCCCGTACTGGCCCTTGCGGACGATCAGCTCGGCGCCGGCCTCGCGGGCGACGGTCCGTGCCGCCTCGACGGCGTCGGCCCAGTCGGCCGGGCGGCCCTTGCCCCACCAGCCGGCCTGTTCCCGGGCGCCCGCGAGGACGACGGCGACATGGCGCGGCTGCTCGGGCAGCGCGGCGTTCAGCTCCGCGATCTCCTCGTCGGTCGGACGACGGTCGACGGACAGGTGCGCGGCGACGCGCCGCCCGCCCGCGGAGCCCTCGGGCCGGGGATGGAAGACCAGGCCGGTCTCGAACAGCGCCAGATCGTGGTTGCCCCGGCCGCCGTTTCGGCGCAGCGCGCCCAGCAGGCCCGGCAGCAGCGTCGTACGGAGCGCGGGCTCCTCGTCGTTGAGCGGGTTGACCAGCTTGACGACCCGGCGGGCCGGGTCGTCGCTCTCCAGGCCGAACTGGTCGAGGACCTGCTCGCTGACGAACGGGTAGTTCGGGGCCTCGACGTATCCCTCCCCGGCGAGGATCCGGCCGACCCGGCGGTGCAGGCGCTGCCGGTGGGTCAGCCCGCGGCCCGAGGGGAGCTTGGGCAGCGTGGAGGGCAGGTTCTCGTAGCCCTCCAGGCGGATGACCTCTTCGGCCAGGTCGTTGGGGTCGGTCAGGTCGGGCCGCCAGGACGGGACGGTCACGACCAGCTCGTCCTGCCCGTACACATCGCAGCCGACCTCCTGGAGGCGGCGGACGACGGTCTCACGGCCGTAGTCGACACCCGCGACCCGGTCCGGGTGGTCGGCGGGCATGGTGATGGTGTGCGGGGCGGACGGCGCGATGATCTCGGTGACGCCCGCGTCGGCCGTGCCACCCGCGAGCAGCACCAGCAGGTCGGCTGTGCGCTGGGCCGCCGCGGAGGCCGCCTGGGGGTCGACACCGCGCTCGAAGCGGCGGGATGCCTCGGTGGACAGCTTGTGGCGGCGGGCGGTGCGCGCGATGGAGATCTGGTCGAAGTGCGCGGCCTCGATGAGGACCTCGGTGGTCGCGTTCTCCGGGTCCTCCCCGTGGTCGGCGATCTCCGTGTTGGCGCCGCCCATGACGCCCGCGAGGCCGATGGGGCCACGGTCGTCGGTGATCACGAGGTCCTCGGCGTGCAGCGTGCGCGTCTGACCGTCGAGGGTCGTGAACTTCTCGCCCTCCTCGGCCCGGCGCACGCCGATCGTGCCCTGCACCAGCTTGCGGTCGTAGGCGTGCAGCGGCTGGCCGATCTCCATCATCACGTAGTTGGTGATGTCGACGGCGAGCGAGATCGGGCGCATGCCGACCTTCTGCAGCCGGCGCTGAAGCCAGATCGGGGAGCGCGCGTGAGGGTCGAGGCCGGTCACCGTGCGGGCGGTGAAGCGGTCGCAGCCGCGCGGCTCGGAGATCTTCACCGAGGGGCCGAACGCGTTGGGGGCCGGGACGTCGAGCAGCGCCGGGTCCCTGAGCGGCAGGCCGTAGGCGATGGCGGTCTCGCGGGCGACACCGCGGATGGACAGGCAGTCGCCGCGGTTGGCGGTGACCGCGATGTCGAGGACCTCGTCCACCAGCTGGAGCAGCTCGATGGCGTCCTTGCCGACCTCGGTCTCCGGCGGCAGCACGATGATGCCGTGGTTGCCGTCGTCGCCCATGCCCAGCTCGTCGCTGGAGCAGATCATGCCGTGCGAGGTCTTGCCGTACGTCTTGCGGGCGGAGATCGAGAAGCCGCCGGGCAGCGTGGCGCCCGGGAGGACCACGACGACCTTGTCGCCGACGGAGAAGTTGCGGGCGCCGCAGACGATCTCCTGGGGCTCGCCGGTGCCGTTGGCCTGGCCGACGTCGACGGTGCAGAAGCGGATCGGCTTCTTGAAGCCCTCCAGCTCCTCGATGGTCAGCACCTGGCCGACGACGAGCGGCCCCTTGAGGTCGGCGCCGAGCTGCTCGACGGTCTCGACCTCGAGGCCCGCCGAAACGAGCTTGGCCTGGACGTCGCGCCCGGTTTCAGTCGCCGGCAGGTCGACGTACTCCCGCAGCCAAGAAAGCGGGATCCGCATCAGATCTCCATCCCGAACGGCCGGGTGAACCGGACGTCACCCTCGACCATGTCTCGCATGTCTTCGACGTTGTGGCGGAACATCAGCATCCGCTCGATGCCGAACCCGAAGGCGAAGCCGCTGTACTTCTCCGGGTCGACGCCGCAGGCGGTGAGCACCCGCGGATTGACCATGCCGCAGCCGCCCAGCTCGATCCAGCCCTCGGACGAGCAGGTGCGGCAGGGGCGGTCGGGGTTGCCGACGGACTCGCCCTTGCAGACGTAGCAGAGCATGTCCATCTCGGCGCTCGGCTCGGTGAACGGGAAGAAGTTCGGCCGCAGCCGGGTCTTCATGCCCTCGCCGAACAGCGACTGGACCATGTGGTCCAGGGTGCCCTTGAGGTCGGCCATGGTCAGGCCCTCGTCCACGGCGAGCAGCTCGACCTGGTGGAAGACGGGCGTGTGCGTGGCGTCCAGCTCGTCGGTGCGGTAGACGCGGCCGGGGCAGATCACATAGACCGGCAGCTCGCGCTCCAGCAGGGAGCGGATCTGCACCGGCGAGGTGTGCGTGCGCAGCACGACACCGGAGTCGCCGCCGCCGTCGGGGCCCTGCACGAAGAACGTGTCGGCCTCGCCGCGGGCCGGGTGGTCCGGGCCGATGTTGAGGGCGTCGAAGTTGAACCACTCCGCCTCGGCCTGCGGGCCCTCGGCGACCTCGTAGCCCATGGCCACGAAGATGTCCTCGATGCGCTCGGAGAGCGTGGTCAGCGGGTGGCGGGCGCCGGCCGGGACACGGTCGTAGGGCAGGGTGACGTCCACCGACTCCTCGACCAGGACCCGGGCGTCCCGCTCGGCCTCCAGCTCGGCCTGTCGGGCGGCGAGGGCCTTGTTCACGGCGCCGCGTGCCATGCCGACGCGCTTGCCGGCGTCGGCCTTGGCGTGCGGGGGCAGGGCGCCGATCTCGCGGTTGGCCAGGGCCAGCGGCGAGGCGGGGCCGGTGTGGGCGACCTTGGCCTCGTGGAGCGCGTCGAGGGAGTCCGCGGCGGTGAAGGCGGCGAGCGCCTCGTCCCGCATGCGCTCGATCTCTTCCGGTTTCAAGGCCTCGACCTCGACAGGGTCGTACGACTTATTGGGTGCCGACATCTCTTCCCGTGCTTCCGATTGGCTGGCTGAGGGTCCCCGTCACCGACTCGTGGGTGAATCGTCTCCGTCTTCGGGACGCAAAGGTGCCAAAGGTCGAGTCTAACGGTGCCAGGGAAAGCGAATGCGCCCATGGGGCTCGGGCGGCGCCTACAGCAGGTGCGCCGGGGTCCCCACGGGCAGGGTAAATCGGAACTCCGCCCCGCCGCCGCGTGCGCGGCCGACCGTGATGGTGCCGCCGTGAGCCTCGACGATGCCCTTGACGATATAGAGCCCGAGCCCCGTGCCACCGCGCTTGCTTCCCCGCCAGAAGCGGGTGAACACGCGGTTCATGGATTCCTCCGGGATGCCGGGGCCCTCGTCGCTCACGGTGACCGACGTGGCGGTGTTCTGTTCGTCCTCCCCCTCGCGGGGGGACAGCGCGGGTGTGACGTCAATCGTGACGGTTCCCTCGCCGTGACGCACCGCATTTTCGATGAGGTTGCTGAGCACCTGGTCGATCTTGTCGGGGTCCGCCCACAGGGCGGGCAGGGGCTGCTCGATGCGGAGCAGGAAGCGGTCGGCGGGCTGGCCCGCGGCGACGTAGGCCTGGATGTGCCGGCCGACCGCCGCGCCCATGTCGACGGGCTGCCGGCGCACCTCCAGCCGTCCGGAGTCGATACGGGAGATGTCGAGCAGCTCGGCGATGAGCCGGGTGACCCGGTTGGCGTCGGCGTCGACGGTCTCCAGCATCAGCCGCTTCTGGTCGTCGGTGAACCGTTCCCACTTGGCGAGCAGGGTGGCCGTGAAGCCCTTGACGGAGGTCAGCGGCGAGCGCAGTTCGTGGGCCACGGTGGCGATCAGCTCGGCGTGGCTGCGCTCGGTGCGGCGCCGGGCCTCGGTGTCGCGCAGGGAGACGACGACGCGGCGGATGGGCCCGGCCGGGTACGCGCGCACATACCGGGCCGAGACGAGGACCTCGCGTCCCCCGGGCAGCAGCAGATTGCGCTCGGGCTGCCGTACCCGGATCGCGAGCCCGCCGTAGGGGTCGGTGAGCTGCCACCAGCGCCGCCCCTCCAGGTCCTCCAGGGGCAGCGCGTGCTCGAGACGCCTGCCGAGAGCCTCGGCGGCGGGGACGGCGGTGATGCGGGCGGCCGCGGCGTTGAAGCAGATCACGTGGCCGTGTTCGTCGGCGACCACGAGTCCGTCGGGGAGTTCGTCCGGGTCGATGCCGAGTTCGGCGAGATCAACGCACCGGGAGGCGGGCGCGCGGTGCGCATCCCGTGCTCCCGGCGCTCTGCTCGTGCCGACACCCATCGCCGTACCTCACCTCTCGTCTGGCGTGGGGAGCCTGCCTCCCCGCTCAAGCCGAGAGCTGGGGGAGGGCCCCCGAGCCCGCCACCCTACTAGCCGGTGGTGACGGAACGGCACCCTCCGTAGGCGCGCTGTGCCCGTGCGGACGCATAGAGACATACGGCGGCGGCGGTCGCGAGGTTCAGGCTCTCGGCCTTTCCGTGGATCGGCACCCGTACGACCGCGTCCGCGAGCTCCCGCGTCTCCTCCGGCAGCCCCCAGGCCTCGTTGCCGAACACCCAGGCGGTGGGGGTGCCCATGGTGCCCTGGTCCAGCTCGTCGTCCAGGTCGCGGTCTCCGGCCCCGTCGGCGGCCAGGATCCGCACTCCGGCCTGCTTCAGGCCCGCCACGGCGCGCTCGACGGGGACGCCGACGGCGACCGGGAGATGGAAGAGGGACCCGACGGAGGCGCGGACGGCCTTGGGGTTGTAGAGGTCGACGGAGGCGTCGGTGAGGACGACGGCCTCGGCCCCGGCGGCGTCCGCGCAGCGCAGTACCGTCCCGGCGTTGCCGGGGTCGCGGACATGGGCGAGAACCGCGACGAGCCGGGGACGGCGGTCGAGGATCTCGTCGAAGGGGGTGTCGAGGAACCGGCAGACGCCGACCAGCCCCTGCGGGGTGACGGTGGTGGAGATGTCGGCGATCACGTCCTCGTCCGCGAGGTGGACCCGGGCACCGGCGTCACGGGCCTGCCCCACGATGTCGGCGTACCGCTCCGCCGCCTCCACGGTGGCGAACAGCTCCACGAGGGTGGCCCCGGCGGCGGTGCGGTGCCCGGCGGCCTCGCGCACCGCCTGCGGCCCCTCGGCGAGGAACAGCCGCTCCTTTCCCCGGAAGTTCCGCTTGGCAAGCCGTCGCGCGGCGCCGACGCGGGGCGAGCGGGGGGAGATCGGCTCGGGGGCGGCGGGGGGCATGTGTGTCACCTTCGAAAGTTCAGGAGTCGTGGTTCGGCGGCGGCCGCGCGGCGCGCCGGCGGTGTGCGCCACCGCCGCCGAACACAGTCGGACCCGCAGGCTGCAAGCCTGCGGGTCCGTTCAGTCACGTCGGCTGGGCCGGCGCGGCGTTCAGGCGGCCTTGGGGGCGTTCACGTCCGACGGCAGCGCCTTCTGGGCGACCTCGACGAGCGCGGCGAACGCGCTCGCGTCGTTGACGGCCAGCTCGGCGAGGATCTTGCGGTCGACCTCGACGTTGGCGGCCTTCAGACCCTGGATGAAGCGGTTGTAGGTCATGCCGTTGGCGCGGGCAGCGGCGTTGATGCGCTGGATCCACAGCTGACGGAAGTCGCCCTTGCGCTTCTTGCGGTCGTTGTAGTTGTAGACCAGCGAGTGGGTGACCTGCTCCTTGGCCTTGCGGTACAGACGCGAACGCTGACCGCGGTAGCCGGAGGCCTGCTCGAGGATCGCCCGGCGCTTCTTGTGGGCGTTGACTGCCCGCTTGACGCGTGCCACTTGTTAACTCCTTGTAGCGGGGCCGCGGTGGTACTCACACGGCCCGGAATCGATTGGGTCCCGGTTTTGACGTTCGGCGCTCAGGAGCGCCGTCGCGTCACTTGCCGAGAAGCTTCTTGATCTTCTTGGCGTCGGCCGGGGCCATCTCGGCATTGCCGGTGAGGCGACGCGTCAGACGGGACGACTTGTGCTCGAGCAGGTGGCGCTTGCCGGCGCGCTCACGGAGCACCTTGCCGGAGCCGGTGACCTTGAAGCGCTTGCTGGCACCGCTGTGCGACTTGTTCTTCGGCATAGCGCCGTTCTCTCCTCGTCGGTGGCGCTCCGGTGCCCGGCTGCGAAAACCGGGCACGATGAAGCGTCTCTTGTATCGGTTACATCCTGGGACTGATGTCCCGGGCTTTCCGGGGTCCGCACGTCCGCCTCGCGACGGTCCGTACGTCCGTACGTCCGGTGTTCCCCCGGGGCGTCGGCCCCGGGATCACGCCTCGGCGGAAGCCTCGGCCGGGGCCTCAGCGGTCTCGGCTTCAGCGGCGTTCTGCGAGCGGCCGGGGTGGGCCTTCGCCTCCGCCTTGCGAGCCTCCTGCGCCTGACGAGCCTCGGCCATCGCCTCGGTCTTCTTCTTGTGCGGACCGAGGACCATGATCATGTTGCGGCCGTCCTGCTTCGGGTTCGACTCGACGAAACCGAGGTCCTGGACGTCCTCCGCGAGGCGCTGCAGCAGTCGGTAGCCCAGCTCGGGCCGGGACTGCTCGCGACCACGGAACATAATCGTGATCTTGACCTTGTCGCCCTGCTTGAGGAACCGGACGACGTGACCCTTCTTGGTGTCATAGTCGTGCGGGTCGATCTTCGGCCGGAGCTTCATCTCCTTGATGACCGTGTGCGCCTGGTTCTTGCGCGCCTCACGGGCCTTCATGGCCGACTCGTACTTGAACTTCCCGTAGTCCATGAGCTTGCACACAGGCGGACGGGCGTTCGCCGCGACCTCGACCAGGTCCAGGTCGTACTCCTGCGCAAGCTCCAGGGCCTTGGCAAGCGGCACGATACCGACCTGCTCGCCACTGGGACCGACAAGTCGCACCTCGGGAACGCGAATCCGGTCGTTGATGCGGGGCTCGGTGCTGATGGATCCTCCTCGGTAGCACCATACGACCGCCTGGCGGGCAGCCGCGTATGTCCGGTTGACATAAGGACCAACCACCGCAGCACATGAAAAATGCCCCGGACGGTACACAGGCGGGACTCCGAACCTTCCGGAGCACCGACGCGGTGACCGCGGGGCGCACATTCGGGCGACTCCACCGTCCGTACGGAACGGTGGGGGCCGCCTGACCGGTGACCCGCCGCCCAGAGGGCGGTCAGGTGGGAGATCGGAGCCTCCACTTGTGGGCCGGGCACAGCCGTGCTCGGCCGGTCGTCACACAAGGTTAGCAGCTCCCCGGCCCAGGTGCGAACCGGCGTGCACCGGGCATCCGCGGCCCCGGCCGCCGGGCCCCTCCCGCGCGCGGGCGGGGGCGCGCCGGGGCCTATCGTGTGAGGCATGAGTGACACCTCCCCCGAGGAATTCCCGGCCGCCGCGGGATCTCCGGCCGCCGAGAGTCCCGACTTCGACGCCATGACCCGTGACATCGCGGAGGTCCCGGCCGTCGAGGTGATCGTGACGGTCGCCGTCAACCTGATGAGCGCCGCCGCCGTGAAACTCGGTCTGACCGAGGAGGGCGACAAGTACAAGGACCTGGACGAGGCCCGCAAGCTCGTGCACGCCCTGGCCGGTCTGCTCGACGCGAGCGCGACGGAGATCAGTTCCTTCCACGCGGCTCCGCTGCGCGACGGCCTGAAGTCGCTCCAGCTCGCGTTCCGCGAGGCGTCGATCGTCCCCGACGAGCCGGGCCAGGGTCCGGGCGAGAAGTACACCGGACCGGTCTACGGCTGACCCGGACCCGTCGTCACGGCTGATCGCCCGCCGTCACGGCTGATCGCCCGCCGTCACGGCGCGCCCCGGCCCGCCGTCGCGGCTGATCACCGTCGGGGCCGATTCACCCTCGTACGTACAAGGGCTCGCCCGGAGGCGTCACCCCGGCCGGCAGCAGTGCCAGGTCGAGACCGCGCACCAGGCGGGCCCTGAGCGTTTCGTCGGCCGCCAGCCGTCCCGCCACGGCGCGTGCGGCCTCGGCCGGCGGCGCCGACGGGTCGAGGACGAGGGCCAGGGTGCCGTCGGCCTCGCCAGGGCCCAGATGGGCGCGGACCACCGACGGCTCCGCGGCGACGGCGGCACGCACGGCCTCGCGCACCACGGGATCGGCGAGCGGGTCGACGCTGGTGCGTCCCTCGGCGAGCGCCAGAAGCACGGGTCCCGTCAACTCGAAGGGCACCGGCCCCGACATGTCCAGCACGATCGTGTCGGCCTTCTCGTGCGCCGCCGCCTGGAGGGCCCGGTGCAGGGATACGGCGACGGGGCGGGCGCCGGGATCCCAGCGCGCCAGCGCGTCCGTGGAGGTGAAGGCGGGCAGCGCCGTGCGGCCCCCGGCCTTCAGCGTCGGCACGGCCATGTCGCTGGTCTTCTCGCGGCGCAGGCCGTTCCCGTCCTCCTCGACCTCCCCGAGCACCGCGACGACGGGCACCAGGAGCCGTGCGCCCTTCAGCGCCTCCAGGACCGGCCCCACCGCCGCGCGGTCCTCGGCCCACGCGGCGAGCGCCGCGCCGAGCCGGGGGTCGGCCGCACCGTCGTCGTCGGAGAAGCCGGAGTCGGGAATGTTCTTGTTCGCCACGGTCACCGACCCTATCGGGGGGTCTCGTCAGGGCCGGCGCCGCCCCTGACGCACGGCGGCCATCGGTTTCACGGGTCTCTCAGGCCGGGCTGACACGGATCTCACCTCCGTCCAACGGCGCCCACAGCAGCGTTCCCGAGCATCGCGGCCATGGAGTCCCACAGAGCCCCCCGTCGCCGCCGTGCCCGCCCCCGCGGCGCCGCCCGCTGCTCTGGACGGCGCCGGCCTCGGTCGCCCTCGCCGGCGGTACGGTCGTCGCGACCGAGCGCGTATGTGAAGAGGCAGGCGCATGCCGCCGCGGGCGCCGTATCGTCGCAGTCGTCGCCGACGCCCCGGGCGTCGGCCTCGGTGACCCGGGAGGCATCGGTGGAACCTGCGGCGAAGCCCTCGGCGGACCGGGACGCGCTGCTGGCGAAGGCCATGAAGGCCCTGACCGTCGAGGGCAGCGCGGAGGTGGCCGTAGCGGTGCTGGCGACGGAGTCCGGCGAGAGTGCCGTCTACGGCGACGGCACGTTCGAGACGGCAAGCATCGTGAAGGTCGACATCCTGGCGACGCTGCTGCTCCAGGCGCAGGACGCGGGCCGGCATCTGACGGGGCAGGAGCGGGCATACGCCACCGCCATGATCGAGAACAGCGACAACGCCTCCGCGTCGGCGCTGTGGACGGTCATCGGGCAGGCGGACGGCCTCGACACCGCGAACAAACGTTTCGGCCTGACGGGCACCGCGGGCGGTGACGGTGCGCTGTGGGGGCTGACCCGGACCACGGCGGCCGATCAGCTCACCCTGCTCCAGCAGGTGTTCGGGGACGACTCCAAGCTGAGCGAGGCGTCGCGGACGTATCTCCAGGGGCTCATGGGACATATCGCCGAGGACCAGCACTGGGGTGTGTCGGCGGCGGCGGACGGCACGCGGTGGGCGCTGAAGAACGGCTGGCTGACGCGCAGCACGACCGGGCTGTGGGTCATCAACAGCATCGGGAGGGTCACGGCCGACGGCCACGACTATCTGGTGGCGGCGCTGTCGAACGGCAACTCCACGAAGGACAGGGGTGTTTCCCTGGTGGAGGCGGCCGCGCGGACGGCCGTTTCCACGTTCGCGGACGACCCGGCCTGAGCGCCGGGCCGAACCGGCGTCACAGGCCCTGGGAGCGTGTTCTGGTACGGCTTCCGGTGCGGCCTCGCCACAGCATCACCGCCACCACCAGCAGCACCGCGCCCAGTCCGCCGGCCAGCGGGACCACCCAGTCCGGAGAGCCCGTGCCGTCGTCGGCCGTGCCCGGACCAGGGCCGAAGTACTTCGTGGCGTACTCGGCCGCCCCGGGGTCTCCCGGTTTGAGCTTCGCCGCCGCCTTGACGGCCGCCGCGGGATCCACGAGGCCGAAGCCGCGGGAGTCGTCCCGGCCGCCGGTGGGGGCGTCCTCGGCCGTCTGCTCCAGAAGCCGCTTGATCTGGGCCGGGGTGAGGCCCGGCCGGGCCGCCTTGATCAGCGCGACGACGCCCGAGACGAAGGCGGAGGCCGCGCTCGTGCCCCAGCCCTCGTAGTAGCTGCGGTCGGGGTCCGCTATGACGACGTCGACGCCGGGCGCACTGACCGTGGCGTACCAGCGGCGGGTGGAGAAGGAGGCGCGGGTGTCGTTGCGGTCGACGGCGGTCGCGGCGATGACGCCCGGGTAGGCCGCCGGATACGAGATGTGGTCGCCCTTGTCGCCGCCGTTGCCGGCCGAGGCCACCACGGCGACGCCCTTCTTCAGGGCGTACTGGACCGCCTCGTCCTCGACCGCTTCGGGGTGCGCGGAGTCGGAATCGTCGCCGAGGGAGAGGTTGATGACGTCGGCGCCGTGGTCGGCGGCCCAGCGGATGCCCTCGGCGAGGGCGTTGCCCCGGGTGTTGCGGGCCTTCGTACGGGCCGGGTCGCCGTCCTCGAGGATGACGCGGACCGGGAGGATCTTCGCCTCGGGTGCGATGCCCATGACGCCGTCGGAGTCACCGATGCCATGGCCGTGACCGGCGATGAGACCGGCCATGGCGGTCCCGTGCCGGGCCCAGGGGCGGTCGCCGCGCCGGGCGCCGAAGCCCACCATGTCCTTGTCGGGGAGCACATTGCCCGCGAGGTCGGGATGGGTCGCGTCCACACCGGTGTCGAGGACGGCGACGGTGATGCCCCTGCCCTTGGTCGTCTGCCAGACCTCCTGGGCGTGCAGGGCGTCCAGGGCCCACTCCTGGGCGCGGATCCCGTCGGCGTGCGCGGCGGTGGACGGCAGCAGGGCCAGGGAGCCGGCGAGCAGGACGGTCAGGAGCCGGGCGCAGGTTCCACGGCGGGTCGTGACGGCACCCTCGGCGGTGGGGCGGGACCGTGGGCGGAGGGTCGTAGGGCGGTTCATGACCGCTGCTCCGTCGCCGCGGTGACGGTCTTGTGGAGGGCGGCCGCGATGCGGTCGGCGAGGCCCGTCGCCTCGTTGCCGAGGCCCGCCTGCGCGGGGGCCGTGGTCGCGCCGGTCTTCACGGCGTCCGCGGCGGGCTGCGGTTCGGTGACGGTACGGCCGTCGGCGAAGCCGGAGACGGCGTAGACGACGACGGGCAGGTCCGTGCGGATGGAGAGCGTCCAGGAGGCGCGCTGGTCGTCGCCGAAGCCCGCCGCGACGGTGCCCTCGGCGGCGTACGGGCGGGGCATCAGGTCGGTGCGCCGGTCCAGGCCCTCCTTCTTGAACCGGGCGGCGAGGGCGCCCATGGCGGCGGAGTCGGCCCGGGTGAACAGCAGGCCGACGGTGGTGACCTGGCTGCGGGTCGCGTCCGTGTAGGTGGCGCGCAGCAGACGCAGACAGCCGACGGGGGCGAGGGCCTTGCGCAGCAGCGGGTCGAAGGCGTTCGCGCAGCCGCTGTCGGGGGCGACGGCGACCCGGGTCCAGGTGCGGTCGGCACCGCCGGGGCCGGCGCCCGGGCCGTGGACGGTGGGCGGGAAGAGCTGGTCGACGGGCACGTCGTGCCAGAGGCTTCCGGCGACCGCGAACGCTCCCCGCGCGCGCTCTCCCGAACCGTCGTCGATGAGCCAACCGCCGGTCACGGCACCGCCGATGAGTCCGAGACCGAGGACCAGGCAGATGGCGGCCCCGGCGGCACGGGGGCCCACCAGGGCGCCGAGCAGCCCAGGGCGCGCGGTGTCGGCATCGCGGATGTCGGGCTCGGCGAAGGTGACGACGGGGCGCGGCGAGATGACCCGGCGGGCCGTGTCGGGGCCGGGGCGCAGGCGCGCGGTCGTCTCCACGATGCCCTCGGCGGGCAGCGGCGATGCGAGGTCGGCCGCGCCGTCCGGCGAGGGGACGCCCACGGCGGGCGGCACGTCCGGGAAGCGCGAGGAGGCCGCCGGCGGGGGCGGGGCGGTGGGGCGGGCCTGCCGGTCGAGACGAGGGTCCGGGGATCGGGGGTGTGCGGCGGCACCGCGTGCGTATGCGTCCGCGGCTCCGCCGGGGGCGGGGGCGGCGGTGGGGGCGGCGGTGGCACCGGGCGCCGGGGCAGCCGCACCACCGAACGCCGAGGCCGCCGTGGCACCGGCCGTCGGGGCAGCCGTAACACCGGACGCCAGGGCCGCCGCACCACCGGACGCCGGGGCAGCCGTAGCACCGGACGACCGGGGTGCCGTGCCACCGGCGGCCGTGGCCGTCTGCTGCGGGCCGGACGCGCCGATCCGGAAGGGCCGCGCGGTCGCACCGGACCGCGAGGGCCTGCCGACGGCAGCGGCCCCACCCGGGGAACCGTTCACGCCGGGCCGTCCGGAGGAGTGGTGCGCGGCCGGCCGGTCCGGCGTCGGCTGTGCGGCCGCCGGGGCCATCGGCTCCCCGATGGCCGTCCCGTGCGGCGTGGCCGGTGGCTGGGTGCCGGTCGCGGGGCGGGGCGGAACCGTGCGCTCGGCGGACCGATCCTGCGCGGGGATCCCGCGCGGCGGCCCGCTCGGCCGGGGCGGTGTGACCGGGCGGGCGGTGACGTCGCGCCCGGGTGCGATGCCCGGCGCGGGCGGCTGGTCGGGGCGGGCCGGGACCGTGGCGCCGTCGCGGGGCGCCGGCAGGGGCGGGACCTGCGGAGCGGGGGGCGTCCGACCGGGCTCCGCGGAGGCCGTGCCGGGCGGGTTCGTGGGGCGGGGCGGATGCGTGGGGCGCGGAGGGATGAAGGCGCGACGCGCTTCCGTGCTCATGCACCCCCCGTTTCGTGTGGCCGGGCCGCCCCGGGGTCTCCCGGGGAGTTCGACCGCCCGCGGGGAGCGGTCCCTACGCGGTGCGGACGCGCCGCCCGTCCCCGGGCAGGCATACCCGCGTGGCCGGACACCCACCCCCGGCGTATGCGCCGGGCGGCGTTCGTCACGTCCCGCGTTCGCGTCACTCTACGGGTTGATGCCCCTCGAACGGGAACCAGTCGCCGCCACCGGGGCATCTGCCCGGATCGTCCCCCTACCCTGCGGAATTCGCATCTGGCAGGCTTCGTTCATGACTGCCCGCGCCGCAGACCGGGCCCGCTACGACCGGGCCACCGCCCATCTCGACGCGCCTGTCGCGATCGTGGACCTGGAGGCGTTCGACGCGAACGCCGACGACCTCCGGCGCAGGGCCGACGGCAAGCCGATCCGGGTCGCCAGCAAGTCCGTGCGCTGCCGTGCGCTGCTCGAACGCGTCCTGGCCCGGGACGGTTTCGCGGGCATCATGTCCTTCACGCTCGCCGAGTCCCTGTGGCTGGCCCGGTCCGGCTTCGAGGACGTGCTCCTCGCCTATCCGTCGGCCGATCGCCGCAGCTTCGCCGAGCTGACGGGCGACCCCAAGCTGGCCGCCTCCGTCACGGTGATGATCGACGACCCGGCCCAGCTGCGTCTCATCGACGACGCCCGCGAGGGCGGCACCGAAGTGGTGCGTGTCTGCCTGGAGTTGGACACCTCGCTGAAGCTGCTCGGCGGGCGGGTGCGGGTCGGTGCGCGGCGCTCGCCGCTGTACTCGGCCGCCCAGGTCGCGGAGATGGCCCGGGTGGTGACGCGCACCCCCGGCTTCCGGCTGGTGGGGCTCATGGCGTACGAGGGCCATATCGCCGGTGTCGGCGACGCGGTGGCGGGCCGGCCGGTGCACTCGCGGGCCATCCGGATGATGCAGGCCACGGCGCGCAGGGAGCTGGCCCGCCGGCGCGCCGAGGTGGTGCGTGCCGTCCGGGCCGTGGCGCCGGACCTGGAGTTCGTCAACGGCGGGGGAACGGGCAGTGTGCAGTACACGGCCGCCGAGGACGCGGTGACCGAGATCGCGGCGGGCTCGGGGCTGTATGTGCCCCGGCTGTTCGACAACTACACCTCCTTCCGGGGCCGGCCGGCCGCGCTGTTCGCCCAGCCCGTCGTGCGCCGGCCGGGGGTGGGTGTGGTGACCGTGCTGGGCGGCGGCTACCCCGCCTCGGGCGCGGCGGGACGCGACCGGCTGCCCGTCCCCTACCTGCCCGAGGGACTCGCCTACGACCCCCAGGAGGGTCCGGGCGAGGTGCAGACGCCGCTGCTGGGCGCGCCTGCCGACGACCTCCTCGTCGGAGACAAGGTGTGGTTCAGGCACGCCAAGGCGGGCGAGCTGTGCGAGCGGTTCGATGTGCTGCACCTGGTGGAGGGCGACGAGGTCACCGCGACCGTGCCGACCTACCGGGGCGAGGGACACACGTTCCTGTGAGGCCCGCCGTCCCGTGAGGACCCGGCGCGCGCCGCCGGGACGGCGGCCGCGACCGGGGCACACGCGCGTGGAAATGCCCCGCAGGGGAGGCGGTGCCCCTTGGGGCGTGAACGGCCCCCTTCGGCCCTACAGGGGTGTGACGTACGCACCCGAGATGCCGCCGTCCACCAGGAAGTCGGTGGCGTTGACGAAGGAGGAGTCGTCGCTGGCGAGGAACGCGACGGCAGCGGCGATCTCCTCGGCCTCCGCGAACCGGCCGAGCGGGATGTGGACCAGGCGCCGGGCGGCTCGCTCGGGATCCTTGGCGAACAGCTCCTGCAACAGCGGGGTGTTGACCGGCCCGGGGCACAGGGCGTTGACCCGGATGCCCTCGCGGGCGAACTGCACGCCCAGCTCCCGGGACATGGCGAGCACACCGCCCTTGGACGCGGTGTACGAGATCTGCGAGGTGGCCGCGCCCATGCGCGCGACGAACGACGCCGTGTTGATGATGGACCCCTTGCCCTGGCGCCGCATATACGGGATCGCGGCCTTGCAGCACAGGTAGACGGAGGTCAGGTTGACCTCCTGGACCCGCTTCCAGGCCTCCAGGCCGGTCTCCAGGATGGAGTCGTCGTCAGGCGGTGAGATACCGGCGTTGTTGAAGGCGATGTCGACGCTGCCGTAGGCGTCGTGGGCGGCCCGGAAGAGCGCGTCGACCTGTTCGGCGTCGGTGACGTCGACCTTCACGAACAGCCCGTCGACCTCGTCGGCGGCGGCCTTGCCGCGGGTCTCGTCGATGTCGCCGCAGACGACGTGGGCGCCCTCGGCGGCGAGCCGGCGCGCGGTGGCGAGACCGATGCCGCTGCCGGCTCCGGTGACGACGGCGGTCCGGCCGACCAGGCGGCGGCAGATGATGTCCGGTGTCTGCGAGGTCACTGTGCGGGGCCCTCCGTGCTGATGAAGACGTTCTTGGTCTCGGTGAAGGCGGTCAGGGCGTCCGGGCCGAGTTCACGGCCGATCCCCGACTGCTTGAAGCCGCCGAAGGGGGTCCAGTAGCGGACGCTGGAGTGGGAGTTGACGGACAGGTTGCCCGCGCGGACGGCCCCGGAGACCCGCAGCGCGCGGCCGACGTCCCGGGTCCAGATGGAGCCCGAGAGGCCGTAGGCGGTGTCGTTGGCGAGGCGGATGGCGTCGGCCTCGTCCTCGAAGGGCAGGACCACGGCGACCGGCCCGAAGACCTCCTCGACGGCCACGCGCGCGTGCGGCTCGACCCCGGTGAGGACGGTGGGCGGGAACCAGAAGCCGGGGCCCTCGGGGGCCTTGCCGCGGATGCCGGGGGCGTCGGCGTCGACATAGCCGCGGACCCGTTCCAGCTGGGCCCTGGAGATCAGTGGGCCCATCTGGGTGCTCTCCTCGGACGGGTCGCCGACCACGACCGCTTCGATCGCGGGCGCGAGCAGATCGAGGAAGCGGTCGTAGGCGGAGCGCTGGACGAGGATGCGGGTGCGGGCGCAGCAGTCCTGGCCGGAGTTGTCGAGGAAGGACAGGGGGGCGGCGGCCGCGGCGGCGTCGAGGTCGGCGTCGGCGAAGACGATGTTGGGGCTCTTGCCGCCGAGTTCCAGGGTGACCCGTTTGAGGAGCGCGGAGCCCTTGGCCAGCACCTGTCTGCCCACGGCCGTCGACCCGGTGAAGACGATCTTCGCCACGCCCGGGTGCTCGACGAGGGCGTTGCCCGCGACGGGACCGTGGCCGGGCAGCACCTGGAACAGCCCCTCCGGCAGGCCCGCCGCAAGCGCCAGTTCGGCCAGGCGCAGGGCCGTGAGCGGTGTGGTCTCGGCCGGTTTGAGCAGTACCGCGTTGCCGGCCGCGAGCGCCGGGGCGGTGCCCCACGCGGCGATCGGCAGGGGGAAGTTCCAGGGCGCGATGACCCCCACGACGCCGAGCGGCTCGAGGATCGTGACGTCGAGGCCGCCCGGGACCGGGATCTGCCGGCCCGTGAGCCGCTCCACTCCCCCGGCCGCGTAGTCCAGCAGGTCGCGGACGTTGCCCGCCTCCCAGCGGGCGTTGCCGATCGTGTGTCCCGCCTCGCGGACCTCCAGCCGCGCGAGTTCCTCGAGGTGTTCGTCGACGGTCACGGCGAACCGGCGCAGCAGCCGGGCGCGGTCGCCGGGCGGCAGCGCCGCCCACCGGGACTGCGCCTCCGAGGCTCGTACGACGGCGGCGTCCACGTCGGCGGCGGTGGCGGCGGGGACGGTGGCGACGACCTCTTCGGTGGCCGGGTTGAGTACCTGGAGCTCAGGCGCGTTCGACACGACAGGACCCCTCACATGCGTTCGAAGGAGCGGCGCAGCTCCCAGTCGGTCACCGCGGCGTCGAAGGCGGCCAGCTCGACGCGGGCCATGTTGCCGTAGTGCGCCACCACCTCGTCGCCGAAGGCGGCCTTGGCGATGGCGCTGTTCTCCCAGAGTTCGGCGGCCTCGCGCAGCGTGGTGGGGATGTGCTCGTACTCGGCGGCGTAGGCGTTGCCGGGGCAGGCGTCGGGAAGCTCCAGCCGCTGCTCGACGCCGTACAGGCCGGCCGCGACCATCCCGGCGACCGCGAGGTGCGGGTTGACGTCGCCGCCGGGCACCCGGTTCTCGAAGCGCAGCGAACGGCCGTGCCCGACCACCCTCAGGGCGCAGGTGCGGTTGTCGTGCCCCCAGGCGACCGCGGTCGGGGCGAAGGATCCGGGCTGGAAGCGCTTGTAGGAGTTGATGCCCGGGGCGTACAGGAGCGAGAACTCACGCAGGGCGGCGAGCTGTCCCGCGAGGAAGTACCGCATCACTTCCGACATCCCGCCGGGGTCGTCCGGCGCGCCGGGCATCACGGTGTGCCCCTGCTCGTCCGTGAGCGAGAGATGGATGTGGCAGGAGTTGCCCTCCCGCTCGTTGTACTTGGCCATGAAGGTGAGCGAGACACCTTCCTGGGCCGCGATCTCCTTGGCCCCGGTCTTGTAGACGGCGTGCTGGTCGCAGGTGACCAGGGCCTCGTCGTACCGGAACGCGATCTCGTGCTGGCCGGGGTTGCACTCGCCCTTGGCGGACTCGACGACGAGGCCGGCGGCCGCCATCTCGTTGCGGATGCGGCGCAGCAGGGGCTCGATGCGGCCCGTGCCGAGCACGGAGTAGTCGATGTTGTACTGGTTGGCCGGGGTCAACCCCCGGTAGTTGGCGTCCCACGCCTGCTCGTAGGTGTCCTTGAAGACGATGAACTCCAGCTCGGTGCCCACCTGGGCGGTGAGCCCGAGGGCGGCGAGACGCTCCAGCTGGTGGCGCAGGATCCGGCGGGGCGCGGCGGCCACGGGGGATCCGTCGCTCCAGGCGAGGTCGGCGACGACCAGGGCCGTGCCCTCGTGCCAGGGCACCCGGCGCAGGGTGCCGAGGTCCGGGTGGAGGGCGAAGTCGCCGTAGCCGCGGTCCCAGGAGGACATCTCGTAGCCGTCGACCGTGTTCATCTCGGTGTCGACGGCGAGAAGGTAGTTGCAGCCCTCCGTGCCGTGCTCCAGTACCTCGTCGAGGAAGAAGCGGGCGGCGAACCGCTTGCCCTGGAGGCGCCCTTGCATGTCGGGGAAGGCGAGGACGACGGTGTCGATCTCGCCGCCCGCGACGAGGGCATGGAGTTCCTCGACGCCGAGCGGGGGTGTGCGGTGTGCCACGGGAGGTCTCCTTCGGTCCGCCGAGAGCCATAAGGTATTTCCGAGGACCATTTCTTGGGAAGGGGGCGCGGCCAGATGGCGCAGACGGAGGCGGGCGGCGGCCCGCGGGACCGGCTGACCCCGGTGCTGCGGCCCGTGCGGGCGGGCAACGGCTTCGAGGAGGCGCTGGAGCAGATCCTCCAGGTCATCCGCCTCGGACTGGTGCCCGGAGGCGAACGGCTGCCCGCCGAGCGGGAGTTGGCCGAGCGGCTGGGGATCAGCCGGGTGACGCTGCGCGAGGTGCTGAAGGTGCTTCAGGACCAGGGCCTGGTGGAGTCGCGGCGCGGGCGCTACGGCGGCACGTTCGTGCGGCCGCGCGCCGACGGGCGCGGCGAGGACGAGCTGCGCCGGCGCGTCGCGGGCACCGACATCGAGGATGTGCTGCGGTTCCGCGAGGTGCTGGAGGTCGGGGCGGCGGGCCTGTGCGCCGCCCATGGCCTCACCCGGGAGCAGTGCGAGCGGCTGCGGGAGGCGCTGGCGCGCACACAGGACGCCCCGCTCACGGAGTACCGGCGACTGGACACGCTGCTGCATCTCACGCTGGCCGAGCTGTGCGGTTCGCCGTCGCTGACGGCGCAGTACGCGGCCGTCCGGGCGACGGTCAACGACCTGCTGGACTGCATCCCGTTGCTGGTGCGGAACCTGGAGCACTCGCAGCGCCAGCATGAGGCGCTGGTGGAGGCGGTGCTCGACGGGGACACGGACGGCGCACGGGAGATGATGCGGGAGCACTGCGGCGGGACGGCGGCACTGCTGCGGGGGTTCCTGGCGTGAGCACATGGCGCGGGATACCCACATCCAGGGCAAAGGTATGAGTTCACTCCATTGGTGTCAGGGGAGGCCCAGGTGACCGGACGACCACTGATCGGTGTCAGCACCTATCTGGAGGCCCGCACCCGCTGGGGCCGGTGGGAGCTGGACGCGGCGCTGCTGCCCGCGGGCTATCCGCTGCTGGTGCAGCGGGCCGGCGGACTGGCCGCGATGCTGCCGCCGGACGATCCGGCGCACGCGGCGGCGACGGTGGCCCGGCTGGACGGTGTGGTGATCGCGGGCGGTCCGGACGTCGACCCGTCGTGCTACGGCGCCGAGCGGTCCCCCCGGACCGGCACACCGGCGCCCGAGCGGGACTCCTGGGAACTCGCCCTGATCGAGGCGGCGTTGACCTCCGGCACCCCCCTGCTCGGCATCTGCCGGGGGATGCAGCTGCTGAACGTCGCCCTGGGTGGCACGCTCGTGCAGCACATCGACGGGCATGCCCAGGGGGGCGGGGTGTTCGGACGGCACACGGTCGAGCCGGTGCCGGGCACACGGTACGCGCAGGTGGTCCCGGAGCCGGCGTCCGTGCCGACGCACCACCATCAGGCGGTGGGCCGGCTCGGCGACGGGCTGGTGGTGTCGGCGTACGCCGAGGACGGCACGGTCGAGGCGGTGGAACGGCCGGGCGGCGACTGGGTGCTGGGCGTCCAGTGGCATCCGGAGATGGGCGAGGACCTACGGGTGATGACGGCGCTGGTACGGGCCGCGTCGACCGCCTGACCGCCTCGGCCCGCGGCGCCTACCCGCGCGTCAGCCCGAGCAGGTCCCGGCCCGGGCCCGTCGGCCGGTGGCCCGTGCGCCATACGGCCCGCAGCGCCCGGTCCAGTCGGACGCCCTCGACGGGGACGCTCACCAGACGGCGGGCCGAGAGTTCCTCCCCGACGGCGAGTTCGCTCAGCACCGCCGGGCCCGCCCCGCTGACCGCGGACGCCTTGACCGCCGTCGTCGAGGACAGTTCCAGCAGAGGGCGGGCCAGGCCCCCCAGGGCCGCCTGGAGGACCTGACGGGTGCCCGAGCCCTCCTCCCGGAGGATCAGCGGGGTCGAGGCCAGTTCCCCGGCGGACAGGGGCGCACGACGCCGCGCCCACGGGTGCCCCGGTGCCGTCACCACGATGAGGCGGTCGCGGGCGACGACCGCGGCGTCCAGGCCCGTCGGCACGGTGAGGCCCTCCACGAAACCGAGATCCGCCTCGTCCGCGAGCAGGCGCCGGGCGACCGCCGCCGAGTTCCCGGCCAGCAGCGACACCGCCGTGTCCGGCCGCTGCGCCCGCAGCGCGATCAGCCAGCCCGGCAGCAGATACTCCGCGATCGTCATGCTCGCGGCCACCCGCAGCCGTGAGTCCCGGCGGCCCCGCAGTGCCTGTACTCCCGCGTCGAACGCCTCCGCGGCCTCCACGATCCGCCGCGCCCAGTCGGTGACCAGCGCCCCGGCGTCGGTCAGCCGTGAACCGCGCGGCGAGCGGTCCACCAGCGCCACACCCAGCTGCCGCTCCATCGACCGGACCCGGCTGCTGGCCGCGGGCTGGGTGATCCCCAGCTCCCGCGCCGCGCGCCCCAGGCTCCCCAGCCGGGCGACGGCGAGCAGCAGTTCCAGGGCGCCCAGGTCCGGCACCCGGCGTCCCAGGCCGGCCACCGGGGTTCCCTCGTCGTCCGCCATGCTCATAAGGACAGCTTATGTCCTCATAGAGGCAGAGTCCCTGGCCGGCGAGGTGGTCCCGGGAGATGGTGCGGTCATGGTCACCGCAGCCCGGCCCCTGGTCCTCCCCGGCACTCCCCGACGGCGTGCCGCCGCCGTCCGACACCTCGGCCCGAACTGGTACGCCTCCGTCATGGGCACCGCGATCGTGGCGACGGCCGGTGCGGGGCTGCCCGGTGCCGCGCAGCCGCCGGGACTGCGGGCCGCCTTCGCGGCCGTCTGGGCACTCTCCCTGGCCCTACTCGTGCTTCTCCTCGGCGCCCGCGCCCTGCACTGGATCCACCACCGCGACCAGGCCCGCGCCCATCTCCTCGACCCCGCCATGGCCCCCTTCCACGGCTGCCTCGCCATGGCCCTGCTCGCCGTGGGCGGGGGTGCCGTGGTGGTGGGCCGGGACTGGATCGGGCCGGGCCCCGCCGTCGTACTGGACACCGTCCTCTTCACCGCCGGAAGCGCCGCCGGGCTGGCCGTCGCCGTGGTCGTGCCGTATCTGATGGTCGCCCGGCACCGCATCGAAGCGGACCAGGCGGGCCCGGTCTGGCTGCTGTGCCTGGTCGCGCCCATGGTCTCCGCGGCCCAGGGGCCGCTGCTGGTCCCGCATCTGCCCCCTGGGCAGGGCCGGGAGACGCTGCTGCTGGGGTGCCTGGCGATGTCCGGGCTGAGCCTTCTGGCCACGCTCGTGATGCTGCCGCTCATCCTCGCCCGGCTGATCACCCGAGGCCCGCTGCCGCTCGCGCAGACGCCGACCCTGTTCCTGGTCCTCGGTCCGCTCGGTCAGTCCGTCACCGCCGCCGGCGCGCTGGCGGGCGCCGCACCGGGGGTCGTCCCGCCGCCGTACGCCCGCGGCTTCGAGGTCCTCGCCCTGCTCTACGGCGTTCCCGTACTGGGCTTCGCCCTGCTGTGGCTGGCCCTCGCGGGCGCGCTGACGGTGCGCGCGGGGAGGCGGGGCATGGGATTCACGATGACGTGGTGGGCGTTCACCTTCCCGGTCGGGACGTGTGTCACCGGCGCGGAGGCACTGGCCCGGCGCACCGGGCTCACCGGCCTCGACGCGCTCGCTACCGGACTCTACGCGCTGCTCGTCGCCGCCTGGGCGGTCGCCGCCTCCCGCACGGGCCGGGGAGTCGTCAGCGGCGAGCTGCTCGCAGCGCCTCGGCGATGACGCGCGGCGCCTCGGCCAGGGAGGGGCCGTACCAGGTGAGGTGGCGTCCGCCGACCAGGGCGCACGGCGTCCCCGGGAACGCCTCCGGGCCGTCCCCGGCCGTGAAGCGGTACGGCTCGTCGGGCAGGACCACGAGCGAGGGGGCCGCGGCGCGCAGTTCCTCCAGGGGGATCCGCGGATAGCGCTCCGGGTGCGTCCCGTACACGTTGTCCACCCCGAGCCGGGCCAGGACGTCCCCGGCGAAGGTGTCCCGGCCCAGCACCATCCAGGGCCGCCGCCAGACGGGCACCACGGCGGTCGTACGACGCCCCGGCACCGGCAGCCGCGTCCAGGCGGCGCGGGCCTCCTCCAGCCAGCGCGGCCGGGCGGGCGCCCCGCACGCGGCCACGACCCGCCCCAGCTCGCGGAAGGCCCCCGGCACGTCCCGCACCTCGGTCACGAGAACCCTCACTCCCGCCTCGCGCAGCGCTGCGAGGTCCGGCTCGCGGTTCTCCTCCTCGTTGGCGAGCACCAGGTCGGGGGCGAGCCGGACGATCCGCTCGACCTTGGGGTTCTTGGTGCCGCCGATCCGGACGACATCGAGGTCCGGGGGGTGGCTGCACCAGTCGGTCGCCCCGACCAGCGCGCCGGGCACGGAGGCGGCCACGGCCTCGGTCAGTGACGGCACGAGTGAGACGACACGCATGGAGGCCTCCTCGGGCCCGGCGGGCGGGGACAGGACCCGGCGGGGTCAGCGGCGCCGGCGGGAGGGGTCCTCGACCGCCTCGACATGGTCGGAGACCGCGACGACGATCACCCGGGTGTCCGGCACGGTCGCCCGCCAGCGGTGGCGCACTCCCCCGCTCAGATACAGGGTGTCGCCGCGCCCGAGCCGGTGCGCCCGGCCCTCCGCCTCCACCTCGACGGCGCCCTCGACGACGTACATCAACTCGTCATTGCGGTGCTGGAATTCACGGCCCTCGTCGTGGTCCCCGATGAACTCCATCGCGTGCAGCTGATGGTGGCCGCGCACCAGCGGGCGCACCAGCGCCCGTCCGGGCTCGACTGCCTCGTCGACGGCGCGCAGGACGTCCACGCTGCACGCCGGGTCGGCCGCCGCGAGCAGTTCGACGGCGGTGGTGCCGAGCGCGTCGGCGATCCGCTCCAGGGAGGGGCGGCTGGGGCGCGCCCGCTCGTTCTCGACCTGGCTCAGGAAGGGGACGGACAGGCCGCTGCGCCGGGCCACGACGGCGAGGGTGAGCTCGAGGGCCCGGCGGCGCCGCCGGACGGCAGCGCCCACCCGAAGGGGCTGTTCTTTGTGGTCGCCCATCGCTCCGGCTCCCTCCCTCGCTCGTCGGTCCGTCCGCCCCGCACGGCAGACGCGCCGCCCGGGCCTGATGATTCATCGGTGCACTGCTTCTGTTGAGTTGTCTGCACCCTACGCATGTTCGGCAAACCGTTTCATGCGCCCGTCACATCGGTGCCCTATACAAGAGTGGTGAGGGTCCCGGTTCGCGCCACCGGCCGAGCCACTCCGCCACCCCGCGCACGCCGTCCCCTCACCGGGCGAAAGGGCTGATCAGGGGCCCTTCCGATGCCTCCGCGACCGCTCCGCCCGACTGCGCGGCAGGGCGGTCGGCCGGGTTCCGGAGGCCGGAGCGGGCCGTCCCGCCGGTCGGGGGTCGCCGGGCCGTCCGCGGGGCCGGAGCAGCACGGGCGGGGCCGGCGGTGCCGGAGCGGCATGCGGCACCCCTGGGGCGGACGAGGGACGGTGCGGCGGCTCCGGGGAGCCTCTCGGGTTGTCCTGATCCTTCTCGTACGTCCGTACGGATGGGACCGTACGCCTGTACGGAGGCGGGGTCCATCGGGGGAAGCCGGCCCCCTGGACGGCCCCCGCGGGAGCCTTCGGATCGCTGTCGGTGCCGTACGGCATGATGCGGAAGGTGACCCGACGCCTGATGCTCCTCGACACCGCCTCGCTCTACTTCCGCGCCTACTTCGGCGTCCCGGAGTCCGTGAAGGCCCCGGACGGCACCCCAGTGAACGCCGTACGCGGGCTGCTCGACTTCATCGACCGCCTGGTCCGGGACCACCGTCCGGACGAGCTGGTCGCGTGCATGGACGCGGACTGGCGCCCCCGCTGGCGGGTCCAGCTGATCCCGTCCTACAAGGCACACCGGGTGGCCGAGGAGCACGCGGCGGGCCCGGACGAGGAGGAGGTGCCGGACACGCTCTCCCCGCAGGTGCCGGTCATCGAGGAGGTGCTGGACGCGCTGGGCATCGCGCGGGTCGGCGTGGCGGGATACGAGGCGGACGACGTGATCGGCACGTTCACGGCCCGCGCCGAGGGCCCGGTCGACATCGTGACCGGCGACCGCGATCTGTACCAGCTGGTCGACGACGCGCGCAGGGTGCGCGTGCTGTATCCGCTCAAGGGCGTCGGCACGCTCCAGCTCACCGACGAGGCGGTCCTGCGCGAGAAGTACGGCGTCGACGGGCCCGGTTACGCGGATCTGGCGCTGTTGCGCGGCGACCCGAGCGACGGGCTGCCGGGGGTGCCGGGCATCGGCGAGAAGACCGCGGCCAAACTGCTCGACCGGTTCGGGGACCTGGCGGGGATCATGGCCGCGGTGGACGAGCCGACGTCCGGACTCACCCCGGCCCAGCGCAGGCGGCTCGACGAGGCACGGCCGTATGTGGCGGTCGCGCCGCGGGTCGTACGGGTCGCCGGCGACGTCCCCCTGCCGGAGGTCGTGACGGCCCTGCCGCGCGCGCCGCGCCATCCCGCCGCCCTGGACGCGCTGGCGGCCCGCTGGGGCCTGGGCGGCTCACTGCAGCGCCTGCTCACCACGCTCGGCACCTGAGGTGACGGTTCCGGAAAGCCGCGTCACCGGCCCTTCATGAGGGAGGTGTTCACTGGAAGGAGGTGCTAACTTAGGTAACCCTAAGCAAGGGATTGGGAGGCCGTCATGGCAGAGCGCCCGGCAGGCAGGGCACGAAAGGTCCACGCGGCGCAGGTCATCCGCACGGAGCGGCTGACCCCGCATATGCAGCGGGTGGTGCTGGGCGGCGAGGGGCTCGCCGAGTTCGCCGCGGGCAGTTGCACGGACCACTATGTGAAGCTGCTCTTCCCGGCCGAGGGCGTCACCTATCCCGAACCCTTCGACGTGCAGCGCATCCGCGAGGAGTTCCCGCGCGAGCAGTGGCCGGTGACACGGACGTACACGGTGCGCGGCTGGGACCCCGAACACCGGGAGCTGACCCTCGACTTCGTCATCCACGGCGACGAGGGCCTGGCCGGCCCCTGGGCGCTGCGCGCGCAGCCGGGCGAGACCGTGCGGTTCATGGGTCCCGGCGGCGCCTACGCCCCGGACGCGAGCGCCGACTGGCATCTCCTCGCCGGGGACGAGAGCGCGCTGCCGGCGATCGCGGCCGCTCTGGAGGCGCTGCCCGACGGCGCCGAGGCCTACGCCTTCGTGGAGGTCGCGGGCCCCGAGGAGGAGCAGAAGATCGACTCCCAAGTGGAGGTCGTCTGGCTGCACCGCGGCGACCGCCCGGTCGGCGCGGCCCTGATCGAGGCCGTACGGGCGCTGCGGTTCCCCGAGGGCCGGGTGCACGCGTTCGTCCACGGCGAGGCCGGCTTCGTGAAGGAGCTGCGCCGGCTGCTGCGCATCGAGTACCGGATCCCGCGCGAGGACCTCTCGATCTCCGGCTACTGGCGCCTCGGCCACAACGAGGACGGCTGGCAGGCGTCCAAGCGGGAGTGGAACGCCCGCATCGAGGCGGAGCAGGAGGGCGCGTCCGCCGCGTGAGCACGGCGGGAGAACGGGCAGGGGCGGCACCGGCGCGGTGCCACCCCCGCGCGTACGCTGATCAGACCGACCGCTGGTAGGACCGGAACGTCCGGATCGACAGCCACACCGCGGCGATCGCGAGCCCCAGCAGCCCCCCGCCCCGGCCGAGCACATCGCCCCAGTCGGGATGCGCGGACATCGCCGAACGGCCCGCGACCATCGCCCAGTCGAGCGGGTTGAAGTCGGCGATGCGCCGGATCCACGAGGGCATCTGCGACGGTGCCATGAAGGCGGAGGACAGGAAGGTCAGCGGGAGCAGCAGGAAGGTGTTGATCCCGATGATCGACTCCCGCTCCCGCACCAGCATGCCGAGCGCGTTGGACAGCGCCCCGAAGATGGTGCCGAGCAGCACCGAGGCGACGACGAGCACGGCGACACCGCCGATGCCGCCCGGATAGTCGGCGCCGCCCAGCAGGCCGAGCAGCACGATGACGACCGACTGAAGGGCCGTGACCAGGCCGTTGTTGACGACGTTCCCGTTCATCAGCGCGGCCCGGCTGACCGGCGTGGTCAGAAAGCGGTTGAGCGTGCCCCGCTGGATCTCCTCCAGGGTGCCCATGCCCGCCCACATGTTGGAGCTGAGGGCGCTCATCACCACCACGCCCGGGACGAGGTAGTCCAGGTACGAGGTGGTGCCGAAGCCGCCGAGTTCGACGACCTTCTTGAACAGGCTGCCGAAGAGGAACAGCCAGATCACCGGCTGGATCAGGGTGATGACCGCATACGCGGGCTGCCGGGCGAAGACCACCAGCTGACGCCTGGTCATGTACCAGGTCTCGACGAGCGCGGCGCTCATCGGGCACCTCCCGCGAGGGCGAGGACCTCGGCGGCGGGGGCTTCCGCATCGGAGTAACGGCGCCCCGCGTAACGGAGGTAGACGTCGTCGAGCGAGGGACGGGCGACGGTCACGGAGGCCACACCGGTCCCGGCGCGCTCCAGCGCGCCGAGCAGCCCGGGCACGGCGGCCGCCCCGTCGTCGGCGCGGACGCTGACACGGCGCCCGTCGAGCAGGACCTCGTGCACGCCCGGGACCGCTCCGAGGGCGCCCCGCAGCAGGGCCCGCCCGTCATCACCGAGCGTCTCGCGCAGCTCGACATGGACGGCGTCACCGCGCAGTTCACCCTTGAGGGCGTCGGGCGTGCCCTCGACCACGACCCGGCCCCGGTCGACGATCGCGATGCGGTCGGCGAGCCGGTCGGCCTCCTCCAGGTAGTGCGTGGTGAGCAGGATGGTCAGGCCCTCGTCGCCGGCCAGACGGGCGATCTCGTCCCACATCGCGGTGCGCGCCTCCGGGTCGAGACCGGTGGTGGGTTCGTCGAGGAAGAGCACCTCGGGGCGGTGGACGAGGCCGAGCGCGACGTCGAGGCGACGTCGCATACCGCCCGAGTACCCCTTGACCTGGCGCCGGGCGGCCCCGGTGAGGGTGAAGCGCTCGAGGAGTTCGTCCACGCGCGTGGTGAGCCGACGGCCCCTCACCCCGTAGAGGCGGCCCTGGAGTTCGAGGTTCTCGCGGCCCGTTGCCACGGGGTCGGCCCCCGAGTTCTGCGCGACCACCCCGATGACCCGGCGTACCCGGTCCGGGTGGCGCAGCACATCGTGCCCGGCGACGGCGGCCGAGCCCGAGTCGGGGCGGGCCAGGGTGGTCAGGATCTTGACGGCGGTGGATTTGCCGGCGCCGTTCGGGCCGAGGAGCCCGAAGACGGTGCCGGGCTCGACGGTGACGTCCAGGCCGTTCAACGCGGTGACATCACCGGGATAGGTCTTGACGAGCTGACGCGCCTGCACTGCGGGCGCACGGGTGTTCATGGCGACTGCTCTCCTCACTGAGCTGCATGAGCGGAGGTATCGGGATCCGCTGTGCGCGGAAGGACGACTGATCCGCGTGAGGAGCGCCGGGCTATCCTGGGTGTGCCGCACCTCGATCGCCTGGATGTGCCTCACGGCGGATTCAGTCGCGGGGTTCGAGACCCCGGCGGGGCTGCTGCAACAGCCCGGCCGGGGTCTTCGCCGCTACGGCGGCTACGGTCCGTTCACGTCGCCGCCCTCCGCCTTCCGGTACTCCTCGGGAATCTCCCCCGTCTCGCGAAAGGTCCGCCACTCCCGTACGCCGGGAAACGTGCCGACCCGAAGCTCCGCGAGGATGCCGCGCACCCACGCGGCCTCCGCCTCGACCATGTGGAGCTCGTACTCGCTCTCGATCAGGAAGAGCCGGGGCAGTGTCTCGTGGAGCTTGTCCAGCACGCCCCGCAGGCTCGCGGCCCGCACCTCCAGGCTGCCCAGCCGCTCCGCGAGCAGCCGGGCCACCTCCTCGGGATGGAGCGCGCCCATCAGCGAGAGCGCCGCCCCGAAGATGGGGAACTCCGCCACCGGGACGGCCAGCAGGTCGGACAGCCACTCGGCGGCCTCTTCCCGGCCGGCGTCCGTGATGCCGTAGAGCGTGCGCTCGGGGCGGTTGCCCTGGCGCTGCACCTCGGCGACCTCCACGAAACCGTGCTTCTCGAGGTTCTGGACAACCGTGTACAGCGAGCCGTAGTTGATCTTCAGGCTGGTGTCCTTGCCCCGGCGGCGCAGGGTCTGGGCGATCTCGTACGGGTGCATCGGCCGCTCGGTGAGCAGCACCATGACCGCGAGCGCGAGCGGGTTGCCGAGTTTTCGGCGCTTCGTCGCCATGGGATGTCACCTCGCTTCCGAATATCCGTGGCCGAACATATCGCGACCCACCGACGCGACGCAATACACACGACATATCGCGAACCAGGGAGCGTGCGCAAGGGGCGCGAAGACCCGGCCCCGCCCGTGACATGGCGACGCGACGCGGGTGAAGCAGCCGGTGCGATCGGGGCATCCCCGGCATGCAGAAAGCGGACCGCCGCCCGGCTCCTCGCCGGGGAAGCCTTCCCGAAGGCGGCCTCCTGGGCCTCTAGGTCGATGTCAGCGGGGCGGGCCGGGGCCCAGTGGATTCCGGCCCTCCCGGCATCGCCTCCCCCCGCTGCCCCGCGCCGGTCCCGCTCCGCCTCGTGCCCGGGGCCGCCACGGCACCTTGGGTCCCGCTCCGCCTCATGCCCGGGGCCGCCACGGCACCTCGTACGCTTGGCCGTGATGCGACGCAAGACCCGGATCCCGGCCCCTCCCCTCCCCCAGCGCGACGGGGTCGATCCGGTGCGGGTGCGCCTGCCGTTCGGGCAGGAGTGGGCCACCGTGCGGGACCATCTCGTCGCGCGGCTCGCCGCCGGTGACGGGGTCATCGACACCATGCTCGAGGAAGGGCTGATCGTCGGGGCGGACGGGCGGGCCGTCGGGCGCGACACGGCCTATGTGCCCGGCATGTACGTGTGGTTCCACCGCGCCCTGCCCGACGAGGTGCGCGTGCCGTTCCGGGTCGAGGTGGTCTACCGCGACGAACGCATCGTCGTCGCCGACAAGCCGCACTTCCTCGCCACCACCCCGCGCGGCAGCCATGTCGCCGAGACCGCTCTCGCCCGGCTCCGGCGCGACCTCGGCCTGCCCACGCTGACCGCCGCGCACCGGCTGGACCTGCTCACCGCGGGCCTGGTGCTGTTCACCGTGCGCCCCGAGGACCGCGGCGCCTACCAGTCGCTGTTCCGCGACCGACGGGTCACCAAGGAGTACGAGGCCGTCGCCCCGTACGACCCCGCGATGGCCCTGCCACGCACCGTGCGCAGCCGGATAGTGAAGGAGCGCGGGGTACTCGCGGCCCGCGAGGTGCCCGGCGAGCCCAACGCGGTCAGCCGGATCGAGCTGCTGGAACACCGGGGCGGCCGCGGACGCTACCGGCTGCTCCCCGCCACCGGGCAGACCCATCAGCTCCGGGTGCACATGGCCGCGTCGGGGCTGCCGATCCTCGGTGATCCGCTCTACCCGGTGGTGACCGGCCCCCGGCCGGCCGGTGACTTCCGGCGCCCGCTCCAACTGCTGGCGCGGGTCCTTCAGTTCACCGATCCGGTCACGGGGCACGACCACCGCTTCGTCAGCGGGCGGGTGCTCGAGGCCTGGTCGGCGTACGAGGCCTGGGCCCGATAGCCGCTCAGTCCCCCCGCCACCAGCGCAGCACCCGCCGCCACGGACCGGGACGGCGTCGCGGCTCCGCGGCCGGCTGCGGGGGTGCGGCCGGCTGCGGGGGTGCGGCCGGCTCCGCCGGAGTCGGCCGCTCGGCCGATTCCGGCGGGAGCGGCCAGCCGGCCGCCGGCTCCGTGGTCTTCGGCCCGTCGGTCGAGATCAGCCAGCCGGGGCGCTGGGCGGGCAGCGGGCGCAGGGCCGGCCGTTGTGTCACGTCCTGCGGCGGCCTCGGCTCGAAGCGCACCGGCAGCTCCACCAGATGCCGTGACGCGATGGACGCCGTCCAGCGCAGCTCCTCCTCCGCACAGTCGAGCCGGATGTCCGGCAGCCGCATCAGCAGCGCGTCGATGCCGGTGTCGGCGATGGCGCGCCCGATGTCCTGGCCCGGGCACTCGTGCGGGCCGCCGCCGAAGGCGAGATGGGAGCGGTTGCCCTGCATACTGGCGGACAGGTCGGGCCGTACGCGCGGGTCGAGATTGCCCGGCGCGATGCCGAAGAGCAGCCCGTCCCCCTTGCGGATGCGCTGGCCGCCCAGCTCGGTGTCCTGCTTGGCGAAGTAGCCGAGGATGCCGCTGAAGGGCGGCTCGTCCCACAGGGACTGCTCGACCGCCTCGGGCACCGTCATCTGCCCGCCGTTGAGCTGGGCCCGGAAGCGCGGGTCGGTGAGGATCACCCGCAGCACGTTGGCGATGAGGTTGGCGGTGGCCTCGTAGGCGGCGATCAGGATCAGCCGCAGATGCTCCCGGACCTCGTCGTCGGTCAGCCGTGCAGGGTGGTTGACGAGGTGGGTGGTGAAGTCGTCCTCGGGCTGGGTGCGACGGCGGGCGGTGAGCCGGGTCAGGGCGTCCACGATGTACTGGTTGCTGGCGATCGCCGTCTCGGTGCCCTTGAGCATGTCGCGGGCGGCCTGCACGATCCGGTCGTTGTACTCGTCGGCCATGCCGAGGACCTCGCACATCACCGCCATCGGCAGGTGGTCGGCGAACTGGCCGACCAGATCGGCGCGGCCCTCCTCGCAGAAGCGGTTGACGAGACTCTGCGTCGCCCGGTTGATGTACCGGCGCAGTCCCCGGTAGTCGATGGTCGACATCGCGCCGGTGACCGCGCCGCGCAGCCGCAGGTGCTCGTCGCCCTCGGCGTAGGAGCAGATCGGCTGCCAGGCGAAGTGGGGGGTGAGCGGGTGGTCGGGCCTGACCCGGCCGGACCTCAGTTGCTCCCAGGTACGGCTGTCCCGGGTGAACTGCGAGGGAGAGCGCACCATGTGCAGGTTCTCGGTGTGGCCGAGCACCACCCACATCGGCACGTCGTCGTGGATCAGCACCGGGGCCACGGCGCCGTGCTCGGCACGGAGTTTCTCGTACAGGGCCTCCAGGTTCTCCGCCTCGGGGCCGTACAGCCGGCGCACTCCGCCGGGGCCGAGAGGGTGGACCGGGCAGCCGGGCGGCGGCACGGGCCCGTCGGCGGCGGGGCCCCGGTCGGTCAGGGAGTGGGATTCAGGCGTCACGATGGTCGCTCCGAAGCGTCGGGGGATGCGGGGTCTGGGGGTCGGGACGGGAGATCGGAGGCGTGGGGGGACACGTGTGGGGAAAGATGGGGGCGGCGGGTGTGCCCCGGTCAGGCGGGGGCGTGGGTCAGCGCCAGGGAGTGCAGGAAGCGCATCAGCGTCATCAGGACCTCACGGCTGGAGGCCCGGCGCCGCGCGTCGCACTCCATGATCGGGATCTCCTCGGACAGGTCGAGGGCCCCGCGCAGCTCCTCGATGGGGTAACGGGGCGCGTCGGGGAAGGAGTTGACCGCGACCACGAAGGGCACGCCACGCTCCTCCAGACGGCCGATGACATCGAAACTGACCTCGAGCCGACGGGTGTCGAGCAGTACGACCGCACCGAGCGCGCCCTCGAACAGGCCGTTCCACAGAAACCAGAACCGCTCCTGGCCCGGGGTGCCGAACAGGTACAGCACCAGCCGCTCGGTGATGCCGATCCGGCCGAAGTCCATGGCCACGGTGGTGGCCGTCTTGCTGTCGGAGCCGTAGTTGTCATCGACTCCGATGCCTGCCTGGGTCATGGTCTCCTCGGTCGTCAGCGGCCTGATCTCGCTGACGGAACCGACCATGGTGGTCTTGCCGACCCCGAAGCCGCCCACGATCACGATCTTCACCGCGGCCTGGGTGGTGTGCGGCAGGTGGTCCTCGGCCCGTGGGCCGGGGACGCTGTCAGAGCTTTTGAAGTCCATGCATCACCGCTTCGAGGAGGGATCGGTCGGGCACCGCCTGGCGTACGATCGGGGCGCGTGCCTGGACCAGTTCGGCCGCCAGCAGGTCGGTCAGCAGGACCGTCACCACACTGAACGGCAGACCGAGATAGGCCGAGATCTCGGCCACGGACAGGGGGGCCCGGCACAGCCGCAGCAGCGCCGACTGCTCGGGTGTGGCGGTGGGCGGCGGGTCGGCGCTCGTCACGATCAGGGTGACGAGGTCGATCGGGGCGCGCTCGCCCCCGGCGGCCGCCCCGGTGAGGATGTACAACCGCTCGGGATTCTTCTGCTCGCCCTCCTTCTGCTCGCCCTCCTGCTGCCCGCTCTCCGTCTGCCCGCTCTGCGTCTGCGCGCCCTCCTTGGGGCCGCCTGCCGCGACGGGCTCCGGCGGGGGCTGTTGTCTGGGCTGACGCCGGCGGCGTCGCGGAGGAGTCATACGGCCTGCCCGTTGCGCCGTGGCGGACTCGTCAGATGGGAACCGATGCGGAGGACGAGGTCGCGCATGCGGTTGCTCATCAGGCCGGCCTCCGCGACCGTGTCGGCGAGGACCGCGAGGTAGGCGTTGGGTCCGGCCGCCATCATGTAGAAGTAGCCGCCGTCGATCTCGATGATGACCATGCGCATCCGGCCGTCGCTGTCCGGGATCTCGGCCGCGACCGCTCCGGCCAGGCTCTGCAGTCCGGCGCAGGCCGCGGCGACGCGATCGGCCGCGTCCGGGTCACCGCCGTAGCGGGCGATGCGCAGACCGTCGGCGGAGAGCACCACGACCTGGTGGACGCCCGGTACGCCGTCGGCGAGTTCCTTCAGCAACCAGTCGAAACTGCCTCGCTGCTGGATCACTTGTGGTCCCCCTCGTCATCGGCCTGGACAGGGGCCGGCTCGTCGTTGCTGATGAATGCGTGTGGATCGTCGGCCGGGGGCCCGGCGGAGAAGGCATGGGGGTCCGGGGCCTTCTTGAGGCCGTTCATGAACGCCTCCACCCACAGTCCGGGAGCGGGCTCCTCCTTCTCCGGCTGGAGCTCGGGCCCCCAGGGGGCGTGCGTCGCGGCCTCCACGGCCTGGGCGGCGGCCTCCGCCGCGGCGGCCTCCGCCATGCGCTGGCTGAGCGGGGTCTTCACCCGGCTTCGGCGCTGCGGCAGACCGTTCGCGGTCCACTCCGTCACCACGGGGACGTCGTCCTCCATGGAGAACTGCTCCGGGATGCGCGGCCCGGTGGTGGGGCGGCGCCTCTTCTGCACGCGGGCGGGCCCCTTGACCCCGTCGTTGTCCAGGGTCGGCACGGAGGTGGCGCCGATGCCGTGGGCGAAGCCGGGAGCCGGCTCGGTGGTGAGCATGTCGTTCGGGATGACGAGGATGGCGCGCACGCCGCCGTACGCCGACTGCCGCAGCGAGACATGCATGTTGAACATCGTCGACAGGCGCCCGACGACGGCGATGCCGAGGCGCGGCGCCTCGCCGATCTCCTGGACGTCCACGCCGGCCTGGGCCTCGGCGAGCATCCGCTCGACCTTGGCGCGGTTCTCCTCGCTGAGGCTGATCCCGCCGTCCTCGATCTCGACGGCGATGCCCGTCTGCACCTCGGTGGCGGTGACATGCACCTTGGTCTGCGGCGGGGAGTAGCGCGTGGCGTTGTCGAGGAGTTCGGCCGCGGCGTGGATGATCGGCTCGACGGACGTGCCCTTGATGTTGACCTTGGCGATGGAGTGCAGCTCGATCCGGGTGTACTCCAGGATGCGGGACATCGCGCCGCGCAGCACGCTGTAGAGCGGGACCGGCTGGGGCCACTGACGGCCGGGCCGGCCACCGCCGATGACGGCGATGGAGTCGGCGAGGCGGCCGATCAGCGCGGTGCCGTGGTCGATGCGCAGCAGGTCGTCGAAGACCTCGGGGTTGCGGCCGTGGTCCTCCTCCATCTCCCTGAGTTCCTTGGCCTGCTGGTGGACGAGGGCCTGGACACGGCGGGCGATGTTGACGAAGGCGCGCAACGCGGAGTCGCGCCGCGCGATCTCGCGGTCGACGATCTGGAGCACGGTGCGCAGCAACTGGCGCTGCGGCTGCGGCAGTCCGCGGAAGTGGGGGTTCTCGTCGACGACCGTGCGGATCACCTCCGCCGGAGAGATGCCGCCGCGGACCGTGTCGAGGGCCCGGGGCACGATCTCGGTGCGGAAGAATTCGAGGTCGTCGTCCTGTGAGGCGATGCGCTGTTCGAGGTAGGCGGCGCGCTGCGCGAAGTCGGCACGCAGCGAACGCAGGGCGCGGTCCCGGCGTGCCGCCAGGGCCGCGACGGCGCTCACGAGGATCGTGGCCGCGACGCCGAACCAGCCGACGGCGGACCTGGCCGGAGCCGTCACCAGGGCGACGGCGGCCCCGGTGGCCGCGGCCATCAGTATGGCGGGCAGCAACAGCACGGGTGCGTAGGGAAGTTCGCGGCCACCGGGAGGCGATGGAACACTCACCATGTATGCCCTCTGAGACGAATCGGCTGGATCGGGAGGTTGCCCGACGCAGGTGCTCGCCGGGCACAAGGGGGTGGACACCGGAACGGAATCCGGCATCCACGGACCTTCGACATGTTGGAGAACAAGCGCACGAATACGCCTCAACTCGGTGCGCTGCGGGCGAGCTTAGTCCGACCGGATCATCGCCATTTCATATTCCGCAAGCACCTGAAATGGCCCTGGGGGCAGGAGTACGCTCGACTCCTTTTGCACGCTGGGCCCCCGTTCGCACACGGCGTGTGACGGCGAACGGGTGTCGGGAACGGTTAGCCCGGGTGGGTGAAATTCCTCCGTCGCACCTGACGTGCGGGGCCCTCAGGTCAGGGGCCTGAACACCGGCGCGGTCGAGACCGAGGTACGGCGCCGGCGGCGGAGGGCCCGGCGGCCGTCCGGACCGCCTCATGGAGACGGTCCGGAACCTGCCGAGGACCCGGGGCTGACCGGTGTGCGGCTCAGCCCCGTGTGCCGCTCAGCCCGGTGGGGCCGCTCAGCCGGATGTGCCGCTCTGCCCTGGTGTGCCGCTCTGCCCTGGTGTGCCGCTCAGCCGGATGTGGCAGGTGGCCGGTGTGGCGGGTCAGCCCACCGAGGAGTAGGCGACGACACCGCGCAGCAGGGCGTCGACCGCCTTGCGCGCGTTCTTCACCACCGTGGAGCCCTCGACGGGGGCCGCCGCCGCGATCTGGCCGAGGACGTCGATGACCTGCTTGCACCAGCGCACGAAGTCACCGGCCGGCATCTCGGCCTCGCGCAGGACCTCGTCGAGGCCCTTGCCGCTCGCCCACATATAGGCGGCCCAGGCGAAGCCCAGGTCGGGCTCGCGCTGGCCCACGCCCTCGGTCTGGTTGATGCGGAACTCCTCCTCCAGGCCGTCGAGCCGGCCCCAGATGCGCACCATCTCGCCGAGCGCGGCCTTCGCCTTGCCCGACGGCAGCTTCGGCGCCATGGCGTCGTCCCCCACCCGGGCCTCGTACACCAACGCCGAGACACACGCGGCCAGTTCGGCCGGGGCGAGCCCCTCCCAGACGCCCTCGCGCAGGCATTCGCTGGCCAGCAGGTCCAGTTCGCCGTACAGCCGCGCCAGGCGCTTTCCGTGCTCGGTCACCTCGTCGCCGCGCAGATAGTCCATCTCGGTGAGCAGGGCGACGATACGGTCGAAGGTGCGGGCGATGGTGTTCGTCCGGCCCTCGATCCGGCGTTCCAGCTGTGAGGTGTCGCGCATCAGACGGTGGTAGCGCTCGGCCCAACGGGCGTGGTCCTCGCGGTCGTTGCAGCCGTGGCAGGGGTGGGAGCGCAAGGCGGTGCGCAGCCGGGCGATCTCACGGTCGTCGGCGGCCGCGGAGCGCTTCTTGCGCTGCCGCTCCGGCGGGATGTGCCCGGCCTTGGTGCGCAGGGCGGAGGCGAGATCGCGACGGGACTGCGGGGAGCGGGGGTTGAACGACTTCGGGATGCGCATCCGCTCCAGCGCCTCCACAGGCACCGGGAAGTCGATCGACGCCAGCCGCTTGACCTGGCGTTCGGCGGTGAGCACCAGCGGGCGCGGGCCGTCGTGGTACTCCAGGCCGCGGTGGCCGCCCGCGCGGCCGGCGGGCAGTCCGGGGTCCAGCACCAGGGCCAGGCCCGCGTACTTGCCCGTCGGCACATGGATGACGTCACCGGGCTTGAGCTTCTCCAGGGCGACGGCGGCCTCGGCGCGACGCTGGGCCGCGCCCTGGCGGGCCAGCTCGGTCTCGCGGTCCTTGAGTTCGCGGCGCAGCCGCGCGTACTCGTCGAAGTCGCCGAGGTGGCAGGTCATGGCCTCCTTGTAACCGGCCAGTCCCTCCTCGTTGCGCTGCACCTGGCGCGAGATGCCGACGACCGACTTGTCGGCCTGGAACTGCGCGAAGGATGTCTCCAGCAGTTCACGGGAGCGGTGCCGGCCGAACTGCTCGACCAGGTTCACGGCCATGTTGTACGACGGCTTGAAGCTGGAGCGCAGCGGATACGTCCGGGTGCCCGCGAGGCCGGCGAGGTGCTCGGGGCTCATCCCGCGCTGCCACAGCACGACCGCGTGGCCCTCGATGTCGATGCCGCGCCGGCCGGCGCGACCGGTGAGCTGGGTGTACTCGCCGGGGGTGATGTCGGCGTGCTGCTCGCCGTTCCACTTGACGAGCTTCTCCAGCACCACCGAGCGGGCGGGCATGTTGATGCCGAGCGCGAGGGTCTCGGTGGCGAACACCGCCTTGACCAGGCCCCTGACGAACAGCTCCTCGACGACCTCCTTGAACGTCGGCAGCATGCCCGCGTGGTGGGCGGCGATACCGCGCTCGAGGCCCTCCAGCCACTCGTAGTAGCCGAGCACGTGCAGGTCCTCGGTGGGGATGGAGGCGGTGCGCTCCTCGACGAGCGCCCGCACCTGCTCCCGGGCCTCCTCGTCGTTGAGCCTGAGGCCCGCGTACAGGCACTGCTCCACGGCGGCCTCGCAGGCGGCCCGGCTGAAGATGAACGTGATCGCGGGCAGCAGGCCCTCGGCGTCGAGCCGCTCGATGACCTCGGGCCGGCTCGGCGTCCAGACCCGGGAACGCTGTCTGCGCTCCCGCTCGCGGTCGGCCTCGCGCATGGACCGGCCGCGTCTGCGGTCCTGGTACGACGGGCGGGTGGCCTCCATCCTGGCCAGGCGCGTGAGGTCGGGGTTGACGGCCTTCTTGTGGCCCTCGCCCTCCTCGAACAGGTCGTACATCCGGCGGCCGGCCAGCACATGCTGGAACAGCGGCACGGGCCGGTGCTCGGAGACGATCACCTCGGTGTCACCGCGGACGGTGTCGAGCCAGTCGCCGAACTCCTCGGCGTTGGAGACGGTCGCCGACAGCGACACCAGCGTCACCGACTCGGGCAGATGGATGATCACTTCCTCCCAGACGGCGCCGCGGAAGCGGTCGGAGAGGTAGTGCACCTCGTCCATGACCACATAGCCGAGGCCGAGGAGGGTCTGGGAGCCCGCGTAGAGCATGTTCCGCAGGACCTCGGTCGTCATCACGACCACCGGGGCGTCGGCGTTGACGCTGTTGTCTCCGGTGAGGAGGCCGACCTTCCCCGTGCCGTAGCGACGGCACAGGTCGGAGTACTTCTGGTTCGACAGGGCCTTGATGGGTGTCGTGTAGAAGCACTTCTTGCCCTGGCTCAGGGCCAGGTGGACGGCGAACTCGCCGACGATCGTCTTGCCTGAGCCGGTGGGCGCGGCCACCAGAACGCCCTTGCCCGCCTCGAGCGCCTGGCAGGCCTCGATCTGGAAGGCGTCGAGGCCGAAGTCGTACATCTCGCGGAAGGAGGCGAGCGCGGTGGCCTGCTCGGCAGCGCGCCTGCGTGCTGCCGCGTACCGCTCGGCCGGTGAGAGGTCCTCTGTCATCGTGCTTTCGAGCGTACCGGGCACCACTGACAACACGACGATCATTATCCGGATCGCAACGATGGGTGCGGGAACGGTCACTCTGGGCCGCCCCGTGGTGGGCGGTGATGGGCGGTGGTACGGGCCGGCGCGGCTCGGCGGAAGCGGCGGCCCGCACGGCCCGGGCAGTCGTTACCCGCGGCTGTGGGCCCCACCGATTCCCTCGGTGGGGCCCACAGCC
>NZ_JBIVNO010000010.1:0-126573 GCF_044753645.1 Streptomyces sp. NPDC093261
CGCCACCGGCGCACGGTCGCGCGATCAGTCTCCAGCCGTGCGGCCACCGCGGTGTTGTTCAGCCCGTCCGCACAGGCCAGCACGATCCGGGCCCGTCTGGCCAGACCCTGCGCGGTCGTCCGGCGTTTGGCCCACCCCTGCAACACCAGCCGCTCGTCATCGGATAACACCAGCGGCTGCAGCCTGCTGTCGCCCACACCTCCAGCAGACCGCAGCCGACTGGCCGCTGTCACCGCCCAGACTGCAATCTGAAACGAACGACGACTCACGTGGCGAAACGTGAACTCAAGACCAGATCACTAGGGACCGGGCCCCAGGGCCTACCCGTTCGGCACGTGGCGGCGGGCCCGCAGTGCCAGGCTCAGGGCCAGGACCGTCTGCGGGTCGTCGAGGTCCGTGCCCAGCAACTCCCCGATCCGGGCCAGCCGGTTGTAGAGGGTCTGCCGGTTCAGATGCAGCTCGCGGGCCGTCTCCGCCTTGCGGCCCGCGTGCGCCAGATAGGTCTCGAGGGTGGGCAGCAGCGGCGGCCTGGAGCGGTGGTCGTGATCGCGCAGCGGACCGATCGCGCGGTCCACGAAGGCCGCCAGGTCCGGATGGTCGCGCAGCCGCCACAGCAGCAGGTCGATGTCGAGGCGCCGGGCATCGTGCCAGGGACGCTCCGGCAGGCCCTGCGCCGCCGTCGCGGTCTCCGCCGCGTGCCGCAGCCCGGCCGACGCCGCCGCCCAGCCGCCCCCCGCCCCGACCACCACGACCGGTGGCCGGGCGCCCGGACGCTGCGTCCCGGCCCGCTCCACCCCCGACCGCAGTGCCGCGGCCACCCGGCCGGCGACCGCGGAACGCTCCGACTCCGAGCGCAGGCCCAGCAGCAGCGGCACCCGGCCCTCCACCGGCCGCACCCCGAGCAGCACCGGCACGCCCACCGACCCCAGCTCCTCCGCGACCGCCCGCGCCAGCACCGCCCAGCCCCCGCCGCCCGGCGCTGGGCCGTCCGCCAGCCGCATCACCACCGGCAGCAGCGGGCCGCCGCCCGGCTTGAAGCCGAGCACCCGGGCCTGCGCCGGGGCGTCCTCGGCGGTGATCCGGCCTTCGGCGAGGTCGGTGAGGAAGTCGCCGCGCCCGCGCGCCGCCAGCTCCTCCTCCTGCCGGGCCTGCATCAGCACCACCGCGAGGATGCCCGCGGCCCGCTCGGCGGCGATCCGGTGCACCGGTTCCACCGGCGCACCCACCGGCAGCAGCACCAGCCGGGCGCGTACCGAGCCCGTGCCCGGCCCGCCCCCCGGCACATCCACGATGATCGTGCCGGCCGGGGGCGTGTCCTTGTGCTGTCCGCGCAGTCCCTCCCACACCTGGAGCGGATCCGTGTACGCGGGCCCGGTCCCGGCGGCGTACAGCAACTGGCCGTCGGCGGTCTCCAGGAACACCGGGTTGCCGCCGAAGTCGGCCAGGATGCCGAGGACCTGCGGCGCCCCGCCCCCGCAGAGCACCGCCTCGGTGCACCGGCGGTGCACCTCCTCGGCCCGCTGGAGGAGCGCGTAGTGCCCGTTGACGATCTCGGTGTGGATCTCCTCGGTGACCGCCACGAACGGCACCTCGCGGTGCAGCTGGACGAGCGGCAGCCCGGCGCTGCGGGCCGTGTCCACCAGGGCGGCGGGCAGCCGGCTGAAGCGCGGGCCCAGCTCCACCACCAGGGCCGCGATGCCACGCTCGGCCAGGGTGCGGACGAACGCGCGCTGGTCGGCGGGGCGGGTGCCGAGGCCGTAGCCCGTCGTCAGGAGGAGTTCGCCGCCCTTCAGCAGCGAGGCGATGTTCGGGACTTCGCCCGCGTGCACCCAGCGCACCGTGCGGTGCAGCCGGTCGGCGCCGGCGAGCACCTCCGGCAGCCCGCCGCGCAGCCCGGGCAGCTCCAGCGCCCGCTGCACGGTGATGCCGGTGCCCTGGGAGCCCGGGGGGTCGAAACGGCTGTCCATGCGGTGACGCTACCCGCGCGGACGCCCCGGGCGCACCGGGGCCCCGGTCGGGCGGCGGTCGGGCGGAGGGTGAGCCAGGTCAGAGGGGCTGGATGTTGTGGTTGTAGCGGAACACGTTGTCCGGGTCGTACTGGCGTTTCACCCGCGCCAGCCGGTTGAGGTGCTCGGTGCCGAGGCCGGCCACCACCCGGTCCCTGCCCTCGTCCCCGATGAAGTTGAGATAGACCGCCCCGGTGCTCCAGGGGCGGGCGTCGGCGCGCACGCCCCGCACCCACCCCAGGGCCCGCTCGTCGTCCGCCGGGTCCGCCCAGACACCGAGCGGGTGCACGGCCCAGGGGGCGTCCCGGAAGGGGACCGGATACCCGGCGGGCCCGGAGGCGATCGCTCCGCCCTGTGGGAAGAGCAGCTGCCGACAGGCCGAGGGGACGGGCATCGAGGGGGCGCGGGCGCAGAAGGCGTCGACCAGCTCGTCGGGCAGGGCCCGCACATACTCGACCGACCAGTGGTTGCGCAGCCCGGGTGGAGAGTCGAGCAGGCACTGCACATCGGCGTACGGCATCGTGGCGACGACCTCGGACTCGTGTGGCAGCGCCAGCAGCGGCCGGGCGAGCTTGCGCAGCCCCTCCTCGCCGCCGGCGTAGGTGACCAGCACACCGCACAGCAGGGTCCCCACCGGGTGCCCGGGGACGAACGGTGCCGGCGCCCCGGCCACGTACTGCACGGTGCCGCCCAGCTCCGGCGCGCCGGTGTCGAGGAGGTCGCGGTAGGTCCGCACGGCCTCCGGTCCCCTCTCGGGCGGGAACATGAGCAGGGCGATCGAGAACTCGGGCAGCTCGTGCAGCTTGAGGGTGAGTGCCGTGGCGACCCCGAAGTTCCCGCCGCCGCCGTGCAGCGCCCAGAACAGTTCGGGATGCTCCTCGGCGGTCGCGAGGACCGGGGTGCCGTCCGCGGTCACCAGCTCCACGCCGAGCAGGTTGTCGACGGCCAGCCCGAAGACCCGGTCCAGCCAGCCGGTGCCGCCGCCGAGCACGAAGCCGCCGACACCGGTCGTGGAGACCCGGCCGCCGGTGGTCGCGAGACCGTGCGGCTGGGTGGCGCGGTCCAGATGGCTCATCAGGGCGCCACCCTCGACCCGTACCGACGCGGACCCGGGGTGGACCGTCACCCGGTGCATCCGGCGCAGGTCCACCACCAGCCCGTTGTCGTTGACCGCCATCCCCGTGACACTGTGGCCGCCGCCGCGGACCGCGATCTTCAGATCGAGGTCCCGGGCGAAGCGCACGGCACGGATGACGTCGACCTCGCCCGCGCACTGCGCGATGACGGCCGGACGGCGGTCGATCATCGCGTTGAAGACGGCCCGGGCGTCGTCGTAGCCCCGATCGCCGGGAGCGAGGACCTCGCCCTCCAGACGCGCACGGAGCGCGGCGAGCGCCGCACGCGCCTTCGAAAGGGGAGCCATGGCGACCGGCCCCCTTCCCGCAGGGGACAGAACTGCCTTCAGCCTAGGCGGACCCGGGGCGCGGGTCCTGTTCGGCCGGGGCGCGGGAGCCGGCCCCCGGGCCACGGTGCGTGCCGTGGCGGCCGTGGGCGGCGAAGCCCCTGGCCGGCCGGGCGCTCACACGGCGAGGGCCCCGCCCGGTTCCTCCGCGGCGTGCGCCTCCACCGCAGGGGCGTGCGCCGGGACAGGGAGGCCGCGCTGTCCCGCCATCGCGGCCGCGACCACGAGCAGCGGCCGGGGCCCGCCGGACGCCGCCGCTGGTGGTGAGGTCGGGCGTGACGGACAGCACCATGCCGCCGGCCCGCCTCCTCAGCCCCCGTACGCCCCGGACGCCGTCAGGCGCAGTGCCGTGTCGATCAGCGGCACATGGCTGAAGGCCTGCGGGAAGTTGCCGACCTGGCGCTTCAGGCGCGGGTCCCACTCCTCGGCGAGCAGGCCCAGGTCGTTGCGCAGGGCGAGCAGCTTCTCGAAGAGTTTGCGGGCCTCGTCCACGCGGCCGATCATCGCGAGGTCGTCGGCCAGCCAGAAGGAGCAGGCGAGGAACGCGCCCTCGTCACCCGGCAGCCCGTCCACGCCCTCCTCCTCGCCCGCGGTCGGGTAGCGCAGGACGAAGCCGTCGGGCGTGGACAGCTCGCGCTGGATCGCCTCGATCGTGCCGATCACCCGCTTGTCGTCCGGCGGCAGGAAGCCCATCTGCGGAATCAGCAGCAGCGAGGCGTCCAGCTCCCTGGAGCCGTAGGACTGTGTGAAGGTGTTGCGCTCCTTGTCGTAGCCCTTCTCGCAGACGTCCCGGTGGATGTCGTCGCGCAGCTCGCGCCACTTCTCCAGCGGGCCGTCCGCGTCCCCGGACTCGATCAGCTTGATCGTGCGGTCCACCGCCACCCAGGCCATGACCTTGGAGTGCACGAAGTGGCGGCGGGGGCCGCGCACCTCCCAGATGCCCTCGTCCGGCTCGTCCCAGTGCTGCTCCAGATAACGGATCAGCTTGAGCTGGAGCAGAGAGGCGTAGTCGTTGCGGGCCAGGCCCGTCATATGGGCCAGGTGCAGGGCCTCGGTGACCTCTCCGTACACGTCCAGCTGCAACTGGTGCGCGGCGCCGTTGCCGACGCGCACGGGCGCGGAGTTCTCGTAGCCGGGCAGCCAGTCCAGCTCGGCCTCGCCCAGCTCCCGTTCGCCCGCGATGCCGTACATGATCTGGAGGTTCTCGGGGTCGCCCGCCACGGCGCGCAGCAGCCATTCGCGCCAGGCCCGCGCCTCCTCGCGGTAGCCGGTGCGCAGCAGCGAGGACAGGGTGATCGCCGCGTCGCGCAGCCAGGTGTAGCGGTAGTCCCAGTTGCGGACGCCGCCGATCTCCTCGGGCAGCGAGGTGGTGGGCGCGGCCACGATGCCGCCCGTCGGGGCGTAGGTCAGGGCCTTGAGTGTGATCAGGGAGCGGACCACGGCCTCACGGTAGGGACCGTGGTACGTGCAGTGCTCCACCCACTCGCTCCAGAACTCCTCGGTCGCCTCCAGCGACTGCTCGGGCTCCGGCAGCGGCGGCGGTTTCTGGTGTGAGGGCTGCCACGAGATGGTGAACGCGATCCGGTCACCCGGTGCGACCGTGAAGTCCGCGTAGGTCGTCAGCCCCTTGCCGTAGGTCTCGGCGGGGGTGTCGAACCACACGGAGTCGGGCCCGGCCACGGCCACCGTGCGCCCCTCGTGCTTGTGCACCCACGGCACCACTCGCCCGTAGGAGAACCGCATCCGCAGCGCCGAGCGCATGGGCACCCGGCCCGTGACACCCTCCACGATCCGGATCACCTGGGGCGCGCCGTCGCGCGGCGGCATGAAGTCGATCACCCGGACCGTGCCGCGCGGGGTGTCCCACTCGGACTCAAGGATCAGGGACTCACCGCGGTAGCAGCGCCGGGTGGCCGCCGGCGGCGCGACGTCCGCCGCGTGCGCCGGGCCCAGCCTCCAGAAGCCGTGTTCCTCTGTGCCGAGCAGCCCCGCGAAGACGGCATGGGAGTCGAATCGGGGCAGGCACAGCCAGTCCACGGTGCCGTCCCGGCAGACCAGCGCCGCGGTCTGCATGTCTCCAATGAGTGCGTAGTCTTCGATGCGCCCGGCCAATGCAACTCCAGTCGAACGGCCACGTCGCCCCAGGTGGGGCGGTTGCTCTTGCGGTCAGGGGGTCGGTGAGACAGACGTTGTTCACCGATTCATTCGAAAATGAAGCAGTCGATGTTCAACGAACTGACGAGCTGTTGTAGTTCCGGTGACGGCCGGGGTGGTGCCGTTTGCCGGGGTGCTCGGCAGCGATGGTCCGAGCAGGATACGACGCACGTGGATGGTCCGCGTGCCTGTCCGGCCAACGGTACGGCTCCGAACGAGTGAGGGGGGAGAGGCGGCGGGGGCTCCGTGGTGAGATGTGCGCGAAGCGTGGCCGGAAGCAGCCCCCTCCGGGCGCTGATACGCTGGTAGCCCGTGGACCGGTGGGCACGAAACCCCCGAACCGCAGCGACGGCACCGCCGGACATCCTTCGGAGGCGAGCCGGACCGCACCCCAGACCGCGACCACGGGAGCCCCCTCTTGGCCATGCCGCCCGCTGCTTTCCGAAACAGCACAGCCACGACGACCAAGCACATCTTCGTCACCGGGGGTGTCGCCTCTTCGCTCGGCAAGGGTCTGACGGCCTCCAGCCTGGGCATGCTGCTCAAGGCCCGGGGCCTGCGCGTCGTGATGCAGAAGCTCGACCCGTATCTGAACGTGGACCCGGGCACGATGAACCCCTTCCAGCACGGTGAGGTGTTCGTCACCAACGACGGCGCCGAGACCGATCTGGACATCGGCCACTACGAGCGGTTCCTCGACCGCGACCTGGACGGCTCCGCCAATGTCACCACGGGCCAGGTGTACTCGACGGTGATCGCCAAGGAACGGCGCGGCGAGTACCTGGGCGACACGGTCCAGGTCATCCCCCACATCACCAACGAGATCAAGCACCGCATCCGGCGCATGGCCACCGACGAGGTGGACGTCGTGATCACCGAGGTGGGCGGCACCGTCGGCGACATCGAGTCGCTGCCGTTCCTGGAGACCGTCCGCCAGGTCCGTCACGAGGTGGGCCGCGACAACGTCTTCGTCGTGCACATCTCGCTGCTGCCCTACATCGGCCCCTCCGGCGAGCTGAAGACCAAGCCGACCCAGCACTCGGTCGCCGCCCTGCGGAACATCGGTATCCAGCCGGACGCGATCGTCCTGCGCTGCGACCGCGAGGTGCCGACCGCCATCAAGCGCAAGATCTCGCTGATGTGCGACGTGGACGAGGCCGCCGTGGTCGCCTGCCCGGACGCCCGTTCGATCTACGACATCCCGAAGGTCGTCCACTCCGAGGGTCTGGACGCCTATGTCGTGCGCAAGCTGGACCTGCCCTTCCGCGACGTGGACTGGACGACCTGGGACGACCTGCTCGACCGCGTCCACAACCCCCAGGACGAGATCACCCTCGCCCTGGTCGGCAAGTACATCGACCTGCCCGACGCCTATCTGTCGGTGACCGAGGCGCTGCGCGCGGGCGGCTTCGCCAACAGGGCCCGCGTGAAGATCAAGTGGGTCACCTCCGACGACTGCAAGACCCCGTCCGGCGCCAAGGCGCAGCTCGCCGACGTGGACGGCATCTGCATCCCCGGCGGCTTCGGCGACCGCGGTGTGCTCGGCAAGGTCGGCGCCATCCGCTACGCCCGCGAGAACCGGATTCCGCTGCTCGGCCTCTGCCTCGGCCTGCAGTGCATCGTGATCGAGGCCGCGCGCAACCTCGCCGACATCCCCGACGCGAACTCCACCGAGTTCGACCCGGCCACCGCCCACCCGGTCATCTCCACCATGGCCGAGCAGATGGACATCGTCGCCGGTGAGGGCGACATGGGCGGCACCATGCGGCTCGGCATGTACCCGGCCAAGCTGGCCGAGGGGTCGATCGTGCGCGAGGTGTACGACGGCAAGGAGTACGTCGAGGAGCGCCACCGCCACCGCTACGAGGTGAACAACGCCTACCGGGCCGAGCTGGAGAAGAAGGCCGGCATCGTGTTCTCCGGCACTTCGCCGGACGGCAAGCTCGTGGAATACGTCGAGTACGCGCGCGATGTGCACCCTTACCTGGTGGCCACGCAGGCCCACCCCGAGCTGCGCTCCCGCCCGACCCGGCCGCACCCGCTGTTCGCCGGGCTGGTGAAGGCGGCCGTGCAGCGGCAGCGGCAGGAGACCGCGGGCAAGAACGGCAAGTGACACAGGCGGTACGGTGGCCGGGGTACGCGTCCTTCGGGAGGCGTGCCCCGGTTTCGTGCAAGGCGTGGGAGGAACAGGGCGACATGACGATCAAGGACACCCCCGAGGAGTGGGAGATCCGGGCGAGTGAGACCCCGTTCGTCGGCAAGAAGACCTCCGTCCGCGCCGACGACGTGGTCATGCCGAACGGTTCGGTCGTCCGCCGTGACTACCAGGTCCACCCGGGATCGGTGGCCGTCGTCGCCCTCGACGAGCAGGACCGGGTGCTGGTGATCCGGCAGTACCGCCACCCCGTACGCCAGAAGCTGTGGGAGATCCCGGCCGGCCTGCTGGACATACCAGGGGAGAACCCGCTGCACGCCGCCCAGCGCGAGCTGTACGAGGAGGCGCACGTCAAGGCCGAGAACTGGCGGGTGCTGACCGACGTCTACACCACGCCGGGCGGCAGCGACGAGGCCGTGCGGATCTTCCTGGCCCGCGATCTGTCCGAGGCCGACGGGCAGCGCTTCGAGGTCGAGGACGAGGAGGCCGACATGGAGCTGGCCCGGATCCCGGTGGACGACCTCGTCCGCGGTGTGCTGGCCGGCGACCTCCACAACAACTGCCTCGTCGTCGGCGTTCTCTCCCTGGTCGCGGCGCGCGGCGGCGAGGGCCTGGACGCCCTGCGGCCGGCCGAGGCGCCCTGGCCGGCCCGGCCGTTCGAGGCCTGACATCCGTCCGGGCCGCGGCTCCGCAACCCCCCGCCGCGGGGTCCCGGGCGCGGGATGCCGCCCCGACGCCGCCGGTCGTACGATCGCCTGATCCGATCGGGGGATGTGTCCGCCCCGCTCCACCGGGATCGTCGCAGAGCGTGAACTAGGCTCTGAGGGACGACCCGCCCCAGGACCCGGCGGGCCTGTGTGAGCAGTGGGACGGGAGCGTGGCCCGTGACGGATCAGGCGGTGGCGGCCGGCGGCGACGAGCTGTCAGAGGACGCTCGGCGTCCCGCCGCCACGGAAGGTCGGTTCCTCGGCCGCGCAAGGGAGTTGAGAGAACTCCACATCGACATCGAGCGCGCCGGGCTCGACACGATCTCCGGCCGCAAGGCACCCCGCGCCCGGGTGCTGCTCATCGCGGGACGGCCCGGCTACGGGCGCACCGCGCTCGCCGAGGAGCTGGTCCGCCAGGTCGCGCACCGTTACCGGGACGGCGTGCTGCGCGCCCGCCTCAGCGAACCCGACGGCACCCCCGTACCGACCGAGCGCACCGCCCGCGAGCTGCTCGCCGGCCTCGGCCTGCCGGCCCCGGCCGGCGCCGACGAGGACGAGCTGGGCCAGGCGGTACGCGAGGCCCTCGCCGATCGCCGGGTGCTGCTCCTGCTGGACGACGCGGTGGCCGCCGACCAGGTCGACGCGCTGCTGCCGGACACCCCGGACTGCCTGGCCGTCGCCGTCTCCGGGGGCCCGCTGACCGGGATCGCCGATGTGCGTCCGTGCACCCTCGGCGGACTGGACACCAAGTCGGCCCTCGAACTGCTCACCCGGTACACCGGCTCGGTGCGGATCACCGTCGACCCGAGCGCCGCCGAGCGGCTCGTCGAGGAGTGCGCGGGCCACCCCGCCGCGCTCGTCCTCGCCGGCGGCTGGCTCGCCGCCCACCCCAAGGCCGCCGTCGCCGACCTCGCCAAGCAGCTGCACACCGTGGGGGAGGACGCGGCACCGCCGGCCCGTGTCTTCCGGCTGGCGTACGGGGCCCTGCCCGTCGCCGCCCAACGGACGCTGCGCCTGCTCTCCCTCGCCCCCGCCGGCCTCGTCGACCCGCACACCGCCTCCGCGCTGGCCGGCTGCTCGGTGGAGAGCGCACACACCACCCTCGACGGCCTCACCGCGCTCGGCTTCCTGCACCGCGTGGACTCGTCCGTTCCGCAGTACGAGGTCCCCGGTTTTCTGCACCCGCTGCTGCGCGCGCTCACCGGAAGCCAGGACCGCCCGGCCGAGCTCCAGCTCGCCCGTGCCCGGATGCTGGAGCGGACCGTGCGGCTGCTCCAGTCCTGCCGTGCGATCACCGAGACCGACAGTCCGCAGGGCCGCGAGAAGCTCGCCGTGCTGCCGCGGGCCCTGCGTTTCCCTACGGCCCGGGCCGCCGGGGAGTGGCTGGGGGCGAGACAGCCGGCTCTGCTGGCCGCCGCCCGGCTGGCGGTCGCCGACGGCGAGCTGGACACGCTGGCCCGCCGGCTGATGGCCGCGCTGGTCAGGGCCCTGGTCGCCCATGTCGGTACGCAAGCGGCCGCGCCCGAGCTGTACGCCATCCACCAGCTCGTGCTGGATGTCGCCGAGCGCCGCGACCTGCCCCGGGAGCGGGCGGCGGCCTTGCTGAACCTCGCCGATCTGGACGCCCAGACGGGCCGTACCGTCAAGGCGCTGGCCCGCTACCGGGCCGCGTTGGACGCCGGGCGGGCGGCGAACGACCCGTATGCGACGGGCCGCGCGATGGAATCCGTAGGAGGCGCCCACCAGGAGCTGGGAGACTACGACCGGGCCGCCGACTGGTACGGTCGGGCGCTCGCCCAGCGGCTCGCCCGCGACGAGCGCACGGACGCCGCCCGGCTCTACGGCCGCATCGCCACCGCCCACACCTACGCGGGCCGCTACGGCGAGGCGCAGCGCAACTGGCGGGCGGCGATCGCGGCACACCGCAGAAACGGCGATGTGGCCGCCCACGCACGGGCGTTGAGCGAGCTGGCCCGCGTCCAGGAGTACGCGGGGCGGCCCGAGGAGTCGCTGCGCACCTGCCACGAGGCGGTCGAGTGGGCGCGGCGCGCCGAGGACGACCGGCTGCTGGCGGCCCTGCGGCTCAGGCTCGCCGACACCTTGGAGCGGCTCGGCGACCCGGCGGCGGCGCGTCTGCACCGCGGCGCGGCGGAGCGCATCCTGGGTGACGAGCGCCAGGTGGAGCCATCGGTGGCGAAACCGGATGCCAACGCCTACGAAATCCGCAGTGCATCCGGTGAAGATTGATGCAATGAAAGGCTAGACACCGGGAACACCTTCATTAAACTGGCTCTACCGCACGTTCTCCTGCGGTGTCTCCCGGTGTGCCCCTGCGCGTCGGGTATGTCTTGCAATGCCCCACATTCCCTGAGCCAAGGACCGTGATCGACGTGAAGGTCGGCATCCCCCGCGAGGTCAAGAACAACGAGTTCCGGGTGGCCATCACCCCCGCCGGCGTGCACGAGCTGGTGCGCAACGGCCACCAGGTCGTCGTCGAGCGGAACGCCGGTGTCGGCTCCTCGATCCCGAACGAGGAGTACGTCGCGGCCGGCGCCCGGATCCTGGACACCGCCGACGAGGTCTGGGCCACCGCCGACCTGGTGCTGAAGGTCAAGGAGCCCGTCGCCGAGGAGTACCACCGCCTCCGCAAGGACCAGATCCTCTTCACCTATCTGCACCTGGCCGCCTCCAGGGAGTGCACGGACGCCCTCCTGGAGTCCGGCACCACGGCCATCGCCTACGAGACGGTCGAGCTGCCGAACCGAGCCCTGCCGCTGCTCGCCCCCATGTCCGAGGTCGCGGGCCGGCTGGCCCCGCAGGTCGGCGCCTACCACCTGATGGCCGCCAACGGTGGTCGCGGTGTGCTGCCCGGCGGTGTCCCGGGTGTGCCGGCCGGCAAGGCCGTCATCATCGGCGGCGGCGTCTCCGGCTGGAACGCCGCGCAGATCGCCATCGGCCTGGGCTTCCACGTGACCCTGCTCGACAGGGACATCAACAAGCTCAAGGAGGCCGACAAGATCTTCGGTACGAAGATCCAGACCGTCGTCTCCAACGCCTTCGAGCTGGAGAGGGCCTGCCTCGACGCCGACCTCGTCATCGGCGCCGTCCTCATCCCGGGCGCCAAGGCCCCGAAGCTGGTCACCAACGAGCTGGTGTCGCGGATGAAGGCCGGAAGTGTCCTTGTCGACATTGCGATCGACCAGGGCGGCTGCTTCGAGGACTCCCGTGCGACCACCCACGCCGAGCCGACCTTCCGGGTCCACGAGTCGGTCTTCTACTGCGTCGGCAACATGCCCGGCGCGGTCCCCAACACCTCCACCTACGCGCTGACCAACGCCACGCTGCCCTACATCGTGGAGCTGGCCAACCGCGGCTGGGTCGAGGCGCTGCGCCGCGACGCCGCGCTGGCCAAGGGCCTCAACACCCATGACGGCAAGGTGGTTTACAAGGAGGTCGCCGAGGCGCACGGCCTCGAGCACGTGGAGCTGACCTCCCTGCTCGACTGAGGCCGGGCAACGACCCGGGTTCGATTTCCCGGTGTCCCAAGGCGATCGGTCAATTCACCTCGTCAACACCGCGCAGCCGGCCGGACCTTGCCCGACAAGGTCCGGCCGGATGTGTGTATGGTCACTTTGCGACACTCGTTCAACTCGTCTCGAACGCAACTCTTCAACCGTTTCGCACACCGGTGAAACCTGGCGAACGGTGCCCGGACACCCTTGACAGCGGGATGTTTCATTGCCGACACATCGGGCCGGGTCCGGCGGATTGTGTTGCTGCGGACCGCCGACACGCCATAGAGTCGCCAACCGTCGGCATGGTGCCACGCTGACCTATCTAGAAGTTTCCTGGTCACCAAGGAGGTAAGACGACTTGTGAATGAGTCGACATTTACTCCCGGGGGTGGTCAACCAGGAATGCCTGCGCGGGGCGCGGTCCCCACGGGGCTCGAGGCTGTCGGCTCCGTCGCTGTCCGTACCTTCGCAGCCCACCAGAGCCAGAACCCCCACCTGGCTCCGACAGCACACCAGAGCATGGATGGCCCACACGTGAACGCCATGGCCGGCGGCCCGAGCGGCGAGGTCCACAACCACTTCGCCGACTACGACGAACTGCCCGACGGGCACTTCTACGACCCCGACGCCGAATACGAGCCCGACCCCGAGTACGCGGCCACGCTCGCGCCCGACGCGGCCCGCCAGCGCCGCGAGCGCATCGGCCCGACCGGCCGCCCGCTGCCGTACTTCCCGATCCCCGGTCCGCTGACCGACCACGGGCCCGCGAAGATCATCGCGATGTGCAACCAGAAGGGCGGCGTGGGCAAGACGACGTCGACCATCAACCTGGGTGCCGCGCTCGCGGAGTACGGGCGCCGCGTGCTGCTCGTCGACTTCGACCCGCAGGGCGCGCTGTCCGTGGGCCTCGGCGTCAACCCCATGGAACTCGACCTGACGGTCTACAACCTGCTCATGGAGCGGGGCATGTCCGCGGACGAGGTTCTGCTGAAGACCGCCGTCCCCAACATGGACCTGCTGCCGAGCAACATCGACCTGTCGGCGGCCGAGGTCCAGCTGGTGTCGGAGGTCGCGCGCGAGTCGACGCTCCAGCGCGCTCTGAAGCCCCTGATGGCCGACTACGACTACATCGTGATCGACTGTCAGCCCTCGCTCGGCCTGCTCACCGTCAACGCGCTAACCGCGGCGCACAAGGTGATCGTGCCGCTCGAGTGCGAGTTCTTCGCGCTGCGCGGTGTCGCGCTGCTCACCGAGACCATCGAGAAGGTCCAGGAGCGGCTCAACCCCGAGCTGGAGCTCGACGGCATCCTCGCCACGATGTACGACTCCCGGACCGTGCACAGCCGTGAGGTCCTCGCGCGTGTCGTCGAGGCGTTCGACGACCACGTCTACCACACGGTGATCGGCCGGACCGTGCGCTTCCCGGAGACCACGGTCGCCGGTGAGCCGATCACCACGTACGCCTCCAACTCCGTCGGTGCCGCCGCCTACCGCCAGCTCGCCAGGGAGGTGCTCGCCCGGTGTCACGCCGAGTGAGTCTGCCGGGGGCCGACGAACTGTTCCGTACCACCGGGGGAATGGCGCTCCAGTCGTCCACCCCCAGGCGCCAGGCCCACGGCGAGGCCCGGGTGCCGGCTCCCGCGGGCGAGAGCGACGCGACGGCCGCGGCGGAGGACGCGCCGTCGGCGGTGCCCGTACAGGGCGGCGACGGGGAGGGCGACGAGCATGTCGCGGCGGATGTCGCGGAGGCGGAGGCCGGGGAGTCGCGGACGCGCTCGGCGACCGGCGAAGGGCCCGCACGGCGGCAGTCCCCGCAGGAAGGTTCTGCCGGTGCCGCCGCGGCCCAGCCGCGCAAGCGGGGGCGTGCGGCCGGGCGGCGGCCCAGCGGACGGGAACGGCACGACGAGAAGATCACCGTGTATGTGTCCGCCGAGGAGCTGATGGACCTCGAACACGCCCGCCTGGTGCTCCGGGGCGAGCACGGGCTCGCGGTGGACCGCGGGCGGATCGTGCGCGAGGCGGTCGCCGTGGTGCTGGCCGATCTGGAGTCCCGCGGGGACGCGAGCATCCTCGTACGTCGGCTCCGGGGGCGCTGAGCAGGTAGCCTGCGACGGCCATGACCTCGTACGACGGCTCCGCTCCCGCTTCCGGTTCCTCCGGCTCAGGCGGCCGTCGGCGTGCACTGGGACGCGGACCGGGCGCCTCGCGGGCCGGGCGGCCCGCGCACGACGAGAGCCCAGGAGCCGAACCCGTCCGCGAGACCGGCACGGCACCGCCCGCCGTCGCCGGCGAGCCCGAGCCCGGCCGGGAGGCCGTGCTCGACGGAGCGAACGGACCGGCCACCGCCACCGCGGAGGACGGCCCCGCGACCGCCGGACCGACCGGCCTGGCAAGCCGACAGGACGCCCCGCAGGAGCCCGCCGAGACCGCCGCGGGCACCGATGGCCCCGAGCGGGCCGATGGCCCCGAGCGGGCCCCGGAACCCGCCGGGGAGCCCACGAGCCCCGTCGAAGGACCCGAGGCGGCCCTCGGCGCGTCGGCCGGGTCGTCCGGCGCCCCCGCGCTCCCCGGTGCCGTGACAGGCCCGTCCTCGGGCGCCACGGCCGGTGTCGCGGGCCGCGAGGCCCTCGCCGGAGCGGAGACCTTCCCAGGCCCGGTGCTCGTGGCCACGCGGGCGTCCGAGAGCGACACGGCTGCGCACAGCCCGGAGCCCGCCGACGGTGTCTTCACGGTGCGGCTGGTCAACTTCGAGGGGCCCTTCGACCTTCTGCTCCAGCTGATCTCCAAGCACAAGCTGGACGTCACCGAGGTCGCGCTGTCCAAGGTGACCGACGAGTTCATGGCGCACATCCGGTCCATGGGGCCGGACTGGGACCTCGACCGGACGACCGAGTTCCTCGTCGTCGCCGCGACCCTGCTCGACCTCAAGGCGGCACGTCTGCTGCCCGCCGCCGAGGTCGAGGACGAGGCGGACCTCGCGCTGCTCGAGGCCCGGGACCTGCTGTTCGCGCGGCTCTTGCAGTACCGCGCCTACAAACAGATCGCCGAGATCTTCAACCGGCGCACCGAGGCGGAGGCCCGGCGCCACCCCCGTACCGTCGGCCTCGAACCCCACCACGCCGAGCTGCTGCCCGAGGTCGTCATCAGCATCGGCCCCGAGGGGTTCGCCAGGCTCGCGGTCAAGGCGATGCAGCCCAAGCCCAAGCCGCAGGTGTATGTCGACCACATCCACGCCCCGCTCGTCAGCGTGCAGGAGCAGGCCGGGATCGTGGTGGCGCGCCTGAGGGAGCTGGGGGAGGCCAGCTTCCGTGTGCTCGTGGAGGACACCGACGACACCCTCACGGTCGTCGCCCGCTTCCTCGCGCTGCTGGAGCTGTACCGGGAGAAGGCCGTGGCGCTGGAGCAGGAGACCGCCCTCGGTGACCTGACGGTGCGCTGGACCGGCGGGGACGGGGACAGAACACCAGTGGTCACGGACGAGTTCGACCGACCGCCCGAGGAGCCCAAGGAGGAGAAGAAGGCGTGAGCGAGGAGACCCGTGAGATTCCCTCCGGCTTGAGCCCGGTGGCGGAACTCGACCTCAAGCCCGCCCTGGAGGCCGTGCTCATGGTCGTGGACGAGCCCGCCACCGAGGAGCACCTGGCGAAGATCCTCGAGCGGCCCCGGCGGCAGATCGCCGACGCGCTGCGGGAACTCGCCGACGAGTACACCGTGCAGGGGCGCGGGTTCGAGCTGCGGTTCGTGGCGGGCGGCTGGCGCTTCTACACCCGGGCCGACTACGCGCCCGCGGTGGAGCGCTTCGTGCTCGACGGCCAGCAGGCCCGGCTCACCCAGGCCGCCCTGGAGACCCTGGCGGTGGTCGCGTACCGCCAGCCGGTCAGCCGCAGCCGCGTCTCCGCGGTCCGCGGAGTGAACTGCGACGGGGTCATGCGCACCCTCCTCCAACGCGGTCTGGTCGAGGAGGCGGGCACGGAACCCGAAACAGGTGCGATCCTGTACAGGACGACGAACTACTTCCTGGAGCGGATGGGCCTGCGCGGCCTGGACGAGCTTCCGGAGCTCGCGCCCTTCCTCCCGGAGGCGGAGGCGATCGAGGCCGAGACCCAGGAGGGCGTTCCGTCGTTCGACCCGGACGCTCCCGATGCTCCGGACGCGGACGACGATCCCCCGACGAACACGACGACGGAATTTTGATGCGAAGCAGCGGCAGCGGCAGGAACGGCGGGCGCGGCAACCACCGCGGTGCCGGCAACAACAGGGACGAGAGGCAGGGCCAGGGCCGTCCCCGCAAGCCCCGCCCGGAGGAGCGCCGCTACGACGTGGGCCCCGGCGCCTCCCAGGACGGCCCCAAGTCCGGGCGCGGCGGCGCCGCGCGTGGCGGTGCCAAGGGCGGCCCCAAGCAGTCCCCGCAGCGCGGGGGCCGTACGGAGCCCGGGCGCTCGCGCGAGTACGAGGCGCGCGCCGAGGAGCGTAACCGCGAGCGGTACGCCGGCAAGAAGGACATCAAGCTGCCCAAGACCTTCCCCGGCGCCGAGCAGGAGGGCGAGCGGCTCCAGAAGGTGCTCGCGCGCGCGGGGTACGGCTCCCGCCGTGCCTGCGAGGAGCTGATCGAGCAGGCCAGGGTCGAGGTCAACGGCGAGATCGTCACCGAGCAGGGCCTGCGGGTCGACCCCGAGAAGGACGAGATCCGGGTCGACGGGCTGACCGTGGCCACGCAGTCGTACCAGTTCTTCTCGCTCAACAAGCCGGCCGGCGTCGTCTCCACGATGGAGGACCCGGAGGGGCGCCAGTGCCTCGGGGACTACGTCACCAACCGCGAGACCAGGCTCTTCCACGTCGGCCGGCTCGACACCGAGACCGAGGGTGTCATCCTGCTCACCAACCACGGCGAGCTGGCGCACCGGCTGACCCACCCCAAGTACGGCGTCAGGAAGACCTACCTCGCGCACATCGTGGGCCCGATCCCGCGCGACCTCGGCAAGAAGCTCAAGGACGGCATCCAGCTGGAGGACGGGTACGCGCGCGCGGACCACTTCCGGGTGGTCGAACAGACCGGCAAGAACTACCTGGTCGAGGTGACCCTGCACGAGGGCCGCAAGCACATCGTGCGCCGGATGCTCGCCGAGGCCGGCTTCCCCGTCGACAAGCTCGTGCGCACCGCCTTCGGGCCGATCACCCTCGGCGACCAGAAGTCGGGCTGGCTGCGCCGTCTGTCGAACACCGAGGTCGGCATGCTGATGAAGGAAGTCGACCTCTAGACGCTCGTCACGCGTTGAGGGCCCAGAACACCGGAGCGGCCGGTTCCCGTTGTGCGGGAGCCGGCCGCTTCCACGCACCTCCGGCGACTCCGACTCGATCGCCTGCCTGACGGTCGCCTTCGCCGGCGCCCGCCCGGGCGCCGAGGTCTGGCCGGAGCCGTGGGCGGACCGCATCGAGTACGGGGCGAGCCGCGGACACTCGGGGCGCCCTGGGACGCGTGAGTGGCCCGGGCGGTGCGCCGACCGCGCAGGCGGGCGCATCCGCGGCGGCGTCCCGCCCGGCGGGCGGTGCGCATCCCCACGTCGCGGGCTGACTACGCTGGTGACCAGACGTTGCCGAACATCAGCAAGGAGCATCACCGTGCCGGTACGAGCGGTCCGGGGCGCCGTCCAACTCGAACGGGACGAGGCCGGGCACATGGACGAGCGGGTCGGGGCCCTGCTCACCGCCATCCTGGAACGCAACGACCTCACCACCGACGACCTGATCAGCATCTGGTTCACCGCGACGCCCGATCTGCACAGCGACTTCCCGGCGGCCGCCGCCCGGGGCCTCGGCATCGTCGACGTACCGCTGATCTGCGCCCAGGAGCTGGACATCGAGGGCGCGATGCCCCGGGTCGTCCGCATCCTCGCCCATATCGAGTCCGACCGCCCGCGCGCCGGCATCGCCCATGTCTACCTCGGCGCCGCGGCCGCCCTTCGCAAGGACATCGCCCAGTGAGAACCGCACTCGTCATCGGCACGGGACTGATCGGCACCTCGGCGGCCCTCGCGCTCGCCGCGCGCGGGGTCACCGTGCACCTCGCCGACCACGACCCCGAGCAGGCCCGTACGGCCGCCGCGCTAGGCGCCGGCACCGACGAGGCGCCCGACGGCCCCGTCGACCTGGTGATCGTCGCGGCCCCGCCCGCGCACGTGGCCGCCGCGCTCGCCGACGCCATGCGGCGCGGCCTGGGGCGCGGCTACATCGACGTGGCCAGCGTCAAGGGCGGTCCACGCCGAGAGCTGGAGGCCCTCGGCGTCGATCCGGCCGTCCTCGCGCACTACATCGGCACCCACCCCATGTCCGGCCGTGAGAAGTCCGGCCCGCTGGCGGCCGGCGGCGACCTCTTCGAGGGCCGGCCCTGGGTGCTCACACCGACCCGCGACACCGACACCGAGGTGCTGAACCTCGCACTGGAGCTGGTCTCGCACTGCCGTGCCGTGCCGGTCGTCATGGACGCCGACGCCCATGACCGGGCCGTCGCGCTGGTCTCGCACATGCCGCACCTGGTCTCCAGCATGGTGGCCGCGCGCCTGGAGCACGCGGAGGAGGCGGCCGTACGGCTGTGCGGGCAGGGCATCCGGGACGTGACCCGGATCGCGGCCTCCGACCCGCGGATGTGGATCGACATCCTGTCCGTGAACCCGGGCCCGGTGGCCGATCTGCTCTCGGAGGTCGCCGCGGACCTCGACGAGACCGTACGGGCGCTGCGCTCCCTCCAGGCCGCCGACGCGGCGAAGCGGCGCGAGGGCGCCCACGGCATCGAGGACGTGCTGCGCCGCGGCAACGCGGGCCAGGCCCGGGTGCCCGGCAAGCACGGCAGCGCCCCGCGGGTGTACGAGACCGTCGCGGTCCTCATCTCCGACCAGCCCGGCCAGCTCGCCCGGATCTTCGCGGACGCGGGCATGGCCGGCATCAATATCGAGGACGTCCGCATCGAGCACGCGACCGGGCAGCAGGCCGGCCTGGTACAGCTGATGGTGGAGCAGAGGGCGGCGCCCGCGCTGAGCGCGGCACTGCGGGAGCGGGGCTGGACGATCCGCCAGTAGGGCGACGGGCGGTCCCCGCCGTCCGTCCGTCATACCGGGTCCGGCGAGCCAGTAACCTTGTGCGGGGCGCCCTCGCGTCCCGCCCACACCACCACCCCGCACCAGGAAGGTGTCCCCACCGTGGAAAACGGCGCCGCCCGGACCGCCCCGGCAGTGATTGTCGCCATCGACGGCCCCTCCGGCACGGGCAAGTCCAGCACCTCCAAGGCCGTGGCCGCGCAGCTCGGGCTGAGCTACCTGGACACCGGCGCCCAGTACCGGGCGATCACGTGGTGGATGGTCAGCAACGGTATCGACATAGCGGACCCCACCGCCGTCGCGGCCGTCGCGGGCAAGCCGGAGATCGTCTCCGGCACCGACCCGTCGGCGCCCACCATCACCGTGGACGGCTCGGACGTCTCCGGCGCGATCCGCACCCAGGAGGTCACCTCCAAGGTCAGCGCGGTCAGCGCGGTGCCGGAGGTGCGGGCCCGCATCACCGAGCTGCAGCGTTCGCTCGCCGCGGGCGCGCCGACCGGCATCGTCGTCGAGGGCCGTGACATCGGCACCACCGTGCTGCCGGACGCCGACCTGAAGATCTTTCTCACCGCCTCCCCGGAGGCACGTGCCGCCCGCCGCAGCGGCGAGCTGAAGGGCGCGGACCTGCACGCCACCCGAGAGGCGCTGATCAAGCGGGACGCCGCCGACTCCAGCCGCAAGGCCTCCCCGCTGGCGAAGGCGGACGACGCCGTCGAGGTGGACACCACCGACCTCACCCTCCAGCAGGTCATCGAGTGCGTCGTGACCCTCGTCGAGGAGAAGCGGGCGGCGAAGTGACCGAGGCTCCCTCCGAGCGGGGCGCCGAAGTCGGGAGGCGCATCGGCGTCCCCCTGATGTACGGGCTGTGGAAGCCGCGGGTCCTCGGCGCCTGGAAGGTCCCCGCGACCGGCCCGGCGATCTTCGCGGTCAACCACTCCCACAACATCGACGGTCCGATGGTCATGGGCGTGGCGCCCCGGCCGACGCACTTCCTGATCAAGAAGGAGGCGTTCATCGGACCGCTCGACCCGTTCCTGACCGGGATCGGCCAGCTGAAGGTGGACCGCACGAGCGCCGACCGCACGGCCGTCACCCAGGCGCTCGGCGTGCTCGAGAACGGGGGCGTCCTCGGTATCTTCCCGGAGGGCACGCGTGGCGAGGGCGACTTCGCCTCGCTGCGCGCCGGACTGGCCTACTTCGCGGTCCGCAGCGGGGCGCCGATCGTGCCGGTGGCCGTGCTGGGAAGCGCGGAGCGGCGCGGACGGTTGATAAAGGCGCTGCCCCCGCTGCGTAGCCGTATAGACGTCGTCTTCGGCGACCCGTTCGAGGCGGGCGACGGCAGCGGACGGCGCACGCGCAAGGCGCTCGACGAGGCGACCGTGCGCATCCAGGAGCGGCTCGGCGAGCACCTGGAAAACGCCAGGCGCCTCACCGGGCGCTAGGCGACACTTGAGTAGTGGATCACCGTAGGTGCGGTGTCCACCGATCACCACGATGAACGAGGTACGGACTTCATGAACGACGACATCCAGCCCGAGGGCTCGGCAGAGCACGAGTACGACCACGGGGCGCTCGGCGACGCCGAGTACGCGGAGTTCATGGAGCTCGCCGCGGAAGAGGGCTTCGACATCGAGGACGTCGAGGGCGCCATCGAGGAGGCCGGGCACGGCCCGCTGCCCGTGCTCGCCGTCGTCGGCCGCCCCAATGTCGGCAAGTCGACTCTGGTCAACCGCATCATCGGCCGCCGTGAGGCGGTCGTGGAGGACAAGCCGGGCGTCACCCGCGACCGCGTCACCTACGAGGCCGAGTGGGCGGGCCGCCGTTTCAAGGTCGTCGACACCGGCGGCTGGGAGCAGGACGTCCTCGGCATCGACGCCTCCGTGGCCGCCCAGGCGGAGTACGCGATCGAGGCGGCCGACGCGGTCGTCTTCGTCGTCGACGCCAAGGTCGGCGCCACCGACACCGACGAGGCGGTCGTGCGTCTGCTGCGCAAGGCCGGCAAGCCCGTGGTGCTCTGCGCCAACAAGGTCGACGGCCCGAGCGGCGAGGCCGACGCGGCGTATCTGTGGAACCTCGGCCTCGGCGAGCCCCACCCCGTCTCCGCCCTCCACGGCCGCGGCACCGGCGACATGCTGGACGCCGTCCTGGAGGCCCTGCCCGAGGCGCCCGCCCAGACCTTCGGCAACGGCGGGGTCGGCGGGCCACGCCGTATCGCGCTGATCGGCCGTCCGAACGTCGGCAAGTCCTCGCTGCTGAACAAGGTCGCGGGCGAGGAGCGCGTGGTGGTGAACGAGCTGGCCGGCACCACCCGCGACCCGGTCGACGAGCTGATCGAACTGGGCGGCAAGACCTGGAAGTTCGTGGACACGGCCGGTATCCGCAAGCGGGTCCACCTCCAGCAGGGCGCGGACTACTACGCCTCGCTGCGCACCGCGGCCGCGGTCGAGAAGGCCGAGGTCGCCGTCGTGCTGCTCGACGCCGCCGAGAGCATCTCGGTCCAGGACCAGCGCATCGTCACCATGGCGGTGGAGGCGGGCCGTGCGCTCGTCCTCGCCTACAACAAGTGGGACACCCTCGACGAGGAGCGCCGCTACTACCTGGAGCGGGAGATCGAGACCGAGCTGGGGCAGGTCGCCTGGGCGCCGCGGGTGAACGTCTCGGCGCGCACCGGACGTCATATGGAGAAGCTGGTCCCGGCGATCGAGACCGCGCTGGCGGGCTGGGAGACCCGCGTTCCGACGGGCCGGCTCAACGCCTTCCTCGGGGAGCTGGTCTCCGCGCACCCGCACCCGGTCCGCGGCGGCAAGCAGCCTCGCATCCTCTTCGGCACGCAGGCGGGCACCAAGCCCCCGCGGTTCGTGCTCTTCGCCTCCGGCTTCATCGAGGCGGGCTACCGCCGGTTCATCGAGCGGCGGCTGCGCGAGGAGTTCGGCTTCGAAGGGTCGCCGATCCACATCTCCGTCCGCGTCCGGGAGAAGCGCGGCAGCAAGAAGAAGTGACGTGACACAGCCGATACGGCGGTATGCGAGAGGGGCGGCCCGAAGGGGGCCGCCCCTCTCGCATACCGCGTGAAGCCCTCCGCTGCCGCTCAAAGCCCCCTGCGCGGTGCCGGCGGCAGCGCCGGGACGGGGTGCATGCCCCGGGCCTGCCGGGCCACCTGCTGCCAGACGGTGTTCGCCGCGGCCGACTGGCCGTGCTGGGCGGTCAGATGACCGGTGGCGTGCTGGGGGGTGCCATGGCGTGTGCCGTAGGTGCCGATGCCGTACGAGCCCGTGTCGTGCGGGGAACTGGAGAAGGCGACGAAGCCCAGGTCCTCCTCGCCGCTGCGGTCGCCCGGGCAGGCCCGGAAGGCCCGGACGTACTCGGCGCAGAGCTCGTCGTAGATCGGCGTGGTCGAGGCGCCGAGCGAAGGGTCCTGAGCCGCTCGCCCGGAGGGGATCGGCTGATAGGACTGGCGGCGGGGGACGTCATATGCGTGCACGTAGGTGCCAACGACCCCGCTGCTCAAGGGATGCGGTCGATTGGTCCGGTTCGTCAGTGTCTGTCTCCCGAGGGGCGGTGCGCCGTTCCGGGCGCGGGGCGGTGAGGGGCGCGGGGAGCCGCGTGAGAGCCACGGCCGGCCTCGCGCCCGGTGGACGGACCGCGCCTCAGGTGCCCGCGAGCGGCAGGGCGGCGGCGACCAGCTTCCCGTTCGCCGCCGCCTTGTCCAGTGCGTCGCGCAGCAGGTCCTCCCGCGGCTGGCGGCCGATCGAGCCCACGGGCGCCGCGAACATCAGCACCTGCTGGTGCTTGTTGGCGGCCGCCCGCCAGCCGTCGGTGACCTGGAGCGGCTGGTGCGCCTGCCACCAGGCGATCGGCTGTCCGCCGTTGCCGCCGGGCTGGAGTACCGCGTGCAGCTGGCCCACGGCGAGCAGCACCGACCAGCCGTGCAGTACCGGGGGGACCGCGAGGATCTCGGTGAGCGGCATGAAGCCCTGCTCGATGAGCAGGGGCAGGAAGTCGTCGCCGACTCCGGTCCCGCCGGGGCGGACGATGGGCGCGGTCGGCTCCACGACGAGCGCCGGGTGCAACTCCCCGGCGATCAGGACGAGTCCGCTGGTGACGCCCAGCACCGCCTGCTCGGGGGCGCCGTGGACGGCTCCCGTGTCGGCGGTGATGGAGCGGACGGCGCCCTGCAACTGCTCCTCCGTGACCTGGACGACCTGGGAGGGCAGGCAGGTGGCATGGGCGAAGGCGAGGACGGCGGTCTCCTCGCCGATGAACAGGACGGTGCTGGTGCGCTCCTGCTCGGAGTCGCCCGGGGTGCGGCAGGACGTGCAGTCGTAACTGCCCGGGGCGTTCTCTCCGGCGAGCAATCGGTCGGCTTCTTCGTCGCCGATCTCGGCGCGTACGGCGTCGCTGACGTCGAGCATGCGCGGCACGGGTGGCTCCCTCGGGATGCGGTGCGTGACAGTGCCGGGTGGCTCCCGGCCCATGAGCCCGGCGGTCCCCGGCTCATGAAGAAGACAACGGGCGATCTGTGGCCGGAGTCACGCCCGGGAGCGAACGGAATCGAACCATCCGACGCGCAGGGTGAGGGGGTGGGCGGAATGCGTTACTCCACGTTAACTTCCCGTGTGTGTAGATGAGTTGGTTGCGTGAAGTGAGTCACGGATATCGGGGGCGAGTGGTCGAAAAATCCTGAAATCAGCGAATGAAAGGGGTGGCCGGAAATCGACGATACCGACGGTAACCTCGAACTGGCCTGCGAGGACAGGGAGTTGGTTGATGTGGGGAGCCCAACCTCCTTACATTCCTCCGCCGTGTGCAACTTGCACCGCCCGGGTACGTCCACCGACCGCGCCGCACAGCCGGCGCGCAGCATCACCTCCGGTGGACGGGGCGGCGCGCGACGACCGCGTTCCATGCGCGGCCGACGTGCTCCGCCCAGGGGGACCCCGGGTACGTGGAGAGGGAATTACATGTCTGAATGTGCCGATAGCACCCGTAAGACCCGTACGACCCGTACGACGGCGGTCCTCGCCGGAGCGGCCCTGCTCGCCCCGCTCGGACTGCTCGCCGCGACCGGTGACGCCGCCGCGGCCGACGGGGGAGTGTGGGACCGTATCGCCCAGTGCGAGAGCGGCGGGAACTGGCACATCAACACCGGCAACGGCTACTACGGAGGACTCCAGTTCTCCGCAGGCACCTGGCGCGCGTACGGCGGCACCGCCTACGCCCCGACCGCCGACCAGGCCTCCAGCGGGGCCCAGATCGCCGTGGCCACCAAGGTCCAGCAGGCACAGGGCTGGGGCGCATGGCCCGTCTGCTCCGCGCGTGCCGGAGCGAGCGGAACCGCGCCCGCCTCGGGCGCCGCGCATACGTCCTCGGGAACCGCGCACGCGTCGCGCCCGGTCTCGGAGCCCGCGACCACCGAGTCCGCCCCGTCGAAGCAGTCGTCGAAGGCGCCGGAGCGCTCGACGGGACACAGCGGTCGCGGGACGTCCCGCGGCGACTACACCGTCCGCAGCGGCGACACCCTCAGCGGCATCGCCGAGCGGCACGGAACCACCTGGCAGCGGCTCTACGCGCGCAACAAGGCGGTCATCGGCGGTGACCCGAACCTGATCGTGCCCGGGCAGCGGCTCGCTCTCTGACCGGCTCGGCTTCCGGGCCCCGGCGTCGTTCGAGGCGACGCCGGGGCCCCGCGGCGTTCCGGCCGCGTCCGGGCCGCGGCGCGCGGAGCCTCGCCGCCCGTGGGAGGCTGGGAGAATGCCGGAGACGGCCGACTGGGCCAGGGCGGCGCGGACGCCACCCGCTTCGGGGTGCGTCGGCCGACGTAGGAGCCCTGTCGCGCCCGGCGGCCGAAAGGTTCCCCGCACGGGCTATCGATGCGGCAACCGTTACGGCACAACATGGCCATGCCGCCCAACCGGCCCCCGCACCATCGCGTCTCATGGAAACGGCAGGAAAACGGGACGAGGAATCCAGGGACGCATGCACATCTCCTTCCTGATACACAACGCCTACGGGATCGGAGGGACGAACCGCACGACGTACAACCTCGCGAGCTCGCTGGCCGAGCACCACGATGTGGAGATCGTCTCGGTCTTCCGCCACCGCGAGGAGCCCGTCTTCGCGTCCGATCCCCGCGTACGGCTGCGCCACCTCGTCGACCTGCGTGCGGACGGCCCCGACCGCGGCCGTCCCGAGCTGGAGCGGCCCGCCCGGATCTTCCCGCGCGCGGAGGGCCGCTACCGGCAGTACAGCCTCTTCACCGACCGCCGTATCGGTGAGCATCTCGCGGCCACCGAGGCCGACGTGGTGGTCGCCACCCGTCCGGGCCTCAATGTGCACCTCGCCCGCCAGACCCGGCGCGGCCCGCTCCGCGTCGGACAGGAGCACCTCACCCTGGACAGCCACTCCAAGGCCCTGCGCATGGTCCTGCGCGGCGCCTACCCCGGCCTGGACGTCCTCACCACGACCACCGAGGCCGACGCGGACGCCTACCGCGCCCGGATGCGGCTGCCCGGCGTGCGGATCGAGGCCCTGCCCAACCCCGTGCCCGCCCCGCCCGTCCCCCCCGCCGACGGCACCGCCAAGTGGGTCGTGGCCGCCGGGCGGCTCGCCCCCGTCAAGCGCTACGACCTGCTTGTCACCGCCTTCGACCGGGTGCGCGCCGAACGGCCCGACTGGCGGCTGCGCATCTACGGCGGCGGCGAGCAGAAGGAGGAACTCCGCGCCCTTGTCGACCGCCTCGGCCTGTACAACCACGTCTACCTCATGGGGCCCGCCCACCCCCTCGAGCCCGAGTGGGCCAAGGGCTCCCTCGCCGCCGTCACCTCCCGCTCGGAGTCCTTCGGCATGACGATCGTGGAGGCCATGCGCTGCGGACTGCCTGTGGTCTCCACCGACTGCCCGCACGGTCCCCGGGAGATCATCCACGACGGCGTCGACGGACGCCTCGTCGAGTCGGGCAGCGCCGTCGCCGTCGCCGCCGGACTGCTGGAGCTGATCAACGACGACGCGCTGCGGCAGCGGATGGCGGCCGCAGCGTTGCACGCCTCCGCACGCTTCGACCCGGCCCGTATCGCCGAACGTTATGAGTCCCTGTTCACCGGCACCGCCCCGCGCGGCAGCCGGCTGCGCGGCTCGCTGCACCGCACCAGGGCGGCACTGCTCGGCGGTGCCCAGGCGGTCCGCGACGCCGGGCGCGGCGCACTGGGAAGGCGGCGCCCCGCATGATGACCGAGACCCCGCGCACCCGGCACGGACACTCCGCCACGCCCCTGCGCGCCGACTGCGTCGCCGACACCGCGGGCGGGCTTACCTTCGACATCGCCGGCACCGGCGGGACGGACCCCGCCCATCTGGTGCTGCGCCGCCGCGACGGCGAGGAGACCGCGCTGCCGCTGACCCCCGCCGAGAACGGCCGGCTGCGCGCCGCCCTGCCCAGCGGCGTCAACCTCCCCGAGGGCCGCTGGGATGCCTACGCACGCTTCGGCGAGGACGAGCCGCGCCGCCTGGCACCCGGCGTCAGCGATCTGCGCTCCCTGGTGGACCGCGCGCCCGGCGACACGGCGGACCGGATCGCCGTCCGCATCCCGTACACCGCCAAGGACGGTACCCTCGCCGTCCGCAGCTGGCTGCGCGCACCGCACGCCGAGGCGGGCGACCTCCACGTCGGCGAGGGCGGGCTGGAGGTGAGCGGCCGGGTGTACGGCACCGGGCTGGCGCCGGACGCCTACGCCGAGGTCCGCGAGCGGGGCGGCCCGCGGTCCGTGCTGCGCGCCGACGTCACCGCGCGGGAGGCGGAGTTCGGTTTCACCGTGCCCTACGCGCCCCTCGGCCCCGGCATCTGGGACCTGTGGCTGCGTCCGGGCGGGCCGGAGGGGCCGCGGGTGCGGATCGCCCGGCTGCTCGACGACGTCGCGGACAAGAAGCCGGTCTTCCGCTACCCGAAGGCCGCCGTGCGGGCGGAGCACGGCGAGGTGCGGGCGTGGCCGTACTACACGGTCGACAACGACCTGTCGGTGACCGTGAGCGCGGTGGGCTGATCCTCCTTGCGGACAAGGTCCGTCCGCAAGGGCTGGCAGACTCGGACCATGCTGGAGACCTCGGCCCGACTGCTGCGCCTGCTGTCCCTGCTCCAGACCCACCGCGAGTGGTCCGGGGCGGACCTCGCCGCACGCCTCGGCGTCAGCGCCCGCACCGTGCGCCGCGACGTGGACCGGCTGCGGGAGCTGGGCTACCCCGTCAACGCCGGCCCGGGCACCGGCGGCGGCTACCGGCTCGGCGCGGGAGCCGAGTTGCCCCCGCTGCTGCTGGACGACGACGAGGCGGTGGCCATGGCGGTGGGGCTGCGCACGGCCGCCGGGCAGGGTATCGACGGCATCGGCGAGTCCTCCGTGCGCGCGCTCGCCAAACTCGAGCAGGTGCTGCCGGACCGGCTGCGCCGCCGGGTGGCCGCCCTCCACGCGTTCACCGTGCCGATGCTGCACAGGCCCGGGGCCTTCGGAGTCGACCCGGCCGTCCTCACGGAACTCGCGCATCTGTGCCGGGACGCGGAGCGGCTGCGCTTCGAGTACGGCGACCGCCCCGGCTCGGACGGGGGGACCGCCGCCCCCGGCTCCTTCACCCGCCGTACGGTCGAGCCGTACCGCCTCGTGTGCACCGAGCGGCGCTGGTACCTCGTCGCCTGGGACCTCGACCGGGAGGACTGGCGTACCTTCCGCGTCGACCGCATCACCCCGAAGCCGCCGCACGGTCCCCGCTTCACCCCGCGCACCCCGCCGGCGGACGACCTGGCCGCGTATGTGTCGCGGGGCGTCTCCACGTCCGCGTACGCCGTGCGGGCCGTGGTGCGGCTGCTGGTGCCCCTGGCCGAGGCGGCCGAGCGGATCTCACCGTCGGCGGGAGTGCTCCAGGCGGAGACCGACGGCAGCTGTCTGCTGCGCACGGGCGCAGCGACCCTCGAGGTGATGGTGATTCACCTCATGATGACCGGCTTCCCGTTCGAGGTGCTGGAGCCGGCCGAACTCACCGACGCCCTCAGGACGGCTCGTGACCGGCTTGATGCCGCCGTGGCTCGGGCTGAGGGGCCTGGGCGGCGTACCGGGGATGGTGCAGATCGAACGCCGGGGCCTCGGAGCGGATCCGGGGCAGGGTGACGAAGTTGTGCCGCGGCGGAGGGCAGGAGGTCGCCCACTCCAGCGAGCGGCCGAAGCCCCACGGGTCGTCGACGTGGACCTTGGTGCCGTACTGCGCGGTCCGCCAGACGTTGTAGAGGAACGGCAGCGTCGACATGCCGAGCAGGAACGCGCCGATGGTGGAGACCGTGTTGAGCGCGGTGAAGCCGTCGGCGGCCAGATAGTCGGCGTACCGGCGCGGCATACCCGCGGCGCCCAGCCAGTGCTGCACCAGGAACGTGACATGGAAGCCGACGAACAGCGTCCAGAAGTGGATCTTGCCGAGGCGTTCGTCCAGCATCTTCCCGGTGAACTTGGGCCACCAGAAGTAGAAGCCGCCGAAGGTCGCGAAGACGACGGTGCCGAAGACGACGTAGTGGAAGTGGGCGACCACGAAGTAGGTGTCGGTGACATGGAAGTCCAGCGGCGGCGAGGCCAGGATCACCCCGGTGAGCCCGCCGAACAGGAACGACACCAGGAAGCCCGTCGCCCACAGCATCGGCGTCTCGAAGGACAGGGAGCCCCGGAGCATCGTGCCGCTCCAGTTGAAGAACTTCACGCCCGTGGGCACCGCGATCAGGAACGACATGAAGGAGAAGTACGGCAGCAGCACCGCGCCCGTCGCGAACATGTGGTGCGCCCAGACCACCACCGACAGTCCCGTGATGGCCATCGTCGCCGCCACCAGCGTCAGATAGCCGAAGATCGGCTTGCGGCTGAACACCGGGATGATCTCCGTGATGATCCCGAAGAACGGCAGCGCGATGATGTACACCTCGGGATGGCCGAAGAACCAGAACAGGTGCTGCCACAGCAGCGCCCCGCCGTTCGCCGCCTCGAACACCTGGGAGCCGAAGCGCCGGTCCGCCTCCAGGACCAGCAGCGCCGCGGCCAGCACGGGGAACGCCATCAGGATCAGGATCGATGTGAACAGCGTGTTCCAGGTGAAGATCGGCAGCCGGAACATCGTCATACCCGGCGCGCGCATCCCGACGATGGTCGTCAGGAAGTTCACCGCGCCGAGGATCGTCCCGAAGCCCGCCAGCGCGAGACCCATGATCCACATGTCGGCGCCGACGCCCGGCGTGTGGTTCCGGTTGTTGAGCGGCGCGTAGGCGAACCAGCCGAAGTCGGCAGCGCCCTCCGGGGTCAGGAGCGAGGCCAGCACGATCAGCCCGCCGAACAGGAACAGCCAGTACGACAGCATGTTCAGCCGTGGGAAGGCCACATCGGGGGAGCCGATCTGCAGCGGCATGATCTCATTCGCGAAGCCCGCGAAGGTCGGGGTCGCGAAGAGCAGCAGCATGATCGTGCCGTGCAGCGTGAACAGCTGGTTGTACTGGGTCGCGCTCATGATCTGGAGCCCGGGCCGGGCCAGCTCGGCGCGCATCAGCAGCGCCATGACCCCGCCCACCAGGAAGAACCCGAAGGACGTCACCAGATAGAGGTGGCCGATCTGCTTGTGATCGGTCGTGCTCAGCCACTCGACGACCCGCCGTCCCCGGCGCCTGGCCGGCAGGCCCGCCACGGCCGCCCGTGCGGTGTCCGTCCCCATCGCCTGCCCCCTCGCTCGTCGCGTACCGGGCCCGCCGTGTCCCGCGGTTCGGCACACACGCGGGCCCTCGCCATGACGTGTGTCCCCGCACACGTACCGGCCTGGGCGCGTGCGGGGATTCTGTGCCGAAGCCGTGTGCTTCTTATGCGGAGTCAGGTGGTGCGCATCATTCCCGAATCCGTTGGAAAGAGCCGGGAGCGAACTGCGGACCACGCTTTCCGCGGGGTTATTACGCACCCCTTCCGAGCGTGCGCGAACCGGATCCGAATTGCGTTCGAAGTGGTGCGTGGCGCATGCGGAACCCCTCGTACGTGTGACGGCTCCGGGGCGAAACGGGTGTCGTGATTCTGTGACAGAAGCGTGACCGGAGGGGGACGAGTGGTTGCTGGGGCCGGCGGTACGCACTTCCCTGACGGGGGCCCGCGGCCTAACGTGGCGGCATGGCACCCATTCCCACTCCGGACGCCGAACCCGAGGACTCCCCGGAGGCATACGCAGGCATGGAGGCGCACCGGGCCGAGCGGCTCGCCCGTGAGCGCGGCTGGAGCACGGTCCGCTCCCTGCCGCCGGGCACGATCATCACCATGGAGTACCGCGCGGGACGGCTGAACTTCGAGGTCGCCGACGGCAGGGTCAGACGCTGCTGGAAGGGCTGACAGCCGAAGGCCCCGACTCGCTGCGAGCCGGGGCCTTCGTGGTGCGGGGAGGGTGTGCGTACCGGTCCCCGCCGGGCGTGTTCAGCCGCCCGCGAGCGGCCGGGCCGGGGCGGTGCCGCGCGGCACCCGGTCCAAGTGCGGCGGCCGGCGACTGCCCGCCGGGGTGACGGGGGTGCGCTCCCCGCGGGCGGTGTGCGGTCCGGGGGCCAGATGGACCGGCGGCCGGGCCGCACGGGCGGCGGCCACCGGGCCCCGGGCCGGTGCCTCCCCGCCCATGGCCGGGCGGACAGTGGCGCCGCGCGGGGGCGCGGCCACGGGGGCCGGTGCGGGCGCCGGGACGGCACGGCCGGCGCGCCGGCGGTCCCGCAGATCGAGGATGGCCGTCTCCGCGCGGGCGATCAGCGGTTCGAACCAGGGCAGCGCCAGCAGGATCAGCAGTCCCGCCGCCCAGCCGAGGAGCACATCGCTCAGCCAGTGCGTACCGAGGTAGACCGTGGTCAGACCGACGCCCAGCGAGGTCACCGCGGAGAGCGCGGACAACCAGCGCCTGGCCCGCGGCGTCGAGGCCAGATAGGCCAGGATGCCCCAGGTCACCACCGCGTTCGCGGTGTGGCCGCTGGGGAATATATCGCCGCCGCGCCACATCTCGTTCGATCCGATGACGGTCGCGTAGTGCGGACCGAGGCGGCCCATTCCGTACTTGGCGGCGCCCACCGTGATGTTCAGCAGGAGCAGCGCGGCGCCGAGCGAGAGCAGTGGACGCAGTGTGTGCTGCCGCCAGGAGCGCCAGCCCAGCCAGGACGCGACCATCACCGCGGTGGGGCCGCGCTGGCCCAGCACCACGTAGTAGTCGAGGAACGCGTGGATCTGCGGCCACTGCTGGTAGGGCCGGAAGAACATGACCTGCCAGTCGAGCCGGACCAGCCAGGAGGAGACGACGACGGCCCACACGATCGCCGCGTAGAAGGCCAGGGTCGCCGAGAAGAGAACCACTCGGTGCCGGCTCATCCGTGGCACGTCAATGTGGGCCGGTCGTTCAGGCTCACGGTCCAACCGGGCGAAGACCCGGTCCAGACGGCTCAGCTTTCGTTCGGTACGCACTCAATCGACGTTACAGCGAGTGAGCTGCGGGCCCGGCCGAATCACCGGGTTTGTGATGACGATGTGATGTGGGATTCCTCTCAACAGGGGGGGTATTTCTACGGATTCTGTTATCGGCGTGCCGCTGGTCCTTCAATTCCATTGATCGGCCAGGACCTTGGTTATATGGCCCTTATCTATTCGTTCACCGAATGCTGGGGTGGAATTACCCGGCCGCTCACCGTGCGGAACGGAGTGGATCACGGCGGACCGGAGCCGTTCAGCCAGAACGCTCCGTACGCGGCCGACGCCAGCGCGACACCGCCGAACACCACGGCGGACCTGGCCGGACCCACCCGGGCCAGCGCCCGGGCGAGGGGGAGCAACAGGGGGAAAGCGGGCAGCAGCAGACGCGGTTTCGAGCCGAAGTAGCTGGACGCGCACAGGGCGAGTACGGCGACCACACCCGTGTACACGAGCAACGGCAGCGGCTGGCGCTGCCGCACGCCCACCACGTACAGCCAGACGATCAACGCCACCCCGACGATCAGTCCCGCTCCGGCGAGGGCGGAGGGGAAGGAGGTGAACTTGGCCGCGATGAAACGGGCGAAGGCATAACCGCCGTCGAATCCGTTGCGCCACCCCGCCTGGACGTCGAGGTAACCGAGCGGGCCCCGGCCTGTGCGGTGGCCGACCCACAGAACGTAACCGGTGGCGCCGAGCGGGGCGATCAGCATGCCGAGTACTCGGCGCACCCGCGGGACGCCGTCCGCCGGGGGCGTGCGCCGGTCGTCCACGAACGAGATGACCGCCGCCGCCCACACCGCCGCGACCACGGCCACGCCCACCGGCCGGGTCAGACCCGCGAGCGAGGCGAGCACCCCCGCGGTCACCCAGCGGCGGGTGAGGACCGCGTACAGCGACCAGGCGGCGAGCGCGGTGAAGAGGGACTCGCTGTATGCCATCGACTGCACGATCCCGATCGGCAGCACCGCCCACAGCAGCACCAGGCAGACACCCGTCCGGCGGTCGTACACGTGAGCCGCGACGGCGAAGATCCCCCAGGCGGCGGCGAGCGAGGCGAGCGCGGCGACGGCCAGGCCCGCATCGGCGTACGACAGCGGGGTCAGCGCCGCGCCGAGCCGCTCCAGCCAGGGCAGCAGCGGGAAGAACGCCAGGTTCGAATGCACATCGCCGTTCGGGAGGCGGACCTCGTAGCCATAGCCGAGGGCGGCGACCCTGGTGTACCAGAGCGAGTCCCAGCGCGCGGTCAGCAGCCTGTGCGGGCTCGTGCCGCGCTCCGCGCTCCACAGGGCCAGCGTGACGAGGCCCACGGCACGGACGGCCGCGTATCCCAGGAGGGCGGGAGCGGCCCGGCGCAGTGCGCCGGCGGGGGACGGCGTCGCACGCCGGGCAGGATCGTTCATCCGCCCGATTATCAGGGGAGGCGGGAACCGGAACCGCGCGTGTCACGTGGTGTACCGCGGGAGAGGTGGCGTACGCCACACCTTCTCCCAGGGCAGCGTGAGACGTCCACCACGCGACGGCTCGGGGAACTCGCGTACGCTGGCGATTCGCTCGCTTCGTTGCGTCCCCCGGGAACCGCTCTCCCGGCACGGTCGCGGGGCGTCCCCACCCCGCGGATCCGCTGGAGCGAGGGATCATCTGGGAGGTACCTACATGTCCGGGACGACCACGGCCGGCGCCGCGTCGCGCCGCCGGGCGGCCGGGGCGGGCGCGAGCCGATGGGTCGTCCTCGTCGTCCTCTGCGTGAGCCTGCTGCTCGTCGCCGTCGACGCCACCGTGCTGCACGTCGCGATGCCCGCCGTCACCGCGGATCTCAAGCCCGGTGCTATGGAACTGCTCTGGATCGTCGACACCTACCCGCTCGTCTGCGCCTCGCTGCTGATCCTCTTCGGCACGCTGGGCGACCGCGTCGGCCGCCGACGCGTCCTGCTGCTCGGATACGGCCTGTTCGGCATCGCCTCCGGGGCGGCGGCCCTCGCCCACGACGCCCAGGTGCTGATCGCGGCACGGGCGCTGCTCGGCGTGGGCGGCGCGATGATCATGCCCGCGACTCTGTCCATCCTGCGCCAGGTCTTCCCCGACCGGCGCGAGCGGGCGCTGGCGATCGGCATCTGGAGCGCGGTCGCCGCGGTGGGCGCGGCGGTCGGGCCGCTGCTGGGCGGATTCCTCCTCGAACACTTCTGGTGGGGCTCCGTCTTTCTGATCAACATCCCGCTGATGCTGGTCAGCCTGCCGGTCGGGCGGCTGCTGCTGCCGGAGTCGAAGGGCGACGGCGAGGGCCCCTGGGACGTGCTCGGCGCGCTCATGGCGGCGGTCGGCCTCTTCGCCGTGGTGTTCGCCGTGAAGCGGCTCGGCGCCGGGCAGTCGCCGTTCGGCCCCTGCACCCTGCTGCCGCTGCTGGCGGGCGCGGCGCTGTTGGTCGCCTTCGTACGGCGGCAGCGGCGCCGCGCGCACCCGCTGGTGGATCTGCGGATGTTCGCCCGCCCGGCTTTCGGCACCTCGGTCGGATGCATCGTGCTGGCGATGCTGGCGCTGGTCGGCCTCGAACTGATCGCGGCGCAGTATCTCCAGCTCGTGCTGCGTCTGTCGCCGCTTCAGACGGGACTGCGGCTGCTGCCGTTGACGTTCGCGGCGATGGCGGCCGGCCTGGCCGGCTCGCCGCTGCTCCAGCGCTTCGGCCCCCGCCGGACGGTGGCCTCCGGCTTCTGCCTGACGGCCGTTGCCGTGCTCACCCTCACCCTGATGGGCGGCCACGACAACCCGGGCCTGCTCCTCTTCGGTTTCGTCCTGCTCGGATTCGGGCTGGAGACGACCCTGTTCGGCGCGTACGAGTCGATGCTGAGCGAGGCGCCGCAGGCGCAGTCCGGGGGGGCCGCGGCGATCGGCGAGACGTCGTACCAGCTGGGCGCCGGTATCGGGATCGCGCTGCTGGGCAGCGTGATGAACGCGGCGTACACGCCCGGCCTGTCGTCGGTGCCGGGGGTTCCGGCGTCGGCGACCAGGGCCGCCGGCCACTCGCTCGGCGAGGCGTACGAGGTGGCGGGCCGCCTCGGCGGCGTACGGGGCACGGCCCTGCGCCACGCGGCGCGCGACTCCTTCGTCCACGGTCTGCATGTGACGCTCCTGGTCAGTGCCGGCCTGCTGGTGCTGGGCGCGTTGATGGCGCTGCGACTGCCGCGCGTCATGCACTGCCCGCCGCCGGTCACGGAGGGCGAGCCCGCCGTACCGGCACCGCGGAAGACCGAGGACTCCCGCGTCTCGGCGTGACCGGGGTGTTCGCCCGGCCGGCGGCGCGTGCGGGACCGCGGGCGGTCCGGGCCCGGCGAACGCGCAGCGCGGCGTCCGGTACTGGACGCGCGGCCCGGCGCGTCGTACCGTCGGCCCGTCCAGTCCTGATTAGCGCTGCTAGTTTTTGAGTGTCACGGAGGCTGCCCCATGACCCCGTCGCCGACGTTGCCGCCCTTCGACCCGGCCGACCCGCTGGGCATCGACGACCTGCTGGACGCCGAGGACCTGGCCGTCCGCGACACGGTGCGGACCTGGGCGGGGGAGCGCGTACTGCCCTACGTCGCCGAGTGGTACGAGCAGGGCGAGCTGCCCGAGATCCGGGAACTCGCCCGCGAACTCGGCTCGCTGGGCGCGCTCGGCATGTCGCTGAGCGGCTACGGCTGCGCGGGGGCCAGCGCCGTGCAGTACGGCCTCGCCTGCCTGGAACTGGAGGCCGCCGACTCCGGGATCCGGTCCCTCGTCTCGGTCCAGGGCTCCCTCGCCATGTACGCCGTGCACCGGTTCGGCAGCGAGGAGCAGAAGCAGCAGTGGCTGCCCCGCATGGCCGCCGGCAAGGTCATCGGGTGCTTCGGGCTCACCGAGCCCGACCACGGCTCCGACCCCGCCTCGATGCGCACCTACGCCAAGCGCGACGGCTCCGACTGGGTCCTCAACGGCCGCAAGATGTGGATCACCAACGGGTCGGTCGCCGGGGTCGCCATCGTGTGGGCGCGCACCGACGAGGGAATCCGCGGATTCGTGGTCCCCGCCGGCACCCCCGGCTTCTCCGCCCCCGAGATCAGGCACAAGTGGTCCCTGCGGGCCTCGGTCACCAGTGAACTCGTCCTCGACGACGTGCGTCTGCCCGCCGACGCCGTGCTGCCCGGTGTGGTCGGCCTCAAGGGACCGCTCGGCTGTCTCTCCCACGCCCGATACGGCATCGTGTGGGGCGCGATGGGGGCGGCCCGCTCGTGCTTCGAGACCGCCGTCGACTACGCGAGGAGCAGGGAGCAGTTCGGCCGGCCCATCGGCGGGTTCCAGCTCACGCAGGCCAAGCTCGCCGACATGGCGGTCGAACTGCACAAGGGGATTCTGCTCGCCCACCATCTGGGGCGGCGGATGGACGCGGGACGACTGCGCCCCGAACAGATCAGCTTCGGCAAGCTCAACAACGTACGTGAGGCCATCGAGATCTGCCGTACCGCGCGGACGATCCTCGGCGCCAACGGGATCTCCCTGGAGTACCCCGTGATGCGGCACGCCACCAACCTGGAGTCCGTGCTCACCTACGAGGGCACCGTCGAGATGCACCAGCTCGTGCTGGGCAAGGCGCTCACCGGGCTCGACGCCTTCCGGTGAGCCGGCCCGAAGCGGGCAGGGCCGGTGGACGGCCCTGCCTCAGCTCTGGTTGAAGAAGCCGTCCTGCTGACGGCTCGCGGCGTCGCCGCTGATGATCTCCGTGTCCGCGGGGGTCAGCAGGAAGACACGGTTCGAGACCCGGTCGATCGACCCGCGCAGGCCGAAGATCAGACCGGCCGCGAAGTCCACCACGCGCTTGGCGTCGCCGGGCTCCATGTTGGTGAGGTTCATGATGACCGGGACGCCCTCCCGGAAGAGCTCGCCGATGGCCCGGGCGTCCCGGAAGCTGTCCGGGGTCACCGTGCCGATCCGGCGGCCCTTCTCCTCGGCCGTGTCGGACGCGACCTGGACGCGCGGGTCGGTCACCCAGGCATCGCCGTGGTCCTGGCCCTCGGCGTAGTCGTCGTCGTAGTAACGCTCGTCATCGTTGTCGTCGACGAGGCCAAGCCAGGCACTCGCCTTGCGTACCGATCCCATGGACGCCTCCTTCCCAAGCGGTCCTTCAAGCCTTCCGCAACTCCATGGTCGTCCATGATGCGGATGTGGCGCCAAGGGGATAGACGCCGCACGGGGGTTTCGTGACGGTACTGGTGCACAGCCAATCCGTCGAGAGCCCGCGTGTCCCAAGGGCCCTGATGCAAACCACTGCTGACTGTGAGTGAAATATTATTTGCGAAGGCGTATGGGTGACGAGTCGTGCGTACGGGTGAACGAAGGGGCAGATGAGCTGCCACGGCTCAACGACGCACGAGAGACGGGGGAGCGTCGTGTTCGGAATCGTCCGGCCCCGCCGGCACCGGCTCGAGGAGGGTCTCGGGAGGCCCTGGATGGCGCGTCTGCGCGGGGTGTGTCTCGCCTTGCGCGCAGACCACGGCCGGTTCGCACGCCTCGTCACGAACTACGACGGTCGCCGGTCTCGATTCTGACGGCGGCTCAGCCGACGGACCGATGGGGGCTGCGCACCGCCGGGCCCTGCCCGGTGCGCGGCATGCGCACAACTGCTGCGACTGGTGTCAGTGCTGCGGCGACTGCTGTAGCGGGTGCGACCGGTGCGACTGCTGCTCCGACGGGCGCGGGTGCGGGTGTGGCTGTGGCTGTGCTGCGGCTGGGCTGCGGCTGTGGCTGCTGCTGACGAAACTGAGGAAATACTGTTTCCGCTCCGTAAAACAAGCACATGATGTGGTGACCGGTGTGGCACGGGGTCGTTGGTCAGTCGCGGGACCCTTTCCGGCTACTTCCACGACCCGGCCTCCTCGACCCGGCCCCTACCCAAGGCAGGTCCGTGCACGTCACCATCCGTGCCAGGCTTCTGAGGATCCTCGTCCTCGCCCTGGCCGTGCTGCTCGCCCTGCTGGGTGCGGCCGCCGCGGAGCAGTTCTCGGCGTACCGCAACGCGGCCGTCACCGCTGCGAACGCCCGGCTCTCCGTCACGCTCCAGACGCTGGTCCACGCACTGCAGAAGGAGCGGGGGCTGACCCTCGGACACCTCGGCGGCGTACGGCAGTTCCGCGACGGGCTCCCCGCCCGGCGCAGGGCCACGGACACCGCCCGCGCCCGGCTGGAGGCGGCGCTGAGGGGGCGTGACGACACGGTAGCCGCCGCCGTGCGCGTGTCCCTGAGGCGGCTCGACGCACTCGTGGCGATCCGCCGCCACACTGACGACGGCACCGCGACGGTCGAGGAGGCCTTCGACGGCTTCACCGCCCCCATCATCGTCCTCGACCGGCTCGGCCTCGGCCTCGACGATGTGCGCGACGGCCGACTGCGCGCCGCCTGCCAAGCGCTCCGAATCCTCGGCGGCGTCAAGGAGTTCACCGCCGAGGAGCACGCCCTCGTGCTCGGCGCGATGCCCGCAGGACGGTTCCGCTCCGACGACTACCTTCGCTTCCTCCAACTCCGCGCGGGCAGGCTCGCCGCCCTGGAGAGCTTCGGGCGCTCGGCCACCGTGGACCAGCGGCGCCGGCTGGACGCGGCGCTCGGCACTCCGGACGCCGTACGCGCGCTCGCCTACGAGGGCACCGCGGTGCGCGGCGGCGGCCGGCTCGGCTCGCGCACCCTTGTGCCCGTGACCCGGTGGGAGTCCATGGCCTCCACCCTCAACGGCCTGCGCTCGGTGCAGATCTCGCTCGGGCGGGACATCGAGGACCGCGCCGCCGCACTCGAAGGCGCGGCCCGCCACGGACTGCTGTTGTTCACGCTGTTCGCCCTCGGGACGGTCGCCACACTCGGTCACCTCGCCCTCGACTGCGTACGCTCCGTGTCCACACCGCTTGACGCCGTCGCCGCGCAGGCGCGGGAGATGTCCGGCACCCGGCTGCCGCTGACGCTCGTCGCCGTGCGGCACGGCGGCCCGGGCCGGACGCCGCCGCCCGCGCCGCTCGCCGTGCCCGGCCGGGCCGCGCCGGAGGTGCGCCAGGTGGCCGAGGCGTTCGACCGGGTGCAGCGCGTCGCCTACGACCTCGCGGTCCAGCAGGCGGTGCTGTGCCGCGACACCGCCGAGCTGCGGTCCGGCGCCGGACGTCGTGAGCGGAACCCGGTGCGCCGTCGGGTCGGTGCGCTCGACGGGCTGGAGCGTGAGGACGCCGACCCGGCCGCCCTCGCATGACGCCCCGGCCCGCACGAAGGACGCGGCTTGCACGTCAATTCCTCAGCTCCGGCCGGGGAGATGCGTGAATTCGGGATCGCCGAGTCCGTCGTCCCCCCTCGCCGTTCTTCACCGCTGCCCGGGCCTCGCTCCGGGCGAAGCCGCCGGCGTCGCCGGAGCTGATCTCCTGACAGCCGAAGCGGCCGAACGCAAGGGCACGGGGACGTACGAGGCCGCACGAGAACGCGCGGGGACGTACGAGACGTACGAGGGCGCGCGGGGACGTACGAGACGTACGAGAACGCGCGGGGAGATACGAGGACGCAGGACGCACGGGGAAATGCGGGAATCGCGAAACGCAGGGAGGGGAGGGGAGGGGAAACGCGTGTGAAGGCATGGGGAGAACGCGTGAGGCGCCCTGGATCTCTGGATCAGGGGGAGCAGCGGGGTCGGCTCAACAGGAGCAGGACCACACGCGACCGAAGTCGATGTGGGAGCGGGTGACCAGCCGCTGCTGTGGACGCATGTGCCAAGTGGAACAGGCATCCGATTCCGCGTCAACCGCCTTGAGACGCACGGCTCACAGTATGGACAGCCTTGACAGTGAGGGGAAACGCCCCCGTACTCTCGGGGCACGGCCCTGCTGAGGGGCTCGGCCGTGCAGCACTCGTGTGAAGGCACCACCCGTGTTCGATCCGACGCATCACGGAGCCTTCACATGTCTTCCGACACCCTCGCCGAACCGGTGGCGGCCGCCGAAGAGGCCGCACTCCCGCGCACCGTCCCGATGACGCTCGGCTTCGCGCTCAACGGCACGTCCATCGTCAACGTCAGCGTCATCGCCGTACAGGTCCTGCTCCACTCGGCGCAGCTCCTCCACCACCGCATCTTCCGGGTGATGCCGCTTCCGAGGGCGGCCACCCTTCGGTGCGTCCTCGTCACCTCGGTGCTCAGCGTCGGCCGGCGCCATGGGGAGAAGGACTACGCCCGCGGCGCGGAGCGCACCCGATGAGCACCGCACGCCGTTCGCTGGTGATCGTGGGTGCCGGACCGCGGGGCACCGGCCTGCTGGAGCGGATCGCCGCCAACGCACCCGAGCTGTGCGCCGGTGCGGAGCTGGACGTGCACCTGGTGGACCCGCATCCGCCCGGCGCCGGACGCATCTGGCGCGAGGCGCAGTCGCCCCTGCTGTGGATGAACTCGCATGCCGAGGACGTGACCATGTTCACCGACGAGACGGTGGCCATGGAGGGCCCGGTGCGCACGGGCCCGACCCTGCACGAGTGGGCGGGCATCGACGGACGCGTCTTCGCCGGACGCCTGCGGCAGGGCGCGTACTTGCGCTGGGTGTACGAGCAGGCCGTCGCCGCCCTGCCAGCGGGCATCCGCGTCCACCACCACCCCCGGCTCGCCGTCCGGGTCGACGGCCCTCACGACGGCCGGCAGCGGGTCTGGCTCCAGGGACGGACCGAGCCGCTCCTCGCCGATCTCGTCGTGCTCACCCTCGGCCACCTCGACGCGGAACTCGACGACGAGCAGAGCGCCTTGGCCGCGTATGCCCGCGCTCACGGACTGGTCCATCTGCCGCCCGACTTCACGGCCGACAGCGACCTGTCCCCGCTGAGGGCCGGCGAGCCCGTCCTGGTCCGCGGCTTCGGACTCGCCTTCGTCGACCTCATGGTGCTGCTGACCGAGGGGCGCGGCGGCCGCTACGAGGGGGACGCCTATGTTCCGTCCGGACGGGAGCCGGTCCTGTACGTGGGCTCCCGGCGCGGCGTCCCGTACCACTCCAAGATCGGCTACGACTGGACGGGCGAACGGCCGCCGCTGCCCCGGTTCTTCGGGCCCGCCGAGATCGACGCCCTGCTCGCGCGCCCGGACGGCTTCGACTTCCGGCGGGACGTGTGGCCGCTGATCGAGAAGGAGCTGGGCTTCGCCCACTACCACCGGCTGTTCGCCGCTCACCCCGAGCGCACCGCGGTGGCCTGGGCGGACTTCGAGGAGAAGTACGCCGTCGCCGACCCGGCATCGCTGCCCGCGCTGGTGGCCGCCGCTGTTCCCGACCCGGCCGACCGGCTCGACCTCACCACGCTCGACCGCCCGCTGGACGGGGTGCGGTATCCGTCGCACGCCGCGCTCCAGGAGGGGCTGCGCACCTACATCGAGGCGGACCTGGCCCGGCGTCACGACCCGGCGTACAGCGCCGACCTGGCGGTCTTCCTCGGACTGCTGTCGGTCTACGGGCATCTGGTGCGCCTCGGGGACATCGGGCCCTGGTGGCACGGCTTCTTCAGCTTTCTGGCGTCCGGGCCGCCGGGACCGCGGCTGCGGCAGATGCTCGCGCTGTCGCGTGCGGGCGTCCTCCGCTTCCTCGGCGCCGACATGACCGTCACCGCCGAGGAGGGGGTCTTCCGGGCGACGAGCGCCACCGTGCCCGGCGTGGCGGTCGAGGCCCGCGCGCTCGTCGAGGCACGGCTGCCGCACCCCGCGGGTGAGCGCACCCGCGACCGGCTGCTGAGGGCGCTGTACGCGGACGGTGCCCTCACCACCGACGAGGGGCTGCTCGCCGTGGACCCCGTGGACGGACGCCTCCTGGACCGCTCGGGCCTGCCGCATCCGCGCCGTTTCGCGCTGGGCCCGCACACCGACGCCCGGGGCGCCGGCGCGTTCACCAGGCCCCGCACGGGAGGACCGGCGTTTCGGCAGAACGACGCCGCCGCGCGGGCCGCGCTGTCCTTCCTGCGCGAGATGCCCTGCCGCGCGGCGGCCTGACGCGGTCCTTGCACACCCCCCACGACTGCCGAGACGGGCCCGCGCGTCGGGCCCGCCCCTGGAAAGGTTCCCCTCCGATGACCTCATCGCACGGCCGGGGGCTGCTGCACCTGGCCGCAGCCGTCGACCCGCGGCCGGCTCACGACGCCGACACCCCCGTGGAGCTGGCGCGGCTCGCGGAACGCGGCGCACTCGACTTCGTGACGCTCGACGCGGGCTTCGCGGGGTCCGGTTCCGATGCGTTCGACGACGGCTTCGCGGGGTCCGGTTCCGATGCGTTCGACGACGGCTTCGCGGGGTCCGGTCCCGATGCGTTCGACGACGGCTTCGCGGGATCCGGCCCCAACGTGCCCCGCTCTGCCCAGGACACCCCCGACGCCCTCGCCGTACTGGCCCGCGCAGCACCCGTCACCAGCCGAATCGGCCTCGTGCCGACCGTGGCGGCCGGTCCCGTCGATCCATGCCGCGTCCCGGCGGGCATCGCGACCCTCGACCGGCTCAGCCACGGCCGGGCGGGCTGGCAGTGGCGGCCGGCGGGCGGGTCAGCCGGCACATCCCCCGAGTACCCGGCCGTGCCCGCCCGACAGGGGCCTCCGCCCCGGCCCCGGGAGCGCCGGGAGGAGGGCCCCCCGCAGGGGCACCCCGTCCGTGTCGTCGACGCCACCGACCCCCACGGCCGCAGGATCGCCGGCCGCCACGCCGATGTGGCGCTGGTCAGCGTGGGGAGTCTCGCGCAGGCCGCGACCGTCCGCGCCGAACTCCGGGACGCGGTACGGGAATCGGGCCGGGAGGCCGGGAGCCTGCGCGTCCTCGCGGCGCTGACCGTGGACCTCGGCGACGGCGAGTGCGCGGCCGAGTCGGGCTGGGGAACCTTCCGGTTCGGGCACGATCGTGACCTCGGGGAGGCCGGGAGGGGAGCCCGGCCGCTGTACCGCGGGGGCCCCGTCGACCTGGCCGAGCTGATCGCCGCCTGGCACGACACGGGAGTCGTCGACGGCTTCCACCTCACGCCCGCCGAGCCGCGCCGTGACCTGGAACGGCTCGTCAACGGCACGGTCGCGCTGCTTCAGCACCGCGGCCGGTTCCGCACCTTCTACCCGGGCAGCACGCTCAGGGAGCATCTGGGCCTTTCCCGGCCCACCACCCGGCACGTCATGACAGGGGGAGCGTCATGAGCCGGGTGCGAGCCGGGTACCGCATCGGCGCTCCCGGGGCCGTCGTCGCGGAGACGGACGGGTTCGTCCGTACGGACGCGGCCGTCGATTTCGCACCCCGGCCCGACGGATCCGCTGTGAAAGGGTTGATCACATGACGACGGACGCATCCGACGAGTGGAAGCGGTGGCACGAGCACCGTACCGAGCAGGTGTCGGCGCCCTACGGGCCGCTCGCGCTGACCGGCACCTACTGGCTGGAGGACTATCCGGACGGTCTACTTCCGGCCATCCCCGGGAGCTGGGCGGCCGACGAGGAGGGGGTGGTGCTGACGGCCGCCGCGGACGACGGACTGACCGTCGACGGAGAGCCCTTCACCGGTGAGATCCGTCTCGGCGCCGATCCCGGTCCCGTCACCGCGGCCCGTGTCGCGGCGGGCGGGCGCCGCCTGGTCGTCCTCGTCCGCGAAGGTGTCTGGGGTCTGCGCGACTACGACCCCGACGCTCCCGCACGCCGGGCCTTCCAGGGCATCGACGCCACACCCCACGATCCGCGCTGGTCGGTCGAGGGGCACTTCACCCCGTACGGAGAGCACCGCACCGTACGCGTCGAGAACGCCGACGGGCAGCACCGTGGCCTCGCGCTCGGCGGTGTCCTGGCCTTCACGCTCGACGGGCAGGACCTCACCCTCCAGGTCTCGGTCGAGGGCGACGGCTCGCTGTGGGCCGTCTTCGCCGACGCCACCAGCGGGGACAGCAGCTACCGCTTCCGGTTCCTGCGGCCGCCGGCGCCCGATGCCGAGGGGCGTACGACGGTGGACTTCAACCGCTCCCTCCTGCCGCCGTGCGCCTTCGCGGACCACTTCATCTGCCCCTTCCCCCCGCCGGGCAACACACTGGGCATCGCGATCGAGGCGGGGGAGCGCGTCCTGCTGTAGCGAAGGCCCGCAGAGGCTCCGTCACCCTCCGCGAGTGACAGGGCAGTTGAAGGCTGTACGGCCGAAAGGCGCCCTTGCGTCGATCGGCCACACGGCCGAATACTCCCCCTCAGCGCTTGTCAGGAGCACGGCATATTCGGAATCCGGACGAGTCGGCTCCCGGCTGCGCCTCACGGGCCCCATCCCCCACGTGGGCCCCCGACTTCCCTTGGAGGGAACGACAAGTGAGGATCAGGCGCACCAACCCCACGAGCGGCATCGCGAGACGGACCCGGCTGATCGCCGTGGCCGCCGGACTCGTGGCCGCTGCCGCGTTCGCCGTCCCCAGCGCGAACGCGAGCGACGCCCACACCTTCAGCGCGAACCAGCTCGGCAAGGCCAGTGACTCGGTGCTCAAGGCGGATGTCCCGGGCACCGCCTGGGCCGTCGACCCCGCGGCCAACCGCGTCGTCGTCACCGTCGACAGCACGGTCTCCCAGGCCGAGATCGCGAAGATCAAGAAGGAGGCCGCCGGCAACGCCGGTGCCCTCACCATCAAGCACACCCCGGGCAGGTTCAACAAGCTGATCTCCGGCGGCGACGCCATCTATGCGAGTAGCTGGCGCTGCTCGCTCGGCTTCAACGTCCAGGACTCCAGCGGGAACTACTACTTCCTGACCGCCGGGCACTGCACCGACGGCGCGGGCACCTGGTGGTCGAACTCCTCGCACTCGACCACGCTCGGCACCACGGCCGGTTCCAGCTTCCCCGGCAACGACTACGGCATCGTGCGCTACACCAACAGCTCGGTGAGCAAGTCGGGCACCGTGGGCAGCGTGGACATCACCAGCGCGGCCACGCCCTCCGTCGGCACCACCGTCTACCGCCGCGGCTCCACGACCGGCATCCACAGCGGCCGCGTCACCGCTCTCAACGCGACGGTCAACTACGGCTCCGGCGACATCGTCTACGGCCTCATCCAGACCACGGTCTGCGCCGAGCCCGGCGACTCCGGCGGCCCGCTGTACTCCAACGGCGGTGTCGCCTACGGTCTCACCTCCGGCGGCAGCGGTGACTGCACCTCCGGCGGTACGACCTTCTTCCAGCCGGTGACGGAGGCCCTCAGCGCCTACGGGGTCCACGTCTACTGATCCCGCCCCACCGGCGTCCCCGTACGACCCGATCCGCGGCAGGGGAGCCCCCGCACCCAAGAGCCTCTTGGGTGCGGGGGCTCCCTTGTGTGTACCTTGTGTGTGCAATCGGTGCGGAAGCAACTCTCGTTCTCTCTTTCGCTTCCGGAACCCGCGTCCGAAGCGCGAAATCCGGACAGGACTAGACCTCGTGGGCCGCACAGGGTTAACCCCCGCATGGCATTTGCAGTGGGAATCCAGGCGGGAGGGATCAGGGAAGGGTCAGCGGGCGGGGGGCGCACGGCTGTTGGCGTGTGCGCGTCCTGAAGTCGACCTTGTGTGCTCCCTGTGAGCCTCGGAATAGTGGGCGCCGCACGGTGGGCCCGGGCGTGGCTTCTGTGGTACGCCGCCTCCGTGCCCCTACGCCTTCCGGTCGCGGTGTGGCCCCCACAGTCCCCACGGCCGACCCCCCACAGGAGGACGTGAGTTGAAGCATCGACGCATAACCCGGCGGCGGGCCGCCCTGGCCGGCGCGGGCGCCGCCGCGCTGATCGCCGCGGGCGTTACCTTCCAGAATGCGAACGCCAGCGAGACCTCGACGGCCGGAACGCCCCACACCCTCTCGGTGGTCGCGGCCGGAAAGCTCGCCTCGACGCTCGGCGAGGACCTGGGTGCCGACGCGGCCGGAACGTATTACGACGCGAAGACCAGTCAGCTCGTCGTCAATGTGCTGGACGAGACGGCCGCGAAGACCGTCCAGGCGGCGGGCGCCAGGGCGAGACTCGTCCAGAACTCGCTGACCGAACTCGCGGGCGCCCGCACCACCCTCCGGAAGGACGCGACGCTCCCGGGCACCTCCTGGGCGACCGACCCCAGGACCAACAAGGTCGTCGTCACGGCCGACCGGACCGTGTCCAAGGCGGCGTGGGCGCGGCTCTCCCAGGTGGTCGACGGGCTCGGCGGGAAGGCCGAACTCAGGCGTTCGCAGGGCACGTTCAAGCCCTTCATCGCGGGCGGCGACGCCATCACCGGCTCGGGCGGGCGCTGCTCGCTCGGCTTCAACGTGGTCAAGGACGGCCAGCCGTACTTCCTGACCGCCGGACACTGCACCCACGCGATCAGCAGCTGGTCGGACTCCAGCGGCAAGAAGATCGGCGAGAACGCGCAGTCCAGCTTCCCGGGCAATGACTTCGGCCTGGTCAAGTACACCGCGGACGTCGACCATCCGAGCGCCGTCGACCTCTACAACGGCTCCCCGCAGGCAATCACCAAGGCGGCCGACGCGACCGTCGGCGAGAAGGTGACCCGCAGCGGCTCGACGACCCAGGTCCACTCCGGCACGGTCACCGGTCTGGATGCCACCGTGAACTACTCCGAGGGCACGGTCAGCGGTCTCATCCAGACCGACGTCTGTGCCGAGCCCGGCGACAGCGGCGGCGCGCTCTTCGACGGCGGCAGCGCGATCGGCCTCACCTCCGGGGGCAGCGGCGACTGCACCTCGGGAGGCCAGACCTTCTTCCAGCCGGTCACCGAGGCGCTCTCGGCGACGGGTGCCCGGATCGGCTGACCGTCCGGCAGCCCCGGCTCCCTCGACAGTCCCGCCCCGCGCGTCCGGGGGCGGGACTGTTCGGCGGGGCTCCCGTCCGCTTCGGCGGGCCGGACCGCAAGCGCCCCGGTCAGGCGCCCACGTAGGCCGCCAGGTGCTCGCCGGTGAGGGTGGAGCGGGCGGCGACGAGGTCGGCGGGGGTGCCTTCGAAGACGACCCGGCCGCCGTCGTGGCCTGCGCCCGGGCCGAGGTCGACGATCCAGTCGGCGTGCGCCATGACCGCCTGGTGGTGCTCGACGACGATGACCGACTTGCCCGAGTCGACGAGCCGGTCGAGCAGCCCGAGCAGCTGCTCGACATCGGCGAGGTGGAGGCCGGCGGTCGGCTCGTCGAGGACGTAGACGCCGCCCTTCTCGGCCATGTGCGTGGCCAGCTTGAGCCGCTGCCGCTCGCCGCCGGACAGCGTGGTGAGCGGCTGGCCGATGCCGAGGTAGCCGAGCCCGACGTCGACGAGGCGTTCGAGGATGCGGTGCGCGCCCGGTGTGCGCGCCTCGCCGGCGCCGAAGAACTCCTCGGCCTCGGTCACCGACATCGCCAAGACCTCGCTGATGTCGCGTCCGCCGAGGTGGTACTCGAGGACCGATGCCTCGAACCGCTTCCCCTCGCAGTCCTCACAGGTGGTGGCGACGCCGGCCATCATCGCCAGGTCGGTGTAGATGACTCCGGCGCCGTTGCAGGTGGGGCAGGCACCCTCGGAGTTGGCGCTGAACAGCGCCGGCTTCACGCCGTTGGCCTTGGCGAACGCCTTGCGGATCGGGTCGAGGAGCCCGGTGTAGGTTGCCGGGTTGCTCCGCCTGGAGCCGCGGATCGCGCCCTGGTCGACCGAGATCACACCCGCGTCGGCGGGGATCGACCCGTGGACCAGCGAGCTCTTGCCGGAACCGGCGACACCGGTGATGACGGTCAGCACTCCGAGCGGGATGTCGACGTCGACGTCTCGCAGGTTGTGCGTCGTCGCGCCGCGGATCGCAAGCCGGCCGGTGGGCTTGCGCACCGTCTCCTTGACAAAGGCCCGGTCGTCTAGATGGCGGCCGGTGATGGTGCCGCCGGCCCGCAGCCCCTCGACGGTGCCCTCGAAGCAGACGGTGCCGCCCGCCGTACCGGCGCCGGGGCCGAGGTCGACGACGTGGTCGGCGATCGCGATGACCTCCGGCTTGTGCTCCACGACGAGCACCGTGTTGCCCTTGTCCCGCAGCCGCAGCAGCAGGTCGTTCATCCGTTGGATGTCATGGGGGTGCAGGCCGGTGGTGGGCTCGTCGAAGACGTAGGTGACATCGGTGAGCGAGGAGCCCAGATAGCGGATCATCTTGGTGCGCTGCGCCTCGCCGCCCGACAGCGTGCCCGACGGCCGGTCGAGCGCGAGGTAGCCGAGCCCGATCTCCGTGAACGAGTCGAGGGTGTGCTGGAGCTTGGCGAGCAGCGGCGCCACCGAGGGCTCGTCGAGGCCGCGGACCCAGTCGGCCAGATCGCTGATCTGCATCGCGCACGCGTCGGCGATGCTGATCCCCTTGATCTTCGATGCCCGGGCACCCTCGCTGAGCCGGGTGCCGTCGCACTCGGGGCAGGTGGTGAAGGTGACCGCCCGGTCCACGAACTCCCGGATGTGCGGCTGCATCGCCTCCCGGTCCTTGGAGAGCATCGACTTCTGGATCCGGGGGACCAGCCCCTCGTAGGTCATGTTGATGCCCGCGATCTTCATCCGCGTCGGCTCGCGGTGGAGGAAGTCGTGCAGCTCCTTCTTGGTGTAGTCGCGTATCGGCTTGTCCGGGTCGTAGAAGCCCGACTCGCTGTAGAGCCGGTAGTTCCAGCCGCCCGCCTTGTAGCCGGGGACGGTGATCGCGCCCTCGGTGAGCGACTTGGAGTCGTCGTAGAGCTGGGTGAGGTCGAGGTCGGAGACCGTGCCCCGGCCTTCGCAGCGCGGGCACATGCCGCCGGTGCGGGTGAAGGTCGCCTTCACCGCCTTCTGGGCACCGCGCTCGACGGTGATCGCGCCGCTCGCCCGGACCGAGGGGACGTTGAAGGCGTATGCACTGGGGGGCCCGATGTGGGGCTCGCCGAGCCGGCTGAAGAGGATGCGCAGCATGGCGTTGGCGTCGGTGGCGGTGCCGACCGTGGAGCGGGGGTCGGCGCCCATCCGCTGCTGGTCGACGATGATCGCGGTGGTCAGCCCGTCGAGGACGTCGACCTCGGGCCGCGCCAGGGTCGGCATGAAGCCCTGCACGAAGGCGCTGTAGGTCTCGTTGATCAGCCGCTGCGACTCCGCGGCGATCGTGTCGAAGACCAGCGAGCTCTTGCCCGAGCCGGAGACACCGGTGAACACCGTCAGCCGGCGCTTCGGGATCTCGATGCTGACGTCCTTGAGGTTGTTCTCACGTGCGCCGTGTACACGGATCAGATCGTGGCTGTCGGCGATATGCGGCGCGGGCGACTGCGTGTCCGTGCTCTGGGCCATGCCTGTCGGGTCTCCCTCTGTCTGTCTCGCGGGGCCGCCTTCGCCCCTCCCGCCCTTGTGCTGCCGCCGAAGCCTAGCCCCGGCCCACGTCCGCCGTTTGTGCTGGTGAGGCAGGGGCATGCGGATGTCGTACGCCAGTTCGAAAATTGGTCTATGGTGGGGGTGAGGGAGATGGGAACGGACGTTCGAGATCCGTTTGTGGGGCTCACGGCTACGGGAGGTGCGGGTGCCAGGCTTCACGCATCTGCACACCGTCTCCGGGTTCTCCCTGCGCTACGGCGCATCGCACCCGGAACGGCTGGCCGAGCGTGCCGGTGAGCTGGGCATGGACGCCCTCGCACTCACCGACCGGGACACCCTCGCGGGCACGGTCCGGTTCACCCGGGCCTGTGCGGCGGCGGGCGTACGGCCGCTGTTCGGGGCGGAGCTGGCGGTGGCGGCGCCCGAGCCCGGACGGCGGAGGGGGCTCCCCTCCGGTCCCCCCGGTCGTGCGGGGGAGGAGCGGAGAGCCTGGGAGAGGCGCCGTGTCCCCGTGCGCGGTGGTGCCTTCATCGACGAGTCGACACCCCGCGCGGTCTTCCTCGCCCGGGAGGGCGCCCGCGGCTGGGCCGATCTGTGCCGGCTGGTCACCGCCGCCCACTCCTCGTCCGAGGGCACCCCGCTGCTGTCCTGGACCGACAACCACGCCGACGGGCTGACCGTCCTGCTCGGCCCGGAGTCCGATGTGGGCCGGGCCCTCGCCGCGGGGCGCCCGGACCGTGCGGCCAGGCTCCTCGCGCCCTGGCGGGAGGTCTACGGCGACGCCCTGCGCCTGGAGGCCGTCTGGCACGGCCGTACCGGCGCCGGCCCCGGCTCCCTGCGCCTGGCCGCCCGCACCGTCGGCTTCGCCGCCGAGCAGGGGGTGCGCCCCGTGCTCAGCAACGCCGTCCGGTACGCCGACCCCGGCCTCGGCCCGGTCGCCGACGTCCTGGACGCCGCCCGCCGGCTCGTTCCCATCGACCCCGCCAAGGACCTGGACTCCGGGGAGGCCTGGCTCAAGGACGCGCCGTCCATGCTGGCGGTGGCCGAGCGGGTCGTGGAGGCCGCCGGGTACCGTCGCGACACCGCCCACCGTCTGCTGGAGCAGACCCGGATGACGGCCGCCGAGTGCCTGGTGGACCCCGAGGACGACCTCGGCATCGGCACGGTCCACTTCCCCGAGCCGCATCTCGTCGGCGCCGGCCACCGCACCGCCCAGCGCGCGCTCGCCTCCCGGGCGGCGGCGGGCATGGTGCTGCACGGCTACGACACCCGGCGCGCCTACTGGGAGCGGATGCACGACGAACTGGACATCATCGCCCACCATGGCTTCGCGTCCTACTTCCTCACGGTCGCCCAGGTCGTGGACGACGTCCGGAAGATGGGCATCCGGGTCGCCGCGCGCGGCTCCGGCGCGGGCTCACTCGTCAACCACCTGCTCGGCATCGCGCACGCCGACCCCGTCGAGCACGGGCTGCTGATGGAGCGCTTCCTGTCCAAGCGCCGCATGGCCCTGCCCGACATCGACATCGACGTGGAGTCCGCCCGCCGGCTGGAGGTCTACCGCGCGATCATCGACCGGTTCGGCACCGAGCGGGTCGCGACGGTCGCGATGCCGGAGACGTACCGCGTCCGCCATGCGATCCGTGACGTGGGCGCGGCCCTGTCCATGGACCCGGCCGACATCGACCGCATCGCCAAGTCCTTCCCGCACATCCGTGCCCGCGACGCCCGCGCGGCGCTGGAGGAGCTGCCCGAGCTCGGGCGGCTGGCGGAGGAGGTCCGGCAGCAGGGGGAGAAGTACGGCCGGCTGTGGGAGCTGGTCGAGGCCCTGGACGCCCTGCCGCGCGGAGTCGCCATGCACCCGTGTGGGGTCCTGCTCTCCGACGCCTCCCTCCTCGCCCGTACGCCGGTCATGCCGACCAGCGGGGAGGGCTTCCCCATGTCCCAGTTCGACAAGGACGACGTCGAGGAGCTGGGGCTGCTCAAGCTCGATGTGCTCGGGGTGCGGATGCAGTCCGCCATGGCGCACGCGGTCGCGGAGGTGGAGCGGACCTCCGGGGAGCGGATCGACCTGGACGCCCTGGCGCCGGGCGACCCGGCGACGTACCACCTCATCCGCTCCACCGAGACCCTGGGCTGCTTCCAGATCGAGTCGCCGGGCCAGCGGGACCTGGTCGGGCGGCTCCAGCCGGCCGGCTTCCACGACCTGGTCGTCGACATCTCGCTGTTCCGGCCCGGTCCGGTCGCGGCCGACATGGTGCGGCCGTTCATCGAGGCGCGTCACGGGCGGGCGCCCGTCCGCTATCCGCATCCCGACCTGGAGGAGCCGCTGAAGGAGACGTACGGCGTCGTCGTCTTCCATGAGCAGGTCATCCACATCCTGGACATCATGACCGGCTGCGGGCGCGACGAGGCGGACCGGGTGCGGCGCGGGCTGTCCGACCCGGAGTCGCAGGGGCGGATCCGGGTCTGGTTCGCCCAGCAGGCGGCGGCGAACGGATACGACGCGGAAACGATCCAGCGCACCTGGGAGATCATCGAGGCGTTCGGCTCGTACGGCTTCTGCAAGGCGCACGCGGTCGCCTTCGCCGTGCCGACGTACCAGTCGGCCTGGCTGAAGGCCCATCACCCGGCCGCCTTCTACGCCGGTCTGCTCACGCACGACCCCGGGATGTACCCGAAGCGGCTGCTGCTGGCGGACGCGCGGCGGCGCGGGGTGCCGATCCTGCCGCTGGATGTGAACAAGTCGGGAGCCGCTCACCGCATCGAACTGGTGTCTGAAAAAGGGGGTTCCGTCGGGCAGTGGGGGCTCCGGCTCGCCCTTCGCGATGTGCACGGCATCAGCGAGGCCGAGGCGCGGCGGATCGAGGCCGGGCAGCCGTACTCCTCCCTGCTCGACTTCTGGGAGCGTGCCCGCCCGAGCCGCCCCGTCGCCCAGCGGCTCGCACAGGTCGGCGGGCTGGACGCGTTCGGCGCCAACCGCCGTGATCTGCAACTGCACCTGACCGAGCTGCACCGGGGCGCCCGGGGCGCGGGTGGTGGCCAACTCCCCCTGGCCGGCGGGCGGAAGACGGCCTCCGCCGGGCTGCCCGACCTCTCCCCGGAGGAACGGCTCAGCGCCGAGCTGGGCGTGCTCTCCATGGACGCCTCGCGCAACCTGATGGACGATCACCGTGCCTTCCTCGACGAACTGGGCGTGGTGTCGGCCCGTCGGCTGCGCGCGGCACGGCACGGCGAGACGGTGCTGGTCGCGGGCGCCAAGGCGGCCACCCAGACCCCGCCGATCCGCTCCGGCAAGCGGGTCATCTTCAGCACGCTCGACGACGGCACGGGCCTGGTCGACCTCGCCTTCTTCGACGACTCCCACGACGCCTGCGCCCACACCGTCTTCCACTCCTGGCTGCTGCTGGTGCGCGGGGTGGTGCAGCGACGGGGGCCCCGCAGCCTCAGCGTGGTGGGCACCGCCGCCTGGAACCTCGCAGAGCTGGCCGAGCTGCGCGCCGAGGGCGGGCTCGAGGTGGTGGCGGCGCGGCTGGCGGAGCCCGCGACGCGGCAGCCGGACGGTGGCGACGCGGCGAAGGGCCGCCGCATCCGGATGTCCACGGGGTACGAGATGAACCCCTGGGCCGATCTGCGTCCCGCGGGCGAAGGGCCGGCGGGCGGAAAGAAGTTGTGGCACCAGAGTCCGGGGAGTGCGGGATGACCATCCTCTGCGTACGTTTCCAGCTGCCGGCGATGTACGAGGCGGCCCTGCCGGGGCTGCTCGGCCTCCTGGAGGAGTTCACCCCCGTCGTCGAGGCGCTGCCGCCCGACGGGGCGCTCGCCGATCTGCGGAGCGCCGAGCGGTACTTCGGGCGGGACGACGCAGAGCTGGCCGCGCTGATCCGGGTACGGGCCCTCGCCCACCACGGAGTGGACTGTGCGATCGGGGCCGGGCCCGGGCCCATGCTGGCCCGTATGGCCGTGCGGGAGGCGGCGCCCGGAGCGGTCCGCGTGGTGCCCGAAGCGCCCGGCGCCGTCCGGGAGTTCCTCGACGGACTGCCGGTCAGGGCACTGCCCGGCCTCGGTGGCGTCACCGCCCGCACCCTGCGCGAGTACGGGCTCGACACGGTCGGCAAGGTCGCCGCCGCGCCCCTGTCGACGGTGCAGCGGCTGGTCGGGGTCCGGGCGGGCCGCGAACTGCACGAGAAGGCGAACGGCGTCGATCGCGGCCGGGTCGTACCGAACGCCGTCTCGCGCTCCCTTGCCTGCGAACGCCCCTTCACCCGCGACGAGCTGGACCCGGACCGGCACCGCCGCGCCCTGCTGTCGGCCGCCGAGGAGCTGGGCGCCCGGCTGCGCAACCTGGAGCGGGTGTCCCGCACCCTCACCCTCACCGTGCGCTACGCCGACCGCTCCTCCACGACCCGTAGCCGCACCCTCACCGAGCCGACCGCGCACTCGGCGGCGCTCACCGTGGAGGCGTACCGCATGTACGAGGCGCTCGGTCTGCAACGCGCCCGGGTCCGCGCGATCGCCCTGCGCGCCGAGGGGCTGAGCACCGCTGACCAGGCGGCCCACCAGCTCACCTTCGACCCCGTGGACGAGAAGGTACGCCGTCTGGAAGAGGTCGCGGACCGCGCGCGAGCCAGGTTCGGACCGCGCGCGGTGATGCCGGGGACGCTGGCCGCGTAGCGTCAGTCGGCCCAGGGGGGAGCGATGCGCGTGCCGTCGGCCGGCTCGGCCTTAAGCCCGACGGAGGTGGTGACCCAGGAGACGGCGACCTCGTCCGTGGGGTTCCGCAGGCCGAGGGCCGTGCCGGGGTTGACGATCACCGTGGTTTCGAGGGGCTGCGGCGCGCGCACGGGTTCGCGTTCTCCCGGCTCTCCCAGGGCGGCGCGACCGTGACTGAACCCGCCGCCCACCTAGGGGTGACAAAGCAGGCGGCGAGTCAGCTCGTCGAAGAGATCGTGCGCAAGGGCTACGCCGAACGGCGGCCGCATCCCGAGGATGCGCGCGCCCGGCTGATCGTGCTGACCGGGCGGGGCCGGGCCTGCACCCGGGCCGCCGAGGAGGCCGCGGCGGAGGCCGTGCGGCCATGGGTGGAGCTGCTCGGTGAGGGTGAAATTCGCCTGCTCCAGAGCCAATTGCTCCGTATCGCGCCCTCCGGGCCCATCGAACCCGTCTGGTGATGAGTCCTCACATTCGTTCGAGGCATTACCAGGAACCGCGGCAGCCATCCTACGGCTCCGAAATTTTTTACTGACGCGTAACTTCACACTTCCACTACTCGTCCGTAACTTGACGAGTGAACCAGCATCCCGTGATCCGGATCACAGGGCTAAGGCCGTCACACCTCCCTTGAGCCGCAAGGAGATCACCCGATGTTGCCCTGGAAACGAGCGCTCAGACCCCTGGCCGCGCTGCTGCTGGCCGCCGCGTTCGCCGTCGTTCCCGCCGCCACTGCCACCGCCGATGCAGCCGCCGCACCGAGCACCGGCTGGAACGACTACTCCTGCAAGCCCTCCGCCGCCCATCCCCGTCCCGTCGTACTCGTCCACGGGACCTTCGCGAACTCCATCGACAACTGGCTGGCCCTGGCGCCCTATCTGGAGCACCGCGGCTACTGCGTCTTCTCCCTCGACTACGGCCAGCTGCCAGGTGTCCCCGTCTTCTACGGACTCGGGCCCATCGCCACGTCCGCCGGCCAGCTCCAGACCTTCGTCGACCAGGTGCTCGCCGCGACCGGCGCCGCCAAGGCCGACATCGTCGGGCACTCGCAGGGCGGCATGATGCCCCGCTACTACCTCAAGTTCCTCGGCGGGGCCGCCAAGGTGAACGCTCTCGTCGGCATCGCGCCCGACAACCACGGCACCACCCTCGACGGCCTCACCAACCTGCTGCCCTACTTCCCCGGCGCCTCGGACCTGATCTCCAACTCCACGCCCGGACTCGCCGACCAGATCGCCGGCTCCGCGTTCCTGACCAAGCTCAACGCCGGCGGCGACACCGTGCCAGGCGTCCACTACACCGTCATCGCCACCAAGTACGACGAGGTGGTCACCCCGTACAGCTCCCAGTTCCTGAGCGGATCAGACGTCCACAACGTCCTGTTGCAGGGCCTGTGCGGCCTCGACCTCTCCGAGCATGTGCTGATCGGGCTGACCGACCGGATCGCCTTCCACGAGGTCGCCAACGCCCTCGACCCCGCGCACGCGACCCCCACCACCTGCGCCTCGGCGCTCAGCTGATCCCCGGCCACCACCGTGAGACGTCCGCAGCCGTCCCCAGCCGCTGCGGCCGTCCCCGGGGCCTGTCCGACCTGAGCCGCCGGACAGGCCCCGGAACCCCAGCGCCCGCGCCGGCCGCCGCCCGCTGACCGGGTTCCCTGTCGGCCCGTGCGCGACCGCGGGCACGGCGCCCGACCCGGCCGGCAGAACAGGCACGGCACCGGCGGCGGCGAGAGCGGCGACTCCACGGCGTACGGACAGGGGGAGCTCCTCGGAGCGGTCCGGGGCGGGGTGACGGAACCCGTGGGGGGCGATCAGCAAACTAGCCCTGGAAACCCGCGGAGTCGCCTGCTGGAGGCGGGCGGAGGAGATCCTTATGGTCGCGTTAAGGCAGGGCTAACGAGGGGATCAGGAACGGTTGTTGGAGGGCTGCCCTGTTCACGGCGGGCTTCCGCACGGCGGGCTTCCGCCCCGCGGGCCGCTGCCTCGGCCGGACGGCTCAGTAGTCTGTGGCCCATGACGGATACCGGCGGGGACCACCGGACGGGCGAGGAGGTCAGGCCGGCCCGTGCCGCCGATGTGCAGGCGGTGCGGGGCGTGACCGATGCCGCGTATCGCCACTACATCGAGCGCATCGGAGTCGTGCCGATGCCCATGGAGGCGGACCATACGGCGAACGTGGCCGCGGTGCGGGTGTTCGTGACGGGAGAGCCCATGACCGGTGTCGTGGTGGTGGAGGCCCGCGGGGACCATCTCCTCCTCGACAGCATCGCCGTGCACCCCGACGCGCAGGGACGGGGTGTCGGGCGGCGGCTGCTCGCCTTCGTCGACGCGCATGCGCGGGCGCTCGGACTGTCCGAGGTCAGGCTCTACACGAACGCGATGATGTGGGAGAACCAGGAGATCTACCCGAGATACGGGTACGAGGTCCTGGAGCGCCGTGTCGACGGGCCGTACGACCGTGTGCACTATCGCAAGCGGCTGAACTGAGCATCCCCTGTCGTGCCAGGGGCGACGGGCGCGCGCCTCAGGCCTCCGGCCACCAGAGGCGGGCGATGTCCTTGCGGATCTCCGAGCGCTCGGCGGGGCGCTCGTCCTTCTCCTCCCGCACCCGGCGGGAGTCGGTCCTCTTCAGCGGCTTGTGCACGGTTACGCGGCGCATGGCTGCCTCCTTGTGCCTACCGGATTCCGCGCGGGGGCGAAGGTAGGCGTTTCCGGCGAGGGTTCCTCATCGATCGCGGTCTGTCTGTGGCGGCTGTCACCCATCGACTGTCAGTGGTGGCTGTCACCCTGGCCGTATGACCAGGGACATGACCAGGAACATGGCCAGGAACCGGGCACCCGAAACATCGGCGGCCCAGGAAGCCCGGGTGGACTGGGATCGGGCGGCCGCCGGTTTCGACGACGAGCCGGACCACGGGCTGCGCGATCCGGTGGTCCGCGAGGCCTGGGCGGCCCGGCTGGGGGAGTGGCTGCCGCCCCGGCCCGGTCACGTCCTGGACCTCGGGTGCGGCACGGGGAGCCTGTCACTTCTGGCGGCCGAGCGGGGGCACCGGGTGACGGGGGTGGATCTGTCGCCGGCCATGCTCACCCGCGCGCGGGCGAAACTGGCGGGCCATGACGCCCTGTTCCTCGTCGGCGACGCCGGGGCCCCGCCGGTCCGTGAGCGGTCCTTCGACGCCGTCCTCGTACGCCATGTGCTGTGGACGCTGCCCGACCCCGGCCGCGCCCTGCGGCACTGGCGGGAACTGCTGCGCCCCGGGGGACGGCTGGTGCTGGTCGAGGGGGTGTGGGGGACCCTCAGTCCGGTCGGCATACCCGCCGGACAGCTGACCGCGCTCCTCGCCCCGCTCGCCCGTGATGTGCGCGTCCAACGGCTGTCGGACGACGCCCGGCTGTGGGGCAAGGAGGTGGACGACGAGCGGTACGCGGTGGTGGCGGTGCCCTGACCGCCGCCCTGACCTCAGGACGTCCCGGTCGGGCCGGCCAGCGCCTCGAAGTCACCGCCGCGCGCGAGGAGTTCGAGGATGTCCAGGGCCTCTACGGCGGCCGCGGCGGCCACCGGGTCCGTCCGCGCGAGGCCGCTCGCCGCGAACTCGTCCTCGTCGAGGCGGAGCACGGTCGAGCCGTCCGCGGAGCGCCACAGGTCCAGGTCGAGGTCCTCGACGACCAGTTCGCCGCCGGAGCGGACGGCCGGGCGGGTGATGTCGCAGTACCAGCCCTTCAGGGCGCCCCGCCCGTCGCGTACCTCCTTCACCGCGTACCACCGGTCGCGCCAGTAGTACTCGGTGAAGACGTCACCGGGCTCGAACCGCACGAAGCCGAAGTCACGGACGCCGTCGCCGGCCCAGAGGGCGCGTACGGCGATCCGGGTGCCGTCGTCGTGGAGCAGTACGGCCGGATAACGGATCTTCGTGCTACCCGCCTTGACGAGGACGACCTCCACCCGGGTCGCGGACCCGGCCGAGTTCACGGTCACTGTCACAAGGGCGCACGGTACGCGGGCGGGACGCGGGGCTGCCTCTCATTTTCCGGCGGGTGCGGGAGAATCGGCCCGTGACGTTGAAGATCAGGATTGACGGGAGCGCACCGCCGTACGAGCAGGTACGGGCGCAGATCTCCGAGCAGGCCCGGTCGGGGGTGCTGCCGGTGGGCTACCGGCTGCCGACCGTACGGGGGCTCGCCGAGTCGCTCGGTCTCGCGGCGAACACGGTCGCCAAGGCGTACCGGGCGCTGGAGGCCGACGGGGTGATCGAGACGCGGGGGCGCAACGGAACATTCGTGGCCGCCGCGGGCTCGGCCGCGGAGCGGGAGGCGGCGTCCGCCGCGTCCGCCTACGCCGAGCGGGTGCGACGGCTGGGGCTGGGCGAGGAGGAGGCGCTGGCCGCGGTGCGGGACGCGCTGCGGGCGGCCTATGAGGGCTGAACCGTCACCGCCCGGACAGCGGCCCGGGGGCGGGCCCGGGACCAACGGGCGCTCGTCGTCGCCGGTCCCGCGGAGGCTACCGGGCCGCCGCCGGTGCCGGCAGGCTTCGCGGGGTTCGGCTCACCCGCAGTCCCGCCGCCGTCGCCACACGGGCGAAGGCCATCGCGTCCAGGACCGCCGCCGCGTGCGGGTCGTTGTTGAAGTAGACGTAGATGTCCCGGCCGTCCCGGTCGTCGGGCCAGGTCTCGGCGATACGGCGCACCCAGGACGTCAGGGACCGGCGGCCGTAGCGCGGCCACGGCTGGGCGCGGCCCGCGTGGAAACGCACGTAGCCCCAGCCGGTGGTCCGCCACAGTGGGGTGACCGGGCGGGAGAGCACATCGGCCCAGCACAGCGCCGCGCCCCGGGCCGCGAGCACCTCACGCACCCGGGGCGTCCACCAGGAATCGTGCCGGGGCTCGACCGCGACCCGGGTGCCCTCGGGGAAGCAGGAGAGGCAGTCGTCGAGGAGGACCGGGTCGGCGCGCAGGGTGGGCGGAAGCTGGAGCAGGACCGGGCCGAGGCGGTCGCCGAGCCCGGCCGCGTGGTCCATCAGCCGGTGCACCGGCTCCTCGGGCTCGCGCAGCCGCTTGATATGGGTCAGATAGCGGCTCGCCTTCACCGCCACCACGAACCCCGGCGGCACCCGCTCCCGCCAGCTCTCGAAGGTCTCCCGGGACGGCAGCCGGTAGAACGCGTTATTGATCTCGACCGTGGCGAACCGTGTCGCGTACTCCTCCAGCCAGAGCCGCATGGGCACGCCGGCCGGGTACAGGACGTCGCGCCAGTCCCGGTACTGCCATCCCGACGTGCCGACGAACAGGGTCATACGTCCATCAAAGCACCGGCTCCCGCCGCCCACAGGCGGGGCGGGCTAGAGGTACAGCCCCGACTCCGCCCCCGCCCGCTGGTCGGGCACCGACGCCGGTGACGTCCCCCGGCGCAGCGCGTACAGCTCCGCGAGGGTCGCTCCGTCGCGGCCCACGCCGTCCTCCCGGCCCAGCCAGCCCACCGCCTCCGAGCGGGTCAGCGGGCCGACCTCGATACGGGCCAGACAGCGCCCGGGGCGGACGACGGCCGGGTGGAGACGCTCCAGGTCCTCGTTGGTCGTGACACCCACCAGGACGTTTCTGCCCTGCCCCAGCAGCCCGTCCGTCAGGTTCAGCAGACGGGACAGCGCCTGGCCCGCCGTGTGCCGCGCCTCGCCGCGGATCAGCTCGTCGCAGTCCTCCAGCAGGAGCAGCCGCCAGCGGCCCTTGCCCGCCGCGTCCTCCTCGCCGATCGCGATGTCCATCAGATAGCCGACGTCGCTGAAGAGCCGCTCCGGGTCCAGGACGCAGTCCACCTGGCACCAGTCCCGCCAGGAGCGGGCCAGCGTCCGCAGCGCCGATGTCTTGCCCGTACCCGGCGGGCCGTGGAGCAGCAGCAGCCGGCCCGCGATGTCCTCCGGTGTCGTCTTCATCAGCCGGTCCATGGCGTCCGCCACCGGTGCCGTGTAGTTCGCGCGGACCTCCTCCCAGGTGCCCGCCGAGATCTGCCGTGTCGTGCGGTGCGGGCCGCGTCTCGGGGACACGTACCAGAAGCCCATCGTCACGTTCTCCGGCTGCGGCTCCGGCTCGTCCGCCGCGCCGTCCGTGGCCTGGCCGAGCACCCGTTCGGCCAGCTCGGCGCTGGTGGCCGTCACCGTGACGTCCGCGCCGCGGTTCCAGCGGGAGACCAGCAGAGTCCAGCCGTCGCCCTCCGCGAGGGTCGCGCTGCGGTCGTCGTCGCGGGCGATGCGCAGCACCCGGGCGTCCGGCGGCAGAAGCGTGGCCCCGGAGCGTACGCGGTCGATGTTCGCCGCGTGGGAGTACGGCTGCTCGCCCGTCGCGAAGCGGCCGAGGAACAGCGCGTCGACGACGTCGGAGGGCGAGTCGCTGTCATCGACGTTGAGCCGGATCGGCAGAGCATCGTGTGGGTTCGCGGGCATGCCGCCATGATCCGTCACGGGACCCTCGTGTGCACCCGGTTTCCGAAGTGCGCCGGGTGTGTCGGATCTGCGTCGTGCTCCCGGTGCATCCGGTACGTCCTGTTACCGGACCGTCGAACGAGAAACCTGTCCGCGGTCCGATCCCGGCCGTTACTGTGGCCCATGATGGGACGTCATGAGTGGGATTCGGGGGCACGGCGGTGGCGCCTCACCGCTCTGCTCGGCGTGGGGGCGGCCGCTCTGGCCCTGGTGGTCACCCTGATCGGCACGCTGTCCGGCAACGGCGTGAGCATCAGGGGCACCACACCTGACGGCGACAGGGTGCACGGCACCCCCGCCACTCCGCCCGCGGACACCCGGCCGGACGTCGGCTGGGGCTTCACCCACACGCAGTACAGCGCCGACGAGGGCAGCGGCACCGCGACCGCGCGGGTCGAGGGGCTGCTCTCCGGCACGGACCTGCCGCAGAACCAGGCCATCATGGGCTGGGGGGCGGGCAATCCCGAGCCGGTCAAGGGCCGTTACGACTTCGAGGAGATGGACCGCCGCATCGACTTCGTCCGCAAGAGCGGCGGCACCCCGGTCATCACCCTGTGCTGTGCCCCCGACTGGATGAAGGGCGGCAAGGCGGGCGCCGGCGCCACCGACTGGAGCCAGGCCGCCCTGGAGACCGCGCCGACACCCGACCACTACAAGGACTTCGCGGCCCTCGCCGCCATCGTCGCCAAGCGCTATCCGGACGTGCGCCACTTCATCGTGTGGAACGAGTTCAAGGGCTTCTGGAACGATTCCCGGGGCCGCTGGGACTACGAGGGCTACACCAAGCTGTACAACCTGGTCCACAAGGCGCTCAAGCAGGTCGACGACAAGATCATGGTGGGCGGCCCGTACCTCGTCATGGACAGCGTCGACCCCCGGCAGAAGCAGGACGCCTCCAACGCCCTGAGGGGCGCCTGGGGTGCCATGGACCAGCGCGTCCTGGACGCCTTCACCTACTGGAACCGGCACAAGGCGGGCGCCGACTTCGTCGTCGTGGACGGCTCCAGCTACACCAAGGACGACGATCTGCTGCCGAACGAGTTCGCCGCGACCGACAAGCTCACCGCCGTCGGCGCCTGGGTGCGGAAGCAGACCCACGATCTGCCGCTGTGGTGGGCCGAGTACTACGTCGAGCCCGCCGACGGCAACGACAGCCGTGACGGCTGGACGGAGGACCACCGTGTCGCCGTCCAGGCCACCGGAATGATCGCCCTGGTCAAGGGCGGCGCCTCTTCGGGCTTCTACTGGAACCCGGAGGAACAGAAGGGCACCGGCTGCCCCGGCTGTCTGTGGACGCCCACCGACACCGCGAACGGCGGCAGGGCACTGCCCATGTACGACCTGGTCTCCCGGTTCGGCAAGGAGTTCCCGCCGGGCACGCGGTACCGGACGGCGCAAATCGCCCCGGACGACGTCCCCTATGTCCGCGTCCTCGCCACCGACAAGGTCGTCCTCGTGGTGAACACCCTCGGCCGCCCGATCAGCGCCCAGGTCGACGGCAAGCGGTTCGACATGAAGGCGTACGAGGTGAAGTGGCTTCAGCGGTGAGCCACTTCACCCCGTACGCCGGATGACGCTCAGCCCTTCCCCATGGTCAGGAACCGCTGCACCAGCGACGCCAGCAGCACCGCGAGCAGCGGCAGGGTGAACCAGAAACCGCTCTGCAACAGACGCAGTCGGCGCACGCTCGGGGGCAGCGCGACCCGTACGACCTCGCGCGCCACCAGCATCAGGACCAGCGCCACGGCCGCGAGCCCCCCGACCACCGACCAGGGTGTCCAGGTCACCCGCGGGCCGATCGGACCCGGGTGCGGCTGCGCGACCGGACCCGCGGGCCGCTCGCGCAGCGCGTACATGGTCACGTCGCCGCCTGCGAGGACCTTCTTCAGCTCATGGCGGCCGTCCAGGTTCCTGATGAGCCGGGACTCCCAGTTCGCCGGGTAGCCCACGTCCATCCGGAGGTAGGTCACCTGGCTCTCGTTGATCATCAGATACGAGTTCGGGCCCGCGTCCTTGAGCGACTTCACCAGGCCCGACACCAGGAACGGATCGACGGGCGCCAGGGTCGGCACATACTGCACCTTCTCCATGTCCCTGGCACCCCACGGCATCGCCGGCGTCACGTTGTTGACGGTGTCGTTGCTCAGCCACAGCAGCCGCACGGTCGGGTTGTCGTGGGCGTAGACGTAGTCCATCGCCGCGACCTCGCCCGGACGGATCCGCTCGAAGGACTCGTTGCCCCAGCGGGCCACCAGGAAGCCGCCCATCAGCAGCAGGCCCGCCACCAGGGCGGCGAGCGGGGCGAGGCTCGCCCGGTCCTTGTCCCGCTCCCCGGCCGTGACGCCGGTGCGCGGGAAGAGGGCCAGCCCGGCCAGCAGGGCCGCGCCCGGGACGGCGAACATGAAGACGCGCAGCGCCATCTCGCCGCCGTAGGACTGCATGCCGAAGCCCAGGAACGGGACGAAGGTCAGCACGAGCAGCGACCGGTCGCGGTACCGGTGCGCGCGCCGCCGCCACCAGCCCCAGCACGCGAACGCCATGACCGCCCCGGCGAGCAGGACGCGGGTGTACAGCACAAGCTTGTGGGTGGAGTCGCCGCCCTGGATGCGCCCGGAGACGGAGGTCGACACATTGCTGCCGACGCCGCCGACCCCGCCGAACAGCTCGTTGAAGTGGCCGGACCAGTACGGCTCGGCCATGAAGCCGACCCAGAACGCCACCAGCACCGCGAACAGGATCGGCAGCCCGCGCAGCTCGGAGCGGCCGACCAGGACGAGCGCCGCGAGCACGCCCAGCATCACGAACGGGGTGAGCTGGTGGGCCGGGACGCTCGCCGCGTACAGGCCGATCAGCACCATGAGCAGCACGGCGCGCTGCCCACGGGTGGCCGGCTCGACCTCCGCCTCGCCGGGGCGGGCCTTGGTCCAGATCACGCGTGGCGCGCGGAACCACACCAGCAGGATCGCCACGAAGGCCAGGTAGAGCAGAAAGGTGAAGCCCTGCGGGGAGAAGTAGTCCTGGCCGACCCAGCCGCTGAGCACGAAGATCCAGATTCCGGTCCACTTGGCGCGCCAGCTCGCCCGCAGGGCGCGCACCAGCAGGAACATCGGTGCCAGATACAGCAGTTGGATCGCCAGCGGCCACCAGCGGATGACCTCGGTGAGATCGGTGACCCCGCACGCCTTCGCGACGAACGCGGCCGCCGCGAAGAAGCCCGGCCAGCTCCAGCGCGCGTCCAGGTCCGGTACGGCGGAACCGGTGCGGTCGATGTAGTCCAGGAACCCGAGGTGCTGCCAGGCCGTCGCGAAGCGGGGCTCGGTCTCGATCACGGCGGGCAGCGCGTGCAGGGAGACGACCGTGGCGAGCAGGGTGGCCAGCAGCAGGGCCTTGTGCTCACGGCCGCGCCACAGCAGCCCGGCGAACACCACGACCAGCAGCGCGGCCCCGGCCAGGGTCGGCAGCGGCAGGACCGAGATCAGTCCCAGGCCGCCCATCCGCTCCAGCGAGCCGTCGTCCATGGCCAGCGCCGGCAGCCAGTACAGCAGCAGCGCGAAGACGAGCAGACAGCCGAGGACCGCGCCCGGCGGGCCGGACCGGGGCGGGTCCTCGGTCGGCGGCTCGCTCGTGGCCGCCCCCGCGGCGGAGGGGGCCGCGACGCTGCCCCGCGGCCCGGACGGGGCGCGGGAGGGCTCGTCGCGGCCGAACGGCGCGTCCACCTCCGGTATCCCGGCGGGCTCCGGCAAGGCCTGCGGGCCCGCTTCCCCCGCCCTCTCCCGGCTTCGCCCGGCCGAAGGGAGCGCCTTCACCGGCAGGCCCGCCGGTGAGTCCGGCGGCAGCCGCAGATCCCAGGTCGACCGGTCGTGGTCCGCAGGGACCACGGCGGTCCCGGTGGGCGGGGTTCCCGGGCCGGGGCGCACATCCGGCCTGCGTTCCACATGGTCGAAGTCGACGTGGATGCCGAGCGCGAGGGTGTCGGCGTCGAGCTTCTTCGCCCAGGACGGGCCGGTCCTCGGCGCGGGGACCTCGCGCGCCCCCAGGTCGGCGAGGTCCCCGTCCGGTGCCGTGTCCTCGGGCACGGCGTCGGGCGGCGCGGCGCGCAGGATCCGGTAGAGCCTCGGTGCGGCGATCGCCACGATCACCGTGAGGCTGGAGATCTCCGCGACGCCGGCGCCGGTGAGCCCCATGCGGGGCAGCAGCAGCACGGTCAGGCCGAGCACCAGGACGCACAGCAGGCCCTGGAGACAGGCGAGTCCCAGGGTGCGGCTCTGGGCGCGCAGCACCGCGAAGTACGTCTCCATGACGACCCGCAGCAGCGCCCCGACCGCGAACCAGCGCAGCAACGGGGTTGCCGCATGGGCGTAGCCGTCGCCGAAGACATGCAGGATGAAGGGCGCGCCGAGGAACAGCAGCGCGCACACCGGCAGCATGATCCGGGCCATGCGCCTGAGCGCCGCCCGGGTGTTGGCGGCGAGCCGCGCCGGGTCGTGCGAGCCCTCGACGGTGAGGGAGGCACCCATGTTGATGGCGAGCAGATTGGTCGTGCCGCCGATGGTGGTGGTGATGTAGAAGTACGCGTTGTCCGCGGCGCTGACCTGCGAGGCCACGATCACCGGGACCAGGTAGACCACCGCGAGCGAGAACAGCGAGCCGGTGTAGTCGCCCGCCAGGAACCGGCCGATCTCCTTCAGCGACGGCGGGCTGGCGTGGCCCTCGGTCGCCTTGACATGACGAGGCACCAGACGCCGGAACACCATCCAGCCGAGCGGCAGTACGGAGGTGGCGATGGCGGCGACCCAGGAGACGAACACGCCCATCATGGGGACGGCGGCCGCGAGCCCGACGAGCAGCACCAGTTTCACCGCGGAGAAGACGGTGTTGCCCACCGGCACCCACAGCGCGCTGCGCAGCCCGGTCAGCACACCGTCCTGGAGGGTGAGCAGGTTCCAGGCGATGACCGCCACGACGAAAACGAGCGCGGGACCCGGCCCGTGCAGGAACCGGTACGACCGCCCCCACACGTTCAGCGTCAGCAGGAAGATCCCCGCGGCGAGCGCCACGACGACCGAACTGCCCGCATAGGTACGGAGGATGAGACGCCCGGTGGCGCGCCCCGCGACCGGGATGAAGCGGGCCAGGGCACCGGTCAGCGTCACCGCGGTGAGCCCGGCGAGGAGCTTCATCGCGGCGATCGCGGCCGAGCCCTGGCCCACCGCGGCATCGGAGTAGTAGCGGGCCGCGACCAGCCAGTAGCCGAGGCCGAGCACCGCCGAGATTCCGGTGTTGAGCATCAGCGCGTAGGCGTTGCGGAACAGTTGGCTGCCCCCGCTGCCCCCGCTGCCCCCGCCGCCCCCGCCGCGTCCGGGCAGGCGCAGGCGGCGGCCGGACCGTTCGGGCGGTGCGGTCGGGGCCGTGGGATTCTGGGCTGTGGTCGTCGTGTCAGACACGGGAACGGATGGCCTTCCGGCAAGCCTGTCGTGCTCTTCGGACCACGGCGTACCCCTTGGTCAGGGCGCGGTCCCTGGCGAAGTTGCGGGCGATCGCACGGCCCTGGACGAGCCGCTCGAACTCCTCGGCGCCCGTGGTGCGGCGCACGGTGACACGTTGCAGCGCGTACGGGCCCTGGTGGCGGCGTGCGAGCCCGTTGCCGACGGCGAGTGACTGGTGGTAGCCCGTCTCACGCACCGTGCGGCGCACCCGCCGGCTGGAGTAGCCGTAAGGGTAGGCGAACGAGACCGGGCGGGTGCCCAGTTCGTCGGCGAGGATCTCCCCGCAGCGCAGCAGCTCGAACCTGAGCGCGTCGTCGGGGAGCAGATCGAGCTGGGGGTGCGTGTGGCTGTGCCCGCCGATCTCGGCCCCGGCGCCCGCGAGATCGCGGACCTGGCCCCAGTCGAGCATGGTGTCCAGACCACCGCCGGTGTCATGGGCGCCCCTCATCCACCCGGTCGAGACGAACAGGGTGGACGCGAAGCCGTGTCCCGTGAGCACGGGCAGGGCGTGCCGGTGCACGCCCTCGTAGCCGTCGTCGAAGGTGATGAGGACGGGCCGCTCGGGCAGCGGGCGGCCATCCCGCCAGCTCCTCGCCAGCTCGGCCGTGGTCACCGGGGTGAACCTCAGGTCCGCGAGCAGGGCCATCTGCTCCGCGAACGCCTCGGGCGCCACCGACAGGGCGCGGGTCGCCTCGTTGGGCGCCGTCGCGACCGAGTGGTACATGAGAATGGGCACGGCCTGGTCGCTCATGGGGCCTCCCCTCGGCCGTCCGGGATGTCCACGACCGAGAACACGGCGCCGCCCCGGCGCGCCCGGACGCTCCCGAGCACATAACCGCCCGCCGCCGAGAAGACCCCGGCCACGATCGCGCCCGCGCGGCCCGCGCCGCCGGGACGGGCCAGCAGGGCGTCGCGCAGTCCGCGGGCCACCCCGGCGGGCAGCACCCGGGTGGCGTAGCGGCGCTCCGACTCCAGGCCCTTGCCGGAGCCGACGCTGCGGGCGACGAGTGCCTTGGAGAGGCCCTCGGCATAGGTGCGGGTGCGGAAGTACGCGAAGTGCTCCCGCGGGGCGGGCACCCGGTGGTGGATGACCGCCCGGTCGTCGATCAGCAGGACCGCGTCGGGCCGGGCCCGGGTGAGGCGGATGCACAGTTCCGTCTCCTCGCAGCCCAGCGGGCGCTTGTCGCCGTCGCGCCCGATGCCCGTGGCGAAGCCGCCCGCCGCCTCGAAGGCCGTACGGCGGAAGGAGGCGTTGCCGCCGAGGACGTTGCGCACCCGGACCCGGCCGGGCGGCAGTCCCTTGTAGGTGCAGCCCACCACCCAGTCGAACTCCTCCGGGAACCAGGCCGGGCGGCGGCCGGACGCCCACAGCGGCATCGTACGGCCGCCGACGGCCATCACCCGCGGGTCCGCGTACCCGGAGGCGAAGTGCTTCAGCCAGTCCCGCTCGGCCACGGCGTCGTCATCGAGGAAGGCGATGATCTCCCCGTGCGAGGCGGCGATCCCGGTGTTGCGCCCGGCGGACAGGCCGCGGGGGCCCGCGTTGGCGAGCACCCGGACCTCCGCGACCTCCTTGTACTCCCGGCTCAGCCGGTCCAGCAGCGTCTCGTTGTGGTCCACGACCAGCAGCGTCTCGCGCGCCGGCAGTGACTGCGCCCGCACCGAGGCGACCGCCGCGAGGATGTCCTCCCAGCGGTCCTCGGTGTAGACGCAGATCACCACGGAGATGTCCGGGTCCTTCAAGACAGCTCTCCCTGACCCGAGTTGAGCGCCACCGCGTGCGGCCGGCGGCGCAGCGCACGCCGGTTGGAGCGCTCCTTGAGGATCACCTTCAGCACCCGGAACCCGTCCCGCACCGCGCGCAGGTTGCTGGCGCCGTGGATGCGGAGGTACTCGTGGCTGGGTATCTCCTGCACCTTCAGGCCGGCCTTGACCACCCGGATGTTCATCAGGGTCTCGACCTCGAAGCCGGTGCAGTCGAGGTCGATCTTGTCGAGGCAGTGCCGCCAGAAGGCGTTGTAGCCGTAGCAGAGGTCGGTGTACCGGGCGCCGAACTTGGCGTTGACGATGGCGCACAGCACCCGGTTGCCGAGCTTGCGGATCGGCGTCATGTCCGAGGTGCCGCCGCCGTTCGCGAACCGCGAGCCCTTCGCGAAGTCGGCGCCCGACACCAGGGCGGAGACATAGCTGACGATCTCCTGGCCGTCGGCCGAGCCGTCCGCGTCGACCATCACGATGATGTCGCCGGTGCAGGCCTCGAACCCGGTGATCAGGGCGTCTCCCTTGCCCTTGCCCCGTTGCCCGACGACTTTCACCTCCGGCCACAGATCGCGCGCGACCTGCACGGTTTCGTCGGTGGAATTGCCGTCCACAAGAACCACTTCGTGAATCCACTCGGGAAGGGTCTTGAAGACGTAGGGGAGATTCTCCGCCTCGTTCATGGCGGGAATCACCACGCTCACCGGCGGCGTGATGGCCAGGTGAGAGGAGATGGGCCGGTACTTCCCCGGCATTAACGGATCTTGGCCCGAAACGGCCGGGCGCAGTACAGAACTCATGAGTCTGGTCCCTCTCGTCCGGTGGACCGTCCGCCCCTGGACGGTCCGGATTCGTGTCCGGTTCGAAAGGGGGGTTCTCACCTATGGCATGCCGATATGGATCTCCGTGCATGCCGGGTGAGCTGGCAAAGCTGGCCGTCTGCCGGAAAAATCGGCAGCCGGTCGCGCGGCACGACTCGTACGACCGTGGTCGCCGAGCACGGCACCCCCCTACCGCGCCCCGCGCCGGAACCATCGCGGTACCTGAGCCCTCCCCTGGACCGCTTGATGATGGACCGATGCGGGTTGATGTATGACGGTATTGACGATTGCGACTTTATGGCAAGACCTGGGTCGTGTCCCTCGTTTTCGCCGATATGGTCGTCATTCAACCCCTCGAACGGATTTTCCCTATCCGCTTCAGGATCCGGTCGGCCGGCTCGAAGAGTTCCGGCCGCGACAGCACCGCATTGCGCAGTGCCCGGACCGGGGCGCGGCGCGCCCTGTGTCCGAGTGCGACAGGGTGACGCCGGGTCACCCACCCTTCGGACACGAAGAGTTCCCGTGTCTTCAGGGAGTCCTTGTATTCCTTCTGGCCCCGCCCGAGATCCAGATAGGCGATGCCGTCCGCGGCGGCCGCCTCGGCCATCCTCAGATGCAGGATCAGCCCGGGCGAGTACTTCGCGAACTCCGGGTCGTAGGCCGGGAACCAGCAGGCGAGCACCCGCTCGGTGCGCAGTCCGAAGTGCGCCGCGACCGGGCGGTCGTCCGCGTAGAGCACCGAGAGGATCCCGGCGAACGGCTCGGAGCGGGTGTGGAAGAGCTGATGCACCAACTGGTTGATCCAGGGCTGCGCGAAGCGGTCGCTGCGCCCGGTCCTGCGGTACTGCGCGGACTTCCAGGCCATCAGCGTCCGCAGGGCCGCCGGGTCGCGCTCGTCGTGGACGTAGCGCGCCCGGCCGGCGTCCCGTCCCAGCTTGCGCTCCTTGGCGAGCGTCGTGCGGGTGAACTTCGGCGACTGCTCGCGCAGCCGGGCCAGATAGGTCTCGTATCCCTGGTCGACGTCCATGACCGGAGACGGGAAGGTGCCGGAGGCCCCCGCCTCGAACGGCTGCTGACCCTCCGGCAGATGGTCGAACTCCCAGACGGCGAGCCCGCATGCCCGCAGCAGCTCGTGCGCGTCCCAGGTGAAGCCGGGCCGGTACACCAGGCCCTGGCAGTCCGAGACCCCGAGGCCGACGGCCCGGCCGACGCCGGCAGCGGTTCTCTGGTACGGGAAGAAGGCGGCCGGCTCGCCGTCCTCGTACACCGCCGCGATCCGTACGCCGCGTCTGGTCCGGCCCACGGCGAGCGTGAACTCCGGTGACAGGAACGGGTTCGCCAGCTCGGGCGAGCCGTTCAGATGGGCCTTCGATTGCAAAGCCGTCCACGCCGCCCGGTCGGCGGCGCTCAGCTCGCCGGGGCGGTACACCCTGATGTCCACGTCGTCAGGCCCGTCTTCTCGCCGTACGGCGGCGCTGCCGTCGTACCAGTACCAGCAGGAGAACGAGGGAGCTGATCACGGTCACCGCGAGGAGCCCGCCGGTGACCGACCACCGGTGCACCGCCAACATGCCTTGGGCAACCAGAAGGTCGATCGAGATCGCTCCCGCCATGGACACCACCGTGCGGGGCCAGGGTTGCAGCCCCCGCAGGGCGGCGCCGACGGCCGTTGCCGGCGCGGCGAGCAGGAAGAACAGGGTGAACGGGCCGCGCAGCGGCGAGCCCGAGTCGCTCAGCGCAAGGATCGCCCCGACGGCCGCGACGGCGACCGCCGCGCCCGCGAGCAGCGGGAACAGGCCCCTCCCCGGATCCTGTTCCGGCCCCCCGTCCTCGGCTGACGAAGGTGGCTTGATGCGTAAGGTCTGCATTGGCGACTTTGCCCCCCGAAGCGCCGGATGCCGGGCTTCAATGTCGCGCAGCGAAGAGGGGGCCGTCAAGATGCGGAAGCGGGACGCACAGGTTCTTGGCTCGCTTCAAGCGTCTGTTCCCCGGGGTGCGGCGGTCTGCCGGGAGCCCTTGTTCGGACATCGAACTGTGGTGTGGGGCGTTCCCGCGTGGAGCGTGCGCCTGTCGTGCGCGCGCAACGGGGCGGGGGTGACGCGTGGGTCGCGGTGGATGAATCCCGAAACAGTTTTGGCATGGACACTTCCTGTCAACTCGCGTAGCTGCTACCACGGTTGAGGCAGAGATCCTGCTAAAGGGAGGTTCCATGAGACGTTCCCGAATTGCGGCGTATGTGACTTCGCTCCTCCTTGCCGTCGGTCTCGCACTCACCGGGGCGGCCGCGGCGCAGGCGTCACCGCTCGCCGCGGCCGGTGGCTACGTGGCCCTCGGCGACTCCTACTCCTCCGGCGTCGGCGCCGGAAACTACATCAGCTCCAGCGGCAGTTGTGACCGCAGCACGAACGCCTACCCCTATCTGTGGCAGGCCGCCCACGCGCCCTCCTCGTTCAGCTTCCTCGCCTGCTCGGGCGCCACGACGACCGATGTCCTCAGCAACCAGCTCGGCACCCTGAACTCCGCCACGAGCCTCGTGTCCCTCACCATCGGCGGCAACGACGCGGGCTTCTCCGACGTCATGCTGACCTGTGTGCTCCAGTCCGACAGCTCCTGCCTCTCGCGCATAGCCACCGCCAAGGCCTACGTCGACTCGACCCTGCCCGGGAAGCTGGACGCCGTGTACTCGGCGATCAGCGCCAAGGCCCCCTCGGCCCATGTGGTCGTGCTGGGCTACCCCCGCTTCTACAAGCTCGGCACCACTTGTGTCGGGCTGTCCGGGACCAAACGCTCCGCGATCAACGGCGCCGCCGACTACCTCGACGCCGCGATCGCCAAGCGCGCCGCCGACCACGGCTTCACCTTCGGCGACGTGCGCACCACCTTCAGCGGCCACGAGATCTGCTCGAACGACTCCTGGCTGCACAGCGTCGACTGGCTGGACATCGGCCAGTCCTACCACCCCACCGCGGCCGGCCAGTCCGGCGGCTATCTGCCGGTGCTGAACAGCGCGGCCTGACGGTCACGAACTCGAGGGGGAGGCCCCGGCCGTCGGGGTCTCCGTCTCACAGGTCACCGAGAACGGCACGGTGGTGGACGTGGCCTCCACCGGAGAGCGCACCTCCACACCGATCGCGTTGTGCACCGAACCGGCCGGGTCGTACGTCGTGACGACGACCTGCCGCTGCCTGGTCCTCCCGCCGCCCGCCGGGAAGGACAGCGTCTTCCAGCCCGGGTCCGACACCTGCCCCGTGGTCGTGACCCAGCGGTAGGACACATCGGCCGGCACGCTCCCCACCGTGAACGTCGCCGTGAACGTGGGCGCCTCGGCGTCCGGCGGCGGACAGGCACCGGAGTAGTCGGTGTGCGTCCCCACAACCGTCACCCGTACCGACTGGGCGGGCGGACTCGCCGTATGCCCGCCCCCGCTGCCGGCTGTGGAGCCGCCGGTGGGCCCCGGGCCCGCTCCCGTGCTCCCCCGGGGGCCGCTCGGGGCCCGGCCGCCCGCGGTGTCACCGTGCGTCGCGGCACTGCCCGTCGTGGAGCCGCCGTCGCTGCCGTCGTTGTGGTGCACCAGCGTGTACGTCAGTCCCGCCAGCGCGAGCGCGAGCGCGGCCAGACCCGCCACCAGGACCACGGCGGCACGGCGGTTGCGCGGCGGGGGCCCGGACTGCGCCGGGTACGCGGGCCGGGTCGCGCCGACCGGGGCGGGCGTGGGCAGCGGGGGAGTGGGGGATCCGCCCGGGAACGCCACGACCGTCGGCGCGTAGGAGGCAGCGGGGGTGCCCGTGCGCGGGGTGCCGCCCGCGCCGATGATCCGCAGCTCCCGCTCGGCCTGCCCGGCCGGGATGCGCTGGGCCGGGTCCTTGCGCAGCAGTCCCTCGATCACCGGGGCCAGCGGACCGGCCCGGAGCGGCGGCGGCAACTCCTCGTCGACGACCGCCCGCAGCGTGCTCAGCGGCGTGTTCTGACGGAACGGGGAGTTGCCCTCGACGGCCGCGTACAGCAGCACGCCCAGTGACCAGAGATCGGACTCCGGGCCCGGAGTGCGCCCGAGTGCCCGCTCCGGGGCGAGGAACTCGGGCGAGCCGATGACCTCCCCGGTCATGGTCAGCGCCGAACTGCCCTCGACCATGGCGATGCCGAAGTCGGTCAGGACCACCCGGCCGTCGTTCGCCAGCAGGACGTTGCCCGGTTTGACATCGCGGTGCAGCACCCCGGCCGCGTGCGCGGCGCGCAGTGCGGCAAGCACCTCGGCGCCGATGTGCGCGGCCCGCTGCGGGGAGACCGGCCCCTCCGAGTCCAGCAGGTCCGACAGCGCGACACCGCGGATCAACTCCATCACGATCCACGGGCGGCCGTCCTGATGGGCCACGTCATAGACCGTCACCACATTGCGGTTCGCCACCCGGGCCGCCGCCCAGGCCTCGCGCTCCAGCCGGGTGTACATGCGCTCCACCTCGGCCGACGGAAGCCCGGCCGGGGCGCGCACCTCCTTGACGGCGACCTCACGGTGCAGCACCTCGTCATGGGCCCGCCACACCGTCCCCATCCCGCCCTCGCCGAGGGGGGACAGCAGGCGGTAGCGACCCGCGACCACACGTTCACGGCCCGGTTCTTCGGACACGGGCGTCCCCCATTCGCATCCGAGCGTCGTATCCACTCCGCGTGATTTCTCCCCAAAAGTAGCTCAACCGAGTGCGGATGCCGCCCCCTTGAACACCAGCCCGGCCCCGAGGGCCACGACGACGAAGGCCGACCCCAGGGGCGCGGTCCTGCGTACCAGCGCCGCCGCCGGGCCGTGGGTCCAGCGGGGCCGCCGGTCCAGGACCCGGTTCACCCCGCTGCCCAGCTTGACGACCGCGACCCCGGCCGCGGTCAGCGTCAGGGCGAGCCCGACGCCGTAGGCGACGACGAGCAGCAGACCGAACCAGGCCTGGCCGAGCGCCGCGGCGCCGACCAGGACGACCACGGCGGAGGGACTCGGCACGAGCCCGCCGGCGAAGCCGAGCAGGAGGGTGCCGCGGAGGGTGGGGGCGGTGGGGTGGGTGTGGGTGGAGCCGCCGTGGGTGTGGGGAATGCCGTGGGCGTCGGCGTGATCGTGGGGGTGGTCGTGCTGGTGTGACGGGCTGTGCTCGTGGTCGTCGGGGTGGTCGTGCTGGTGTGAGGGGTTGTGCTCGTGGTGGTGCGGGTGGTCGTGCTGGTGTGAGGGCTTGTGCTCGTGGTGGTGCGGGTGGTCGTGCTGGTGTGAGGGGTCGTGCTCGTGCGGGTGGTCGTGGCCGTGTGATGGTTCCGCGTGGGCGTGGGCGTGCTCGTGGTCGGGTGAGCGGTCCGCATGCGCGTGGTGGTGGCCCTGGTCATGGCTGTGGATGCGGCTGTGGTCGTGAGCCTGGCCGTGTGCGGGGAGCCGGTTGCGCCAGGCCCTGCGGACGAGTTGCGCGCCGGCCACGGTGACCAGGATGCCGCTGGCCAGGCCCAGCCAGGCGATCACCGAGGGTGCCGCCGCGGAGCCCGCCGTGACCAGCAGGCCCAGGGCGACCACCCCGAGGGTGTGCGTGACCGTCACCGAAGCGGCCAGCGGCAGCACGTCCTTGAGCCTCGCCCGGCCGCCGCGCGCCGCCGCGGTGGCGGCCATCAGGGTCTTGCCGTGGCCGGGCGCCAGCGCGTGCATCGCGCCGAGGCCGATCGCGATGACCAGGGCGAGCGCGGCGAACCCGGCGGTGAGATGGTGCTGGGCCACAAGGTTGTTCAGCGCCTGGGTCCACCGGTCGGCACCACGCGGCAGTACGGCGGCGGCAGGCGCGTCCCGCCGGTCGACGGCGAGGGGGGCACCGCCCGGACGCACCCGCAGGGAGGCCTTGACGGTGTCGGCCGGCGAGGAGAGGAGGTCCTTGGGGTAGCTGGTCAGTTCGCGCGACACGGACGTCTTCGGCACGTCCGAGGCGGTGAGCGTCATACGGTCGCCGCGCGCGGTGATCTCCCGCCAGCCGGGCCCGGTGGTCGCGCCCGCTCCATGGAAGCCGAGGGCCACGGTGTCCCCCTTGGGCAGCGGCGCGCTCAGGGCGCACTCCACACGCAGGGTGTGCAGCCCCGCCTGGCCGGGCCGCAGTTGTGCCCGGCTCGTGCCGACGGCCGGCGGCTCCGTGTGGCCGTTCACGGTGACGGTGCTGCCCTCCGCGGCCTTCGCGCACCTGCGCCGGGCCCACTCGGACAGGCCGAGCCTCTCCAGGTCCGGCCTCGCCTGGGTGGCCGGGATCTCCGCGAGGTCCTCGACGTGGTCGATCCGCAGCTGCCCGGGGGCGGCGACGAGGCCGTCGTACCGGTTGACGGTGAAGTTGCCGAGCGGGTGGGCGCTCGCGGAGCCGGCGGGCACCAGGACGAGCGCGCAGGCGGCCGTGAGAGCGGCGGCGCCCGCGGCGGCGAGGCGGCGCAGGTTCACTTCATCGCCTCCAGCGCCTCGCGGGCCTCCCGCGCGCCCAGCGGCGAGAAACCGGGGTTGAGGCGCAGGGCCGCGGTGAGCGAGACGCGGGCCTGGTCCGTCCGGCCGACGGCGCGCTCGATCATGCCGCGGTGGTAGAGGAAGGACGCGTTGTGGTAGCCGGTGGCCGTGGCCTGCCGGGCGTAGGGGAGGGCCTCCCTGTCGTGGCCGTTCACGTGCAGGGCCCAGGCGAGGGCGTCCGCGGTGTGCACGGTATGGCGGCGCGCCCACTCGGCCCGGGCGGCCTTGAGCGCGGCCACGCGGTCGCCGTGGTCGGCGGCGGCGAGGGCGGTGTCGAGGTCGGCGTTGACGCCGTTGGTGCGGGCCAGCGAGACCCAGGCGTCGACCAGGGTGTACTGGTCGCGTGCCTTGGTCCGGTCGCCCTCCTTGCCGCGTGCCTCGTACAACTCGCCCAGCTCCACCAGCGGCTGGGGCAGCGGATAGCGGTCGACGACCTGCTCCATGCCCCGGATCGCGTCGGCGGTGTCGCCCCGGGCCGCCTGGGCGCGGGCCCTGCCCTCCAGCGCGGGGAGGTAGTTCTCGTCGGCGGCCAGGGCGCGCGCGTAGCGGTCGAGGGCGGTCCTGTAGTCGCCCTGGTTCCAGGCGAGCTGGCCGAGCGCGGTGGCCACGTACGCGATGTCGCCGCGGCTGGTGGCGGTGGACAGGGCCTGCTCCAGGACGCGGCGGGCGGTACCCACATCGCCGCGCAGTTCGTGGACGTAGGCGTAGCGGGTGAAGACGGGGACGCCCGGGCGGCGTGTGTCGGCCAGGTCGGCGGCCTTCGAGGCGTCCGCGTAACGGCCGAGTTCCACGAGCGCGTCGACCCGGGAGGACAGGGCGCGCTCGCTGTACGGGTTCTGCTTCAGAGCGAGATCCGCGTAGGTGAGGGCGCCGGCGAAGTCGTGGCGGGCCGCGGCGAGGGCGGCACGGCCGGCGAGCGCGGCGTCGTTGTCCGGCCGGATTTCCAGCGAACGGTCCAGGGCGCGCTGCGCCTGCGGGTAGCGGGAGGGGTCGCCCTTGGTGCGCGCCTGCTCGACGTACGCGAGGCCGAGGGTCGCCCAGCTTCCGTAGTCGCGCGGCTGGGCGCGGAGCTGGGCCTGGAGGGACCGGATGCTCGCGTCGAGGTCACCGCCGGCGAGGAGTTCGGGGGAGACCGCGCCGGGCGCGGACACCAGGGGGGCGGTGCGGCCGCTGTCCCGTACGACACCGACGACGACGGCGCCCGCGGTGAGCGCGACGGCCAGTGAGGCGGCACAGAGCCCGAACTGCACGGCCCGCCACCGCCCTCCGGCCGCGGAGAACCGCCGCAGGGCCTTGACGCGCTCGCCTCCGCCCGCTGATTCGGAAGCGGTGACGGTCACCGTGGCGGTATCGGCCGGTTCCGGCGCAGGTTCCGGGGACGGCGCCGCGTCGGCGTGGGGAGCGCTGTCCGGGGAAGGGGCGTCGGCCGCCTCCGCCGTCTCGGCTGAGTCGGAGCACGCGGCCGGCTCCGCATCGGTGTCATGGCCGGCGGACGTCTCCCCGTCACCCGCCGGTCGAGGAGCGGGCTCACCGTGGGGCACGGGCTCGTGGTCCGCGCGGGTGGTGCCCGCCCCGGCGCTCGGAGCGCCCTCCTCGGGCGTGGTCTCCGCCGCGCGGGGCGTCGGTGACGCCGGCTCGGCTTCCGGCCGGCCGCCGCGGCCGCTCTCCGGCGCGTTCTGGTTCGTACGCGGGGACATGCCCTCTCCTCGATCTCCTGGGCGGAAACGGTCGTTGTCGGATGGGGAGCGGCGCGGCCCGCGCCGTGGGGGATGGATGGGTACGGGCCGCGCCGGTCAGGGGGACGGGACGGTTGGGCGGTCCCGTCGGGCGGGTCAGTACGCCCGGTAGCGGGACCGGCGGCGCCACCACATCAGCGCGGTGCCGATCAGCAGGACGCCCGCCACACCCGCCGCCGCGGAGGTCGCGATCAGCGTGGTGTCCGTGCTGGAACCGGTCGGCACCAGCCCGTCACCCAGCTGGTTGCGCACGTTGTTGCCGTTGCCCTTGGCCACCGGGCCGCGGGAGCCCGAGGTCGGGTTGGCGAGGTACGGGAACGAGTGCCCGAACTTCTGGTCGTTCGCGTCGACCGCGTCGCCCAGGTCGTTCTTGGAGCCGACCAGTTCGCCCTCCACCACCTGGAGCGCCTCGTCGATCACGTCGTCGGTGAGCCGGCGCCCGTTGGGGAAGCCCGCGTTGTCGCCGTCCAGCACACCGAGCCGCTTCGGGGAGGCGGCCGGCTTGATCGAGGTGTTGAGCCGCAGCTCCTCCGCCGGCCGGACCTTCGGCGGCTGGTTGAGGCCCTTCACGCCCTTCAGGAAGACGTCCACCAGATCGTTGCGCGGCTCGGCCGGGGCCTTGATCTTGTAGATCGCCTCGATGAGCTTCGGCAGCTCCGGGTTGGTCACGTTCTTCAGGAACTGCGCGTCGTCCCAGGGCGAGGACGCGTTGAACTTGTCCTTGTCCTTCTGGGGGTTGACGACCTCGTTGACCAGCGGGTTGCCCAGACGTGAGACCTGCGACCAGTCGCCTCGCGCGTCCTTGCGCTGGACCGTCGACCAGATGCCCACGATCGGCTGCCGCGACGACTGGCGGATGTAGTCGTTGGGCACCTGCAGCGCCAGGGAGTTGACGTTGTAGCCCTTGAGGGTGTCGTTGCCGACCTCGGAGAGGTTGCCGCCGTACAGCAGGTCGAAGACGCGAAGGTCCGCGAAGAAGGGGTCGTCCGCCTGGCCGGCGAACGTCGTGGCGTCGCCCGTGAGCTTGTAGACGGCCTGGTTGCGCAGCTTGTCGTAGTTCGGCATCGACGCCTTGCCGACGTTCGACGGGGCGACCGGCACATCGTCCGCGATCTTCGTCTTCGAGACGAGCTTCTGCTTGTGCAGCTTGATGAGGTCGATGTCGTACGTCTGCGTGACGTTGAGGTCGGGGTCGTCGAGGCTGTCGACCGGACCCGTGTTGTACAGGAACGTGTTCTTGTTCTTGACGTGCGTCCTGAACGTGTAACGGAAGATCAGGTCGCTTTGGGCGTCACCGTCGTTGTCGATGTGGATGTCGTACTGCGCGTCGTCCGCGAACGTGTAGAAGTTCGGGCCCCCCGCCGGCTCCTCGAACGGGATGAAGTTCGCGATGACCGTCGTCGTGTCCGGCTTGTCGGGGCTCACGAACGCGTACAGGTCGGTGTTGTCGTACTGCGGCTGCCCCGAGATGAGCGGAGCCTCCCGGTGGGAGGAGGCGGAGGCCGCCCCCGGTACCAGCGCGGTCACGCCGGCGGCCGCGAGCCCGCCGGCGGCCAGTGCACCACACACGAGGGTCGCGATGGTCCTGCGCCTCGCACCGCTCCTGGAGATAGGTGTCATGCCGTCCGTCCTCAGTGCCAACTTGCCTGACGCACAGGGATTCGGAGCGGCCCCAGAGGTGGATTGGCGGAACGCGAAAAATCTTTTTGTGCCTGCTCGACCCGCGTTTTCGCGCCGCTGGTCCGTATCCCATCCGAAGGGTGGGCGCAGTGCGTGCCACAGTGAGGCGAGCATGCCGTGCGCGGCGGCGCAGAGGAGGGTACGAGTGGAGGCGGACGAGCTTCTGGTCCTCGTGGCCGGGGGTGACCAGAAGGCCTTCGAGGAGCTGTACGGGCTGGTGTCCGGGCCGGTGTTCGGCCTGGTGCGCAGGGTCGTGCGGGACCCGGCGCAGTCGGAGGAGGTGGCCCAGGAGGTGCTGCTCGAACTGTGGCGCTCCGCTCCCCGGTTCGACCCCGGCCGGGGCAGCGCCCTGTCGTGGATCCTCACGCTGGCCCACCGCCGCGCCGTCGACCGGGTACGCAGCGCCCGCGCCGCCGGCGAACGCGAGGAGCGCGAGGCCCGCCGCGCCCACCACCCCGCCTTCGACCACGTTGCCGAGGAGGTGGAGGCCGGCCTGGAGCGGGAGTGGGTCCGCCGCTGCCTGGACCGCCTCACCGCCCTCCAGCGCCAGTCCGTCACGCTCGCCTACTACGACGGTTACACGTACCGTGAGGTCGCCGAGCGGCTCTCACTCCCGCTCGGCACGGTCAAGACACGGATGCGCGACGGACTCACCCGGCTGCGCCAATGCCTGGGGGGAGTCGCATGAGCATCCTCGACCGCCTGCTGCGCCGCGAGGACCTGCATTCCCTGGCCGCTCCCTACGCCCTGGACGCCCTGGAACCCGCCGAGCGGGTGCGCTTCGAGAAGCACCTGGCGAGCTGCGAGCGCTGCGCCGCCGAGGTGCGGGCCCTGTCCGAGGACGCCGTGCGCCTCGCCTGGTCCACGACCGCACTCGCCCCGCCCGGCCTGCGGGGCCGCGTGCTCACCGCCGTGCGCACCACCCCTCAGGACGCCGCGCCGGCGAATGACACCATGGGGGCCCGCGCACGGCATCTGCCGCCGCACGTCTGGGGAGCCGCTCCACCGCCCGTGCGCGCCCGTGCGCCCCGGATGCGCCCTCTCTTCGCCCCGCTCGCCACGGCCACGGCCGCGGCGGCCCTCGTCGTCGCCGCGCTCTTCGCGGTGCAGGCGACACAGACGCAGGACAGCCTCGACGCCGAGCGCGCGCAGGCACGTGAGATCGCCCACGTTCTCGCCGCCCCCGACGCGCGGGCGACCAACGACCGGGACGCCAGGGGCCGGGGAATCGGAGTAATCGCGTCCGCATCCGAGGGGCGCGCCGTCGTCACTCTCAGCGGACTCGACGCACCACCGAGCGGGCATGTGCATCAGCTCTGGCTGATGCGCCCCAACGTGCAACCGCGCTCCCTCGGACTGTTCCAGGGCGACACGCCCCTGATCGCGACCGGCCTGGGGAAGTCGGCGACGTCACTCGCCGTGACCGTGGAACCCGATGGGGGCTCAGCACAGCCGACCGGCCAGCCGGTTGTCCAACTCGCCCTGCAGTCCGTCGGATTCGGAGAGTAGCTGTCAACCTCCTTGCAGAGAAGGTGAATCCTGTGCCCGTGATACCCGCGTGCCCCGACGGGGCGATAGGGTTAGCCTGCCCGGGCCGGGTGGACTCGTACGGGTGGGGAGTGACATGGAACAGATAACAGTGCGCAGCAGGGCGAGGGTTCCTGCGATCACCTGCGGCAGCAGTGCGACCAGTGCGCGCCTCGACCGCCATCTCTCGGTGCTGGCAGGCCCTGCCGTGCCGCAGCGCGAGACGGCCGAGGCGACGTCCCTGATGCGCGAGCTGACCGCACGTGACGCCGCGCACGAGCGCAGCGGAAGGGTTGCGCGCGTGAGCAAGGTCTCGCTCTTCGCGCCGCTGCGCCGCCTGCGTCGTACGCTGTTCGGCGGGCGCTGAGCGCCACCGGCGTTCCTCGTGGCGCCCGCGACGCGGGCGCTCGCAAGGCCCGCGCTCAGGCCGCCACACCGTCCCGGCGCAACGCTGCGATCTCGTCGTCCGTCATCCCCACGGCACGCAGCAGCGCCTCGGTGTGCTCCCCGAGCGCGGGCACGTCCCCCATCCGCGCCTCGCTCCCGCCCGGCAGCGTGATCGGCGGCAGCAGTGCTCTGAGCGTCCCCACCTCGGTCCCCACCTCCCGCCACCGCTCCCGTGCCGCCAACTGCGGATGCCCGGCCAGCTCCCGCAGATCCCTCAGGCGCGCGCACGCGATGCCCGCCCGCTCCAGCCGGGCCATCGCCTCGTCGGCGTCCAGCGCGCTCAGCGCCTTGGCGACGAGCGCGTCCGTGCGTTCCCGATGGGCGACCCGCGCCGCGTTCGTGGCGCAGGCCGGGTCGTCCCCGAGCTCCGGCTGCCCGAGCACCTGTTCGGCGAGGCGCCGCCACTCCCGGTCGTTCTGCACGGACAGCAGCACCCGGCCGCCGTCCGCCGTCGGATAGGCGTCGTAGGGGGCGATGACGGCGTGCGCCAGCCCCGTGCGCGCCGGTGGTGTGCCGTCGTGCATCGTGTGGTGCAGCGGATGGCCCATCCACTCCGCCAGTGCCTCCAGCATGGAGATCTCCACCGGGCCGCCGCGCCCGGTCGTGCCCCGCCGGACCAGCGCCGCCAGCACCCCCGAGAAGGCGTACATGGCCGCAGCGATGTCGGCCGCGGGAATGCCCGCCTTGACGGGCTGCCCGGGCGTCCCGGTCACGGACACCAGCCCCGCCTCGCACTGCACGAGCATGTCGTACGCCCGCTTGTCCGCGTACGGCCCGGACGCCCCGTAGCCCGAGATGTCCACGGCCACCAGCCGCGGGTGCGCCGCGCACAGGGTGGCCGCGTCCAGGCCGAGCCGGGCCGCGGCCCCCTGGGCCAGGTTCTGCACGAACACGTCTGCGTCCGCGACCAGCCGCCGCACGACCTCCAGGCCGCGCGGATCCTTCAGATCCAGGGCGATCGACTCCTTGCCGCGGTTGCACCAGACGAAGTGCGAGGCCAGACCGCGGGCGGCGGTGTCGTAGCCGCGCGCGAAGTCACCGCCGTCGACCCGCTCGACCTTGATCACCCGGGCCCCGAGATCGGCGAGCTGGCGGGTGGCGAAGGGAGCGGAGACGGCCTGTTCGACGGCGACGACGGTGAGGCCCTCCAGGGGCAGCGGAAGACGGTCCATGGGCGGGATCATGACCCGCGGAAGGCGGCCTTGTCAGCAGGTTCGTCGCCGGGGCCCCGCGATGGAGGATCCCGGTCCGGGTGCCGGCGAACCGGAACAGCAGCGTCGAGGACCCGGGCCAGGCCGTGGCCTAGAGCAGTGCGAACTGCCCCTCCGGGCCCTCCTCGTGGTGGTCGAGCACGGAGGCGGGGCGGCGGGCCGCGTCCGGGACCGGCAGGACGCCCGCCCCGCGCAGGTCCCCGGCCGTGACGGGCTCACCCGGTGTCAGTTCCGCACGCGCCGGCCCCAGCTCGGCGAGCAGCGCCAGCACCGTGATCAGCTCCAGCAGCTCCGACGTCCAGGCCTGAGACCAGGTCGCGGGGCGGATCGCCGTCAGCGTGCCGGGCTGCCCCTGCGCGGTGCGGGCCGCGAACCACTGCTCCAGGACGCGAACCCCGCCCGCCTCGAAGTCCCAGGCCTGAGGCGGCACGGGCGAGATACGGCCCTCGTCGAGCTGGAGGGTCTCCTCGGCGGGGTCGTAGCGCAGGGTCAGGGGCCGGGAGGGGAGTGGGGCGCGGACATAGGGGCGGCGGCCGCCCGGCATCTTGGGGCGCTCGCCGTCGCGCCGCATCAGCCACAGCGTGCGGCGGCCCAGCTCCACGCCGCGGGACCAGTGCTCGGGGCTCGCGGTGAGGGGGACGGCAAGCCCCTTCGGCCCGGGGCGCGCCATCGCCGTGATCCAGGCGAGCACGTCCACCGGGGTGGGCCTCAGGCCCAGACGGCCGCGCAGATGCTCCAGCAGGCCGGGCGCCAGATTGGGTTCCGCGCCGCCGGGGCGGCGATACAGCGGGCGGATGCGGCCGGGGCGCAGGAGCGGCAGCAGGGACGTCGCGAGCAGGGCGGGGCCGCCCGGGTCCGCAGCCGTCTCCACGACGAACACCTGGTGCTCGTCCGCGACGCGCCACAGCTCGGGCCGGGCCGTGTCGATGAGGCGGTGGTCGGGGATCAGCCACTGCTCGTCGAAGGGGGCCGACAGGACGCGGACCGGCTCCGGGCAGGGCCCGGCGGCGCGCGCCAGCTTCTCCGTGCCGCTGGAGTGGCCCGGCAGCTGTCCGACCGCCGAGTGCAGGGTGCGGGCGCGCGTCGGCTCGAACAACGCCTCGCGGTCGGGCCCTTCGGCCTTCACCAAGGCGTCCCACCGCGCCCTCAGACACGCCGCGTCGGGCGCCGACGGCCAGGCACGGCCCGGCCGCACAGGTGCGACGGACCACGGCATGAGGTCCGCGAGCAGCGGAGCGTCGTCGTGCGTCACGCCGGGCATCGTACGACGTGCTCAGGTGGCCTCGAGGGTGACCGTGAAGGAGAAGCGGTCCCCCCGGTAGTGGATCACCGCCACGTCCAGGGCCCGCCCGCAGGTGTCGTAGGTGACACCCGTGTAGTGCAGGATCGGGCTGAGCAGCGGGACGTTCAGCAACTGTGCCGTCTCCGGATCCGCGAGCCGGGCCTCCACCGTGTCCGTGATGCGGCTGATGTCCGCGCCGGCCACGTCCCGCAGCACCTTGGTCATCGGCCAGCGCAGCAGGTCCTCGCGGTCGATGCGGTCCGCCAGCTCCGGACGGACGTAGTTGCGCGCGTGGTTGGTGGGCTCGCCGGTCTTCTCGTCGCTGCGCAGCCGGTGATACGTCGCCACCTCGACGAGATCCGGGAAGTGCTCGGCCAGTTCGGCCGGCACCGGCACCGTGCCCCGGTCCAGCAGCTCGGTCGTCATGCCGGACTGCTGGGCCACGATCGCGTCCACCGAGCCCAGCAGGCGCACGGGGGTGCCTCTTGTGGCGCTGGGCTCGATGAACGTGCCGCGCCGGCGGTGGCGGCTGATCAGCCCTTCGTCCTCCAGCTCCTTCAGCGCCTGCCGCATGGTCAGCACGCTCACCCCGTAGTGCCCTGCCAGCTGCTCCTCGGTGGGCAGACGCAGCGGGTCCTGGGCCGAGCGGCCGAGTATCGAGGCGCGCAGCGACTGCGACACCTGGTACCAGAGCGGCAGCTTGCGGTTCAGAACGATCGAGTCGGGGGCAAAGGAGGTCACGGGCTATCCGTACCTGTCGGCGGCGCTCAGTGCAACGGGCGGTAGTGACGTTCGAGGCCCTGCCATACGTCGTCGTACGCGTGTTGCAGGTGCGCGGCGCCGGCCGCGTGCGGCGTCAGGGTCACCGGCCAGCGGGTCTCGAACATGAACGCCAGCCCGTCGTCGATCTTCTGGGGCCGCAGCTCGGCCGCGCTCGCCTTCTCGAACGTCTCCCGGTCCGGGCCGTGCGCCGACATCATGTTGTGCAGCGAGCCCCCGCCCGGTACGAAGCCCTCCGCCTTGGCGTCGTAGGCGCCCTCGATGAGCCCCATGTACTCGCTCATCACGTTCCGGTGGAAGTACGGCGGCCGGAAGGTGTTCTCGCCCACCAGCCAGCGCGGCGCGAACACCACGAAGTCGACGCCCGCCAGGCCGGGGGTGTCGCTCGGCGAGGTCAGCACCGTGAAGATCGACGGGTCGGGGTGGTCGTAGCTGATGGTGCCGATCACATTGAAGCGGCGGAGGTCGTAGACGTAGGGCACATGGTTTCCGTGCCAGGCGACGACATCGAGCGGTGAGTGGTCGTAGACGGCCGTCCAGAGGTTGCCGCAGAACTTGTTCACCACCTCGACCGGTCCCTCGACGTCCTCGTACGCCGCGACCGGGGCCCGGAAGTCACGGGCGTTCGCCAGTCCGTTGGCGCCGATCGGGCCGAGGTCGGGCAGGCGAAAGGGGGCGCCGTAGTTCTCGCAGACGTAGCCGCGGGCCGTCGGGCCCGGTCCGCCGTCGGAGCCGGTGTCGAGGAGCTCCACACGGAAGCGGACGCCGCGCGGGACGAGCGCGACCTCGGCGGGCTCCACATGCAGCATCCCGAACTCGGTGTGCAGCAGCAGCCCGCCGCGCTCCGGCACGATCAGCAGTTCGCCGTCCGCGTCGCTGAAGACACGCTCCATGGAGGCGTTGGCGTGATAGAGGTGCACGGCCATGCCGGTGCGCTGGGTGGCGTCGCCGTTGCCGCCGAGGGTCCACAGGCCGGCGAGGAAATCCGTCCCCGCCGCCGGCTCGGGCAGCGGGTTCCAGCGCAGCCGGTTCGGGTCGGGCACCGTCTCCGTGAAGGGGGCCGAGCGGAGCGTGCCGTTGTCGGCGCGGGTGAACGCGGGGTGGGCCGCCGAGGGGCGGATGCGGTACAGCCATGAACGGCGGTTGTGCGCCCTCGGCTCGGTGAACGCCGTACCGCTCAGCTGCTCCGCGTACAGCCCGAGCGGGGCGCGCTGGGGGGAGTTGCGGCCCTCGGGCAGTGCGCCCGGGACCGCCTCCGAGCTGTGCTCGTTGCCGAAACCTGAGAGGTACGACAGCCCCTCCGCGGTCTTCCTCGCGTCCCCGCTCATCACCGCTCCCTCGTCGCTGATTCCTATGCATCACCGTAGGATTCACGGGTCGGACGCGCAAGGGGGAGCGGCGTGTGAGAGGGCCGCGCGCCACTTCCGGAGGGCAACGGAATCAGGCTCCAGGGGGATCGGCCGGCCCGGGTGGCCGCCCTACCGAGGCCCCTCCCGGGGCCTGCGGCGACGGGCAGGGGGTGCGTCTACCGACCGGAGGGCGCCGGTACGAGGCCGTCCGCGACCAGGCCGGCGAGGACCGCTTCGCCGAGGGCGTGGACGGCGGACCGGGGGCGGACCATGACGGTGAACTCCTTGATCCGGCCGTGGTCGTCGAAGTGCAGCAGGTCTGTCCCGTGGATCTCCTTGCCTCCCACCCTGGCGCGGAAGAGCAGCACCTCCGACGGGGCGGACGTGCCGTCGGCGCTGGTCTGCGCGGAGCCGGTGTACCGGCCGATGTAACGGAAGTCCTCGAACGTGCGCAGCAGGACCCCGAAGAGGCCCAGCACCATCGGCTTGCCCGTGAAGGGGGCGAATGTGACGGGGCTGTAGAAGCGGATGTCCTCCGTGAACAGGTCGTCCAGGGCCGCGAGGTCCCGGTTGTCGACGGCGGCACGGAATCGCTCGGCAGCGTTCATGGCGCGCTCACCTTTCCCAGTCATGGATGTGATTAGTCATTTTCATGACTATCATGAGTGTGCGTCCGGCGGGCAGGGGTGGGAAGGAGGCGATCCGATGGCGCTACGGCACGCCGTGCTGGCGGCGCTGCTCGACGGGGAACTCAGCGGATACCAGCTGGCCAAGGCGTTCGACCTGGGTGTGGCGAACTTCTGGCACGCCCGGCCGCAACAGCTCTACGCCGAGCTGACCCGCCTGGAGAAGGACGGCCTCATCGCGGGCCGGGCGGTGGTCCAGGAGACCCGCCCCACCAAGCGCCTGTTCCATGTGACCGATGCCGGGCTGGCGGAACTGGAGGAGTTCACGGCCGCGTCCGCGAAGCCCTCCTTCATCCGCGACGATCTGCTCGTCAAGGTCCAGGCCGCCGACCACGTCGACCCCGAGACCCTGATCGCCCGGCTCGCGGAGCGTGTCGCCTTCGCCCAGGCCAAGATCGACCTCTTCGGCACGCTGCTCCGCGGCATGCGCGGTGACCGTACGGAGGAGGAGTTCCTGTGCCACGGCCGTCGCATCGGCCCGTACCTGACGTGCCTGCGCGGCCTGGCCTTCGAGCAGGGCAACCGCGACTGGTGCGAGCGCACCCTCACCGTCCTGCGGGAGAGGCGGGAGACCCGGCCCCCCAAGGGCAGAGGCTGACTCTGCCGGGTGCTCGATGAGTGTGGGGGCCATCGGACTTCGTACAGACGGGCGAGGTTCACCGGTCCCCGGCGGAGAGGCATCATGAAGCCCGTGCCCCATGCGACATCGCTGCGCCGCGCGCCCGTCCAGCGCCGTAGCGCGGAACGACTGACCAGAATCCTCGACGCCTGTGCCGAGCTGCTCGACGAGGTCGGCTACGACGCCCTGAGCACCCGGGCCGTGGCCCTGCGCGCGGGCGTGCCCATCGGCTCCGTGTACCGCTTCTTCGGCAACAAGCGGGCGATGGCCGACGCCCTCGCCGAACGCAACCTGGAACGCTACACCGAGCGCGTCACCCGCCGCCTCGCCGAGGATGCGGGCGAGGGGGGCTGGCGGGCGGCCATGGACGCGGTGCTCGACGAGTACCTGGACATGAAGCGCACGGCACCCGGCTTCTCCCTCGTCGACTTCGGCAACCAGATCCCGGTCGGCGCCCGCTACGCCGAGCCCAACCACCGGGTCGCCGACCGTCTTTCGGACCTTCTGTCGGCGTATATCGACCGCGAACCCGACGAGGACCTGCGGCGGATGTTCCTGGTCGCGGTGGAGACGGCCGACACCCTGGTCCATCTGGCCTTCCGGGTGGACCCCGGGGGTGACGAGGGGATCATCGCGGAGGCGCGCGCGCTGCTGCGGGCCTATCTGGAGCGGGCTTTGGACTGAGGGCCGGCACGACGGCCGGGGGGGGAGCGCCTGCGCCGGGGACTGCCGGGGGTGGGGAGGGGGCGCGCGCCGCCACCCCTCCCCTCCATTCATACTGGTCGGTATGCTCAGCCCTGTCCGTGCGCCACCGCCGCCACCCTCCGGGAGGACCCGTGCCCCGCACCGCTCTGCGTATATGCCCCCTCTGCGAGGCCACCTGCGGGCTGACGCTCACCGTCGACGGCACCCGGGTCACCGGCGCCCGCGGCGACCGGGACGACGTGTTCAGCAAGGGCTTCATCTGCCCGAAGGGCGCCTCCTTCGGGGCCGCCGACGCCGACCCCGACCGGCTGCGCACGCCGCTCGTGCGCCGGGACGGAGTCCTGCGCGAGGCCACCTGGGAGGAGGCGTTCGACGCCGTCGCCGCCGGACTGCGGCCGGTCGTCGAGCGGTACGGGCCGCACGCCGTCGGCGTCGTCCTCGGCAACCCCAATGTGCACACCGTGGCCGGCGGCCTCTACCCGCCCCTGCTGCTGGCCGGCCTGCGCACCCACAGCCTCTTCTCGGCCTCCACGCTCGACCAGATGCCCAAGCACGTCTCCAGCGGACTGCTGTACGGCGACGCGGGCGCCATCCCCGTGCCCGACCTCGACCGCACCGGCCATCTGCTGCTCATCGGCGCCAACCCCCTGGAGTCCAACGGAAGTCTGTGCACCGCCCCCGACTTCCCCGGCAGGCTCAGGGCGCTCAAGGCCCGCGGTGGCACCCTCACCGTGATCGACCCGCGCCGCACCCGCACCGCCCGGCTGGCCGACCGCCATGTCGCCGTCCGCCCGGGCACCGACGCCCTGCTGCTCGCGGCGATGACCCACGTCCTGTTCGAGGAGGACCTCGTCGACCTGGGACACCTCGCCCCGCACGTCCAAGGCGTCGGGGAAGTGGCCGCCGCCGTCCGGGACTTCACGCCCGAGGCCGTCGCCGAGGCGTGTGACGTCGAGGCGGACACCATCCGCGCCCTCGCCCGGGAGCTGGCCGCCGCGCCCACCGCCGCCGTCTACGGCCGCATCGGCAGCTGCACCGTGCCGCACGGCACCCTCGCCAGCTGGCTGGTCGACGTGCTCAACATCCTCACCGGCAATCTGGACCGGCCGGGCGGCGCGCTCTTCCCGCTCTCGGCCACCGACAAGACCCCCCGCCCCGCCGGGCCCGGACGCGGCTTCGCGCTCGGCCGCTGGCACTCGCGGGTGCGCCGGCACCCCGAGGCCAAGGGCGAGCTGCCGATCTCCGCGCTGGCGGAGGAGATCGACACCGCCACCGACGAGGGCAGCCCGGTCCGCGCCGTCATCGCGATCGCCGCCAACCCCGTGCTCTCCGCCCCGGACGGCGACCGCCTGGACAAGGCGCTCGGCACGCTCGACTTCATGGTCAGCGTCGACCCGTACCTCAACGAGACCTCGCGCCACGCGCACGTCGTGCTGCCCCCGCCCCCGCCCTCCCAGTCGCCGCACTTCGACTTCGCCTTCAACGCCCTCGCCGTACGCAACCAGGTCCGCTACACCCGCGCCGCCGTCCCCCTGGAGCCCGGCCGCATGCCGGAGACCGAGATCCTCGCCCGGCTGGTCCTCGCCGCCACTGACTGGGGTCTTCCCCGCTCGGGCGAAGCCGAGAGCTCGGGGGCGCATGGTGCGGATCCCGCCTCCGTCGACTCCCTGGTCATCGAGCAGACCCTGGGCAAGGCGGTCGCCTCGCCCCACTCGCCCGTCCACGGCCGCGATCCACGCGAACTGGTGGCGCAGCTCACCGGGGAGAACGGCCCCGAGCGGCGACTGGACCTGATGCTGCGCCTCGGCCCCTACGGCGACGGGTTCGGCTCCCGGCCCGACGGGCTCAGCCTCGAGAAGCTGCTCGCCCATCCGCACGGCATCGACCTCGGCCCGCTGAAGCCCCGTCTGCCGCAGCCGCTGAAGACCGCGAGCGGCAAGGTCGAACTGCTGCCGGAGCCGATCGCGGGCGACCTGCCGCGCCTGAAGCGGGCCCTGGGCGAGCGCGCCACCGACCTGGTGCTCGTCGGACGGCGCCATCTGCGGTCCAACAACAGCTGGCTGCACAACGTGCCCGCGCTGACGGGCGGTTCCAACCGGTGCACCCTGCATGTCCACCCCGAGGACGCGGAGCGCCTCGGGCTCGCCGACGGCGCGCCGGTCCGGGTCAGGGGCGCCGGGGGAGCGGTGACCGCGCCCGTCGAGATCACCGACACCGTCCGGCGCGGGGTGGTGAGCCTTCCGCACGGCTGGGGCCACAACCGGCCCGGCACCCGGATGAGGCACGCCGCACTCGACCCCGGCGTCAACGTCAACCAGCTTCTCGACGGCAGCCTGCTCGACCCGCTGTCGGGCACCGCGGTGCTCAACGGGGTGCCCGTCGACGTTCTGCCGCTCGACACACCGAGTCGACCGGCCTCGTCGGCCCGGCCCCTGGCGCCACAAAACTAACGCCGCTAGTTTAGGGGCCCGGATGTGGCCCGGCCGGAAGGACGACGATGAAGGCACATGACGGCATGTACATCGACGGCGCCTGGCGCCCCGCCTCGGGGCGGGACACCATCGACGTCGTAAACCCGGCCGACGAGCAGGTCATCGGCAGGGTGCCGGCGGGCACCGCCGAGGACGTCGACGCCGCCGTCCAGGCCGCGCGGACCGCCCTCCCGGCATGGGCCGCCACGCCGCCCTCCCGGCGGGCCGAGCTCCTCACCGCCCTGACGGAGGTGCTCGTCGCCCGCCAGGAGGAGATCGCCGAGACCGTCACCGCGGAGCTGGGATCGCCGCCGGCGTTCTCCCGGACCGTGCAGGCGGGCCTGCCGATCGCGGTGGCGGGCTCGTACGCCGAACTCGCCGCCACCCATGCCTACGAGGAGAAGGTCGGCAACTCCGTCGTGTACCACGAGCCGGTCGGCGTCGTGGGTGCCATCACCCCCTGGAACTACCCCCTCCACCAGATCGTCGCCAAGGTCGCCCCGGCCCTCGCGGCCGGCTGCACCGTCGTCCTCAAGCCCGCCGAGGACACCCCGCTGACCGCCCAGCTCTTCGCGGAGGCGGTGCACGAGGCGGGCGTACCGGCCGGGGTGTTCCAGCTCGTCACCGGCCTCGGCCCGGTCGCGGGCCAGGCGCTCGCCGGACACGAGGGCGTCGACCTGGTCTCGTTCACCGGATCCACGGCGGTGGGCCGGCGGATCGGCGCGACCGCGGGCGCGGCCGTCAAGAGGGTCGCCCTGGAGCTGGGCGGCAAGTCGGCGAACGTCATCCTGCCGAGCGCGGACCTGGCCCGGGCGGTGAACGTCGGCGTCGCGAACGTGATGGCCAACTCCGGCCAGACATGCAGCGCCTGGACCAGGATGCTGGTGCACCGGGACCGGTACGAGGAGGCGGTCGCCCTGGCCGCCGCGGCCGCGGACAAGTACGGCGACCGCATCGGCCCGCTGGTGAGCGCCCGGCAGCAGGCCCGGGTGCGCGGTTACATCGACCAGGGTGTGGCTCAGGGGGCGCGACTGGTCGCGGGCGGCCCGGACGCCCCCCGCGAGCGCGGCTACTACGTCCGGCCCACCGTCTTCGCCGACGTCACCCCGGAGATGACGATCGCCCAGGAGGAGATCTTCGGCCCGGTGCTGTCGATCCTGCGCTACGAGGACGAGGAGGACGCCCTGCGGATCGCCAACGGCACGGTCTACGGACTCGCCGGCGCCGTCTGGGCGGGCGACGACGCGGAGGCGGCCGCGTTCGCGCGCGGGCTGGAGACCGGTCAGGTCGACATCAACGGCGGCCGCTTCAACCCCCGGGCGCCCTTCGGCGGCTACAAGCAGTCGGGGGTGGGCCGCGAGCTGGGTACGCACGGGCTCGCCGAGTACCTCCAGACCAAGTCCCTCCAGTTCCAGGAAGGCTGAGCGAGATGGTCCGTGCCGCTGTCCTGCCCGCCGTCGGTGCCCCGCTGGAGATCACGCGCATCGAGCTGCCGGAACCGGGCCCCGGCCGGGTCCGTGTCCGGCTGGCCGCCGCCGGGGTGTGCCACTCCGACCTGTCGCTGTCCGACGGCACCATGCGGGTGCCGGTGCCCGCGGTCCTCGGACACGAGGGCGCGGGGACGGTGGTGTCCGTGGGAGAGGGCGTCACCCATGTCGCGCCGGGCGACGGGGTCGTCCTCAACTGGGCGCCGTCCTGCGGCGGTTGCCACGCCTGCGCACGGGGCGAGGTGTGGCTGTGCGCGAACGCGCTGAACGGCTCCGGGGACGTCCACGCCCGTCGCGCGGACGACGGAAGCGAGCTGCACCCCGGCCTCAATGTGGCCGCGTTCGCCGAGGAGACGGTGGTGGCGGCCTCCTGCGTGCTGCCGGCGCCGGACGGAGTGCCGCTCGCCGACGCGGCCCTGCTCGGCTGCGCCGTGCTCACCGGCTACGGGGCCGTGCACCACGCGGCCCGGGTGCGGCCGGGGGAGACGGTGGCCGTGTTCGGCGTCGGCGGGGTGGGCCTCGCGGCCGTGCAGGCGGCCCGGATCGCGGGCGCGGAGCGGATCGTCGCGATCGACGTCTCCCCCGCCAAGGAGGAGCTGGCCCGGCGGGCGGGCGCCACCGACTACCTGCTCGCCTCCGACACCACACCGCGCGAGATCCGCGGGCTCACGGACAAGCAGGGCGTCGACGCGGCGGTGGAGTGCGTGGGCCGCGCGGCCACCATTCGCGCGGCCTGGGAGTCCACGCGCCGCGGCGGCCGCACGACGGTCGTCGGCATCGGCGGCAAGGACCAGCAGGTCACCTTCAACGCCCTGGAGATCTTCCACTGGGGCCGCACCCTGTCGGGCTGCGTCTACGGCAACTCGAACCCGGCCGAGGACCTGCCGGCCCTGGCCGGGCATGTGGTCTCGGGCCGCCTTGATCTGGGGGCGCTGGTGACGGAACGCATCTCGCTGGAGGGGATCCCGGGCGCGTTCGAGAACATGCTGGCGGGCAGGGGAGGCCGGGCGCTGGTGGTGTTCTAGGCCCCGACAGACCCCTCAGGACTCGGCGGCCGGCAACCGGTCGGGCGTGGTGTGCGGGCTCCCGGGCGCGGTGCGCGGGCCCGGGACCGGGACCGGGCGGCGGGGACGGGACCGCGACACCGCCACGCCCGCCAGGCAGAGCAGGCCTCCCCCGAGCGTCAGCGCTCCCGGCACCTCACCGAGGAGCAGCCAGGACATGAGGACGACCAGCGCGGGCACGGCGTACGTCGTCGCGCCCATGCGGCTCGCCGTCGTACGGGCCAGGGCGTACGCCCAGGTCGTGAAGGCGAGCGCGGTCGGGAAGACGCCCAGGTACACCATGTTGAGCGTCGCGGACAGGGGCGCGTGGGCCGCGTCGTGGATCAGCTGCCCCGCGAACGGCAGACAGCCGATCGCGCCGACGAGGCAGCCGAACGTCGTCACCTGGAGCGCGGTGGCCGACCCCAGCGCGGGCTTCTGCGCGACGACCCCGGCGGCGTACGCCATCGCGGCCAGCAGACAGAGCACCACCCCGAGCACCGAGGAACCGCCGTCCCCCGACATCGACAACCCCACGGTCACGGCACCGGCGAAGGACACCGCCATCCCCGCGAGCAGCCGCGGCGGCATCGGATCCCCGAGCAGCCGCGCGCCGAGCAGCGCGATCAGCAGGGGCCCGACATTGACCACCAGGGCCGCCGTACCCGCGTCGACCCGCTGCTCGCCCCAGTTGAGGACCACCATGTAGAAGCCGAACCACAGCAGCCCGGACAGTGCGATGCCGCGCCACGCGGCCCGCGGCGGCAGCCCCTCCCGCCGTATCAGACAGAGCAGCCCGAGCGTCAGGGCCCCGGCCAGCAGCCGTCCGAGCGCCAGCGCGCCCGGCGCGTACGCGGCGCCCGCACTGCGGATGGAGACGAAGGCCGAGGCCCAGAGCAGCACGGTCACCGTGGCCGCGCCCGCGGCCGGCCGGGAGGGGGAGACGTTCATCATGCTCCAGAGGCTAGGAGGGGCGACGAGGGGAGTGCTCGCGGTTTTCGGACGGGAAGTCGGCGCTCACCGCACCGCCGGTAGGGGACGCTCACCGCGGCGCCGGTAGGGCCGCTCACGCAGCGCCGCCGCCTCGATGCCCAGCAGCGCGGACAGCACCCAAGCATGCGCCAGGGACACTTCGGCGCCCGCCGAAGGGTGCCGAGCGCCCGTCCCCCGGATGGCCGGGCCCGTTCCGCAGCCTGGCGAGCCCGTTCCTCTGCCCGCCGAACCGGTTCTACGCGGTTCGGCTGATCTGCCGGTACTGCTGCTCCAGCCCGTCCAGCAGCGCCGTGAGCCCTGTCTCGAAGGCCCGGTCGTCGATCTTCTCCTGCTGCTCGGCGAGGCGGTGGGCCTGACCGAGGTGCGGGTAGTCGGCGGGGTCGTACGCCGTCGCGTCGTCCACGAAGCCGCCCGCGAACGAGCCGAGCGCGGAGCCCATGACGAAGTAGCGCATCAGCGCGCCGATGGAGGTGGCCTGCGCGGGCGGCCAGCCCGCGTCGACCATGGCGCCGTAGACGGCGTCCGCGAGGCGCAGGGCGGCCGGACGGCGGCCGGGGCCGCGGGCCAGGACCGGCACGATGTTCGGGTGGTCGCGCAGGGCGGCCCGGTAGGAGACCGCCCAGTCGTGCAGGGCCCTCCGCCAGGGCCGGCCGCTCTCGAACATCGACAGGTCGACCTGGGCGCTCACCGAGTCAGCCACCGCCTCCAGGATCTGGTCCTTGGTGCGGAAGTGGTTGTACAGGGAGGGGCCGCTCACCCCGAGTTCCGCGGCGAGGCGACGCGTGGAGACGGCCGTGAGGCCCTCCGCGTCCACCAGCGCCCGCGCCGTGGCGACGATGCGGTCGGTGCTCAGGAGGGGCTTGCGCGGTCGGGCCATGGCGCACATAGTAGGGCTGTACCCATAAACTAGCAGTGCTAATTTAAAGGTGCGGATTTCAAAGACCTCCGGGATCCTCTCCCGGCTTCCCGGACCTTCCCTTGGGGTGACGCGTCATGAATCTGGAGCTCAGCGAGGAGCAGGACGCCGTACGGCGACTGGCCGAGGACTTCGTGGCCCGGGAGGTCGCCCCGCACGTCGTCGACTGGGACCGGGCCGAGGAGGTGGACCGCGGCATCGTCGGGAAGCTGGGCAAGGTCGGCTTCCTCGGGCTCACCATCGACGAGGAGTACGGCGGTTCGGGCGGCGACCACCTCGCGTACTGCCTGGTGACCGAGGAACTGGGCCGCGGCGACTCGTCCGTGCGCGGGATCGTCTCCGTCTCCCTCGGTCTCGTCGCCAAGACCATCGCCGCCTGGGGCAGCGAGGAGCAGAAGCGGCGGTGGCTGCCGGGGCTCACCTCCGGCGCGTACGTGGGCTGCTTCGGCCTCACCGAGCCCGGCACCGGCTCCGACGCGGGCAACCTCACCACCAGGGCGGTCCGCGACGGCGGCGACTATGTCGTCAACGGCACCAAGATGTTCATCACGAACGGCACCTGGGCCGACGTCGTGCTCCTGTTCGCCCGCTCCACGGATGCCCCGGGCCACCGGGGTGTCTCCGCCTTCCTGGTGCCGACCGACACCCCCGGCCTCACCCGCCGCCCGGTCCACGGCAAGCTCGGCCTGCGCGGCCAGGCCACCGCCGAACTGGTCTTCGAGGATGTGCGGGTGCCGGCCTCCGCGCTGCTGGGTCCCGAGGGAAAGGGCTTCACCGTCGCCATGTCCGCGCTCGCCAAGGGGCGCATGTCGGTCGCGGCGGGCTGTGTCGGCATCGCCAGGGCCGCTCTGGACGTAGCCGTCCGGTACGCGGGCGAGCGTGAGCAGTTCGGCCGGTCCATCGCCCACCACCAGCTTGTCCAGGAACTCCTCAGTGACATCGCCGTCGACGTGGACGCGGCGCGACTGCTGACCTGGCGGGTCGCCGATCTGATCGACCGGGGGCTGCCCTTCGCGGTCGAGTCCTCCAAGGCCAAGCTCTTCGCCTCCGAGGCGGCCGTGCGGGCCGCGAACAACGCCCTCCAGGTCTTCGGCGGCTACGGCTACATCGACGAGTACCCGGCGGGCAAGCTCCTGCGTGACGCCCGGGTGATGACCCTCTACGAAGGCACGAGCCAGATCCAGAAGCTGGTCATAGGGCGCGCGCTGACCGGGGTTTCGGCGTTCTGACGCGAGCCGACAGGGCTTTTCGGCCTTCCTCTCGCTCCACCGGGCGGGCAGGCTAAGCGCTCGCTCACCTTCGGCGGTATGGTGTGAGTCCGGCCGGTGAGAGGGGCGAGAGAGCGATGACTACGGCGCAGGAGACGGGCGACCTCGAGGCGCAGCCGTGGGCCGAGGTCACCCCGGACGCGGCCCGGCGGCTGCTCGTGGCCGCCGTGGAGGCCTTCGCCGAGCGCGGCTACCACGCGACCACGACCCGCGACATCGCGGGCCGGGCCGGCATGAGCCCGGCCGCGCTCTACATCCACTACAAGACCAAGGAAGAGCTGCTTCACCGCATCAGCCGCATCGGGCACGAGAAGGCCCTCGAGATCCTGCGGACGGCGGCCCGGCGCGAGGGCACCGCGACCGAGCGGCTCGCCGACGCCGTGAGCTCCTTCGTCCGCTGGCACGCCGGGGGACGTACCACCGCCCGGGTCGTGCAGTACGAGCTGGACTCGCTCGGCCCGGACGCCCGGGCCGAGATCCAGGCCCTGCGCCGTCAGGTGGACGCCGAGGTGCGCGGGATCATCGAGGACGGGGTGGCCACGGGCGAGTTCGACGTGCTGGACGTGCGCGGCACGACACTGGCCGTGCTCTCCCTGTGCATCGACGTGGCCCGCTGGTTCAACCTCGACGGCCCCCGCACCCCCGAAGAGGTCGGCGCGCTCTACGCCGACCTCGTGCTGCGGATGGTCGGGGTGCGGACGTAGCCGCCCGTCCCGCTCAGAAGTAGTAGCGCGCGACCGACTCGGCCACGCACACCGGCTTGTCGCCGCCCTCGCGCTCCACGGTGAAGGCCACGGCCACCTGTACCCCGCCGGGTACGTCCTCGACACCGGTGATCGTCGCGGTGGCGCGCAGCCGGGAGCCGACCGGTACGGGCGCGGGGAAACGGACCTTGTTCGTCCCGTAGTTGACGCCCATCTTCACGCCCTCGACGCTGATCAGCTGCGGCCCGAAGAGGGGGAGCAGTGACAGCGTGAGATAGCCGTGCGCGATGGTGGTGCCGAAGGGACCCGAGGCCGCCTTCTCGGGGTCGACATGGATCCACTGGTGGTCGCCCGTGGCCTCCGCGAACAGGTCGATCCGCTTCTGGTCGATTTCCAGCCAGTCGGTGTACCCCAGCGGCTCGCCCACCGCCGCCTTCAGTGCGTCGGCGGACGTGAAGGTCCTCGGCTCTGCCATGTTCCCGGCCTCTCGCGTGATGACGTCAGTATACCTAAGCAACTGCTTAGCATGGTCGGGTACGGGACCCGTGTCAACGGACCGGGCCACACCAGACGGCCGGCGCCGGGCCGGCCGGGGCTGCCGCCGAACGGCCCCGGCCCGCGCTCACTCGTACTCGGTGCCACCCTTGCGTGTCAGATAGGCCGGGCCGACAGCCGGGCTGACGGCCTTCGCGATCGCCCGTCCCCCGGTCACCGGGCTGTACCGCTCGATGGCCGGCCGGATCACCACGCCCTCCCGCAGATGCAGTTCCCGCCCCGAGGCGGGCTTCCGTCCCGTGGCGTACTCCAGTACCCGCACGATGTCGTACGGACCCTCGAACAGGCGTGGCACCAGGGCGAGTTCACCGTGGAGCAGCTCCCTGGTGTCCAGCCGGCGGGGCGTCCCGTCGATCTCCGCGGACACATGGAAGACGGCGTACCCCGGGTGTCGACATCGGGATTCCTGGGGTTCCTCGGCGGTGTTGCATCGCCCCCAACTGTCCCTACGGCAAAGGGGCGAGCCGGCGGATTCCCGGCTGGTGACGTCCCCCTCCTCCGCCGGCGACCACGCCGCGCACGGAGTCCCGAAGGGATCGGCCCCCACCTCGTCCGCACCCGAGGCGGCCCCGCGCCCGATCCGCGCCGCGATGGGGGGTGCGGCATCCCCGGCGCACCCCCGCGCCCTCGGGCGCTGTTGTCACGCCGACACCAGGAGCCGTGTGCGCCGCGCCTCCGCCAGCGCCCCGGGTGTCAGCACGGGAACCGGCACCACGATGCCGCAGTCCGTGCAGACCGGACCCGAGGACGGCTCATGGGCCAGGTCGTACCGCCATATCAGGCGTTCTCCGTCGCACACCGGGCACGACGCGCCCGGCTCGCGCTCCAGCGCGGCGATGAGCCGGCGCAGCACCTCGGCCAGCGGTTCATGAGGGTGGACCCGCGGATCGTCGCACCAGGCGACGCCGAAACCGCCCCAGGTCAGCCGGTGCCAGTCGTCCACACTGCCCGGCCTGCGCAGCCCGTCGTGCTTCTCCTTCCTGCGACGCTGGGTGAACTCGGCTTCATAGGCGAGCCAGACGGAGCGGGCCTCCTCCAGCTCCTCCAGTGCGGCCACGAGCCGCGCCGGATCGGGGGAGCGGTCCTCGGGACCGAACCCGGCCCGGGAGCACAGATGGTCCCAGGTCGCCCGATGCCCGTAGGGGGCGAACTTCTCCAGGCACTTGCGCAACGAGTAGCGCCGTAGTGCCAGATCGCACCTCGGATCTCGCGCCTGTCTCGCCAGACTCCGGAAACCGGCCATCGCCCTGCACCTCCGTCACACCTGCAGCTGTACTTCGGTTACCTCGGCGTCGTCGTACGGACGTCGCCGAATAGACGTATCGACAAGCGATTCGGCTCCCTCCTTTTTTCGATGGCCTCCCCCGGGCCGACTGTCGAACGATTGAAAGTTGACGCGTGTTCATCTTCAATCGCGGGGATACCGGCGGTAACGTCCGTCAGTCCCTCCCCCAAGCTCTCGGCTCCGCTCGAGCAGGGGGGACCCCCATCGTCGGGAGGAGCTGCCATGCCACAGCGCCCACGCAACGTCCTCGACAGACTGAGAACTCCCCGCAGATTCCCGAAGTTCCTCAAGGCCGCCGCGATATGCATCGTCGTAGGCGGTCTTTTGTCGCCAATTTCCGCGACCGCGGCCTCCGGCATCGTGACGGCCGCCGATGCCACGGCCGCCAACGACTACTGCGGCGGCCAGTGTTCGGACATCCTTCCGCCCGGCGAGAACGGTAACGCCACCCTCGCCCAGATCCTGCTCAACCAGGCCTTCGGCACCCAGCCCGGCCACGCCGAGGACCAGCTCGGCCCGTACGCCGACCTGGCCACGGGCTACTCCGGGCTCACCGACACGAAGATCAACACCTTCTTCGACGACGCGTCCTTCGGCGTCCCGTCCGGTCAGGTCGCCTCCACCGAGAGGCCCGCGGGCCGCAGCGATGTGACGATCGTGCGCGACAGGAAGACGGGCGTCCCGCACATCACCGGTACCACCCGGTACGGCACCGAGTTCGGCGCCGGGTACGCCGCGGGCGAGGACCGGCTGTGGCTGATGGACGTCTTCCGGCACGTCGGACGCGGTCAGCTGACCTCCTTCGCGGGCGGCGCGGCCTCCAACCAGGGCCTTGAGCAGGAGTTCTGGCGCAACGCGCCCTACACCGAGGCCGATCTGCAGGCCCAGATCGACCGCGCGGTGGCCGCCGCCGGGGACCGCGGCAAGCAGGCCCTCGACGACGTCAACGCCTACCTGGCCGGCGTCAACGCCTACATCGACGCCTCCGACGGCGGGCGCTACTTCCCCGGCGAGTACGTCCTGACCGGCCACAAGGACGCCATCACCAACGCCGGCACCATCGAGCACTTCAAGGTCACCGACCTGGTCGCGCTGGCCTCCGTCATCGGCGCGCTGTTCGGCTCCGGCGGTGGCGGCGAGGTCAACAACGCCGTCTCCCTGCTCGCCGCCCAGTCCAAGTACGGCGTGGCGGAGGGCACCAAGGTCTGGGAGTCCTTCCGCGAGCGCAACGACCCCGAGGCCGTCCTCACCGTCCACGACGGCGAGAGCTTCCCCTACGCCACCAAGCCCGACAGCCCGCAGGGCGAGGCGCTGCCCGACGCCGGTTCGGTGACCCAGGAACCGCTCGTCTACGACCGCACCGGCAGCGCGGCCACCTCAAGCGCCACCCGCGCCTCGAAGGCCGCCGCCGCCACCGCCCTCACCTCCGCCAGGCGCGGCATGTCCAACGCCCTCGTGGTCAGCGGCAAGTACACCGCGAGCGGTCACCCGGTCGCCGTCTTCGGGCCGCAGACCGGCTACTTCGCGCCCCAGCTGCTGATGCTCCAGGAGATCCAGGGACCGGGCATCAGCGCCCGCGGCGCCTCCTTCGCGGGCCTGAGCATGTACGTCGAACTGGGCCGCGGCCAGGACTACTCGTGGAGCGCCACGACCTCGGGCCAGGACATCATCGACACCTACGCCGTGGAACTGTGCCAGGACGACTACCACTACCTGTACCACGGCACCTGCACCGCCATGGACAGGATCGAGCAGAAGAACGCCTGGTCCCCGACCGTCGCCGACGGAACCGCGGCCGGCTCCTACACCATGCGGGTCTGGCGGACGAAGTACGGTCCCGTCGAGTACCGCGCGACCGTCGGCGGCAAGAAGGTCGCCTACACCACCCTGCGCTCGTCCTATCTGCACGAGGCCGACTCGATCATCGGCTTCCAGATGCTGAACGACCCCGGCTACGTCAAGGGCCCGCAGGACTTCCAGAGCGCCGTGCAGCACATCAACTACACGTTCAACTGGTTCTACGCCGACTCCCGGCACATCGCGTACTACAACAGCGGTGACAACCCGGTGCGCGCGAGCGGCGTCGACGCCGAGTTCCCGACCTGGGCGCAGGCGGACTACGAGTGGCGCGGCTGGGATCCGGCGACGAACACGGCGGACTACACACCGCCGTCCCAGCACCCCAACTCCGTCGACCAGGACTACTACATCTCCTGGAACAACAAGCAGGCAGAGGACTACACGGCCGCTCCCTGGGGGGAGGGGTCGGTGCACCGCGGCAATCTGCTTCAGGACCGGGTGAAGAAGCTGGTGGCGGCCGGCGGGGTGACCCGCTCCTCGCTGACGAAGGCGATGGCGGACGCCGCGCTCGCCGATCTGCGGGCCGAGGACGTGCTGCCGAAGCTGCTGAAGGTCGTGAACAGCTCGACGGTCACGGACCCCACGGCCGCGGCGGCGGTGAGCAAGCTGTCCGCGTGGGTGTCGGCGGGCGCCCGCCGCACGGAGACCTCGGCCGGCTCGCACACGTACGCCGACGCCGACGCGATCCGCATCCTGGACGCCTGGTGGCCGCTGCTGGTGAAGGCCGAGTTCGAACCCGGCCTCGGCAGCGACCTGTACACCGCCTTCACCGGCAACCTGCCGGTCGACGAGTCCCCGTCGGCCGCGCACGGCCCGACCGGCTCGCACGCCGGAAGCTCCTTCCAGTACGGCTGGTGGAGCTATGTCGACAAGGACATCCGGGCGGTGCTGGGGGAGCCGGTGCAGGGCCCGCTGGCGCGGACGTACTGCGGCGGCGGCAGCCTGAGCGCCTGCCGCGACACCCTGATCAGCACCCTCACGCAGGCGGCCGGCATGACCGCGTCCCAGGTGTACCCCGGCGACGACCAGTGCTCGACGGGTGACCAGTGGTGCGCCGACTCGATCGTCCAGCGCACCCTCGGCGGCATCAAGCACGGCAGGATCAGCTGGCAGAACCGGCCGACGTTCCAGCAGGTGGTGGAGTACACCTCCCACCGGTAGGCCGAAAGACGGCGGCGGGTCAGGCCACCCGGCCCGCCGCCAGCACCAGTTGTGCCAGTTCCCGGTGCACGATGTCGCTGTGCGCGCCGGAGGGCGGTCCGCCGTGGCAGACCACGGCGGACGCGTCGACGTTCACACAGCCCGTCGCCGGCAGCCCCCGCAGCGCGTCGGCGAGCGCCAGGGCCCGGGTGCCGTCCACCGCCTGCACGCCGTCGTGCCCCATCGCGCCCCATCTGGGCCCCAGCAGGCGGCCGATGTCGAAGTCCCCCGTGAGCCCGCCGGTCAGCGAGCGATCGTCCCCGGCCATCCGTGAGGCCAGCGGATAGAAGGTGCCGAGCGCCGAGTCGAAGCGGGAGTGGCAGCACACCAGGGGTCCGTCCACCCGGCCGCGGCAGTCGTGCAGGACGCCGCCGGACCCCGGGTCGTCCGGAAGGCGGGCCGCGAACGCGTAGTGGGAGAAGGCTCCTTGGAGCAGTGTCACGGACTTCACCGTGGGCACCCCGTCCGGCAGCCCGCGCAGCGCGAACGACACCAGCCGTCCGCCGAAGCTGTGGCCGACGAGATGCACCCGCACACCCGGCGCCGACTGCGCGAGCCGCCCGATCACCGGCCCGAGCCCGCGCTCCCCGACCGTGCCCGCGCGCCGCTTCATCGCGTAGTACGTGGCCTGCCGCAACACCTCGCGCGCCCCGTCCCACAGCCCCTTGGGCGTCAACGAGAGCGTTTCCGCGCCCGAGGCCGCCGCCTCCACCCGCTCCAGGGCCCGGGCGAAGTCCCGGCACACCTGTCCGATGTCGCCCCCCAGCATCTCGAGGGCGCTCCCGGGCGCCTCCTCGAGTGCCGTGTCCGCGGCGCACGCGGCCTGCGGGCCCCGCGGTTCCACCTCCACCAGCAGCCGCAGCAGCCGGCCGAACTCCGCCGGCGAGGGGCCGTCGTCCGGGCGCCGGTCCAGCAGCCGGGCGAGCCCCTCCACCACCGTCGCGCGGTCGGGGAATACCTTCAGCAGCGCCTGCCGGCTGCCTTCGTCCAGGCCAGGCCGCTCGGCCGCGGGAACGTCCGCCGCGGCCGACGGCGGGAAGTCGGGGACCGCTTCGTCCGCGAACATCATCGACGGCCAGATCACGCCCACGTAGCCCAGGCGGGCCTTCGGCGCCAGCGAGGGCACCGGGGCGAAGAAGCGGCCGTAGAGCCGTGTCGCGCCGGAGCGCTCGTTGTTCCAGCCGTGCGCGAAGACCAGCAGATCCCGCACCCCGTGCCCGGACGCCTCCGCGAGCAGCCGGTCCCGTTCGGGAGCGTCCACGTCCCCGTCCGCGTCGAAGGTCAGCTCCCAGTAGGGACTCACACCGATCGCCGGTCCCGCCATGACGGATCCCCTTCACCCCGTGTCGAGTGCGCCGTGTCCGCATCGTCCTGCCGGTGGGGGAACTTGGCCATACGTCATGACTCATCCGTACACGAGATACTCCTCGCGGATCCGCCGGAAGGCGCGCAGCTCGTCCTGCCACGCGGCCACGACCTCGTCGGCCGTCGCGCCCGCGTCGATCATCGTGCGCACCCGCGCGGACCCGGTGAGCCTGTCGATCCAGTTGTCGGGGCGCCACGCGAAGCCGCTCCACACCTTCCTGGCGGTCACGAGCAGCGCGATCCCGGTGCGTACGGGGTCGTAGGCGGCCCGGTCGTGCACATGGATCTGCACACCGCCCACGGTCTTGCCCTGGAACTTGGAGAACGTGGGCGCGAAGTACGCCTCCCTGAAGTGCACCCCGGGCAGGCCCAGGTGCTCCGCCTCGGCCGCCCACCGCCCGTCGATGCCCTCGGCGCCGAGCAGTTCGAAGGGACGGGTGGTGCCGCGTCCCTCCGAGAGGCTGGTGCCCTCGAACAGGCAGGTTCCCGAATAGACCAGGGCGGTGTCGGGCGTCGGCATGTTCGGGCTCGGCGGCACCCAGGGCAGGCCGGAGGCATCGTAGAGGTCGGACCGCCGCCAGCCGGTCATCAGGACGGTCTCCAGCGGGACCGGTGTGCTCAGGAACTCCCCGTTGAACAGCCGTGCCAGCTCCGCCACCGTCATGCCGTGCGCCTGGGAGACCGGCTGCCGTCCGACGAAGGACGCGAACTCCCGGTGCAGGACCGGTCCCTGGGCGGACCGCCCGGTCACGGGATTGGGCCGGTCCAGGACCACGAACCGCTTGCCGGCGATCCGCGCCGCCTCCATGCAGTCGTAGAGCGTCCAGATGTAGGTGTAGAAGCGGGCGCCCACGTCCTGGATGTCGAAGACGACCGTGTCGACGCCGGAGGCCGCGAAGACGTCCGCGAGCGGCTGTCCGCTCTTGCCGTAGGTGTCGTACACGGGAAGTCCGGTCGCCGGATCGTCGTAGCGGCCCTCCGAGCCGCCAGCCTGGGCGGTGCCGCGGAAGCCGTGCTCGGGGCCGAAGACCGCGACCAGGTCCACCCGGGGGTCCGCGTGCATCACATCGACGATGTGGCGCAGCTCATGGGTCACTCCGGTCGGATTGGTGACCACCCCGACCCGTCGGCCGTGCAGGAGCGCGTAGCCGTCCGCGGCCAGCCGTTCGAAACCGGTGCGCACGCGTCCGCCGTGCGCGTCGGCGGGCGCCGTGCGCGGCGCGGGCGCGGTGGACGCGGCGGTCGCCGAGAGCGACACGGCCGTCGCCGTCGTCGTGGTGAGCAGCTCCCGTCTGGACAGACTCATGCGGTGACCTCCGTGATCGACGGAACTGTCATGCGCACCGCCCATCGGAGGAGCCCCTTCCCTCGTTACATACCGACTGGTTAGTCTGGTGATCGCAGCAGAGCCGACTGCAACAGAGCCCAGTCGCGTCGCGTCGAAGGAGACCGATGGTGGAAGCCGTGCAGGATGCGGGAGTGGTCGTCACCGGGGCGGGCGGCGGAATCGGGGCCGCCCTGGCCCGCCGCTTCGCCGCCGAGGGGGCGCGGGTCGTCGTCAACGACATCGACGCCGGACGGGCGAAGGCCGTCGCCGACGAGATCGGCGGCATCGCGGTCCCGGGCGATGCCTCCACGATCGTGGCCGAGGCGCGGGACGCCCTCGGCGGCACGGTCGACATCTACTGCGCCAACGCGGGCCTCGGCTCCGGCGGCACCGAGGCCGCCGGCGAGGAGGTGTGGGCGCAGGCCTGGGACGTCAACGTCATGGCGCACGTCCGCGCCGCCCGGGCCCTGCTGCCCGCCTGGCTGGAGCGCGGCGAGGGCCGGTTCGTCTCCACCGTCTCGGCCGCCGGACTGCTCACCATGATCGGCGCCGCCCCGTACAGCGTCACCAAGCACGGGGCCTACGCCTTCGCCGAGTGGCTCTCGCTGACCTACCGCCACCGCGGCCTCAAGGTCCACGCGATCTGCCCCCAGGGCGTGCGCACCGACATGCTGACCGCCTCCGGCAGCGCGGGTGAACTGGTGCTCGTGCCGACCGCGATCGACCCCGCGGATGTCGCCGACGCGCTCCTCAAGGGCATCGCGCAGGACCGGTTCCTGATCCTGCCGCACCCCGAGGTCGCCGCCTACTACCAGGCACGCGCCACCGAGCCGGACCACTGGCTGACGAACATGAACCACCTCCAGCAGAAGTGGGAGTCCGCCCGGTGACCACCTCCCGTTACGCCGCGAGGCCCTGGCTCGCCCTCCTCGACGACGCCCAGCGCGCCCCCGTCCGCCCCGCCGACTCCCTGGTGCACGCCCTGCGCACGGTCCCCCGGGACCGCACGGCTCTCGCCTATTTCGACGGGCGCCTCACCTACGCGGAACTGGACGACCTCACCGACTCGGTCGCCGGGCACCTCGCGGCCCGCGGCCTCGCGCCCGGCGAGCGGGTCGCGATCATGCTCCAGAACTCCCCGCACTTCGTGATCGCCCTGCTGGGCGCCTGGAAGGCGGGCGCGACCGTCGTCCCCGTCAACCCGATGTACAAGTCGGGCGAGGTCACCCACATCCTGAAGGACGCCGAGGTGAGCGCCCTGGTGTGCGCCGACCGCGCGTGGGAGGCGTATCTGCGGGACACGGCCGTGGGCTCACCGGTCCGCATCGTGCTCACCGCCTGCGAGCTGGATCTTCAGTCCCGGGGCGACGCGCGCGTGCTGACCTTCGAGCGAGCGGAACCGGCCGCCGACGCCGACGACCTCTTGGCCGTCGCCCGGCAGGGCCACCCGGCGCCCGAGGGCCGCGACCCGGTCCCCTCCGGCATCGCGCTGATCAGCTACACCTCCGGCACCAGCGGCACCCCCAAGGGCGCCACCAACACGCACGCCAACGTCATGTACAACGCCGAGCGGCAGCGGACCGGACTGAAACTGCCCGAGGTGCCCGTCTACTTCGCGCTGGCGCCCCTGTTCCACATCACCGGCATGGTGTGCGAACTGGTGGCCTGCCTCACCAGCGGAGGCACACTCGTCCTCGCCTACCGCTTCGACGCGGGCGTCGTCCTCGACGCGTTCGCCGAGCACCGGCCCCACTACACCGTGGGCCCGTCGACGGCCTTCATGGCGCTGGCCGCCCACCCGTCCGTCACCCCCGACCACTTCACCTCCTTCACGGGCATCTCCTCCGGCGGAGCCCCGCTGCCGCCCGCCCTGGTGGAGAAGTTCCGGGCCGGTTTCGGGCCGTACATCCGCAACGGTTACGGCCTCACCGAGTGCACCGCGCCGTGCGCCTCCGTGCCTCCCGGCCGGGAGGCCCCCGTGGACCCCGTCTCCGGGACGCTCGCCGTCGGCGTGCCGGGCCCCGACACCGTCGTCCGCATCGTCGACGACCAGGGGCGGGAGGTACCGTTCGGCGAGCAGGGCGAGATCGTCGTCCGGGGCCCGCAGGTGGTGCCCGGCTACTGGGGGCGGCCCGACGCCACCGCCGAGACCTTCCCGGACGGGGAACTGCGCACCGGGGACATCGGCTTCATGGACGAGCAGGGCTGGCTGTACGTCGTCGACCGCAAGAAGGACATGATCAACGCGTCCGGCTTCAAGGTGTGGCCGCGCGAGGTCGAGGACGTCCTCTACACCCATCCGGCGGTGCGCGAGGCGGCCGTCGTCGGGGTGCCGGACGGCTACCGGGGGGAGACGGTCAAGGCGTACATCAGCCTGCGTCCGGGCGCCGAGACCGACCCGGACGCGCTCGCCGCGTACTGCAAGGACAGACTGGCCGCCTACAAATACCCGCGCCAGGTGGAGATCCTGCCCGACCTGCCGAAAACGGCGAGTGGGAAGATCCTTCGTCGGGAACTGCGTTCCCGTTCGCAGACGATCCGGTAGACACCCGGTAGACATCGAGGAAAGGCAGGTGGCGGCAGTGCCCAGAACGACGGACGGGGACGGTACGCCCGTCCCGCAGCGGCTGCTGGCCGCCGCCACCCGGCTCTTCGCCGACCAGGGGTACGACCGCACCTCCGTGCAGGAGATCGTCGAGGCGGCCGGCGTCACCAAGGGAGCCCTGTACCACTACTTCGGCTCCAAGGACGATCTGCTGCACGAGGTGTACGCGCGCGTGCTGCGCGTACAGCAGGAGCGCCTCGACGCCTTCGCGGACGCCGACGAGCCGGTCGAGAAGCGGCTGCGGGCCGCCGCCGCGGACGTCGTCGTCACCACCATCGAGAACCTCGACGACGCCATGATCTTCTTCCGGTCCATGCACCATCTGAGCCCGGAGAAGAACAAGCAGGTACGCGCCGAGCGCCGCCGCTACCACGAACGGTTCCGAGCCCTGATCGAGGAGGGCCAGAAGGAGGGCGTGTTCTCCACCGCCACGCCCGCCGACCTTGTGGTCGACTACCACTTCGGCTCGGTGCACCATCTGTCGACCTGGTACCGGCCCGACGGACCGCTCGGCCCCCAGCAGGTCGCCGACCACCTCGCGGATCTGCTGTTGCGGGCGCTGCGTCCCTGAGCCCCGGGCGCACGAGGGGCGGCCGTGCCCACGGCCGCCCCTCATTCCGCCCCTCATCCCGTGCCTCACACGTACTTCTTCAGCTCCCGGCGCGCCAGGGACCGCTGGTGCACCTCGTCCGGGCCGTCCGCGAGCCGCAGGGTCCGGGCCGCCGCCCACAGTTCGGCCAGCGGGAAGTCCTGGCTCACCCCGCCCGCGCCGTGCAACTGGACCGCCTTGTCGATGATGTCGACGACCGTGCGCGGGGTGGCGATCTTGATGGCCTGGATCTCGGCGTGGGCGCCCCGGTTGCCGACCGTGTCCATCATCCACGCGGTCTTCAGGACCAGCAGCCGGAGCTGCTCCACGGCCACGCGCGCGTCGGCGATCCAGTTGTGCACGACGCCCTGCTGGGCCAGCGCCTTGCCGAACGCGGTACGGGAGACGGCCCGCCGGCACATCAGCTCGATCGCGCGCTCGGCCATGCCGATCAGCCGCATGCAGTGGTGGATCCGGCCCGGACCGAGCCGGGCCTGGGCGATGGCGAAGCCGCCGCCCTCCTCGCCGATCAGGTTGGACACCGGCACGCGCGCGTGGTCGAAGACCACCTCGGCGTGACCGCCGTGGGAGTGGTCCTCGTAGCCGTAGACCTGCATCGCGCGCTTGACGTGCACACCGGGAGTGTCGCGCGGGACCAGCACCATCGACTGCTGACGGCGGATGTCGGGTCCGTCCGGGTCCGTCTTGCCCATCACGATGAAGATCTTGCAGTCCGGATTCATCGCCCCGGAGATGTACCACTTGCGGCCGGTGATCACGTACTCGGCTCCGCTCGAGCGGGAGGCGCCCCCCTCGTCGCGCTCGATACGCGTGGTGATGTTGGTGGCGTCGGAGGAGGCCACCTCCGGCTCGGTCATCGCGAACGCCGACCGGATCTCCCCGGCGAGCAGGGGCTCCAGCCACTGCTTCCTCTGCCGCTCGTCGCCGAACTGGGCCAGCACCTCCATGTTGCCCGTGTCGGGCGCCGCGCAGTTCAGCGCGGTGGGCGCGAGATGCGGGGAGCGACCGGTGATCTCCGCAAGCGGGGCGTACTGGAGGTTGGTGAGTCCGGCGCCGTACTCCGAGTCCGGCAGGAACAGGTTCCACAGACCCTGCCGGCGGGCCTCGGCCTTCAGTTCCCCGACGATCGCGGGGGTGTCCCAGGGCGAGGCGAGCCGCGCGCGCTGCTCCTCGGCGACGGCCTCCGCCGGGTAGACGTACTCGTCCATGAAGGCGAGCAGCTTGGCACGCAGTTCCTCGGTGCGCGCGTCGAACGCGAAGTCCATGGCGGATCAGCCTTCCTTGAGGGTGGTCAGGCCGTGCTCGATGAAGACGGGCACCAGCTCGCCGATGCGGTCGAAGCCCCGTCCGACCGTCTGGCCGAGGGTGTAGCGGTAGTGGATGCCCTCCAGGATCACGGCGAGCTTGAACCAGGCGAACGCCGTGTACCAGGAGACGGCGGTGAGGTCGCGCCCCGCACGGGCGGCGTACCGCTCGATCAGCTCGGCCGGGTCCGGGTGTCCCGCGGCGGTGGCGGTGGTGGAGATGGGGGAGTCCGGCAGCCGCAGGGGCACGCTGTACATCACCAGCAGGCCGACGTCGGTGAGCGGGTCGCCGAGCGTGGACATCTCCCAGTCGAGGATGGCGGCGATCCGGTCGTCGTCGCCGAGCAGCACGTTGTCCAGGCGGTAGTCGCCGTGGATCACGGTGGGCGCCGGCGAGGCGGGCAGCGTGCGGCCGAGCGCCGCGTGCAGCTCGTCGATGCCGGGCAGCTCGCGGTTGCGGGAGGCGTCCAGCTGCTTGCCCCAGCGGCGGAGCTGCCGGTCCAGGAAGCCCTCGGGGCGGCCGAAATCGGCGAGCCCCACCTCCGCCGGGTCCACCGCGTGCAGTTCGACCAGGGTGTCCACCAGGCCGAGGATCGCCTCGCGCGTGCGCCGCGGGCCGAGCGTGGCCAGTTGCTCCGCGGTGCGGTAGGGCGTGCCCTCGACGAAGTCCATCACATAGAACGGGGCGCCAAGGACCGACTCGTCCTCGCACAGCAGCACCGGGCGTGGTACCGGGACCGCCGTCGGGTACAGCGCGCTGATCACCCGGTGCTCGCGCTTCATGTCGTGCGCGGTGGCCAGGACATGTCCGAGCGGGGGGCGGCGTACGACCCACCGGGTGGTGCCGTCCGTGACGGCGTAGGTGAGGTTCGACCGCCCGCCCTCGATCAGCCGGCCGGTCAGAGGGCCGCTCACCAGGCCGGGCCGCTCGGCGTCGAGCAGGCCGCGCAGCCGGTCGAGATCGAGACCCGGCGGGTGGTCTGGGCTCATCATTGCTCCTACGGGCGCGGAAAACGGGACCTGCATCATGATGCCGACCGGTCGGTATGTCGTCCAGTGGGCACGGCAAACGTGATCGGCGCCACGAGCTCGCCGTGGCGCCGAGGGGACCCGGGAGAGTGCGGCGACGCGCCACCGCGCTCTCACGCGTGGCTGGCCACCATCTCCCCGCCGTTCACCACCGCCATGTCGTGGAAGGCGGGCAGCGGATCCAGCGGCGTGCCCTCAGGACGCCCGTCCAGCTCCGCATAGGCACGGTGCAGATTGGCCACCAGTCGCTCGCTCTCGCGCCACTCCGCGAACTCCCCGAGATCGGTGGCCTGTGCGGCCTGCAGCGGGGTACGCCCCGCCGCGTGGTTCTCCTGCGCCACCTCCGCCACGAACCGCAGATAGCGCTCGGTGCGGTCGAACTCCGAGGGGTCGGTGATCGCGCCGTGGCCCGGCACCACCGTCTCCGCGCCGAGGCCGCGCAGCACCTCGAGGGCGCGCAGTGAGCCGCTCAGCGACCCCATCAGGAAGAACGGCGTACCACCCTCGAAGACGAGGTCACCGGCGAACAGCACCCGCCGGTGCGGCAGCCACACCACACTGTCCCCGACGGTGTGGGCGACACCGGGGTGGATGATCTCCGCGTCGATCCCGCCGACATGCACCCTCGTGCGGTCGGTGTACGTCAGGTCGGCGCCCCGGATGCGGATGTCCCCGTAGTCGATCCCGGGCCACACCAGCGCCAGGTTGTGCCCGCTCGCGAGCGCCTCCCGTCGGCAGTCGGCGTGCGAGACGATGGTCGCGGACGGCGCGAAGAGCCCGTTGCCATAGGTGTGGTCGCCGTGGTGGTGGGTGTTGACGACGAACCGCGGCGCGGGCGCCCCGGTGGCCGCGACCGCGGCGGCCAGGGCGCGGGTGCGCCGCTCGGTCGCCGCGGTGTCGACGAGGAGGGTCGTGGTCCCGTCCCCCACGAACCCGGCGTTGTTCAGGCACCACCCGCCGTCCGGCTGGACATAGGCGTGTACGTCGTCGGCGAGTGCGCACGTGTACGGCTCGGCCGCAGGCATGGGACCCCCTGAGTCGTCGTCAACCGGTGACCCACAGCCTGCCAGTCGACAACGGGCCCACGCTGACCGGGGTGTCCGGCGCGGCTACGGAGCCTTCAGTGGTCGTCCCAGTGTCCCTCGTGCTCGGCGTGCCGGTGGCCGTCGTGCAGATAGTCGACGTGGTCGCCATGGCGGACCGGGCGGTGGCCGCAGCCCTCGCCGTGCCGGTGCTCATGGCCCTCGTGGGTGATGTGCCCGCTGGTCTCGCACTCGTCCCAGTGGCCGTTGTGCTCGCGGTGCAGATGGCCGTCGTGCGCGTAGTCGACGTGATCGGCGTGCGGTACGGCCTCGTGTCCGCAGGCCGGGCCGTGGCTGTGGGGGTGGGCTGTGTGTTCCGCATGCTGGGTACTCATGGCGCTCACCTCGGAGGTGTCGTGCGGATGACGGCACAAGATGGACGGGATGAATCCAGGCGGGATGAAAGGGGACAATCCCGTCTTACTCGTCCAGTGTGCCGTGTCGGCGCCCCGGGCGCTCTCAGAAGACCAGTGCGGCCGCGCACAAGGCGAGGGCGGCCGTGCAGAGGGTCGCGGCGGCGGCGTGACGGGGCTGGAGGCGTGGCGGACGGCCGGCCTCCACGGTGGCCAGGGCACGGATGCGCCGATGGGCGAGGGCCAGGAAACCGAACCAGAGCAGGGCGCACAGGGTGACCACGACCGTGCCGGCCGCCGTCCTGTCGTGCAGCGCCGTCTTCGCGGCCAGCACGGCGGCCACCGTGCACGACAGGGTCGTACGGCGCCAGGCGAGCCGGGTGCGTTCCGGCTGGAGTCCCCGGTCGCGCTCCGGGGCCGGGACGCTCATCCCGCCCAGCCGAAGAGCACGATCACGACCATCGCGACCGCCACCACGGCGACGGCGATGCTCAGCACCGCCGGGAACCGGGACGCGGGAAGGTCCTCGCCGCACCGCATCGCCCGTTCACAGCGCACCCAGTGGTTGATGGCGCGCAGCGCGCACAGGACTCCGGCGGCGAGCAGCCCCAGCGCGAGCCCGGCCCGCCAGGCCCAGCGCAGGCTCGGCAGGAACTGGTCCACGGCGAAGCCGCCGCCGATCAGCGCCAGCGCGGTCCGCAGCCAGGCCAGAAAGGTGCGCTCGTTGGCCAGGGAGAAGCGGTAGTCGGGCGTACGGCCTTCCTGCCGGATCTCCTGAGGCGCAAACCACAGCCGGACGTTGCGCACGAATTCGCTCACGAGCAGGACCCTACCGGTCCGCCCCCGGGGCGCCCGCCGGGGCGGTGACGGGCGCGGCCGCGCGGGCCCGGGAGCCCCGCCGGCGCGGGCGGAGAGGTCAGGCCGTCGACCGGCGGTGCTCCTTGAGCCGCTCGTACGCGGCCAGACCGTCCGGAACCCACTCCCACTCCGACAGCCGCCGCTCCACCTCCTCCTCCGGAAGGAAGGCGTGCCAGGCGACCTCCTCGGCCTGGGGGCTGACGGGCAGATCGCAGCGGACCTGGTAGACCGCCGACCACCAGGACCGGCCGGCGCTGTCGTCGTACAGGAACGTGAAGAGCGGCTCGGGCCGGGGCAGCCCGCTGACGCCGAGTTCCTCCTCCGCCTCCCGCAGAGCGGCGTCGTCGTAGGTCTCGCCCGCGCCGACCACCCCGCCGACGAACATGTCGTACAGGGAGGGGAAGACCAGCTTGGTGGGAGTGCGGCGATGGACGAAGAGCCGCCCCTCGCCGTCCCGTGCCTGGATGAACACGCACCGGTGACGCAGCCCGCGCGCATACGCCTCGCCGCGCGGCGACTGCCCGATGACCCTGTCGTTCTCGTCCACGATGTCGAGGAGTTCGTCAGCGGCACTCATGGGCCCATCCAAGCAGCCGGAACCGGCACTCGCCCCGCCGGGCCCACACCACGCCGCCCGCCTCCGGGTGCGCTGCCGGAGTGCGGCCCGTGCCCGGAGTGCCGCCCGCGCCTGAAGGGTCACCGTGTCTGAAGCGTCACCTGTGCCCGGAGTGCGGCCCGTGCCCGGAGTGCCGCCCGTGCCTGAAGGGTCACCGTGTCTGAAGCGTCACCTGTGCCCGGAGTGCGGCCCGTGCCCGGAGTGCCGCCCGCGCCTGAAGGGTCACCGTGTCTGAAGCGTCACCTGTGCCCGGAGTGCGGCCCGTGCCCGGACCGCCGCCGTGCCTGAAGGGTCACCGTGTCTGAAGCGTCACCTGTGCCCGGAGTGCGGCCCGTGCCTGAAGCGTCCCCCGTGCCGGAGCGCGGCCCGTGCCTGAAGCGTCACCCGTGCCGGAGCGCGGCCCGCGTCCGGAGCGCCCGTGCGCCTCACCGCGGCTGGAGATCCCTCTCCCGTTCCGGCTCCGCCGTCCCCCGGGGCATGGCCGGGTGCAGCCCGAGCAGCACGATGCCGAGGACGATCGCCGCGAGGCCCGCCGCCTCCCAGGCCAGCGCGCCCGTGTCGGTGCGCAGCCGGTCGCCGAGGAAGCCCACTCCGCACAGGATCCCGGCCAGCGGCTGGGCCGCGGTCAGCGCCGGCAGGGACATCCGCAGCGGTGCCGTCTCGAACGCGCTCTGCACCAGGATCAGCCCCGTCACCCCGAGCACCAGCACACCGTAGGGCTGCCAGCCGGTGATGAACTCCGTCCAGCCGCCCGCCGTGAGCCGCTGTCCGCTGACCCGGGTGAGCGCGTCCTGCACGCCGTACAGCAGCCCCGCCGCCAGGCCGAGCAGCACCGGTCCGATGATCAGCCGCGACTTCTTCGCATACGCCGTCAGCAGCAGCGCAAGCCCCACCATGACGCCGATGATCAGCCAGTGCCGTACGGGATCCGTGACCGCGACTCCCGCCCTGGGCCGGCCCGCCACGATGAACGCCGTGACGCCGCCGGCGAGCAGCCCGAGCCCCGCCCATCCCTGACGGCCCAGCGGCTGCTTGGTCTGCCGTCGGGACTCGGCCAGCGCGAACAGCAGGTTCGTGGCGACGAGCGGCTCGACCAGGGAGATCTCGCCGCGGGCCAGCGCGATGGCGCCGAGCGCCATGCCCACCACCATCAGGCCGATACCGCCGAGCCAGCGAGGCATCCTCATCAGGTCCAGCAGCAGCCGCGGGGAGAGGAAGTCGCTCAACGGCGCGTGCTGTGCGGCGTTCTGCTGGAGCACGAACCCGGTGCCCAGGCAGAAGGCCGCGCTCACGGCGAGGGTGAAAACCAGTACCGACACGCTGTACCTCGATGATTCAGCGGGGTCACGGGATGCGTATCACGCCGACTGTAACGCCCTGGGCGGGTGCCCGCCCGGGGTTGACCGCTTCCGGTCCGGCCCCACCCGCCCATGACGGCCCGCGGGAGAGCGCGGACGTCGCCGAGTACCCGGAAACAGGCGGTTGACGCCGTCACTCTTCCTGCCGAAGGATCTGACCCGTCGGTAACCCCGAACCGACCGGTCGTCACGGCGAGAGGAACGGGCCCATGGCCTACGACGCTGATGTCATCGTGATCGGGGCGGGCCTCGCCGGTCTCGCCGCGACCGCGGAACTGGTGGACGCGGGCCGGAAGGTGATCCTGCTCGACCAGGAGCCCGAGCAGTCGATGGGCGGCCAGGCGTTCTGGTCCTTCGGCGGCCTCTTCCTCGTCGACTCGCCGGAACAGCGCCGGCTGCGGATCAAGGACAGCCATGCCCTGGCGCTCCAGGACTGGATGGGCACCGCCGCCTTCGACCGCCCCGAGGACCACTGGCCGCGCAAGTGGGCGGAGGCGTACGTCGACTTCGCCGCCGGGGAGAAGCGGGCCTGGCTGCACCGGCAGGGCGTCCGCTTCTTCCCGGTGGTCGGCTGGGCAGAGCGGGGCGGGTACGACGCCACCGGCCACGGCAACTCCGTCCCCCGCTTCCACATCACCTGGGGGACCGGACCCGGGGTGCTCGCACCGTTCGTACGACGGGTGCGGGACGGGGTCGCGCGCGGCCTCGTCCAGCTGAGGTTCCGTCACCGGGTCACCGGTCTCGCGCGCGGAGCGGGCACGGTCGACACCGTCACCGGGGAGGTCCTGGAGCCCTCGGACGCACTGCGGGGCAAGGCCAGCAGCCGGACGGTCACGGGGGCGTTCGAGTTCAGGGCACAAGCGGTGATCATCACTTCTGGCGGCATCGGCGGCAACCACGACCTCGTCCGCGCCAACTGGCCCGAGCGCCTCGGCAGTCCGCCGGAGCGGATGGTCTCCGGCGTGCCCGCGCACGTCGACGGAAGGATGCTCGGCATCGCCGAGGGGGCGGGCGCCCGCCTGATCAACCGCGACCGCATGTGGCACTACACGGAGGGCCTGCACAACTGGGACCCCATCTGGGACAACCACGGCATCCGCATCCTGCCGGGCCCGTCCTCCCTCTGGCTCGACGCCCGCGGCCGGCGCCTGCCCGTCCCGCTCTTCCCCGGCTTCGACACCCTCGGCACCCTCGAGCACATCATGCGGACCGGCTACGACCACACCTGGTTCGTGCTCGACCAGAAGATCATCGGCAAGGAGTTCGCCTTGTCCGGCTCCGAGCAGAATCCCGACCTCACGGGCAAGTCGATACGGGACGTCATCGGACGGGCCCGCGCGGATGTGCCCGGGCCGGTCAGCGCGTTCATGGACCACGGCGTCGACTTCGTCGTCGAGAAGGACCTGGGGGCGCTCGTGCGCGGCATGAACGCGCTCACCGACGAGCCGCTCATCGACGAGGCCGAGCTGCGCCGTGCGATCGTCGCGCGCGACCGGGAGATCCTGAACCCGTTCACCAAGGACCTCCAGGTGACGGCGATCCGCGGGGCCCGCCGCTTCCTCGGCGACCGGCTGATCCGCACGGCCGCCCCGCACCGCATTCTCGACCCCACGGCGGGCCCCCTGATCGCGGTGCGGCTGAACATCCTCACCCGCAAGACGCTCGGCGGCCTGGAGACCGATCTCTCCTCGCGGGTGCTGACGGAGGGCGGCGACCCGCTGCCGGGGGTGTACGCGGCCGGCGAGGCGGCGGGCTTCGGCGGGGGAGGGGTGCACGGCTACCGCTCCCTCGAGGGCACCTTCCTCGGCGGCTGTCTCTTCTCGGGGCGCACGGCGGGACGGGCGGCGGCGAGGGCGATCGGGTAAGGGCCGGGGCCGAAGGCCGCAGCCGCTTGCTTCCTGGCGAGGACGGCTCCGGTCCCTGAGAACGGCCTGCTCCCCGGGGACGGCCTGCTGTCTCGGAACGGCCTGCTCTCTGGGGGACGGCCTGCTCCCCGGGGACGGCCTGCTGTCTCGGAACGGCCCGCCCCTTCGGAACAGCGCTGCTCCCTGAGAACAGGGTGAGAAGATATGACGGAACCATGACGTGCACCGGTCCCCCCTGGCCCCGAGGGGGTCCCGGGTGCTCGAATCGTTCTGTGAACCCTGAACGACCCGAAGAGCGGGACGCACCGCGGCCCGCCGACCGGGAGACACCCGAGCCCTCCGTGTCCGGCACCCCGATCGGCCGCCGGGTCCTGCTGGGGACCCTGGGACTCGGCGCGCTCGGTGTCGTCGCCGCCCCCACGCTCCAGCGCGGCCTGGAAGCCTTCCTCGGCAGCGTCTCCGGCAAGGATCCGACGGGCCTGACCGGTCTGCTGCCCAACGGCGGCGGCTTCCGCTACTACTCCGTGACGGCGTCCGTGCCGCACCGGGGCGAGAGCGACTACCGCCTCACCGTGGACGGCCTGGTCGACCACCCGAAGACCTACACGCTCGCCGATCTGCGGGCCCTGCCCCAGACCCGGCTGGTGCAGGACGTGCAGTGCGTCACGGGCTGGCGGGTGCCGAAGACTCCGTTCGAGGGAGTGCGGCTGGCCACGCTGCTGGACGCCGCTGGGGTCCGCTCCTCCGCCGGTGCCGTCCGCTTCACCTGCTTCGACGGGGCGTACACCGAGAGCCTCACCCTGGAGCAGGCGCGCCGCGACGACGTGCTGGTGGCCCTGCGGATGCAGGACAAGCCCGTCACCCACGACCACGGCGGCCCGGTGCGGCTGTATGTGGCGCCCATGTACTTCTACAAGTCCGCCAAATGGCTCTCCGGCATCACCGTCACCCGGGATGTGCGTCCCGGGTACTGGGAGGACCGGGGGTATGACGTCGACGCCTGGGTCGGCCGGTCGAACGGACGGGACGATGCCCCCACGAACTGACGCCGCGCCCGCCGTCTCCACACCGGCCCTGGTACGTCGCTTCACCCGCGCGGAGCGCTGGGTGCACCGGGTGGCTGCCGCGCTGATGGGCGTCTGCGTGGCCACCGCGGCCTGCCTGTACATCCCGGCGTTCGCGGAGCTGGTGGGCCGCCGCGAGCTGGTGGTGCGGATCCATGAGTGGGCCGGGCTGATGCTCCCGGTTCCCGTCCTGGCGGGTCTGGTCTCCCGGTCCTTCCGCCTGGACCTCGGCCATCTCAACCGCTGGGGGCCGCACGACCGGATCTGGCTGCGCGCGGCCCTGCGCCGGGACCGGCGCCGCGCGTCCCGTCCCGCGGGCAAGTTCAACGCGGGCCAGAAGACGTACGCGGCCTGGATCGCGGGCGCCACGCTGGTGATGCTCGGCACGGGAGTGCTGATGTGGTTCACCCACCTCACCCCGCTGGTGTGGCGCACCTCGGCGACGTTCGTCCACGACTGGCTCGCCCTGACGATCGGTGTGGTCCTCGCCGGCCACATCGGCATGGCCCTCGGGGACCCGGAGGCCCGGCACGGGCTGCGGACCGGGCTGGTCAGCCGTACCTGGGCGGAGCGGGAACACCCGCTGTGGCGGCCGTAGCCGCCGGGCCGCGTGGGCGGGGCGGCCGGCTGCCGGCCGCCCCCGGTCACTCCCCGAAGTCCAGCAGCACCTTGCAGGACCGGCTGCGATCCGTGGCCAGGGTGAACGCCGACTCGGCCTCCCGCACCGGCACGACCGCGCTGATCAGCGCGTCGAACGCCTGCTCGGCCGCGAGCAGACGGAGCGCGTCGTCGAACTCGGTGTCGAAGCGGAACGCCCCGCGCAGCTCTGTCTCCCGGCTGACCACGAGGTTCCCCGCGAAGGGACTGTGCCCCGGCGGCAGCATGCCGAGCTGGACCACGACCCCGCCCCGCCGCACCAGCCGCAGACAGGTGTCGAGCCCGGCGGCGGTCCCGGACGCCTCGACGGCCACATCGACGTCCGCGGGCCATCCGGCGTCGTCCGGGTCGTCCGCCCGTACGAGGGTGTCGGCGCCCGCCGCCGCGGCGAATCCCAGCGCCCGCGGCAGCAGATCCGTGACCGTCACCGAGGCCGCGCCCGCCGCCTTCGCGGCCGCCACCACCAGAGCGCCGATCGGCCCGGCCCCGGTGACCAGCACCCGCCGTCCGGCCACCGCACCGGCCCGCCGCACCGCGTGCAGCGCCACCGCCAGCGGTTCGGCGAGCGCCGCGCGGCGCGGTGCGAGGCCGGCCGGGAGCGGCCTCAGCTGTCCGGCCGGGACGGCCACACGGGCCGCGAAGGCGCCCTGGACATGCGGTTGGCGGGCCGCACTGCCGAGATAGCGGGTGTCCCGGCACACGTTCGGCCGGCCGTCCCCGCACTCCGGGCACACACCGCACGGAGTGGCCGGATGCACGGCGACGGCGGTGCCCGCCGCGGGGCCTGACGCCCCCTCGCCGTAGGAGAGGACCGTGCCCACCACCTCGTGCCCGAGCACCAGCGGCTCCCGCAGCCGGAAGTCCCCGACCCCGCCATGCCGCCAATAGTGCAGGTCCGAGCCGCACACCCCGCCGTAGCGGACGGCGACCAGCGCCTCGCCGGGCCCGGCCACCGGGACGGGGAGTTCGTCGACGCGCAGGTCCCCCTGGCCGTGGATCACACAACCGAGCATCGAAGTCCCTTCCGCCGAAGCATCGTTCACAGCACGCTCGTCATGCCGCCGTCGACGTACAGCACCTGCCCGCCGACGAAGTCCGCCGCGGGGGAGGCGAGGAACAGCGCCCCGCCCACCAGGTCCTCGGTGCGCCCCCAGCGGCCGGCCGGGGTGCGCCGCCGCACCCAGGCGCTGAACTCCTCGTCCTCGACGAGCGGCCGGGTCAGCTCGGTCTCGATGTAGCCGGGCCCGAGCCCGTTGACCTGCACCCCGTGGGGGCCCCAGTCCGCGCACATGCCCTTGGTGAGCATCTTCAGCGCGCCCTTGGTGGCCGCGTACGACGCGATACCGGGGCGGACCACCTCGCTCTGCAACGAGCAGATGTTGATGATCTTCCCGTGACCGCGCTCGGTCATCCGCCGGGCCGCCTCGCGACCGACCAGGAACGCGCTGGTCAGATTGGTGTCCAGGATCCGGTGCCAGTCGGCGTCGGAGAACTCCAGGAGCGGGGCGCGCAGTTGCATGCCCGCGTTGTTGACCAGGATGTCGAGCGGCCCGACCCGCTCCTCGACGTCCGCGATGCCCGCGGCCACCGAGGAACCGTCGGTCACGTCGAACGCGGCCGTGTGCACATCCCCGGGCAGCCGCGCCGCGGCCTGGGCGAGCCGGCCGGGATCGCGTCCGTTGAGGACCACCGTGCAGCCGGCCTCCAGCAGACCGCGGGCGAGGGCGAGCCCGATGCCGCGGCTGGAGCCGGTCACCAGCGCCCGGCGGCCTGCGATGTCGAAGAGCGGGTGAGCCGTCATCGCCGTACTCCTAGATCACAAGGGACAGCAGGAGCACCAGGGCGCCGGCGACCACCGAGATGATCGTCTCCATGACGGACCAGGTCTTGACGGTCTGTCCGACGCTCAGCCCGAAGTACTCCTTCACCAGCCAGAAGCCGGCGTCGTTGACATGGCTGAAGAACAGCGAGCCGGCGCCGATGGCCAGGACCAGCAGGGCGGTGTGAGTCGTCGACATGTCAGCCGCGAGCGGCGCGACCAGACCGGCCGCCGAGACGGTCGCCACGGTCGCGGAACCCGTCGCGAGCCGGATCGCCACCGCGATCAGCCAGGCCAGCAGGAGGGCGGGGATCGACCAGTTCTTCGATATGTCCAGGACCATCTGGCCCACGCCGCAGTCGATCAGCGTCTGTTTGAAGCCGCCGCCCGCGCCCACGATGAGCAGGATGCCGGCGATGGGGGCGAGGCCCTTCTCGACGGTCCCCGAGATGCGCTCCTTGGTGAACCCGGCCGGGCGGCCCAGCGTGAAGATGCCGACGATCACGGCGGCGAGCAGGGCGATCAGCGGGGAGCCGACCACGTCGAAGACGCGCTGCACCATCTTGGCGGGGTCGTCCACCACGATGTCGACCAGCGCCTTGGACAGCATCAGGACGACCGGGAGCAGCACGGTGGCCAGCGTGGCGCCGAAGCCGGGGCGGGTCTCGAGCTCCTCGGAGGCGCGCGGCGGGAGCATGCGCTCCGGGACCGGGGCGTCCACCCAGCGGGCCGCGACCTTCGAGAACAGCGGTCCTGCGATGATCACCGTCGGGACGGCGACCAGCACACCGAGCGCCAGCGTCACGCCGAGGTTGGCCTTGACGGCGTCGATCGCGACCAGCGGCCCCGGGTGCGGCGGGATCAGACCGTGCATAACCGACAGGCCCGCCAGTGCCGGGATGCCGATCCGCATCAGCGAGTAGTTGCCACGCCTGGCGACCATCAGCACGACCGGGATCAGCAGCACGATGCCGACCTCGAAGAACAGCGGCAGACCGATCACCGAGGCGATCAGCACCATCGCCCACGGCATCGCGCGGCCCTTGGCCCGGCTGAGGATCGTGTCGACGATCTGGTCCGCGCCGCCGGAGTCGGCGAGCAGCTTGCCGAGGATCGCGCCCAAGGCGATCAGGACGCCCACACCGGCGACGGTCGAGCCGAGGCCGGTGGTGAAGCTGGTGATGGCCTTGTCGAGTGGCGCCCCGGCGAACGCGCCGAGCGCGAGCGAGCCGACGGTCAGCGCCAGGAAGGCGTGAAGCTTGAACTTGGTGATGAGCAGCACGATGACGGCGATGCCTGCCACCGCCGCGATGCCCAGTTGAGCGTGGCCCGCCGAAGTGATCGGCTCGACGGTGTCCGCTGCCAGCATCTCGACGCTGAGTCTGGTCACGGGGGTCCCTTGGGTGAGGAGAGGAACTCTCGGTTTCTGGTGGGAAGAGGGCCTCGGGGCCGCGCCTTTCCGGGAGGCGGCGCCCGAGGACGGGGGTTACTGCGAGGGCTGGGCGGAGGACCGTTCGAGGTCGCGCAACGCGTCCACGGCGCGGGCGGTGATCTCCTCGGGGCTGCCCGAGACGTCCACCGCCACTCCCGCCTCGTCCGGCTCCAGCGGCTGGAGCGTGGCGAACTGGGAGTCCAGCAGCGCGGTGGGCATGAAGTGCCCCTGCCGGTGCGCCATACGGTCCTCGATGAGCTTCCGGTCGCCCGTGAGGTGCACGAAGACAACGCCGGGAGCAGCGGCTCGCAGCCGGTCGCGGTACGCCCGCTTCAGCGCCGAGCTGCTGACCACCCCGCCGAGCCCCGCCCGCCCGTGCGCCCAGGCGCCGATGGCGTCCAGCCAGGGCCACCGGTCCTCGTCGGTGAGCGGGACGCCCGCCGACATCTTGGCGATGTTCGCCGGGGGGTGGAAGTCGTCGCCCTCGGCGTACGGAACGCCGAGCCGGGCCGCAAGCAGGGGACCGATCGTGGTCTTCCCCGTGCCCGCGACGCCCATGACCACGACCGCGTGGGGGGTGCGCACTTGCTGCATCAAGCTCTCGCTGTCTTCGTCGACATCTGATGTCGACGTCACTGAAACCGATTAGATACGACGAATTCAAGACTCTGTGACAAATAAGTCTGACTTTTTCTTCCCGTGATCCGCCTCGTACGCTGAGCGCATGACCACTCCGGGCCGGGGGCTGCACGGCCGTGTACTGGATACCCTCGGCCCCGCGATCACCGCCGGCGAGTACCCGCCGGGCAGCGTCCTGCGCACCGACGAACTCGCCCAGCACTTCGAGGTCTCCAGGTCCGTGATGCGCGAGGCGGTCCGGGTCCTGGAGTCCATGCACCTGGTGGAGTCCCGCCGAAGGGTGGGCGTGACGGTCCGGCCCAGGGCCGAGTGGAACGTCTACGATCCCCAGGTCATCCGGTGGCGCCTGGCCGGCGCCGACCGCCCGTACCAGCTGCGCTCGCTGACCGTGCTGCGCTCGGCGATCGAACCGGTGGCCGCGGGCCTGGCCGCTCGCAACGCCACGTCCGGGCAGTGCGCCGAGCTGACCGAGTGCGCCCTCGGCATGGTCGCGAACTCACGCGGCCACCAGCTGGAGGGCTATCTGATCCACGACGTGGCCTTTCACCGGACGATCCTGACCGCGTCCGGCAACGAGATGTTCGCCCGCCTGGGCGATGTCGTCGCGGAGGTGCTCTCGGGCCGCACCCACCACGACGTGATGTTCGAGGACCCCGACCCGGCCGCGGTCACCCTGCACGTCCAGGTCGCGGAGGCGGTACGGGAGGGCGACGCGGCCCGTGCGGAGCGGCTGACCCGCGAGATCACCGTCGGCGCGCTGCACGAACTGGACATCCTCGCGCCCTAGCGGCCCGCGGCAGCCCCTGGGCCGCCGGGGCCGACATCCGCCGTGTTCATCGTGGCGCCCGCCCCGGTCACCGGCCGGCGCCCGCCTCAGTCCAGGAAGTCCCCGTCGACGTACACCCAGGCCCCGTCCACCCGTTCGAACCGGCTGCGCTCGTGCAGCGCACCGCCCCGGTAGGAGGCGCGGAAGGTCACCGTGCCCGTGGAGTGGAACGCGGACCCGCCCGTCGTCTCCAGGACCTCCAGCCCCCTCCAGCGCATCCCGGGGTCCGGATCGAGCCGCTCGGGCCGGGTCCGCGGATGCCAGGTCCGCAACAGATACCCCGTGTCCCCCTGGACGAAGGCGCTGTACCGCGACCGCATGAGTGCCTCGGCGGTGGGCGCCGCCGCACCCGCGTGGAAACGGCCGCAGCACCTCTCGTAGGCCTCGGGCAGTCCGCACGGGCAGGAACGCGTGGTCATGACCGCCATTGTGCCCGGCGGGGCCGGGGGTCCCGCGGGGCGGGCGGACGGCGGGGCGAGGCGGCCGGACGGTCGGGATTTCGCTCCCGGCTTGCGTGCGCACCCGCCCCATCGGAGTCACAGTGGAAGAAGGGCGCGCGCCTCGTGCGGCGCCGCACCGCACCGGTGTGAGGAGGTACGGAAGATGACGTCGACCCGAGCCGCCCCCAGCCGGCCGCCCACCGCCAAGGAGTGGAACCTGCGTCTCTACCTCTCCGAACACGACCCCGCCACCACGGCCCGGGTCGTCCTGGACACCGGTGACAACCTGTTGGAGAGCTGTGCCGCGGCACACCGCAACCCCTACGACATGGCGGTGCCGGAGATCGGGGACGAACTCGCCGCCGGGCGCGCGCTGATCGCGATGGGCCAGAAGCTGCTGCGCGCCGCCGCGGGAGACATCGAGGACGCCGGAGCGCCGGAGGAGGCCCCACCCGCCCCGCTGTGGCTGCCCCGGGAGTGAGGAGGCCGAGCCGTGCTCTTCATGGATCGCCAGGAAGCGGGCCGGCAACTGGGCGCACGTCTTGAGCACCTCAGGGGCCGGAACGCGGTCGTGCTGGGTCTGCCCAGGGGAGGAGTCCCGGTCGCCTTCGAGGTCGCACGCGCGATCGGCGCGCCACTCGATGTCTGCCTGGTCCGCAAGCTCGGCGTGCCGTTCCAGCCCGAACTGGGGATGGGGGCGATCGGCGAGGACGGCGTGCGTGTGATCAACGACGCGGTGGTGCGCGAGGCCCGCGTGCCCCGGGAGGAAGTCGCCCAGGTCGAGGAGCACGAACGCGAGGTCCTCGAACGGCGGGGCCGGCGCTACCGCGGCACGCACGAGCCCGTCTCCGTCGAGGGGCGGACCGTGGTCGTGGTCGACGACGGCGTGGCCACCGGGTCGACCGCCCGGGCGGCCTGCCGGATCGCGCGCGCCCGGGGCGCCGAGCGGATCGTGCTGGCCGTCCCCGTCGCCCCGAGCGACTGGACCGAGCGGCTGGGCGGGGAGGCCGACGAACTGGTGTCCGTGGCCACACCGCGGGACTTCTTCGCCATCGGCCAGTTCTACGCCGACTTCGCCCAGACCGACGACGAGGAGGTCGCCGACTGCCTGAGGCGGGCGGCCGGCCGTCCCGCCTCGACCGCCTCCGCTCCCCGCTCCCCGGAGACGGAGGTCGAGGTGAGCGCCGGTGCCGTACGGCTCATGGGGCAGCTCACCGTGCCCGACGAAGCGCCCGGGATCGTCGTGTTCGCGCACGGCAGCGGCAGCAGCCGGCACAGCCCGCGCAACCAGTTCGTCGCCGCGGGCCTGAACCGGGCCGGACTCGGCACCCTGCTGTTCGACCTGCTCACCGAGGAGGAGGAGCAGGACCGGGGCAATGTGTTCGACACCGGCCTGCTGGCCGGACGGCTGACCGACGCCACCCGCTGGCTGCGCACACGGGCCGGATACGAGGGGCCGGCCGTCGGCTACTTCGGCGCGAGCACCGGCGCCGCCGCCGCCCTGTGGGCCGCCGCGGAGCCGGAGGCCCGTATCGCCGCGGTGGTCTCCCGCGGCGGCCGCCCCGACCTCGCCGGGTCCCGGCTGCCGGCGGTGACCGCCCCGACGCTGCTCATCGTCGGCGGCGCCGACCCGATCGTGCTCGACCTCAACCGGCAGGCACAGGCCCGGCTGCACTGCGAGAACCACCTCTCCATCGTCCCCGGCGCCACCCACCTGTTCGAGGAGCCCGGCACCCTGGAGGTGGTGACCGACCTGGCCCGCGACTGGTTCACCGACCACATGGCCCCGGCCCACGTCTAGCGCCTCGCGCGCCCGCCCGCGGGTCGCCCCACGCCGCCCCTCGCCGCCCGCACGCGACCGCCTTAGCGTGGGAGGGTGAACGAGGGCAAGGGCCTGGTCACGCTGTTCCTCGGCGGCGACGTCATGCTCGGCCGGGGCGTCGACCAGATCCTCCCGCACCCCGGTGACCCGGCGCTGCGGGAGGCGTACGTCCAGGACGCCCGGGACTACGTCGTCCTGGCCGAGGCGGTGAACGGGCCGATTCCCCGGCCCTGCGGCTTCCACCACCCCTGGGGCGAGGCCCTGCCAGTCCTGGCGGCCGCCGCGCCCGACGTCCGGGTGGTCAACCTGGAGACCTCCGTCACCCGCCAGGACGACTTCGCGCCGGGCAAGGGCGTCCACTACCGCATGACCCCGGCCAATCTGCCCTGTCTGGCGGCGGCGCGCCCGGACGTCTGCGCCCTGGCCAACAACCATGTGCTGGACTTCGGCCGCCCAGGCCTCGACGAGACCCTCGACGCCCTGGCGGGCGCGGGGCTGCGTACGGCCGGGGCGGGCCCTGACGCGGCCTCGGCCCGCCGGCCGGCGGTCGTGCCGCTCGGCGGCGGCGGCCGGGTGCTGGTGTTCTCCTTCGGCATGCCCTCCAGCGGCATCCCCGAGCACTGGGCCGCCACCGGGGAGCGGTCCGGCGTCGACCTCATGCCCGGTCCCTCGATGGCCTCCGCGGCGGCGTTCGCCGACCGGCTGCGCCGCCACAAACGCCCCGGAGACCTCGCCGTCGCCTCCGTCCACTGGGGCTCCAACTGGGGCTACGAGATCTCACGCGCCCAGGTGCGGTTCGCGCACGCCCTCGTCGACGAGGGCGTGGACATCGTCCACGGGCACTCCTCACACCACCCGCGCCCCCTGGAGGCCTACCGGGACCGGCTCGTCCTCTACGGGTGCGGCGATCTCGTCGACGACTACGAGGGCATCGGCGGCTACGAGCACTACCGCGACGACCTGCGGCTGCTGTACCTGGTCTCGGTCGAGGCGGACACCGGCAGGCTGGCCGGGGTGCGGATGGTGCCCCTCCAGTCGCGCAGGATGCGGCTGGAGCACGCCACGGCCGAGGACGCCGCATGGCTGCGGGCCGCCCTCGACGGATGCAGCCGCGCTCTCGGCACGCGGATCGGCCTCGACCCTGACGGCACACTCCGCTTCCGCTCCCCGCCCGCGCGGAAGTGAACGGAGGTGAGCCGCGTCCGGGAACGCGGCGCGCCTCACCCGGACCTGCCCTTGGCCAGGAAGCGGCGCAACCGGCGCAGTGGCCAGGTGTTGACCACGTCGTCCGGGGTGAGCCAGCCGCGCTGCGCGGTGCCGACCCCGAAGCGCAGCTGGGCCAGGTGCGGGACGGAGTGGGCATCGGTGTTCACGGCGAACTTCGCGCCGTGCTCCCGGGCGCGCAGGATGTCCTCGTCGCACAGGTCCAGCCGGTCGGGCTGGGCGTTGACCTCCAGTGCGGTCCCCGTGCGGGCGCATACCGCGAACACCTCGTCCCAGTCGGCGTCGACCCCCGGCCGCTTGCCGATCAGACGGGTGGTCGGATGCCCGATCACATTGACGTACGGGTTCTCGCACGCCCGCACCAGCCGCCTGGTCATCGCCTTGCGGTCCAGGTCGAAGTGGGAGTGCAGGGAGGCCACGCAGAGGTCGAAGCCCGCGAGGAAGTCGTCGGGCCAGTCCACCTCCCCCTCGGGGCCGATGTTCAGCTCGGTGCCGTGCAGCAGCCGCATTCCGTGATGGACGCCGTCCAGCTCCCGCAGCCGCTCCCGCTGGGCGAGCATCTTCTCGTCCGTCATGCGCTGCATGTACAGGCGGGGCGCGTGATCGGTGACCGCGTAGTACGCGTAGCCGCGTGCGGCGGCCGCCTCCACCATCGTCTCCAGCGACGCGAGGCCGTCGGTGAGGTCGGTGTGGGTGTGCAGATCACCGCGGATGCTCCGCTCGGTCACCACCTCGGGCAGTTCGCCGCGCAGCGCCGCCTCGATCTCCCCGCGGTCCTCACGCAGCGTCGGCGGGATCCACGGCAGTCCGAGCCGGCCGTAGACCTCCTCCTCGGTACGGGAGGCCAGCGACTGCCCGCTGTCCACGTCGAAGAGACCGTACTCGGACAGTTTCAGCCCCTGCCGGACGGCGATGGTGCGGGTGCGGATGTTGTGCGCCTTCGACCCGGTGAAGTACTGGAGCCCGGCCCCCCACGAGTCCGGCGGCAGGACCCGCAGGTCGACCTGGACACCTTTGGTGGTGCGGATCGACGTCTTCTTCGTGCCCTGGGCGATCACCTCGGCCGTGGACGGCAGCGCGCACAGGGCGTCCATGAAGGGGGCGGACCGCTTCGCCGCGACCAGGACGTCGATGTCCCCGACGGTCTCCCGCATACGGCGCAGGGACCCGGCGTATGCGCAGCGCTTGCAGCCGGTCACGCCGGACAGCTCGGCGACGATCTGCTCGGCCGTGTCGACGGCCATATGCAGCGGGATACGCCCGCCCGTCTGCTGGAGCAGGGCGATGCCGTGCAGGATGTTCTCCTGCGTCTTCGCGCCGAAGCCCTTCAGATCGCTCAGGGCGTCCGCCTCGATCGCGGCGGCCAGTTCGTTCACCGACCCGATGTGCAGGTCCTCGTAGAGCCGCATCGCCTTCTTCGGGCCCAGGGTGGGGATCGTGATGAGTTCGCGCACTCCGGCGGGGATCCTCGCCCGGCGTTCCTCGACCGCGGAGACCGTGCCGGTGTGCAGATACTCGAGCACCTTCTCGGCGATCGAGCGGCCCACGTTCGGTATGCCCCGCAGCCCGTCGGCGTCCAGCCGGGAGATGTCGTCGGGGTATCCGCCGATGGCGCGCGCGGCCTTCTCGTAGGCGCGCGCCTTGAACGCGTCGCCTGCCGTGATCGCGATGAGGTCCGCGTACTCCTTCAGGAGCGCCTCGACCTCGTCGTTGGGCCGGGCCACACCTCAGAGTCTAGGAACCGCGGTGCCACGCGGGCCAGCCGGAGGCCCCCAAGACAGCAGCGGTGGGGGGCCGGCCCCGCCCGCCCCCCCGCGCCCCGGGGGCGCGGGGGGGGGGGGGACCCCCCCCCCCGCCAAAGGGCCCAGGCCCCCAACACGACGCGGCAGCCCAGCC